>JBGAFL010000076.1:0-22154 GCA_044227265.1 Methylobacterium sp.
CTCGACGCCTATGTCCGCGACCGGGTCAAGACGCTGACCGGGGGCCAGCAAAGCCCGATCATGATCCGCCCCCCAACCGTCCCGGATTTCGCCTTCGCGCTCGTGCGCTGAGGCGGCCGCTTCGAACCGGACCGGAAGGTCAATTCGCTCGGCCGCCTCGAACCCATTCGAGAACGCCGTCCGCCGAGCGGAAATCGTCGAGCGCGTGGATGCGCGCCTCCGGCAAAGCGTTGCGGGCCATCGTCGCGAGGGCGTGGCAGGGTCCGAGTTCCAGGATATGATCCGCGCCGTATTCGCCGCAGGCCGTCAGGCAGGCCGCCCAATCGATGGTCCGCGAGATCTGGAGCGCGAGCTTCTCGAGCCCGGCTTTCGCATCGAACACCACCGCTCCGTCGAGACCGCTGACGAGACGCGGGGCGCCGGCAGGCGGCCTTTGCAACTCCTCCTGCGCGAGCGCGGAGCGAAATCGATCGGTTGCGGCTTCGAGAAGCGGCGTGTGCGAAGGGGTGTGCACGGAAAGCACGACCGCGCGCTGCGCGCCTGCGGCGGCAGCCTCCAGGCAAAGCGCTTCGAGCGCCTCCCGTTTGCCGCCGATGACGACGCTGTCGGGCGCATTGCGGATCGCGAGAAATCCGCCATGGCGACCGGCCATCGGCTCGATCCGATCGAGGGGAAGGCCGCGAATGCCGGCAAGGCCGAACCCTTCCCCAGACGCTGCATTCATCGCTTCCGCGCGCGTCGCGGCGAGCCGCAGAACGGCCTCCGGTGCGAATCGTCCGGCAACGCCCCAAGCCGCGAGATCCCCGATGCTGTAGCCGGCTACGATCACCCGGTTCGGAACCGCTGCCTTGACGAGGGTCCATCCGGCAAGCGCGGCAACGCAGCAGAGAATCTGCCCGGACCTGTTCTCGTGCAGCCTGCTGCCGCCGGCCTTGGCGAGGTCGCGTGGATCGATGCCGTCGAGAAGCGGCCTGGCCGCCGCGAACACCTCCTGCGCTTCGGGGCGATCCGCCGTGAGATTGAACATGCCCGGATGCTGGCCGCCCTGGCCGGACAGGAGAAGTGCAAGAGTCACGGATCCGCCGCCTCGATCGCATCGACGAACAGGGTCATCGCCAAGAGATCGGCAGCGCCGCCGGGGCTGAGTCGCTTTTCGACGAAGGCCTGATGGATTCGCACGGCTTCGGCGCTCCAATGCGCGCGGCTGACGCCGCCTTCC
The DNA here is from genome assembly GCA_044227265.1 of Methylobacterium sp. GTDB lineage: Bacteria > Pseudomonadota > Alphaproteobacteria > Rhizobiales > Beijerinckiaceae > Methylobacterium. The sequence continues at coordinate 1,220 of JBGAFL010000076.1, forward strand.
GCAATGAAGGAAGCAGCCGCTTCCCGGGCGAAACGGTAGCCGGATTCGCCGCCACGATGGAGCAGATTTGTGTCTTCGAGCTCGGCGATCAGGGCGAAGCACGCCTCGACGCGCGCCGCCTCCTCATCGCCAGGGCGGTAGGCGCGGCCACGGCGCAGAGCCGGCAACCCGACGCGATAGAGTCTCGGAAAGCCCGCAGCCGCCTCGGCCGGTGCGCCGCCGACGCCATGTCGGCGCCGTGCCCGCGCTCCCGGCGCATGCAGCAGGACGGGACCGCCAAGGATACCCTGCGCATGGCGCGCGCGGATATGGGCGCCGAGCCCACCGGGCGCGATACGTGTGTTGAACGCACCGAGCGCCCCCGCAGCCGAGACCAGGAGGCCGAGGCCGAAGATCGCGCCGCGATGGGTGTTCACGCCGCCGGTCGCCGCCCGCATCGCGACCTCGGCATCGAGGCCGATCCGGCGCAGGGACTCCATGCGACGCTGTTCGGCACCAGCCTGTGCGAGCTTTACGAAATAGGGTTCGAGCGCAGCCGCGCTCGCCTCGAAAGTCGAGGCATCCATGTCGTCGTGGCTGCCGGAATCGACATGGCTGACGAGGCCGGGCTTGGGATAGGTCCGTAGCTCGGCGCGCAGCGCCTCGACGGCATGGCGCGCGATCTCCTCCGCATGGCAGGGCGCGGTCGAGATCGAGAAGGCGAGGGCGGCGCTCATGCGGCAACGCTCGCGAACAGAGCGGGCACCGTGCGCATCTCCAAGCGATCGATGGATTTGGCGAGGATTTCGGTGGTTTGCCCGGCCTCGTGCAATTCGCGCCACTGGATGCCGACGCTGCCGGGCAGGATGACTTCGCCGTCGAGGCGCATCGGGGCGTCAGCGGCGATCCTGGCGAGGTCGTCGAGAAATCCCGGCGGCAGTGCGGCTGCCGGGAGTGGCCAGAGCAGATCGAGATCGGAAGAGGCCGTCAGGTAGTCGAGCCCGGTCACCGCCTGCCAGAGCAATCCGCCGAACGGTCGCGGCACGAGTCCGTGCCGTGCACCGAGTGTGAGCAGCGCATCGAGTGTCGGGCCCCATGCCACAGGCGCAGCCGCTCGGGCTTCACTGAGGACCGGCGCCGTGAACGGGTTCAGGATACCGGCCGGAATGGCAAAGCCGATCCGGCGCTTGCCGTCGGCGGGCGGCAGCGGCAGACCGAGCGGCACGAGGCTCCGTGGCTCCCCAGGCCCGTAACGGCGCACGATCAGCGGCCGGCCATGCGCTGCCCAGTCGGGAAGATGCGGCACGCCGGTCAGATCGAGGCGCTCGCCCAGAATCTCTGCCCATTTGGCAGGCTCGATCCGGACGAGATCGTGCCGTTTCAAGCCGTCAGGCACCACGGGCCTGCTCCATGACGCGGTTCGCGATGGCCTGCGCCACGGGCCGTCCGCCACGCTCCGCTCCGAGCCGGTCGCGCGTGTCGCTATCCGGCCGATCGGCGATCAGGGCCGAGATCTGCGGGCCGAGCGGCTTCTTGGGATCGAGCACGACATGAACGGCGCCGGTCGCGACCATGTTGTCGAGGCCGGGCGCGAAGACCGGCGTCGATTTCGCCATGGATTCCAGCGTCTCGAGCGGAAGCTTGGTGACGCGAGCGACCGAGGGCAAATCCATCACGCTCGGATTGGCGCCCGGCAGAGCCGCGAGCACGCGCGTCGCGAGCGCGGTGGCGATGAAGGCGCCGGCCGCCGAGTGACCATAGATCAGGCCGATGGTCGGATGCCCGAGCCGGTCGGCCAGCAGCAGGGTCTTGGCGAGATGGGAGAGGCACTCATAGAGGCCCAAGAGTTCGTCGCGCCGGCTCATGCGCTGGCTGTCGGAATCGATCGCGACCAGTATCGGAGTCCTGTCGCCGGCCCGTATCGCCGCGAGCACCTTGGCGGAGAGCGCCAGCGCGCCCTCGACCCCAAGCGCCGTATCGCCGTCGATGCCGACGACATGGAGCGGCTGTCCGTTGACGCGGCCCTGGCCACTGACGAGACCCTGCTCGGTCACGACGTCGTGGCCCTGCGGGAACAGCGAGGCGAGAATCTCAGCGAGCGTCATGGGAAGCCTCCGTCACCTGGGCCGCGGTCTTGATGAAGGCAGCATCCTCCATGGCCGGCACTGCGTCGGGATCGTTGATGCCGAGTCGCGCCCAGATCTCGGTCGCGTCCCGGCAATCGCCGAACCGAGCGATGCGCGCCTCCAGACGCGCCTGCTCGGCCTCCAGGGTCGCGAGGTCGAATTCGGGTGCCTGGCTAATCAGGTCGAGCGCTGCGGCCCGGAAGGCGGTAACCGAATCCTCGACATAGGCATCGGCCCCGCCGGTCAGCCGGCGATGCTTGCCACCCATGGTACGCCAGACCAAGGCTCGATCGCGCGAATCGAATTCTTCCGCGCCCTTGTTGGTCTCGATGACTTCGGGGCCGGAGACCGAGATGCGTCCGCTCTCGGAGACAGCGAGGCGGCTGCAGGTACCGGCGATCAACCCGCCGCCGCCATAGCAGCCGGCCCGACCGCCGATCAGCCCGATCACCGGGATGCCGGCCGCACGCAGATCGGTGATGGCGCGCATCGTCTCGGCGATCGCGGTCTCACCGGCATTGGCTTCCTGGAGCCGAACACCGCCGGTATCGAACAGGATAAGCAGCGCAGCCGGCTTCACGCTCAGCGCGGCACGGAGCAGACCGACGAGCTTCGCCCCGTGGATCTCGCCGAAGGCCCCGCCCATGAAGCGGCCTTCCTGTGCGGCAGCCAGCACCGGCATTCCGTCGAGTGTGCCCTTGCCGACGATGATGCCGTCGTCGAAGGCGCGCGGCAGCGCGAAGAGCGGCAGATGCGGGCTCATCTTTCGCTCGGACGGGCCGATGAATTCCTCGAAACTGCCCGCGTCGAGCAGGGCTTCGACGCGCTTTCGCGCGGAGGCTTCGTACCAGCTCACGGCATCGGGATCGGGAAGGGACATGTCACGCCTCCATCAGGCGAGCGCCCTGGAGCAGGCGCAGTGAGACGGTGTCGGGGCGTGCGCCGCCGTCATTGATGCTGATGCGCAGGCCGCCGGGCTGGGCACGCGCGACGAAATCGGCGACCACGGCTTCCCAGACATCGGCATAGCCGTTGATCGCGGTCTCGATCGCCACCTCGCAGGCATCGGGAGGCAGCGCGCGCTCCAGCAGGATCTCGAGATTGCCGGAGGCGACGACGCCCGTGATGGCCTGCGCTTTGGATCCCGAGAGAGGCTTTTTGGTCTTGTGGTGGAAATTCAGCGTTTCCATGGGCTACGGCTCCATTCGGGCGTTTCGTGGTTCAACAATCCAACCCGATCACCTCATCCTGAGGTGCTGAAGCGAAGCGGAGGCCTCGAAGCAGGTGTCCAGATCGCGCCGAGGCCTCTGGAGGGCTCCTTCGAGGCCTGCTTTCGCAGGCACCTCAGGATGAGGTGGTTGGGTGGGATTGTCGTAGGCAATGGCTGATCGGTCCTCGCAATGACGGGCAGGACGTCATGGCTCACCAGTTCCGGAAGCGGGCCGGCGGCTCGTAGAGACCGCCCGACCAGCGCACGAGATCCTTGATCGACTTGGCCGCGAGCAGGGAGCGGTCGGCATCGAGCGGTTCGATGCCGAGATCCTCGGGCCGGCGGATGATCCCGCGGGAGCGCAACTCCTCGACTTTCTTCCTGTCGCGGCCACGGCCGACCTCGGTGTAGCCGGCCACACCCCGGATCGCCTGCTCGCGCTCGTCGGCCGAACGACAGAGCAGCAGGTTGGCGATGCCTTCCTCGGTGACGATGTGGGTGACGTCGTCGCCGTAGATCATCACCGGAGCGAGTTCGAGGCCGATCTTTTTCGCGAGTTCAAGGGCATCGAGCTGCTCGACGAAGGTCGGCACAAGCTTGTCGCCAAACGTCTCGACGAGCTGCACCACGAGTTTTCGCCCGCGCATCAAAGCGGGGTTGCCGATGACCTCTGCCTCTCGGCCCGCCTTCATCCAGGCGTCAGAGGGATGGCGGCGGCCATGCGGGTCCGAGCCCATGTTCGGCGCGCCGCCGAAGCCGGCAACGCGGGATTGCGTCACGGTCGAGGAATGGCCCTGCAGATCGATCTGGAGCGTCGCGCCGATGAACATGTCGCAAGCATAGAGGCCGGCGGTCTGGCAGAAGGCGCGGTTCGAGCGCAGTGAGCCATCCGACCCGGTGAAGAACACGTCCGGCCGCTCGCGGATGTAGCGGTCCATGCCGACTTCCGAGCCGAAGCAATGCACCTGTTTGACCCAGCCCGATTCGATGGCCGGGATCAGTGTCGGATGCGGGTTCAGCGCCCAGTTGGTCGCGATCTTGCCCTTCAGGCCGAGCCGCTCGCCATAGGTCGGCAGCAGGAGCTCGATCGCGGCCGTACCGAAGCCGATGCCGTGGTTCAGGCGGCGGATGCCGTATTCGGCATAGATGCCCTTGATCGCCATCATCGCGATCAGGATCTGCGTCTCGGTCATCGCGGCCGGATCGCGGGTGAAGAGCGGCTCGACATAGAACGGCTTGTCGGCCTCGACCACGAAGTCGATGCGGTCGCCCGGGATGTCGACGCGCGGCACCGTGTCGACGATCTCGTTGACCTGCGCGATCACGACGCCGTTCTTGAAGGCGGTCGCCTCGACCACCGTCGGCGTGTCCTCGGTGTTCGGCCCGGTATACAGATTGCCGTCGCGATCAGCCGAAACGCCGGCGATCAGCGCGACGTTGGGCGTCAGATCCACGAAGTAGCGGGCGAAGAGCTCGAGGTAGGTGTGGACCGCGCCGAGCTCGATCTGGCCGCCGTAGAGCATCCTGGCGATGCGCCCGCCCTGCGGCCCGGAATACGAATAGTCGAGTTTCTTCGCGATTCCCTGCTCGAACACGTCGAGATGCTCGGGCAGCACGATGCCTGACTGCACCATGTGCAGGTCGTGAATCACGCTCGGATCGCAGGCGCTGAGGCCGCGGGCGAGGCAGTCGGCCTGTTTCTGGTTGTCGCCTTCGAGACAGACCCTGTCACCGGGCCTGAGCACCCCCTGCAGCAGATCGACGACGGCGCCGGCCGGCACGATCTTGCCGCTCGCATGCGCTCGACCGGCCGTGATCCGCGAATCCCGGGTCGTCCGCTCCCTTCGCCAGTCCGTCATGCGATCCCTCCAGGCGCGCTGTGTATACGGAACCCCTCGGATTCCGCGTCTTGGAAATTTCGTGCCGCTTCGTTGCATGATTCTTGTACATGCTCTTGCGGTCTTGTCAATCATCTGTATACAAAATGCATCATAATACGAATCGGGAATTCCGAAGGAGGAGACGACATGGACTGCGTATACCCAACCACCCTGATGCCACCTGATGCCGCCCCATGCGGTCGCCTGTCCGGGGAGGCGCGGCCATGATCATCCTCGGTGTCGCACTTCTGGCCGCCTGTACGCTGATCGGCGCGTATATCGGCGATCTTCTCGGCGGCCTTCTTCACGTGAAGGCGAATGTCGGCGGCGTCGGCATCGCGATGATCCTGCTCATCGCGGCCCGCGTCTGGCTGAAGAAGCATGGGCGCCTCAGCAAGGGCGTCCTGTTCGGCGTCGAATTCTGGGCCGGCCTCTACATCCCGATCGTCGTGGCCATGGCCGCCCAGCAGAACGTGGTCGCGGCGGCGAGCGGCGGCCCGATCGTCATCATCGCTGCGCTCGGTTCTCTCGTTCTCTGCTTCGCCTGCGTCGCCCTGCTCAGCCGGTTCGGCCGCACCGAACAGGACGACCGCTGGAGCGAGGAGGCCGAGCACGCCGGCCATGTGATCGGCGGCGAGGCCGAAGTGGCGCCAGATGCGCCGAAGCCGACACCGGAGCATGCCGGTGCGGTTCCTGCTGGAACGAGGGGGTAAGCGCCATGGAATCGATTTGGCACGGCATTGAACACGTTTTCGTCGAGCAGAGCCTGGTAGCGGCCTTCGCGGTCGTCGGCGCGCTCATCCTGTTCTCGAATTTTTTCGCCAAGAAAGTCTTCGCCGGGCGTGTGCACGGTTCGGCCATCGCCATCGTGCTCGGCCTGTTCCTGGCCTATCTCGCGGGCCTCTATACGGGCGGCAAGAAGGGCGTCGCCGACATTCCGGCGCTTGCCGGAATCGGACTGATGGGCGGGGCCATGCTGCGCGATTTCGCGATCGTCGCCACGGCCTTCGAGGTCGATGTCAGCGAAGCCAAGCGCGCCGGACTGCTCGGTGTGCTGGCTCTGGGCCTTGGCACGATCGTGCCTTTCGTGGTCGGCGCGCTGACGGCGATGGCTTTCGGCTATCACGACGCGGTCTCGATCACCACGATCGGCGCAGGCGCCATCACCTACATCGTCGGACCAGTCACGGGCGCGGCGATTGGCGCGGATTCGACCGTGATGGCGCTCTCGATCGCCACGGGCGTCACCAAGGCGGTGATGGTGATGGTCGGCACCCCGCTCGTCGCCAAGCTGATCGGCCTCAACAACCCGCGCTCGGCCATGGCCTATGGCGGCCTGATGGGCACGGTGAGCGGCGTCGCCGGCGGCCTTGCCGCGACGGATCCGCGGCTCGTGCCCTACGGCGCGCTCACCGCGACCTTCCATACCGGTATCGGCTGCCTCGTCGGCCCGTCGATCCTGTTCCTCGCTGTGCGGGCACTGGTCGGCTAGCCGGCGAGAGCAGACACGCTTGCCGAGATTCGCCCCCGATCCTCACGGGATCGGGGGCGAATTCACATCTCAAGCAGAAGCCGGACCACGAAATCGGTCGCTCTGGTTCGAGAAATTCTTTTGTTTCGAACAGGCGATGCCGACATGGTTCGAGGCGAAGCAACGGACGAGGACGATGGATTCGGAACTGGTCGAAGATCGCGGGCTGCTGTCCGACCGAGTGCGCAACGCGCTCACCGATGCGATCGCGAGCGGCAGCCTTCCCGCCGGCACGGCCCTCGACGAACAGAATTTGGCGGAGCGTTTCGGTGCCTCGCGAACCCCGGTGCGCGAGGCTTTGCGCCAGCTCGCCTTCAACGGCCTCGTCGAATTGAGACCGCGAAAAGGGGCGGTGGTCACGCGGATGACCTCCGAGCGGATCACCGAAATGTTCGAGACCACCGCCGAGATCGAGGCGATGTGCACGCGGCTCGCCACCTATCGGGTGACGCTGCTCGAGCGCAGCCGGTTGATCGAGTTGCACGAATCCTCGGCCGCGATGGTCGAGCGGGGAGATTTTGACGCCTACGACAATTTCAACCGCGAATTCCACGAAGCGCTCTACCGCGCCACGCATAACGGCTTCATGGCCGAGCAGGCGCTCGCAATCCGCTCGCGGCTCTCGGCTTTCCGCCGGACGCAGTTGCGTCATGGTGCCCGCATCCGCTCCTCGCGTGCGGAGCACGGCGAGATTCTCGCCGCGATGGCGGAAGGCGACGGCGAGACGGCGGCCCGGCGCATGCGCGCCCACATGCTGAACGCCGCGAGTGCCCTGGGGCGCTACATCGCCGAGCGTATGGATCAGTGAGCGGTGGTGCTTGGCGTCGGCATTGCTACCGGCAGATCTTGGCCTCAGCGGGAAATGTGCTGGGCTTGCACCACCCTTCCCAACACATGCTTGCGCCGATGCGGCATTCGTGTCAGGCGCCGGCTCTCGCCACCGACCATTCACAACGCATGAGAACACCGTGCTGCGCCTCGCGCTGATCCTGAGGCGCCATCTGCCCCGTATGGCGGGGCTCGCCACGATCCCGCTGATCCGCGCGCTCTTCTGGCTGGCGCGTGCGCTCGGCACGGAACGGGCGAGCAATGCCGGTGCCTGGATCGCGCGGACAATCGGCCCGCTGCTGCCCTCCCATCGGATCGCCACCGCCAATCTCCACGCGGCCTTTCCCGAGCGCAGCGAGGCGGAGATCCAGGCTTTGGCGCGTGAGGCCTGGGACAATCTCGGCCGCACCGGCGCCGAATATGCCCATCTCGACACGATCTTCGATTTCGACCCCGACGGACCCGAGACCCAGCGAATCCAAGTCAAGGGGATCGACCAGTTCCTGGCGATTCGTGACGACGGCAAGCCCGGCCTGATCTTCTCCGCCCATCTCGCCAATTGGGAATTGCCGGCGATCTGCGCGCAGACTTTCGATCTCGAGACCACGGCGGTGTTCCGGCCGCCGAACAATCCGGCTGCGGCGCGGCTCGTCCAGGAAGTCCGGCGCAAGACCATGGGCGGGCTTGCCGCCTCGGCGCCCGGTGCCGTCTTCGCGCTCGACGGCGTGGTCGAGCGCGGCGGCCATCTCGGGCAACTGATCGACCAGCATTTTACGCGCGGCGTCGTGGTGGAGTTCTTCGGGCAGCCCTGCCTCGCCAACCCTCTGCTTGCCAAGCTCGCCCGCCATCACGAATGCCCGGTCCATGGCGCGCGTGTCGTGCGAAAAGCCAACGGCCGCTTCTTCCTCGAACTCACCCCGCCGCTCGACCTGCCGCGCGATGCGCAAGGCCGGATCGAGGTTCAGGGCGCGATGCAGGCGATGACACGCGTGGTCGAGGGCTGGGTGCGCGAGAATCCCGGCCAATGGCTCTGGATGCACCGCCGCTGGCGCCCGAACATGCTGCCGAAAGCGGCCGCCAGCATAGCGGCGATACCGGACCGGACGACCCAACCCACCCCCTCATCCTGAGGTACCCGCACAGCGGGCCTCGGATGAGGGCGAGGGTGGAATATCAGGTTTGAGATTTCCCGCCCGCGGGCTCAATCGACCCATTCGCCGGCGCGCATCACCGGCACGGAGCCACCCTCGGCTGAGAGTCCATCGACGTCGATCTGCGGCGAGCCGATCATCCAGTCGATATGGATGAGGCTGCGATTGGCGCCGCGCGCGGCGAGCGCCACTTCGTCGAGACCCTCGCCGCCATTGCGAAAACATTTCGAATAGGCTTGGCCGAGCGCGATGTGGCTCGCGGCGTTCTCGTCGTACAGCGTGTTGTAGAACAGGAGACCGGAGGCCGAGATCGCCGAGGAGGCCGGCACCAGGGCGACCTCGCCGAGCCGTGCCGCGCCCTCGTCGGTCTCGAGGACACGCTTGAGCACATCGACGCCGGTGCGGGCGTCGGCCTCGACGATCCGTCCCTCGGAGAAGGTCACGCGGATCCCGTCGATGAGCGTGCCCTGATAGGAGAGGGGCTTAGTGCTCGTGACATGCCCTTCGACCCGCGCGCGATGGGGCGTCGTGAACACTTCCTCGGTCGGGATGTTGGCGTTGCAGGGAATGCCGTTCTTGGCGATCGTGGCGCCGCCGCACCATTCGTGCTCGTCGGCGAGCCCGACCGTCAGATCGGTTCCCGGCCCCCGGAAATGCAGGGCGGAGAAGCGATGGCCGTTGAGCCAGGCCGTCCGGTCGCTCAGGTTGCGGTTATGGGCCTCCCAGGCCGCGATCGGATCGGGGCCGTCGATGCGGGAGGCGGCGAAGATCGCATCCCAGAGCCGATCCTTGGCCTGTTCCTCGGGAAGATCGGGAAACACGGTCCGTGCCCAGGCCAAGGTTGCGGCCGAGACGATCGTCCAATTGGTGGCAAAGCCCGCGATCAGTTCGAGCGCCGGAAGATAAGCCTTCGAGCGGGCGCGATTGGCCCGGGCGACCTTGTCGGGATTCTGGCCGGTCAGCAGCGAGGGATCATCGCCCGAAATCGCGAGCCGGGCCGCGCCATTGCGAAAGGCCTCGGCCATGCCGGAAAACAGCCAGCCGGCAGCCGTGTCGAAAGCCTCGTTCGGAGCATAGGCGAAACGGGCGAGCGTCGCCGCATCGTCCGCGTAGAGCGTGGTCACCAGACTGGCGCCCGCCTTGTAGGCCTGCCGCGTGATCGCTCGCGCCAGCGCGACCGCTTCGAGCGGCGCGGTAACGATCAATTCCTGTCCGGGCTGCAGACCCAGACCGACCCGGACCGCGACCTCGGCCAGGCGTTCCAGGCGCTCGTCGAAGGACGGCACAGCGGATACTCCGCCGCGCAGAGACGCGGTCATGTCGAGTCCTCCCAGCCCGAGCAAGTGCTTAAGATCGGGCGGAGGCGGCGCGGATCAAGCCGCGCGCGACCAGGTGATATCGCCGAGATTTTCGCGGAAGGCGAAGCGCAGCAGATGGTCCGCCACGACGTTCTCGAGCCGGGTCAGCGCGGCGGCATCCGGCGTCGCTACCTTCATCACGAGGGCGTCGTCATTCGCCTCGAAGGTGCAGACGCGATCTTCGCCGAACGGCACCATGCCGTGATCGGCGCTCTGCTCGACCGGGAACTTGTGACTCCAATGCCGGCAGAGCTGCTTGAGATAGCGGCTCGCCTCCGATGTCGGCACACGGGCCTGCGAGACAGGCATTTCAACATCTCCTTATCACTTCAGCGCGAATTGCGAATCCGCGTTAAACGATCGACTCATCATTCCGGACGGACCCGGCGACATTGCGGCGCAGCGAGGTTCGACCGTTTCGGCTCTGGATTTTGCGGATCGGTGCCCATGCCAAGGCATGAGGCATGCCGAAGCGCGAACCCGTCCCTCCCGGTCGCATCATCGTCGCTCCGGGGCGTGCCGAATCGGTTAACGCCCACGCTTTCCACCGTTTTACCCTCCTGCGTGGCAGGGTCTGCGCAGGATGCGCCGGTCGATGCAACGACCGATCCCATCGTGCGAAACGGTATCATGCTCCGATTTTGTGCACTGCACAATAGCCATCGAATACTCAAATGCTCCGACAGGCGGTGACGCTGGCCGATACCGGGCACCATGTGGGGTGTTGGGCATCGAAACGGAACCTCGAAGCCCGTTCGCGCCGGCAGCCGTGTTCCGTTTCAATCCTGCTATCGCGCGATCCCGCAAAGCACACCGGGGCCATACGCCTCCCAAGATGAACCTATGCTGAGATAGGGAAGGAAAGTCGCGGCTCCGATTGCGGTGGCACCCAACGAGGCCAGGAGGACCGTGCAGGAGGCGAGGTCCTTCGCGCGGCCGAGGCGCGGATTGTAGTCCGTGCTGATGGCATCGCAGACCTGCTCGACCGCCGTGTTCATCGCCTCGGCCGCAAGAACGAGGGCGATCGCGGCCATGATCCAGCGCCAGTCGTCGAGCAGACTGTGTGGAAAGTCGGCTGAGGATTCCTGACTGTGAGGCGGCCTGATAGATTGCGCCATGGCGCATCTTTCCGGCCTGGACCGCTCGCAGCTTCTGCTCCTGCCGGAGGCAGTGGACGACTATGTCGGGCCGGACAACCCGGTCCGCTTTATCGAAGCCTTCGTCGACCAGTTTGACCTTCAGGTTGCCGGGTTCGCCCGCGTGAGCGCGAAGGCGACGGGTCGCCCGGGCTACGATCCGGCCGACCTGCTCAAGCTGTACATTTATGGCTACCTGAACCGGGTTCGGTCGAGCCGGCGCCTTGAGGCCGAGACCCACCGCAACATCGAGGTAATCTGGCTGCTGCGGCACCTGAAGCCGGACTTCAAGACGATCGCCGATTTCCGACGCGACAACCGCGCCGCCTTCCGGCAGGTGTTCCGCGAGTTCGTGGTGCTGTGCCGCCAGCTCGATCTGTTCGGCCGCGAGCTTCTGGCGGTGGACGGCACGCGCATCAAGGCGGTCAACAACAAGGACCGCAACTTCACCCACGCCTCGCTGGCGAAGTTCATCCAGGAAGCCGACGAGAAGCTCGCCACCTACATGAGGCGGCTCGACGAAGGCGATGCCGACGAGGACGGCGCATCGGGCAGCGGTCCCGGCCGGGGCGAGAGCAAGCTGGCCGAGAAGATCGCGGCGATCCAGGGCAAGCGGGACCGGCACAAGGCGCTCCTGGCCGAGCTGGAGCGTACCGGTGAGGATCAGATCTCGCTGACCGATCCCGACAGCCGGGCGATGGCGCCGATGACCAAGGTGGGGGTGGGCTACAACGTCCAGCTCGCCGTGGATGTGAAGCACAAGCTGATCGCCGAGCAGGCGGTGAGCAACCAGGTTCTCGACATGGGGCTGCTGGCCGCGACCGCGACGGCCGCCATGGAGGCGCTGGGCGTCGAGACGATCGAGGCAGTGGCCGATCGCGGCTACTTCAAGATCGAGGACATCGAGGCCTGCGAGAAGGCCGGAATCACCGCCTATGTGCCCAAGCCGATCCGCGGGCCGGCCGTGCGCGAGGGCTTCTTCGCCAAGGAGGCGTTCCGCTTTGAAGCCGACCGGGACGTCTTCACCTGCCCGGGCGGAGCGATCCTCTCACCGCACCATTACGGCCGGTCACGGGACAACGTCAGGATCTTCTACACCAACCAGGATGCCTGCAAGGCGTGCGCTCTGAAGCCACGCTGCACCAAGAGCTTCCGCCGCGTCTCACGCCTGGAGAACGAGGCGGTCCTCGACCGCATGGCCAAGCGGCTGGCGGCTCGTCCCGATCTTCTCGATCGGCGGCGCGAGAGCGTCGAACACCCATTCGGCACCATCAAGCAGTGGATGAACCAAGGGGCCTTCCTCATGCGCGGGCTCGCCAACGTCCAGGCCGAGTTCAGCCTGACGGCGCTCGCCTACAACATCCGAAGAGCCATCACCGTGGCTGGCGTGCCGGGTCTGATCGCCGCCGCCAGCGGCTGATGGTTGGTGTGCCCGCGGGCTTCCGCACAGACGAATGATCGCCCATTCCTCGCTCCAGGAGACGGCGGAAAGCCGTCAGCCCGAAAAACCAACGCCCGACGCCCATCATCAGCGGGCCACAACTCGCCAACGGCGATTTTCACACGGTCTGCGAGACTTATGCGGAACCAAAGGCCGGCCAGGACGACGACGGCGGCGATCGCGAGATGGATGCGGGCGTTGTGTTCGTTGCGGATCAGGTATCCGAATCCGGAAAAGGCGTAGGCGAAACTCCGCAAGCGCGCGGTCAGGCTGAAACGTCGCGCAGCAGTCGGTTCGGAGCCTGGCCGCCAGGCGAGGGGGCTCTGCGTCTTCCTTCGCCATGGCTCGAGCATCGCCAGGGCAAGAGCGAAAAGGCCGGCGAGCAACGTACAGCAGATCATGGCCGCCTCCCCATCACGCCGCCGGAAGCACCGACATTTCGGTGCGGCCATCGAGAACGATGCCGAGTTCGGCGCAGCCGGTCGCGTCGGAGCGGAACGAGGCGGCCTGCGCGCCGCGCGCATGGTAGGCCCCGCCCGGCACGAGGCCGCCGAGCCGGACCCGGACCGGTCCCGCGATGCGTCCCGGATAGAGCGTCGCATCGAGCCTGCCCTCTGCGGCGACAGCACGGGCGATCAGGATATCGGGGTGGCGGATCTCGCGCAGATGCGGACCGGTGGTCAGGGCTGAAGGATCCGTCACGAGCCGGCGCAATCCATCCCAGCATCCTGCCCGAGCCGTCAGCTCGAGAGCATGCGCCCAGAGCGAGGCGCGCAGACGATGCCGGGCGCCTCCCGATGTGACGGCCGGGCATTCGGTGTCGAGCGCGGACAGGAGTTGCCCGGCGATCTCGCCATCGCCCATCTCGACGGCGGCAGCGGCACTCGCGGCATAGCTCGACGTCCGCGAGAACCCGTAATTGCCGACATCGATCGGCCAGAAGGCGCGGGCCAGATGGTTTCCGGCGAGTGTCGCCCGAAGGCGCTCCCACTGCATCGCGGCGAGGTCGGGGTAGAGGCTGTTGAGGAAGAAGCTGGGAAAGGCCTGCATCACGGCCCCACCCAAAGCGGGGGGGGCGATACCCGTGATGCTCGACCGGAACGGGACGATGTCGCCTTTTCGGGTGGTGAATTCGGTGACGAGCCCGTTACGGAATCGTTGGGCGATCTCCGGCCAGTCGGCCCGGCCGCTCCGCGCATCGTGGCCTTTGATCGCGGCCAGCGTGATCGCGTTGCAGAGCGGATAGATCCAGTTGGGCTCGCAGGCGAGCAGGCCGAAGGGCGCGGTTCGGTATTGTGCCGTCAACAGCGCGACGAGCCGCTCGATCGGATAAAGCTCACGATCCCCACGCGGATGACGAAGCTGCAGCGCACCGACGCCCGTTCCGGCATTCTGCGCGAACACGATCTGCGCGGCGGCAAAGCCGGTATACATGATGTTGTCGACCGGCACGGGATCGCTCGCCAGGCGCAAGCGTCCCCAGGCGCTTTCCAGCGCCCAGTACCGCCAGACCCGGTGATCGCCGAGCTTGGCGAGCAGATTGCCCTGTGCCGCCGCGAGGTAGTCGCCGCTCGCCGGCAGGTGGTTCGCCTGCACCATCGACAGCGCGTAGGACAGAAAGTTCAGCTGGTAGCGGATCGCCGCGGTCTGGAACTGGTCGCGCCATTCGAAGCCGTTGAACGCGTCGACCGGCTGCTGTGCACGGTCGAGGAGGAGGCTGAGCAAGCCGAGCGTGTCGACATCGAGTTCGGGAGGCCGATCGGCGGGAAGCACGTTCGCGCGCATCGCCTCCGGCTCGGCCACCGCCACGAGATCCTGCGGCGATCGTTCGGGGAGGCGGCTGAGGGCCAGCAGCGCCGCGAGGATGGCAAGGGCGAGAAACACCAGAATGCCAATCGCCAGGAGGGATTGGCCCGCTCCTGACCCATCGGCGCCGAGCCACGCACCGGCGCCGGCCGCGGCAAAGGCGCTCGCGAGCCAGACGGCAGGCGGCAGCAGGATATTGCCCGTCCCGAACCAGACGATGAGGGCGAGCGCAAAGGAGCCGGCTGCACCCAGCACAAGCAGCAGCGCCAGGCCGGACTGGCTGCCGTCGGCGCCGATCCAGCGAAGGAAGCCGGCTCCGGGGAACGCAAGACCGAGCCCGAAAGCCTGCACGCGCGCGTCGGCCGCCACCTGCAGCAGAATCGCGAGACAGACGATGATCGCATAGACGATCAGCAGGCGCTGCAATCGGGCGCGCGTGCGAGGGCCGATTTGCGGCAGCGCGTCTCGCGACCTCGTCACGACCGGTCGAGCAGCAGGGGCATCCGTGTCCACGGCATTCGCTTGACGCGCAAAAAACGGCGCAAGCAGGCCGGCTCGCGCGACAACCCTGCGATCGATACGCAAGCGCGATTAAGAATCCGTCCGTGGCCGTTCGGCCGATCCCGGATCGTGTTTCGGGTTGCGAGGAGTGCTCATGAACTGGCTGTCGATCGATCCCCTCGTCGCGCTCGGCGTGCTGCTCGCCACGGGCGTAACCGATGCGGCCTATGTCTTCTTCAATGCGGCCGTGACCGCACGCCATCGCATCCGCGCCGCGAATTGGAGCGCGATCTGGTATCTGCTCTCGGCCTTCGCGGTCATCAAATACACGGAGAATGCGTTCTACGTGCTGTTTGCCGCGCTCGGCTCTTGGATCGGTGCCTATGCCTCGGTGACGTGGCTGGTGCGCAGTCCGAGGCCGGCCGCCCCGCCGCATTGAAGCCGAGAGCCGCCTCGCCGGCGCCTCGAATGCGCCCGGACGAGGCAGGGTCATACCAAGGGCGCATCACCGCCCTACCTTGGCGTCTGATCCGGAGCGCGTTCCGAACCCCCACATGCGACTTGGCCGTCGGTTCGGTCGCCGGGTCCGAACGCGCCCGGTCGAAGAGGGAAGGAGAAAACCCCTATGCACGTCACCATCGAACATGCCGAGAAGGCGATCGAAGCCGCGCGCAAGAAGGCGGTCGAACTCGGCACGCAGATGTGCATTGCCGTGGTCGATTCCGGCGGCAACCTGAAGGCGTTTTACCGGATGGATGGAGCCTGGGTCGGCTCGATCGACATCGCGCAGAAGAAGGCCAAGACCGCCGTGTTCTTCGGCATGAAGACGGGGGCGATCGGCGGCCTTTCGCAGCCCGGCGGCCCGCTCTACGGCATCGAGGTTTCGAACGAGGGATTGATCACCTTCCCCGGCGGCATCCCGATCGTCGATACAGATGGCGAGATGTCCGGCGCGATCGGCGTCAGCGGCTCGTCGGTCGAGAACGATGACGCCGTTGCACTGGCCGGTGCCAGCGCGATCGGCGACACCGAACTGCCGGAGCATCCCTGGCGGACCTGACCCGGCTTCCCCAAACGAAAACCGCCCCGGTTTCCCGGGGCGGTCTGCGGCGTGTCGATAGGGGTCGGCCCTACTTCCTGACCAGGCTGTCCAATCCAAAATCCGGATCGGTGAAGTGGTAGGTCATCTCGGCGAAGGCGCCATAGCGGCTCGTCGAAAAGCGTTCGGGGCTGGCTGGAATGCCGGGGAACGGGAACTGCGTCGATCCCCGCGCCGTCATCCGCATGTAGCGGCCGCCGACGCCGACGCTGATGTTCTGGGTGAGATCGTAGGAGATCTTGCCTTCGAGGAAGTAGCCATCGCCGTTCGCCCGTTCCGGCAGCGGGTTGATGTCGGGGCGCAGCCAGTGCCGGTCGTAGGCCGACATGTTGACCACCGGAAGATAGGCGCCCTCGAGGCTCAGCTTGAACCGATCGTAGCGGGCCTCGCCGGAAAGACCCACGCGGAGGGCGTTCCAGTGCGCGTCCTGCGTCAGGCCGCTGATGCTGTTCGAGATGCCGGCACCGGCACAGACATCGCCCCCTGCGACCTGGGTACAACCGAAGCCGTTGATGCGCTCTGCGACATATTGATAGCCGACGAAGGCACCAAGCTTGTAGTTGTCCCAGCGAAGCAGGTTGTAGCCGACATCGGCCGCAGCCATCGCGACGTCACCGGTACGAATCTTGGACCGCGTGTTCGAGTAGGGCACCAGACCCGGCGGGAAATCTTCGTCGTTCAGCTTGCCGCCGGAGGTGACGAAGCCAGAGCCGTAGAAGCCCTTGACGAACACACCCGACGGGACGTGTTCGAGGCGGGCGAAGGACTCGCCCGTATGCGCGGGGAAATCCTTGTAGGTCAGGCGCGAATTGGTCTGGCCCGGAGTGAAGGGATCGCCGAGCGTCTTACGGAACGTGCCCGAATTGTAGAAGTAGCGTGCGCCGACCTCGAAATCCCAGACCTGTGCGGCGAGTGGAACGTAGGGCTGCGGATTGACGAGGGCACCGATCACATCGGTAACCGGCCCGATGACCGGGATGCCGCCATCGTCGAAGCGGTAGTTCAGGCCGGCGCGGCCGAGGAAGCCGGAGGTCTCGACGCGGCTGCCGAATCTCGCACCGAAGCCCAAAAGGTCGGAACCGATGACGGTCTTGGCGCCGAGATCGTAGTAGAGCACCTCGCTCTTGAGCGACAGGTGGGGGCTGATGGCGTATTCGACGCCGCCGCCTGCGACATAGCCGAAGCGCCGTTCGCCGCCGCGTCCGTCGTAGAGGCCGAAACCCGGTACGGCGAAATTCGTGTCGATCCGCACGTCGCCGACGGCGAGACCGCCGGTCCCGTAGACGAGCACACGATCGAAGGCATAGCCGATCTTGCCGCGCGCCGTGGCGAGCCAATCGAGACGCTGGCCGGCGTGATAGATGCCGTCCACGTCGCCGTAGCCGTTGAGCGGCACGAGGCCCGTCTGGGTGCCGAACGAGCGGATCGGGGTGAACTGGTAATCACCCGCAACGCCTACGACGATGCCCGAACCGGGTGCGAACTGATAGTTGTATCCGATCTCGGTGCCCGCAATGAAGTCCTCCGCCCGAGCTGATTGGTGGGCGACGGCCGGGCAGAACAAGCCGTTCGCGACGCCGTCTGCGCCGGTGCAGACCGGGGACGCCTTGTTGTCGATTCTTCCGTAGCCGGCAAAAATTCCGCTATACATGCCGCTCCATGAGAAGAGCGGCGCGGTGGCGAAAACCGGCAGTGGTTCTCGACGCGGCAGATCGGCGGCCATGGCACTTGTCGCCAAGCCGACGAGCGGCAAGGCAACGAAAATGGACCGCATCGCGAATCTCCCGGATGTTATGCTGCCACCCTTAATGCAAAGCTTGCCCTGTGTCTGTCGCCTGCACGCCACAGTAGTTGCCGATATCGATTCTCTACCAGGAAATGCCTGAGAAAATCAGTAATTCATAAATATCGTCTTATGAGTCCAAGAACTCGCGCCTGGATCGAGCAGAAAGGCGCGATGATCCGAAGTCATTGAAAATCGAGGCTCGATGACGTCTTGCGCCGTCGTCCGGTCGAGCGCCTTTCTGGAGTTCCGAATTGGCAGCCATCGCAAGCAGACCATTCGCGGCCAGCGCCTCGGTCCGAATGTCGCGCGGATGCCCTTCCCTCGTTCGATCCGAAGCCGACGCAAACCGGCGGTTAAGCATCGGCCCGTATCACGGGAGCCACTCATCCGCTGACGGAAAGGCGCGTCGATGACCCGCGAGCAACTCGCCGTAGAACTGAAGCGCGTCGCCTCCACGCAGGTCAGCGACATCACGCGTGCGGTCAAGGACGGCCACAAGACCATCGCCCTGAACGAACTCGCCGATCTCGATCGCCATCTCAAGGCCCTCGCCACCGCGCTCAAGGCAAAGCCGGCACGCGTCTGAAACCGAGCGGCATGAGTCCCGCGACTGAGCGGCAATGCAGGGCTTCTGGGCAGCATGCGAGGCAGTCGGTTGCGCTGGCTCGTGGCGAGCCGATGACCGCCTGGTCGGCAAGAGCAGTGCTGTCAGTCACCGACGCTGCCGGCGAGCAGCAGCCCGTTAACGAACTCTTGCTCGGATATCGAGATTTTCGGGCGATTTCTGGGAAGTTCCCTTAGCCGTCTTTCGCAAGCTCGCTTTCACCCGCCCCTGAGAGGATCGCCGCAGTCGGTCGTCTTGGGCCGGGTGGAGGCCTCGCGATGATGGTGACGGCGATTCTGTTCGCCTTGGCCCTGACGGCAGTCGGGTTCTCCGCGCTGGCGGTCGTCGTGGCCTGGAGGCGGGGGCAGAGCGAGCCGGAATCGGACGCGGCCGAGCTGCTGCAGGATAGGCTCTGGCGGCTTGCCGAGAGCGAGGAACGCTATCGGGTCCTCGTCGAAGCGACGACCGAATGCATCGTCCAGCGCAACGGGCAGGGCGCCGTCACCTTCGCCAATGCGGAATACGCGGCCCTTTTAGGAATGCGCCCCGAGGCTTTGGCCGGCAGCCGCGTCGAATTGGAGGTTCTGGAGCGCGGACCGTTCGCGATACGCGCCGATGGCGTGCGCATGGTCGAAGAGCGGGTGCTGCCCGTCGATGGTGTGCCGCGCTGGTTTTCCTTCGTCGAGATGCCGGTCGAAGGCATGGACGGGGATCTGCATTGGCTGCGCGCCGGTAGTGACGTCACCGCCCGCATCGAGGCAGCGCGCTGCCTCGATGAGGCGCGGGTGCGTGCGGAGGCGGCCAATGTCGCCAAGTCGCGCTTTCTCGCGACCGTCAGCCACGAACTCCGCACGCCGCTCAACGGTATTCTCGGCATGGCCGATCTCGTGCTGGAGACCGGTTTGGATGCCGAACAGCGCACCTATGTCGAAGCCGTGCGTACCAGCGGCAAGGCGCTCCTCAGTCTCGTCGACGGCATCCTCGATTTTTCGCGGATCGAGGCCGGACGCCTCGATCTCGCGGCCGAGCCGTTCGACGTCGCCGAGATTGCCGAAGGCGTCGTCGAACTCCTGGCTCCGCGCGCGCAGGACAAGGGGCTCGAGATCGCGCTCGACATTGCCGAGGACCTCGCCGCCTGTCGCATCGGCGATGCCGATCGGGTGCGCCAAATCCTGCTCAACCTTGCCGGCAATGCCGTCAAGTTCACGGGGAGCGGAGGCGTTGGCGTGAGCCTCGCACAGTCGAACGGCGAGATCGTGCTGAGCGTCGAGGATACCGGGCCGGGTATCCCCGAAGAGCGCCTTCCGCTGCTCTTCGAGGAATTCGAACAGGGTGACGATTCTGCCAGCCGCCGTCACGAAGGCACCGGACTTGGGCTCGCCATCACGCGCCGCCTGGTGTCCCGCATGGGGGGCCGCATCGAGGCACACTCGAAACTCGGCCGCGGCTCATGCTTTCGGGTCTTCCTGCCCTTGCCCCCCGCCGAACCGCATAAGCAGGAGCCGCCGATTTCGTTGGCTCAGCGCCGTATCCTGATCGTGGCGGAATCGCCGTTTCAGGCTCCGTTTCTCGCTCGGACATTGACGCGCGCAGGCGCTGCCACAATCGTCGTGCCGGATATCGAAGCCGGGCTCGATGCGCTTGCCGGCGCACAATTCGATGCCCTGATCGCGGATTGTCGCCTCGGCGATGAGGAAGTTCGCCGTCTTGCCCAGGAGGCTAGGACCTGCGGCGTGCGCTGCAGCCTGATCCTGCTCTCACCCTTCGATCGCCGTGAATTCGGCGCGCCACACGCGGCCGGGTTCGATTCCTACCTGATCAAGCCGGTACGGACCCGCTCGCTGTTCGATCGCCTGCTCGCACCCCGCCCGGCTTTGACCGAGTCTGAGAGAGAGACTTCCACCGAATTGGCCCCGTCCACGCCTTTGCCGGCGCCGGACGTCCGCCGGGTGCTGCTGGCGGAGGACAACGCGATCAACGCCCTGCTTGCCGGCAAGGCATTGGAGCGTCTCGGGGCCGAAGTCGTGCTGGCCCGCGATGGCTTCGAGGCTTTGGAGCGTTTTAGGGAGGCAGAGACGCCGTTCGATCTCGCGCTGATCGACATCCGGATGCCGGGGCTCGATGGCCTGGAGACCGCCCGTCGCATCCGCTCGCACGAGGCCGATTCCAAGGCGCTACCGCTGCAACTCGTTGCGCTCACCGCCAATACCGGGCGCGACGATGTGCGCGCGGCCCATGAGGCGGGGTTCGACGGCTTCTTGCCGAAGCCGCTCAACTTGCATGCCCTGCCTGCGCTGTTGGGCCAGCGCCCCGAGGCCGCTTGAGCCAGGAACATCGACCGGGAAATCGTATCCGGAACGAGTCGTCCGTGAAGAACGCGGCTCAAGCGGCCTGACGGCGCTGGTTTGACTGGCTGGCGGAGGCAAGGGCGGCCCAGATGAGGGCACACAAGAACTTGAGCCAGGCGAGGAGGCGTCTGAAGTTGTAGCCGACGGCGGC
>JBGAFL010000112.1:0-3069 GCA_044227265.1 Methylobacterium sp.
GCGACTGTTCGGGTTCGATGGAACGGCAGGCGAGGATCCGCGCTCTCCCACGGGCTTGGTGTCCCTCAGGGCGATCGGTCTCACGCCTGCCACCGCATCCCGATCCTTACCAGATGACGGCACATCCAAGTTACAAGGGCTTTGCCGAGCTTGTACTCGGCAAAGCGAGGCGGCAGCCGACGGTGAGGGGCTGTTGCCGGAGGAGACTCTTTTGGAGTCGCCCCCTCACCCTCGCTCCGGCTTCGCCTCCACTACCCACATGGACGGCGAGGTCCATGTGGGCCTCTCCCCGCAAGCGGGGCGAGGGGAAACGAGCGGCTTCGATGTGACCAAGCAGGCCTGGCAAGTTGTCGGTTCAACCTGCTGACATCGCTACCCGATCCGCATCCGCGTGCGCGGCCCGACCCGCCGCAGCAGCCGCTGCAGGTCGGGCCGCCGCAACGCGACGCAGCCCTCTGTCGGCAAGAAACCCGGCCGGGCGACATGCAAAAAAATCGCCGAGCCGCGGCCCGGGCGGATCGGCCCGCGATTGTAGTCGAGATCGATCACGAGGTCGTAGAGCCCGTCTTCACGCCACATGCGCTCCGCGCTGATGCCGGGAGCGGGCAGGGCGATCGGCCGGTTGTAGCGGCGATCGCGCGGGTCATCGCACCAGCCGTCGCCGGGTCGCGAGGCGCGCAAGGGCAGGGCGCTCAATGGTCGCGCTCCGAATTGATCGGGCCGGAAGGCGCCCCCGCGCAGGCGGAAGGAGCCGCGCGGCGAGGCGCCGTCGCCCTCGCGCTTGACCGGACGAATGCCGGAGCGGCCGAGCGCGCAGGGAATGACGGAATGGCCTGTCAGCACCTGCCCCCGGGTCGGATCGCCGACCAGCGCGCGCACCCGCAGGGTCGGCAGGGTCGTCCGCTTCTTCACCAGGGCGCCTCTTATCATCGCAAGGCCGTGCGCCCGGCTTATCGCGATCCGGCTCGGTATTGCCAAGCGTGACAGCCAAGCATCACCGCTAAGCGTCACGGCCAAGCATCGCGACGGCATGGCCGCAGACGGACTGCCATGGTTGCCGCCTGCCGGCGTGAAAGCACTGCAAAATCAGGCCATGGTGCATGCACTCGGCCGCAAAACCCGCTAGGCTCGTGGCTGGGCTTGGCCGCGGGGGCCGCCCCGCGGCGTCTTTGCAGGTCTCCAGGAGGCCGCACGGGTCCGCGACTCTCGTCCCGACGCGACCGGTCCGGATTCCCGACCGGGCCGGCCGGAAACCCTTGCGAGTCCCGGGCTCGATGCCGAATCCCCATCGTCTCCTGATCTGCGACGACGACCACGCCCTGCGGGAGACGCTGACCGAAGAGATCGATCTCTACGAGGAATTCACCGTCGTCGGGGAGGCAAGCGCGGCCGGCGCAATCGCGCGGGCGGCGGAGGGCCGCATCGACCTCGTGGTGATGGATGCCGGCCTGCCCGACCTAGATGGGCGCGAGGCAGTGCGGGTGATGCGGCGCGAAGGCTTTCGCGGGCCGATCATCATGCTGACGGCCCAGGATTCGGAAGACGACACGATCGAGGGGCTGGAGGCCGGCGCCAACGATTACGTGACGAAGCCCTTCAAATTCGCCGTCCTGCTCGCCCGCATCCGCGCCCAGTTGCGCCAGCACGAGGCCAGCGAGGATGCCGTGTTCCAGATCGGCCCCTACACCTTCCGGCCCGGCGCCAAGCTCCTCGTCGATCCACGCGGCTCGAAGCTCAAGCTTACCGAGAAGGAGACGGCGATCCTGCGCTATCTCTATCGGGCCGGCCGCGCCGTGGTCGGCCGCGAGACGCTGCTCACCGAGGTCTGGGGCTACAATGCGAACGTGACCACGCACACGCTCGAGACCCACATCTATCGCCTGCGCCAGAAGATCGAGGCCAACCCGGCCGTGGCGGTGATCCTGATCACCGAGGGCGGCGGCTACAAACTGCTGCCGTAGCGGCTTGCTCCCTCCCCTCGATTCGCGACGAAACGAGGCTGCCAACTATGCTTACGGGGTCGCGCCAATTGTTCCTGGCGGGCGCATTGAGTTTGCTCCTGATTGGTCCCGACTTCGCTCAGAGTGCGCAAATCCGCATGGGCGATCCGCTTCCGGAAGAACTTAAGGAGCGTGTTTCCGATCTGATGCGATCGCTGAGGCCTGGCGATGCCGATGCCGCTCTCGCAGCCACAAAGATCGAAGACGGCATCCTGTTGCGCCAACACGCTGTCCTCCTCCTTCGTGTCGAGACCGACTGCCGGGACGATCTCTGCATGGTGGTCATCGGCCGCGTGACGGATCGTGCCATCATTCCCGAAGTCACGCTGAGGGCTGGTCCCAACGTCGTCATGGATGATGTAGGAGGTAAGTTCTGGGGGTTTTTCGGTCCGCCCATCGAATTTCAAGGTCGCGATGGCTCCGGACTTCTCGTCTATTGGGGTCCCAACGGATGGCTCGTTGAATCCTGTGCTACCTGCTTTCGGCCCCTCGAAACGAGCAAGCCTGTACCGCCGCCGCCGCCGAAGGCGAAGATTCCTGAGAAGACTTTCGAAGAGTTCAGACGCGAACTTCGCCTCGAGCCATAAGCCGGCTGGTTGTCCAACGATCCTGTTTTTGGATCACCGCGTTTGCTGCCTATGCGCCAAGCGATTGACCGCAGTCGCGTGGCTTTCCGAGACAGCCCTTTCCCGACCTGCTAGTGCGCGCCCGTCGCCGCTTTCGCGGCCGGATGCGTCACCATGCAGCGTTTCGAGGCGAGCCTTGCCGCCGCCTTCACGGTGTCGGGCCGCGGGCTCCACACCAATACCCGTGCGCGCGTCACCGTCGCGCCCGCACCGGAGGGGCATGGGATCCGCTTCGCAGTGAACGGCACCGAGCCCGTCGCTCTCTCCTTCGAGAACCGCATACCAAGCCGGCTCAACACCGCCTTGCGCCTGCCCGATGGCGGTGCCTTGCGCACGGTCGAGCATCTTGCGGCGAGTCTGTCGGCCTCGGGCATCGACAATGCCCTGGTCCATGTCGAAGGCCGCGAGATCCCGATTCTCGACGGCAGCGCCCGGCTCTGGTG
>JBGAFL010000113.1:0-3096 GCA_044227265.1 Methylobacterium sp.
TCAGGCAGAGCAGCAGCAGGTCGCCGAAATCGACCGCGTTGAGTGTCGAAAGCCGCGCCTGATAGGCGGTGTAGAGCGCGCCGCCCTTGCCGAAGGCGAAGGCGCCTGCCTCGCCCGGCGGCACCTGCTCGGGCAGCAGGCCGCGATTCTTCCAGCCGTCGATGGCATGGCCGAGCGTGCGGGCCGGCCAGCGCTTCTCGTCGATGTTCTGGTCGAGGATGACCTGCTTCATCAGGCGGAGCTGGTCGTCGGTGCCGAGGATCGTGAAATCCGATTTCAGTCCGACCAATTCGGCATGCCGGCGCAGGATCTTTGTGCCGATCGCGTGGAAGGTGCCGAGCCAGGGCATGCCCTCGCCGGCCGGGCCGATCAGCGCACCGACGCGCAACTTCATCTCGCGCGCCGCCTTGTTGGTGAAGGTCACGGCCAGGATGTCGAAGGAGCGCGCCCGGCGCGTCGCGATGAGATGGGCGATCCGCGTCGTCAGGACGCGGGTCTTGCCGGTGCCGGCGCCTGCGAGCACCAGCACTGGTCCCTCGGTCGTTTCGACGGCGCGGTGCTGCTCGGGATTGAGCCCGTCGAGATAGGCCGCCCCCTGCGGCTTGAGCCCCGCCATGGCACGGGCAGCGATCGAGAGCGGCCCATTGACGTCTTCGGAGCCGGGCTCGGAGCCCGGTTGCGCCGAGGCATCGTGCTGGTGCTTCATGCCCGTCTCCCTGGACCAAAACGCGAACGGCGTCGAGGCCCGAGCCGGCAGCCAAGCCGGAACTCCGGCTCGGCCTCACGCGTCGATGAAGGGAACGCGCCACCAGCGCCTTTATCGAATGGACACGCCATGCGCCCCCCGACACAGATGCTTACCACCACACTCGTCCTGCTTGCCGGCCTGACGCCCGCTGCCGCCCAGCTCTCGGGCGGGGTGGGATCCTCGAACAACGCCAACCAGTCGTTCCAGATGCAGAACCAGCTCCGCGGAATCCAGCAGCAGCAGACGGTCCAAGGCAACGAGCTCCGCATGAAGAGCCAGCGCGACCAGCTGTTCGATTCGCCGCGCGCGAACGGAGCGTACATAAGAAGCCGGCGATGAGGCCGGTCGGCGCTTGACGCATTCGCCTACTCGTCCGTGATTTCGCGAAACTGGCCGCCGGTTTTGCGAGGAAAACCTGCGGCATTCGAAGAACTTGAGCGGGTGAAGCATTGGCCTGCCAACGCGAACTTGCTCAAGATCTCATCGCTTGGCACCATTCCCGTCTGCGGACCATGTGACAGGTCGCGGAATGATGCTTAGGAGCGGCCTCGAGGTCGCGTCGAGATCCGGGCGGCCCAATGGAACAGGACCGTGCGTGACAGCCTGACCGCGCTCGCGGGCGCCGTCATCCTCATTCTCGTCGCGGCGCTCGCCGTGCCGCCCTTCATCGATTGGGCGGGGCAGCGCAGCCTGATCGACCGGACGATCTCCGCCTCGCTCGGGCTGCCCGCCCGAAGCGACGGCCGGATCGAGGTGCGGCTACTGCCGTCGCCGCGCCTGCGTATCGATCGGCTCCAGCTCGGCGGCGAACCTGGCCGCCCGAGGCTCGACGCGCGCTTCGTCAAAGCCGAACTCGCACTGGCGCCACTGCTCAAGGGCGAATTCCGCTTCACGGAGACGCGGATCGGCCGGGCCGAAGTGACGCTGCCGGTCAGCGACGGCGATGCCATCCTGCTGCCGGGTGATTTTGCTAAAGCACTGGCGGCGCGAGACCTCGTCATCGAGGATTTGCGCATCCAGCAGGCTTTGGTGACCACCCAGGTTCCCTCGACCGGGCGCACCGACCAGTATTCGGCGGAAGGCCTGCATCTCAAGGCTCCCTCATTGAACGGGCCCTGGCAGGCGGAAGGCGCGAGCGGCGGCATCCCGTTCCGGCTCGCGACGGGGGCGATCGGGGCCGACGGCGCCCTCGTCAAGATCACGGGCGGCGGCGAGGGTCAGCCGCGCTTCGAGGCCGATGCCAGGATCCGGCTGAAGCCGCTCGATTCCGCAGCCGATCCACGGGCTGCCGATGCTCCGCGCGCGCTGGTGCCGGAGGCCGAAGGCACGGCTCGCCTCGTGGTCGGGCAGTCGAGCGCGGCGGGGCAGGCGACGGATCAGGCCTCGGTCGCGCTGGTGCCATTCTCGCTCAGCGGCCGCTTCAAGGCGCGCGGTGGTCTCGTCCGCTTCGACAGCGTGAATGCCGAGATCGATCCCGGCGGACAGGCCGCCCGGCTGACGGGATCGGGTCAGATCGACCTGCGCAAGTGGCGCGCCGGCCTCACCCTGGAGGCACGCCGGCTCAATCTCGACGGGCTGGTGTTTTCGACCCGCGGGCAGGCTTTGCTCCGGCGCGGAATCGCGCCCGGCACGGCGTTGCTGCCGGTGATGCTCGATCTCGATCTGAAGCTGGAGAGCCTGGCGCTCGGCTTCGAGGATTGGTCGGACCTGCGCTTCAAGGGCACGTTCGATCGCACCGGCGGCCTCGTGCTGCGCCAATTCTCGGCCATGGCGCCTGGCGCGGCCAAGCTCGACGCATCCGGCGAGATCGAGGTCGATCCGGCCCTGCGCTTCAACGGGCGTGCCGAGATCGACGCGTCGCGGACCGACGGACTCGGCCGCTATCTGCGCCGCATCGGTCTCGAAGGCCCGATCCTCGGCCTTCTCGATGGACGTTCGCTTCAGGCCGCGAGCGATCTGTCCGCCTCCTTGCGCGACACGTCCTTGCGCAATCTGCGTCTGGCCTTCGGCGGAACCCGCCTCACCGGCCAGGCGCGCTACGTTCGAGCGGAGGCCGGCGCGCGCGGCAGGCTCGATGCGCAGCTGGCCGCCGAGGGGCTCGACCTCGCCGAATTGCCGCCGCTCGGGGAGATTCTGCCGAGCCTCAGTCAGCACGATCTCGGCTTGAAGCTTCAGGCGAGCGGCGTGCGCTACGGTCCGGGGCCCGGCAATGGCCGGATCGCGGCGAGCCTCCAGTCGGACGGGCCGAGTCTCGTGGTCGACAGCCTCGACATCGCCAATCTCGCCGGAACGAACGCCACCCTGTCGGGCCGGATCGCGCCCGACGGCGCCGGGCGCATTGCCGGCCA
>JBGAFL010000077.1:0-19694 GCA_044227265.1 Methylobacterium sp.
GCGACCTCGCCATAGAGCCCGCCCTTCTGGTGCTCCAGCGCGCTGGTGAAGTCCTGCGCATCCTTGGCGGCATAGCCGAGCCGGTAATCGGAATTGGCGTAGTTCGAGATGCCGACCACCAAAGCGTAGAGCTTGGGCTTGAGAAGCTCCGCCCCGCGGGCCGCCGCCGCCCGGGTCAGGCGGATCTTGGCGACCTCGCTGACCTTGTCGCCGGAGCGCGCGAACAGGCCGACCTCGCTGGTGCCGGGCGGCAGCGACAGGCTGATCGAGCCGGGGCAGCCCTGGCGGCCTTCCACGATCTTGCCGAAGCCGCGGGTCTCGGACAGGCAGCTCTTGACCGCGGCGAGCGCATCGCCGGTCCGGCCAAGGCCACGCTCGGCGCTGATGGGACGACCGTCGATGACCCCCTCGACCCCGTCGACCGGCAGGTTCGAGGGCGAACGCAGAATGTAGTTTAGGGTCACGCTGTCACCCTCGACCGTGCTGCCTTCCATCGGCGAAACGATCGAAAGGACCGGCGGCAGCCGCTCCGAGATCGGCACGATCGCGGCCTTGGCGGGGCGCGCCGCATTGGCCTGACGCACCGCCTCGGCCTCGTCGAGCGTGGCGAGCACGCGTCCGACGATGTCGGGCCGGGCATATTGATCGCGGAACTTCGAGGCCGGGAAGAAATCGGCCGGCTGTTCCCAGCCGCGATTGACCTGCCAGCCGATCATGTCCTCGGCGCCCGGCGAGGCGGAATAATAGCCGCTCGGCGTCCAGGCCACCCAGGCGCGGGAGACCTTGTCGACGAACAAGGCGAGCAACTCCTGGCCGTCCGACCAGCGGTGCCAGCGGATGGTGCCATCGCCATAGGCCGTCACGATCAGATCGCCGCCGCGCACGAGGTTCACGCCCCAGACGGATCCCGGCCCGGCGCGCGGCGACCACATCTCCTTGCCGGTCGCATCATAGGCCCTCAGCCAGTAATCGGTTCCGAGCACGAACCCGGCCCGGTCCGGCCGCACCGCGAGCGAACGGGACAATTCGTTCGCCTCCAGCGCGATCGGGGCGTCCTTGAAGCGCGGCGGGGCGGCGTTCTGCCATCCGGTCACGGGCAGGCGGGTGGTGTCGGAAGCGACGAGGCCCAATTCGGGCTTGGGCGCATCGCTGAGCGTGCCCCTGTCGAGATCGAACAGGACCGGCGTGGCGCCGCCATAGCCGAGCCCGAAGCGCAGGCGGGTACCGTCGGGCGAGACCAGGAAATCATTGCCGATCTTGTTGCGCATGTCTGGCGCCCGACCCCGCGCCAGTGTGGTCGCCTTGCCATCCGGCCCGAACAACCCAAGCGTCGGATCGGCCGTCCCGAAGGCCATCGATTCGTTGCAGGCCGTCATCCACATCACGGTGTTGTCGGCGAGCGGGACATCGGGGCCTAAGCGGCGGCCATCGGGGCTGAAGCGGCGCACCGGATAACGGCCGGCCAGCCAGTACAGGCCGGTGGCATGGAGCCGCGCGCCGTCGCGCGACCAGGCCACGCTGTTGAGACGCCCGACATCGACGCCCTTGCTATCGGCGACGCTCAGCCGCTTCAGGCTCTGCGCGTCGTAGAGTTCAACACCCGCAGTATCGAAAAAGCCGACCGCGAGGCGAATGCCGGACGGATCGGCGGCCACGGAAAAGGGCTGCTTTCCGCCCGTCGTCGCGACCCGACCGGTCAGCTTCAGGTCGGGGCCGTAATGGCGCAGGAAGCCGTCGAAGCCGACCGCCGAGAGCGACCCGTCCGGGCCGAAGGCCGCGCCATAGCTGTCCTTGCCGCCGTAATTGCGATCGGCCATCAACTGCCGCCCGCTGGCGACGTCGAGCACCCGCACGCCCTGGCCGACGCCGAGGGTCAGCGCGAGCCGCGTTCCATCCGGCGAGAAGGTGATGTGGTTGATGACGTTCTCGAACGGGCCGAGGCGGCGCATCTGCGTGCCGGTGGCCGCATCGAACAGGTAGATGCCATGCTGGCCGCCGGTTTCGCGTGCCGCGTCCCAACCGCCGGCCGCGACGAGGCTGCCATCGGGCGAGAGCGCCACGGCGAAGACCTTGCCATTGTTGCCCCCGCCGATCGGCAGGCGCTGCGTGCGGATCAGCCGGCCCTCGGGCATGCTCCAGAGCCGCACCGTCTTGTCGTCCGAGCCGGAGGCCATCAGCCGGCACTGGGCGTCCACGCCGACACGCTTGATCGCCGCGACATGCATGCCGGTCTCGATACGCAGGGTCGGGCGCAGATCGGGACAGGCGGTGATGGCCTTGCCGAGCGCATCGCTCGGCCTGCCATCGAGCGCTCCGGAATAGCAGCGCGCATCGGTGAGCTGACGCTGCAGCGTCATGATTTCGGGCGGCGCCATCCGCGCCGGGTCCGGGCGCTCCGAGCCAGCGATCGCGGGTGCCGATAGCAACATCGCCGCCACGAAGACCGCGATCCGATTCGCCTTGCGCGCGCTCATGACCATCCGCCCTTCCGACACCCCATTTTATCCGACATGCGACCGGCTGCGCGCAAGCATCGACGCCGCCCATCGCTTTGGAGGGTTGCGCCCCGGGTTGCGCGCACGCCCCGAGCCCTTCAAGAATGGCCGCCGCACGAACGGGCTGCGCCCGTGTCCGACACCCGACACCGGACTATGGCCGCCGCCGACATCTTCGCCGAGCCTGATGCGCTCGAAGCCGATCTCTTCCTCCTGGAAAGCATCCTCTGGTCCCGCAACGCGGTTCCGGAGCGCCTCGTCGCGGCGAGCGTGAGCCAGGACCCGGAAGTGATCGATCTGCTTCGGATCGAATCGATGTACCAGTTCGCGGAATTCTTCTTCCTGCTGCAGGCACGCGGGATCGAGCAGGCCGAGGATATCGGCCGGCTCGCGGACGTCCATAACCTGCATGTCTCGACGCTCTCGAGCGATGCCGGCAAGATGCGGCGCCTCGGGCTTCGCAAGGAACGGCTTCTCGACGCGATCTTCACCGCCGACACCTTGCCGCGCCTGCTGCAGAACTGGCACGAGGCGCCGGGCAGCATCGACCAGTCGAACCTAGCGCGGTTCCTCGCCACGGTGATGTCGACCGAAACCTGCCGCAAACTGGCCGTCGCGGCGTCGGAAGCGGGCTTCCTCGCCCGCTCGAAATCGCCCCATGGCACGGTGCTGCTGCGCTCGACCGGCGTCATGGAGCAGGTCTTCGGCAGGGTCGTCCGGGATCTGCGCGGGAGGATTCGCGATGGGCAAGCGTGAGGCGGTCCTCGCTTTGTTGGCAGGCAGCTTGGCCGGGGCGATGGCGCTCGGCGGGCCGGCCCTACCCGGCGAAGAGAGTTTCGGGCCGGCCGACCGGGCGATCATCGGGCGCAACGAGAGCCTGCGCCGCGATGTCGACCGCGATCCGGCCGCGGTGCGGCATGCGCTCGATACGCTGGCCGCCAAACAGGCTCCGGGCGAGGGCAAGCCCGGTGCCCGCAGCCGCGAGGGTTCGCTCGACGATCTCTTCGATGAGGCGACGGATCCCGATCTCGACCGGCTGGAACGGGCATCGCCCGAAGCCGCCTACGATCTGTTCCAGATTCTCAAGAAGGCATCGGATTCGGGCACGCCTCCGCCACCCAAGCAATCCCGCTGAATCGGGAATCGCTCCCCGAGAGCCAGGCTGTTGCCTTCAGCGCGAGGCCGCTTCGGAGGCAGGCTTGGGCTCGCCGACATAGCCCGCCATCAGCACGAGACCCGTCGGGCGATGGCGCAAGGCGAACACGAAGGGCTTGTCGAAAGTGATGCGTTCGGCCCGAGGCCCGGCCGCGGAGCGGGTCGCCACCGCCGCAGTAGCCGCCGCGGCGACCGTGCCCTTCTCGTCGACGGCCACGAGCGTCTTCTGCTGCACGGCGCCGAGACCGATCCCGTCGGCGAAGCCGGACAGGGCCTTTGGCGAATCGAGACCGGCCTTCAGTCCGAGCCCGGCCAGAATCGGGAGCAGGTCGCGGCCACTCTCGGCTCCGAACGAGGGAAGGGCCAGATCAACCGGCCCGGTGCGGAACCCCTCGCCTGCGAGCAGTTTCGTCGCCGGGGCAAAGGCGTCCACGCGGGCTGCCTTGTCGATCGTCGTCACCAGGATCATGCCGAAATCGGCACTGCGATAGCCGAGATCGACCGCTGCGAAACGCCCCTTCACGGCGTAGGAGAGCGGCTTTTCGTCGAGCCGCATCGTCGCGACATCGACCTGCGCGCCGTCGGATTTGTGGAAGGGCCGATTGCTGGTCTCGGCCGGATCGAAAGCGGTGCTCCAGCAATCCTTGAAGCGGAAGGCGTTCACCGCAACCAGCGCCGCGCCCTGCGGAGGCGCGTCGAGAATCGTCGGGATCAGTCCCTTGGTTGCCTGCGATACGAAGCTGTTGACCGCATCGACCCCCTCCTGCGTGTCGAGCGCGACGGGTTTGACCGGGATGCGGGCCTCGGCCTTGAGCAGTTTCGCGATGCGCGGCTTCAGCACCGTCGCCCGATCGACGAACAGGGCATCGGCGCCCTGGATCGGCGTATCCCCACGTCCGACATCGAGCAGACGCAGGGCCGCGCGTAGCTTTTCGAGCCCGACTTCGCCCTTGCCCGCGGCCGGAATGCGTAAGGTCTTGACGATCGCGGCGCGCATGGTCTCGTCGGCCCCGAGCGCGAGGCCGGAAAACACCGCCGCGATGCCGAGCGGCGAGACCGAGATCGTGCCGGCATCCGAGCTTGCGGCGATGGCACGCAGAAGATCGAGCGACAAGGCGGCCTGGGCATCGGCCATGCTCCGGTCGCTCGCCATGACGTCCTGAGCCGGCGGATGCGTCTCCTTGCACCCTTCGGCGCTGGGCGGGGCCGGCTTCGCCGGTTCCGCGGCTACCGGATGGGCGGCCCCTTCTTCGGCCAGGGCAAGATGCAACCCCGACCCGGCACCGACCATCAGGAGCGCAAGTGCCGCAGCGAGTGTGGCGGATCGGTTCATGGTCCAGTCTCTCCCGATGCGGGTCGCCGGATGGTCCGCCGGGCACGGTTTGGGCAAAGGGCGTGACGACTGTGGATCCCAGGCACGTCCATCGGCGATTCCGAGCGCGCTTTGCGGGCTCTATTCCACGATTTCATAGGCACGCTCGGCGACCGCACGATCGGTCGGCGCCTTGAGGCGGACCGCCTCGATGCCGCGCGAGCCTTCTTCGCGGTTGACCAATTCGTCGATCAGGCCACGCAGATCCGGGATGTCGGAACCATCGGCATAGCGCGAGAGAACGTCCTTCACCTCGGCGCGCTCCGGCAGGACCATGGCGATCAGCTTGTTGTCCCCGACCGGCGGCTTGATGCGGAAACGGTAGCCCTGATCGATCAGGCGCGGCGGCGGGATCGAGACGGTTTCCCCGGCCACGATCCGCGCCGACGATCCGTCCCCCTGGCCGCTCGGCATGCTCTTCGAGGGAAAGATCTGATAGGCGCGTCCGTCGCTGTCCTGGTTGAACAGAGCGAGCGAGCCCGAGACGGAGGACAGCACGCGGATATCGACGAAGCTGCCGACCTTCACCTTGGCGCCCTGAACCAGATCGACGGTGACCTGAGCGAGCGCGCTCGGCGTTTCGCTCGTCTGCGCACCATCGGTGAGCCCGTTCACGGCCTGCTGTGTATCGTGCAGTACGGGCTTGCCGAGGCTCAGCGAGCGGATCGAAACGAAATTCGCGTCGGGCACGCGCTTTTTCACCCAGTCCTGGAACGCGCCGACCGAGGCGTAGACGCCCGGAAAGCCAGCCCCGCCGCAGCCCTTGCCCCAGCTGACCACGCCGACCTGAAGCTCCTCGCCCGATGGCCCGGGCCGAAAGATCGGGCCGCCGCTGTCGCCCTGGCAGGCATCGCGGCCACCCTTCTCCCAACCGGCGCAGAAATTCCTGTCCGTGATCCGATCGGATCCGTAGATCTGCGCGCATTTCGGCTGCGACAGGATGGGGACGTCGGTCTGGAGCAGGTCCGGGGACACCGCGCCTTCCTCGGCGATCTTTCCGAAGCCGATCACGGTCGCGCGCTGCTCTGGGACCATGACAGTGGGGTAGCCATCGTTGCCGAGCAGCTTCTGCAACGGCGCCTGCCCGCGCCGCGCGAGCTTGAGAAGCGCGACGTCGTTGAGCGTGCGCTTCGGGTCGTAATCGGGATGCGGCACGATATCGGTGACGCCGATGTCGCTGGGAAGGTTGCCACGCAGCTTGATACGCCCCTCCCGGATGAAGAAGCGGGCCTGCGGCGGCATCTGCTTCATCGCGGCGGCGCAATGGGCGGCGGTCAGAACCCAGCCGTCCCCGATCATGCTGCCGCCGCAGAAGTTCATCGACCTGCCGTTGGTGCCCCGAACGAAGATCGCGACCATGCTCGGCCATTGCCCGGACTTTGCCCGCGTGCCGCCGACGATCCGGTCCTCGCCGGGACGTGCGCGGATGATGTCGTCGATGGTGGGCTCATGATCCGGCAGGTCGTCAGCCGCGCGTACTGGCGTCGGGCCTGAACCGGCGAAGGCAAGCAGGGTGGCCATCGCGAGAAATCCGCCTGCAAGCAGGTGCCTGGCGCGGCGAAGGCGCCCGCTATGCCGCGAACCGACGCAGGCTTGCCGCGACGCCGCCCATGCCGATGGATCCGCCCCCGCCGCACCACCCCCGCTCTTCATGGCGATCGTCTTTCGAATCGGCGGCATGTCGGACGGATCCGGCCGTCCGATTCCGGGCGGCAGGCTGCATGCCTGATCCGGTAGGATGAAGCCTAATCCTGACGCCGCTACAAGAGTCCGGCAGCCTGGACGGGCTGCAATCGGTTTGCAGCCGGAATCCCGACGCGGCCGTGGACGCTCCGGCCGCATTCTGCAAATGCTCGCGGCAACGAGGCCAGTATTCGATTCGTCGGCGCCCTTCTTTTCGCCGGCGAAGGATGCCAGGGCACTCTCCCTGTCGGCCGGGGCTGCACGCGATGAGACCTGTCCAGATCATCCTGTCGGGGCTGTTCCTCAGCTTCATCGCGACGCCGATCCTCGCCCAGACCGGCGAGGGCTGCGGCGCGCTCCTCACGCAGCTCGATGGGGAGACCCGGGCGGCCGATTTCGATGCGGCACGCCGGACTGTCGATCGGATCGATCAATCGAGCGCCTGCTCGGCGGCGCAGATCGAGCGGGCCAAGGCCTTCGTCGCGAGCGCCCTCCTGCGCAAGGCTGCCAAGCTTCAGGCCGACCAGAATCAGGCCGCGGCCTACCGGGCCCTCCTGGTCGATGCCTCGCGCTACGGCGTGTCCTGGGAGGCCTCTTGGCGGCTCGCCGACGTACAGATGCGCGAGAAGCGCTTCACGGAAGCGGCGAGCGGCTATCAGCAGGCCGTCGAGATTCTGTCGCGCCAGATCGAGGCCGTTCCTGCGTCGCAGCGCGATCCGGCGCTCGTGCGGACCGGGACCTATCTCGTCAAGCGTTCCGAGGAAGCGCGCCATCTCGCGGCTTCGCCCTCGGCGGAAGGTACGCTGGGCACCTTCGTATCCGCTCTGCCGAGCCATCGTGGCGGTGTGGGCGGCGTCTACAGCGAGGATTTCGGCCGCGGCATCGAAGCGACCAAGGTGCCGCCGCCAATCACCTTCGTGTTCGATTCGACCGAGTTGACGCCGGTCGGCAAGCAGGCTGCGGCCGAACTCGTCGATGTCCTGCGTGCGCGCAATCCGGGACATATCTCCGTGACCGGTCATACCGATCAGCGCGGCAGCGATACCTATAACCTCGATCTCTCGAAGCGCAGGGCCGCCGCCGTCGTCACCTTCCTGAAGGGAAGCGGCATTACGTCGGCTTTCGCCGCGACCGGCAAGGGACGCGCGGAGCCGCGCGCTCTGTCCAACCCGGCCGATTACAGCCAATCCGAGATCGACGAACTGAACCGTCGCGTCGAGATCGACTGGAACAGTTGAAGCGGATGGCCGGTATGCGAAGCGCATCATCGAGACGGCGCCTTGCGCCAGGGCCGGCATCGATCACGATGCGACCGCGCCGATTCGGATGGGCGAGGCTCCTCTGCCTAGCCCTGCTCGCATCCGGTGCCCTGCTCGAGGGGGTTCATGCCGAGACGCATGCGCTCGTCGTCGGGATCGACGATTACGCGCGCGTCCGCCGTCTTCGCGGCGCGGTCAACGATGCCAAGGACATTTCGAACGCGCTGCAGCGGCGCGGCGTGAAGGATCTGACGACGCTGACGGACGCGGCGGCGACACGTTCCAGCGTCCTTGCCGCCCTGAACGCACTGGTGGAGCGCGCAAAACGCGACGATCTGGTGATCGTGAGTTTTGCCGGCCACGGCAGCAGCGAGACATGGGGTCCGCACCACCCGCCGGACGTGAAGACGGGCGAATCCTACCAGGTCTTCCTGCTGCGCGACTTCCTGCCGCCCGATGCGTCGGGACGCCTCACCGCGGAGGATCGCAAGGGCTTCGGCGAGCGCATTCTCGGGCGCGAGATGCGCGAAGTGTTCAAGCGCCTGGAGGAAAAGGGTGCACGCACGGTCTTCGTCGCCGATGCCTGCCACGGCGGCGGCCTGAGCCGTGAGATCGTGAAGGGTGCGCCCCCCCAGACCTATCGCCTCGAACAGTATCCGACGCCCCGCGAGAGCGAAGACCCGATCGCCCCGCTGATCGTCGATCTGCCGCCGGCCTTCGAACACCTGAAGGCGGTGCCCTCGCTGACCTTCCTCGCGGCGGTGAGCAGCAAGGACAAATCCCCGGAAGTCGAGATTCCGGCAGCCTCGCAGGTCAAGCGCGGCGCGCTCTCCTACGCTTTCGCCCGGCTCGTCGAGGGCGAGGGCGATGCGGATCACGATGGGATCCTGACGCGCGAGGAAGCCTATCGCTTCACCCGCGCCACGGTGAAGCAATTCGCCCAGTTCAGGCAGACCCCGGAGTTGCAGCCGACCGAGGAGATCGGCGCGGTCCTTACCCGTTCCGTCATCGATTTCGGGCGGGACATGGCGCCGCTCGCTTCACCGGGCGAAGCACCGGTCTCCCCGCTCGTGCGCATCTTCGTCGATGGAGACGGTACCGTGCTGGCCAGCGCCCGCCCGCGGAACGGTGTCTCGATCGTCCAGGCGCCGGATCGCTCGGCGGCCGATCTCATTTGGGAGCCGGGTTCCGGCCGTCTCGTCTCGAAACTCGGCGACCAAATCGCGAATGGGGTGGGCGCTGACAGCCTCGGCGCCATTGCCGAGCGCGAAGTGGCCCTGCGCCAGCTTCTGGCATTTGCCGGCACGCGCACGCCGATCGAGATGCGTCTCCAGGGTGGCGATCGGCTCTATCACCGCGGAGACAAGGTGCGTGCGGAGGCCCGGACCGACGAGAGCGAAGACCCGTATTACATCCTCTTCAACATCGCCTCGGATGGGACGGTGCAATATCTCTATCCGAGGCCCGAGCTGAACGATTCGCCCAGGCTGGAGCGTGGCAAGCCGCTGCTCGAGCCGGACGTCAAACAGCCTTACGGCGCCGATACCATGGTCCTTCTCGTCAGCCGCGCACCGCTCGCAGATCTGGCCGCTGCGCTGCTGTCGCTCGACGAGACGCGCGCGCCGCTCGAAGCCGTGAACCAGATCAGGAGTGCAAAGATCGACGATCTTCGCCTCACGACCCAGGCGATCTTCACCGCACCCTGACGGTAAAGCGACGCCGGCTGCAGTCGATCAAGGCGTCAATCGGTCTTGGCGACCTTGGAAACGGTGCGCGGGCGCGCGAAGGACCTGTTGACGTGCTTGCCCGCGACGGCGCCGATAACCTGAAAGGTCGGCTGATACGGCACGGACGTCTCCACGATCACGACGGACTCTCCTGACGCGATCGCCGGGATCTTGAGCGCCACGGGATCGAGCGGGGCCTGCTTGGCATAGGGCGCATCGCCGTAGGACCAATCCACCAGCATCGTGGTTCCGTCATTCGTCGCACTCGAGACGCGAAAGTCGATGCGCCTCGCGTCCGAGGTCGCGATGTGCTCGGACATCGATCTGACCAGCGCGAGTGAGGTGTTGCTGACGGAGGTTTGCCGCGCGACGACATCGGCGGCGACATAGGTCGCCCGCTGGCTGCGATAGCCTTCGCGTCCGATCAGGAAATACGTCGTGGTGCCGAGCAGGACGAGGACGACGATCGGGGCGATCATGCTGAATTCGAGCGCCGCGACACCCTGTTCCGCATCACGGAATCGGGCCAGTCGCTGCTTGAGACGGCGCCACGAGATGAGGAGCCAGCCGCTCATGGTTCGTTTACGAAGCCGCTTGTCGTCACGACGTTGAAACCGCCGGAATCGTTGCGCGGCAATCCCAATCCGCTGCCGAGGATCGGCACGAGCGGGTCGACCAGGTAGCAGGCCCTCACGAACACCATGTCGGAGCGCGCGCCGGTGTTGAAGTTGACGGTCGGCTGCGGCACGTCCTTCGTGACACAGGGGACGCTCGATGACGGGAAATTGGCGGTCGATTTGATGACCGACATTTCGACCGTGAGGCGCTCGGCGCATCCCGTCGCATACAGCATCATTCCGCTGCAGACGCTGTCCCGGAACTGCGTCTGACTGATCGTCGTAAGGCCGCCCCGCACGCGCACGGTCCGCACAGCTTTGTCGACGGCCCGATCGAGCAGCATCGACTGCGCCAGCAATCCGCCGACGTCGATGATCGCGAAAATCATTGCGAAGAAGACCGGTCCGATCAGGCCGAGTTCCACGGCCGCCATGCCATCGCGACGATGCGCGAAGCGGCGCAGAAGCGACGCCATCCGAGTGAGGAGCGACATCTCAGTTCGTCAGCCGCAGCGGTGAGATGTTGCGCGCGACGTCCTGAAAGATCTGGCTGATGTCGCTGGTTTTCGCCTCATAGAACTTGTCCGGTGAGGTGGCGCAGGATCTGAGCTTCTGCAGGAAATCGGCATTGGACGTGTCGATCTCGAAGCCGATCGCGTAGATCACGACGCCATGGTTCTTGGCGGCGCTGCAGGCTGCGAGCATGTTGCCGAGATTGACCGCCGCCGATAGGATTTGCTTGTTCGGGTTCGGACTGAGCGTCACGGGTTGAGGATTGACGTAGGCGCCGGATGTGGGCCGGAATTGTCCGACGACCGCGCCATCGGTCATCAGCACGATCACCTTGAGGGTCTTGTCGGAAAAGGCGGTCGGCCTGTCCGCGAATTGCGACGAGACGAGCGATACCCCTGTCGCCTGGGCCTTCGCGATCACGCTCCTGAAGCCCGGGTCCAGAAGATGAAGCCCCCACTTCATCGAGAGATGCGTGCCGGTGCCGTCGAACATGTGGTAGCCGTCTATGCGCGCCTGAAGCGCTGCGGCGTCGTTCGAGATGTAGGAGATCGATGTCTCCTCCGTGGGACAGTTCCACGCGTCGAAGCCAATATTGGTCCCGACCTTCCATGTACTGAATTGCGGCACTTGATCCTGGGTCGCGAAATCGGGAATCGCCTCGGTATAGGTCGGCTCGAGATTGGAGAAGCACGACGACATCGCGTGCTTGCGCGCCCCGGGACCTGCGAAGGCGTCGTAGGCGGCCGCACCGACATTCACCTGACCGGCATAGGGGATCAGGCTGATCGTCGTGAATTCCTTGTTCTTGCCGGCGAGGAGTTGCGCGATGAAGTTCTTTGCGGCCGGGCGCATCGCATTCATGCGCGAGCCGTACATCGAACCCGACAGGTCGAGCACGAACGAGATCTCGACATCCTTGTAGGCTTCCTCGGCAGATCCCGATGCGACCACGTCCAGCGTCGAGACATTCGCGAGCCCGAGGAAGCTGGTCTTGATCGTCTTGCGTACCGTCGCCGAGACAGAACGCGAGGACACCGTGCTCTTCGAGCCGATGGTCAGCTGGTAGTCCTTGAAACCGGCGGCATCGAGATAGGCCCTCAAAGTCGGCTCCGCCCCATTCGGCTGGGTGAAGGCCGAAGCTGCAATCAAGCCTGCATCGAGCGCGTCCTGGAGTTGCACGCGCTCGCGCTCATGCATCATCAGGTCGACGCCTCCTCCGGCAAGGAGGACAAGCGGGACGCTCAGGAAAGCCGTCAATAACGATACATTGCCGCGCTCGTGCCGGAAGAACGCCGGGACCCGTCTCATAATCGCCCAACCGAAGAACCGAAGATTAATGTACCATGCTCGGCATAATTTAACGTTGCATTACTACTCAAAGCGCAATTTTTTGAGCGCACACGCAATAGGAAGATCGATGGCAGGCGGGGGTAATCTTAACTTTTGCTTTCCCTTGAATCGCGATCGGCACTCAGAGCGGAGTGGCGCAGAGCGCGATCGGCGCCCGGATCTTTTCGAAGGGATCGCCACGCGCGCCTGCGGCTGAACGAGATGCAGGTGCGGCCCGACCATCAGCGGCAGCCGCTTGCAGCAATCGCGATCAAACACGCGCCAGCCGGACTGATAGACCGGAGCGCGTGAAGACCTCTGCCCCCGCCAAGAACCCTGTCGCCAGAGCGCTCTGGTTCATCGAGAGTCATCTCGGCGACGCGATCGGCCTCGACGACGTCGCCGACGTCGCCGGGTTGTCGCGCCATC
This sequence comes from Methylobacterium sp., assembly GCA_044227265.1. Taxonomy (GTDB): domain Bacteria; phylum Pseudomonadota; class Alphaproteobacteria; order Rhizobiales; family Beijerinckiaceae; genus Methylobacterium. The sequence continues at coordinate 12,580 of JBGAFL010000077.1, forward strand.
ATCTGGTGCGAGCGTTCGGGGCCGCGACGGGGCGCTCGGTGATGCGCTACCTGCGCGGCCGGCGCCTCTCTCTGGCGGCACGGAGTCTCGCCGAGGGCGCGCCCGATATCCTCGGCGTAGCGCTTTCCGCCGGCTATGCCTCGCACGAGGCCTGCACCCGCGCCTTTCGCGATCAGTTCGGGCAGACCCCCGAAATGGTCCGGGCCAGCGCGGATCTTTGCGCCCTCGCACTCGTGGAGCCGATCAGAATGGATGAGACGCATGGGCCCGGCCTCGACGCGCCGCGCATCGAGCAGGGCCGCACCCTGCTCGTCGCCGGTCTCGCCGAACGCTGCGACATGGCAGGAGCCGCTGGAATCCCGGCCTTGTGGAGCCGCTTTCTCGAGCATTTCGGACACATCCCCGGCCAGGTCGGCGACAAGGCCTACGGCGTGATCTGGAACGGGGACGACGAGGGCAACATGGAATACATGGCCGGAGCCGAAGTCGCGGATTTCTCGGATCTGCCCGCCGAATTCACGCGGCTGCGCATTCCCGCCCAAATCTATGCGGTCTTCGCGCATCGCGGCCATATCACCGGCATCCGCGCAACCTGGATGGCGATCTGGGGACTGGCACTGCCCGCAGCGGGGCTTACGGTCGCCGACGCGCCGGCCTTCGAACTCTATGGCAGGGAGTTCGACCCGCGGACCGGGTTCGGCGGCTTCGAGATCTGGGTGCCTGTCAAGGCGTAGCCGCGCCTGCGACGCGCGCCCCGAGGGCGGCAAAAAAAAGCCGCCCCGAAGAGCGGCCCGTAGTCTAGGGAGGAAACGCCCAAGGAGGGCAGCGGGAGCAAGACGCCATCTCGATCCCGCAACGCACAATCTGATCGTTCTTTACGGAATTGCAAGATGGTTCCTGTCACGGAAGCGTCATTTGGCGTGTTGCCGCGCACATCGCGTCCGCGCTGTATCTAAAATGTCGCACGGCAGAATTGGCGCGGCGCTCGAAATCGGCACATTCGAGCGGGCAATACTGTAAAGCTTAAGATGCTGCAAAATAACGATATTCGGGATGACACAAAAAGCGCGACGCCGGAGATGCAGCCGGTACCTGCAGGATAAGTTCGCGGTTATTCTTCGAGCCTTCGGTCGCGGATGTACACGCTCGATAGGAAAGGTTGCGCCGAAACATGACGTTGCAATCGGCGCGTTTCGCGGTCCTGGACGCATCCGAACCCAAAGCGGGTGGCCGATACGTCCTCTATCTCCTCCAGCAATCGCAGCGAGCCGATTGGAATCCGGCGCTCGAATTTGCGATCGAGGAGGCGAACCGGCTCGAATGCCCGCTGGTCGTCTGTTTCGGCCTGCTTGACGGCAGCAACGGCTTCCCTGAGGCGAATGCCCGCCATTACGCCTTCATGCTGCAGGGTCTATCCGAGACCAGCCGGCGTTTGAGCGAGCGCGGGATCCCCTTTGTGGTCCGCAAGGGCTCCCCGGCCGAGATTGCCTGCGCATTGGCAAGGCACGCCAAGGAACTCGTGCTCGACCGCGGCTACCTGAGCGTACAGCGACACTGGTACGACATCATCCGGCGCGAGGCCGGCTGCCGGATCGTCCAGGTCGAAGGCGACGTCGTGGTCCCGATCGAGACCGCCTCGGGCAAGCATGAATATGCGGCGCGCACGCTGCGCCCGAAGCTGCACCGGCTCTGGGACGATTATCTCGTGCCCCTGGAGGCACGAAAGGTTGCTCATAAGGCCGCAGGGCTGGAGATCGCGAGCGAGATCGACCTCTCGGACCCCGATGCCGTGCTGGTCGGTCTGAACCTCGACCGCTCGGTCGCGCCGGTGAAGCGCTTCAAGGGAGGCCGGCGCCAGGCGCTGCATCGCCTTAAGGCCTATCTCGCCGGTCCGTTCGAGGGTTACGGCGCGGACCGCAACAAGCCCGAGGCGGATGCCGCCTCGCATATGAGCCCCTACCTGCATTTCGGGCAGATCTCACCGGTCGAGATCGCGCTTGCCGTGCGTGAGGCCGCAAAAGGCAGCCGTGAAGACCGGCGTGTTTATCTCGAAGAGCTGATCGTGCGGCGCGAACTCGCGATGAACCATGTGTTCCATTGCGATGGCTATGAAAGCTACGAGACAGCTCTGCCGGAATGGGCGAAGAAGACGCTCGCCGCACATGCCGGGGACCCGCGTCCCTACCTCTACAGCGAGGAACAGCTCGCGGCGGGGCAAACCCACGAGCCCTATTGGAACGCCGCCATGCGTGAGATGCGCGAGACCGGCTACATGCACAATCAGCTGCGCATGTACTGGGGCAAGAAGATCCTCGAATGGTCGCCCTCGCCGGACATCGCTTTCGTGCGGGCCTTGCGGCTGAACAACCGCTATTTCCTCGATGGGCGCGACGCGAATTCCTTCACCAACGTCGGCTGGATCTTCGGCCTGCACGACCGGCCCTGGGCACGTCGCAAGATTTTTGGAACCGTGCGCTATCAGAGCGAGAACTCGCTGAAGAAATTCGACGCCAAGGCCTATCTGAAATCGGTGGAACGGCTTTGCGCGGCCGAACGATAGGCGCGTCGAGATCGCTCCGATCGGTCATGGCGCTTGACATGCGAGTGCCGCAAAGCCCTGCCCGCCTGCACGACGAGCCATAATGACGCCCTCGCCTCGGACCAAACGGCGACTCGTGCGGCTGCGCCGCGCCTCATACGATGCCTACGGCACCTGGCGGCGGCGCCTGCTGTTTCTCCTTGGCGGAATCTGCGTCGGACTCGCGGCGGTGGCGATGGCCAAGCTCGCCGATGGCGCGCAGGTCGTGTTCAAGCAGGTGCTGGCGCTCTCGCCCTGGTTCGCATTCGGCCTGACGCCCGGCGCCTTCGCCCTCTCCGCCTTCCTCGCCAAGACCGTCTTCCCGAATGCCCAAGGTTCCGGCATCCCGCAGGTCATCGCGGCGCGTGCGATCTCCGATCCGGACGCGCGCCATGCCCTCGTCTCGCTGCGTGTCGCCCTCGGCAAGATCGTGGTGATGACGCTGGCGCTCGCAGGCGGTGCCTCCGTCGGGCGCGAGGGACCGACGGTACAGGTCGGGGCGGCGATCATGGCCGCAATCGGCCGGTTCTCGCCCGAACGCATGGGCGCTTTGCTGCTCGCAGGCGGCGCGGCCGGCGTCGCCGCCGCCTTCAACACCCCGCTCGCCGGCATCGTCTTCGGCATCGAGGAACTCGGCCGCGCCTATGACAGCCGGGCAAGCGGCCTCGTCGTAGCGGCGATCATCGCCGCAGGGCTGACCTCGCTCCTGATCCTCGGCGACTACACCTATTTCGGCATCACGGCCGCCCGGTTTCCCCTTTCGGCAAGCTCCATCGCCGTCCCGCTGCTCGCGCTCGCCGGCGGCCTCACCGGCGGCCTGTTCAGCCGCATCGTCATCGCTTTCGCCGCCGGTCTGCCGGGACGCGCCGGTGCGCTGATCGCCGGCCATCCTATCGCCTTCGCGGCCTTGTGCGGCCTCGGCGTCGCTCTGTGCGGTCTCGTCTCGCGCGGGGCGATCTATGGCACCGGCTACGAGGAGGCCCGCGCGATCCTGCATGGCGAGAGCCCGGCCCCTCTCGCCTTTGCCCCGCTCAAATTCCTCGCGAGCGTCCTGTCGTCGATCAGCGCGATTCCCGGCGGATTGTTCGCGCCATCGCTCGCCATCGGCGCCGGTCTCGGGGCCTGGGCGGCTTCGATTTTCGAGCAGGTGCCGATCGGCGCCCTCGTGCTGATCGGCATGGTGTCCTACCTGACCGGCGTGCTTCAGGCGCCAATCACCTCTTTCGTCATCGTCACCGAGATGACCCAGGACCATGCCATGGTCATCCCGCTGATGATCGCAGCGCTGATCGCGGATGCGGCGTCGAAAACGATCTGCAAATCTGGGATTTACCACGCCCTTGCCGGGCTCCTTCTCACCTCGGCTGCTCCAACGACACGACAAGTGCCGCGCTGAAATCGCCACCGACCAAAGGAGGTCGATATCTCCGACAGGATCTGTCTCATCACCGGCGGCTCGTCCGGAATCGGCGCAGAGTCCGCGCTCGCGCTTGCGGAAGCTGGCTTTCGCGTCGGCATCGTCGGCCGTGATGCGAAGCGCATCGAGGCAGCGGCCGCACGGATCGAGCAACGCACGGGCGCCCGCGTCGACGCATTCCTCGCCGATCTGTCGTCCCAGGCGGAAATCCGCCGCCTCGCCACGGAAGTCATCGCGCTCTATCCGCGTCTCGATATCCTGGTGAACAATGCCGGAGCGATCTTTTCGGATTTCGCAACCACGGTCGACGGGATCGAGCGGACATGGGCGCTCGATCATCTCGCCTATATCCAGTTGACGCTCGCGCTGCTCGACCAGCTGAGGGCGAGCGCACCTGCCCGGATCGTCAACGTCGCCTCGGCCGCCCATCGGCGCGCACGGATCGATCCGGACGCGATCGATGGCGGCCGCTACAGCACTATTCAGGTTTATAGCCGGGCAAAACTCGGGAACGTGCTTTTCACTTATGCGCTTGCGCGTCGGCTCGAAGGTACTGGGGTCACCGTGAACGCCCTGCATCCCGGCGTGATCGCAAGCCGTTTCGCGAGCGAGACGGGCGGCGTGTTCGGATTCGGCTGGCGCCTGATGCGGCCCTTTCTGACGAGCCCCGCGGAGGGCGCGAAAACCACCATCTACGTCGCCACGGCACCGGATTTGGCGGGCGTGAGTGGGCGCTATTTCGTCGATGGCAAGGAAACGGAGTCCTCGCCGCTCAGCCGCGATACCACTCTCCAGGAAAAGGTCTACGCCTTTAGCCTGAAGCAGCTCGGGCGTGCGGAGGGCTGACGGGCGATCCATCCCGACACTCTCAAAAGTGCCGGAAGCCGCCCTTGGTGAAACGCCGCTCGTTTCCGTTTTCCGCGACGAAGACCGGCGCCCCCTCGCCTTCCAGCACTGTGCCGATGACGGAGACAGGCAAGCCAGCTCCTTGCGCTTCCTCCAGAAAGGCGCCGAGCGATTCTGGGGCGACAGCGCAGAGGATCTCGTAATCGTCTCCGCCGGTCAGGATCGTTTCGAGCCGCGCAGGGTCCGCTGCGAGCGCCTGCCGCGCCGCCTGCGAGAGTGGAATGTCGGGGATCGTCACGCGCGCGCTCATGCCTTCGCTCAGCATCTTGGCAAGGTCGCCGACCAGGCCGTCCGAGATGTCCATCGCCGCACGCGCATGAGCGCGCAGCACCGGCGCCAGGGCGAGCCGCGGGCGGGGATGACGGTAGCGCTCGATCAGATAGGCGCGGTCTTCGGCCGCGATGCGGAGATCCGGTTCGCGGCACTGGATGAGGCCGAGCGCGGCATCACCGATCGTACCACTGACGCAGAGGCGATCGCCCGGACGTGCGCTTTGCCGGCGAATTATCGTTCCGCATGGCACCTCACCAATTGCGGTGATGGACACCAGCGTCGGTCCCGCGGCACGCACGGTATCGCCACCGAGAAGCACGCAGCCATATTCGGCGCTCGCCGCGCGCAAGCCATCAGCAAAGCCGGCAAGCCATTCTTCGGTCCAGTCGTCGGCAAGCGCCAGGGTGAGCAGGAATCCTCGTGGCTCCGTGCCCTTGGCGGCGAGATCTGAAAGATTCACGCCGAGCGCCTTGCGGGCGATGCTCTCCGGTGGATCGCCTTGAAGGTAATGCACCCCTTCGACGATCGCGTCGGTGGTGAGAACGAGGTCATGGCCAGGTCGCGGTGTCAGGCTCGCCGCGTCGTCGCGCAGGCCTTCGGCACCCGGGCCCGCCATCGGCGCGAAGAACCGCGCGATCAGAGCGTCTTCGTCAGCTCGAGCGGGCGGCGTAGTCACGCCGACTTGCCGTCCGCTAATTCCTCTGCTCGCACGTCGCGGGCGACCCGGTCGAGCACCGCATTCACGAGGCCTGGCTCGTCGCCGGTATAGAAGCTGTGCGCGACATCGACATATTCGGAAATGGCCGAGCGGGCCGGCACATCGCGGCGGAACAGCACCTCATAGGCGCCGGCGCGCAGGATCGCCCGCAGCACGGATTCGATGCGTTTGAGAGGCCAACCTTTGATCAGGGCACGGTCGAGATGCGGATCGATGCTGCGCTGTTCCGCGACCGCGCCACTCAGAAGCTGGCGGAAGAAGGCGATTTCGGCAGGGGGGTGCATGACGCCATCGACCTCGCGGCCGATCCAATGCGCCTCGAACTCGGCCAAAGCCTCGTTCAGGCCTTTGCCCGAGATCTCCATCTCGTAGAGCGCCTGGACGACGGCAAGCCGTGCACCGGTCCGGGCATTCGGCTTGGCTGGCGATTCGGTCATCACGGTTCCGATCCGATCCGGCTCATGGCCTCACGCTTGAGGGCGAGCATCGTGAGCGCAGCCTGCGCCGCGCCGCCGCCCTTGTTCATTTCGGCAACGCGGGCGCGCGCCATCGCCTGCGCATGGTTCTCGACAGTGAGGACACCGTTGCCGAGCGGAAACCGCAGAGCCATCGAGAGATGCATCAGGCCGCGCGCGCTCTCTCCGGCGACGATATCGTAGTGGCTGGTCTCGCCGCGGATCACGCAGCCGAGCGCCACGGCCGCATCATAGGGTCGCCCACTCTGCAGGGCCGCCTCGAACAGGATCGCGATCGCTGGCGGCAGTTCCAAGGCTCCCGGAACCGTCACGATATTCGCCGTGGCCCCAGCCGCGCTGGCGGCCTGGAGGGCACCATCGAGCAGCGCATCGGCGACGTCGTCATAGAAGCGCGCTTCGACGATCAGGATGCGGGCGCCGGGCAGATGGGGCGGAGCGGCAGCGCCTCGGCTGTGAGCAACCATGGTCGATATCCGGGCGATGGCCTTTTGGGCGAGAGCGTCGTCGGCGTCGCCGCAAGCCTTGCGAAAGCCTCGGACGGTTAGACCAAAAGCGGCTGCGGCGGCAAGGCGCCCCAGCAGCTGGCTACGGTTCGGGAGTATTTCAGGATGGTTGCGGGGGTAGGATTTGAACCTACGACCTTCAGGTTATGAGCCTGACGAGCTACCGGGCTGCTCCACCCCGCGCCAGGGTGTTGTGTTTCCGGTTTTTTCCTCGGTGTTGTTGGGATCGTCCGGGTTTTTCGGA
>JBGAFL010000078.1:0-19249 GCA_044227265.1 Methylobacterium sp.
GTTCGCCGCCGGGGACGCGTACGCATGCGAAACTTGAGAGGACCGCGTGAGTCGCGGCGCCTCGCCATCGTCACGACCATGTCAAGCTCTGAGCAGACGGCTTTGGTCGATTGGGCCGTTCTATCAACAATCCTCTATCGTTCTCCTAACATCGGGAGTTCCGGGGACAGCATCGTCAGGAATCGGACTCCCGACCCGGTACCCGCCAGAGTCGAGCGCGGGGCGCAGATCTTGGGGAAGACTCGGGGTCAAGACGTTGAAACTTCGGACTCACAGGCCAACGACAAGGTTTTGTTAAGCTACAGGCAAAACCGGCCGCAAGGCAACGAAAACGATTCAGACTAGCGTTAACGCGTGCTGAACCGAGTCGGCATGACCCAGTGCAAGAGCGGACTCGGGACAAGTCGCGCCAAAATGTGAATAACAGGCCCACGACCGTGCAAAACCCGAATGGGAATCGGCGGGCAGATCGGTCGGGCCGGCAGTCTAAAATCTTTCCGGGGCGCAGGTTCGGGCATCGCGCGCGATGCCCGAATACGGCGGCCGGAACCGGGTGCATTCCGGCTCGCGGCTGCAGCGGACAGCAAAAAGCCCGGCGCGAGGACCGGGCTTCAAGCAAATTCGGCTGATGCGTCGACGTCAGCTCAGGCAGCGAGCGCCTTCACGCGGGCGGCGAGGCGCGAAACCTTCCGGGACGCGTTGTTCTTGTGAACGATGCCGTTCTGGGCAGCCTTCATGATTTCCGGCTCTGCGGCGCGGAGCGCCTCGACGGCCTTCGAGGAATCGCCCGTGGCGATTGCCTCCTCGACCTTACGGACGAAGGTGCGGAAGCGCGAGCGGCGCGAGCGGTTGATCGCCGTGCGCTTGGCGATCTTGCGGGTCATCTTCTTGGCCGACACGGTGTTGGCCATGGGCATCCTCGTCTGGTCGTAAGGCGCCGACGCGGGCCGCACTGGCGTGCTTCCGGTCGAGGCGACTGAAGGGTTGGCAGGCAAATAACAAATGCCGGTCCACGCGAAGCGCCCGGCATCGAAGGGCGCTCTATAGCCATGGCCCCCGTGCGCGTCAACGGATCGATGTGTTTCCGTGTCGAGGCAGAGCGTTGCCAAGCCGGAAGCGATCCGCTAAGGCCGCGTCCGGCTGATCGGCGGTGAGTGATTTCCGCCCCGCATGCTGCGGTAGCTCAGTGGTAGAGCACCTCATTGGTAATGAGGAGGTCGAGAGTTCAATCCTCTCTCGCAGCACCAGCCAACCTATTGATTTCCCTAAAACCCCTTGTGCTACAGGCGCTTTTGTCCATTCTGATGTTACACACGATGTAACAATCGAGGGGCGAATGGGAGGCGAAATCCGCCATCTGGTGAAGCGCGGCGATGCGTTCTGGGCGCGCCTCGTCGTCCCGAAGGATTTGCGGCCGACCATCGGCAAGACCGAGCTGCGGACACCGCTTGGCTCGAATCGCAAAACCGCAGAGCGCGAGCTGCATGCCGCCGTCGCCAACTTCCACGACACCCTTGCAGCCGCCCGCGCCGCGTTAGAGGTCTCAGCGAACCCGCCGGCTCGGATGCGCAGCCGGCATCTCACCACGCCTCAGATCGCGCACACGCACTTTTCAGAAGAGCTGGCGCTCGACGATGCAGAGCGAAACTCTCCAGATCCGACAGCTTTGACGGATCTGGGCTGGGCTCGGGACGGGCATATTGCCGTGCTCGGTCGCGTCGCATCCGGCAAAGCCGATAATGATCTGATTGCCGCCTCGGTCGGCTGGGCCCTCAAGAAATTCCGTGAGCGCGGGAGCACAGCCGTCGAGCCCGGATCGCCAGAATGGCGGGCTCTCGCGCGCACATTGGCGCAAGTTCAGCTTGAGGCGATCGAAGCGACGCAAGCTCGCGATGCCGGACGCGAGCCGGAGCCGCCGAAGCTGCCGATCTTGGCCGAGCCCCCTACGCCCGTACCCGCCGGCCAACAGCGCCAACGTGGTCCGGCAATCTCGATCCTCGATCTTCTCGACGGCTATCTCGCGACGCTCAAGGCGAACGGCAAGGGCGTTGAAGCCGAACGGCGATGGAAGCCTGCCTTTAAAGCGCTTGTGCGACATCTCGGGCATGACGACGTTCGGCACATGGCGAAGGCCGACATCGCTGGTTGGCGCGATCAGCTTTTACAGGATGGTCTCGCGCCCAAGACAATCAGGGACGTGCATCTAGCCTCGGTGCGTGCCGTGCTTCGATGGGCGCGCGAAGAGAGCAAGGTCACCGAGAATCCGGCGGCTGAAGTCAGGATCAAAGTCACCGAAAAGGTCCATAACCGCGAAAAGGGTTTCACGGCTCAGGAGGCGCGGGCGATCCTGATGGTAGCTCTCGCCTATCAGCCGCCCAAAGCACACAGCTCAGCCACGCGCGAGAGCGAGTTTGTCACCGACGCCAAGCGATGGCTGCCTTGGTTATGCGCTCATACCGGTTGCCGCGTCGCGGAGGCAGCACAGCTCAGAAAACAGGATATCCAGACGATAGACGGCATCACCTTCGCGCGGATCACGCCCGAGGCCGGATCGACCAAGACGGGCAAATACCGAGATGTGCCGGTGCACCCGCAGCTCGTTGAACTGGGCTTTCTCGATTTTGTCGTGAGGGCAGGGGAGGGCACCGCTCTATTCTACGACATCCACAAGCCGCGCCGGGGAGTGCAGCACCCGGCGAAACACATCGCGAATCGCGTGAGTGCTTGGGTCCGGTCGCTTGATCTTTTTCCGTCCGAGATCGATCCGAGCCACGGTTGGCGCCACCGTTTCAAAACGGTCGGCCGAGAGGAAGAAATCAGCGACCGCGTGCTTGATGCGATCCAAGGCCATGCTGGGCGCACGAAAGGCGAAGATTACGGCGATGTCACTTTGAAGACGCGAGATCGAGCAATTCGGAAGATGCCGGGTTATGCCTTGGACGATTGAGCCTCGCGCTCGCGTTCAACTGTCGCTTAAACATCTCTTCTGAAGCATCAAGTTACTATTCGTGCATATAGTTACTTTACATTTGTAACATCTTTCGATCCTGCTATAATACGCAGGTTGATCGCCGAGTTTTCGTCAATCAACATTGATTGATCTTGAATTCTCGGGCAGATGACGTCGCCATCGATCACCGCAACATTTGGAGGTTCGCCGCTCGAGGCGAAGGCCGCGCCCGTTTCGGGCACGGCTTTTCCCGAGTCGTGGTTTCTCGATCTTCTCGGTGGCGCACCGACTGCATCCAAGGTGCGCGTGAATGCGCAAACCGCAATGCGCTGCCCGCCCGTCGCGCGTGCCGTAAACCTAATCGCGAACACGCTCTCGGTTCTGCCCTGCCAGATTCTCGCAGCCAGTGAGGCAGGCGAAACGCCCGCAACAGATCACCCGGCACGCTCAATCCTCGCACGCCGCGCGAATCCATGGATGTCTGCGAATGCTTTTCGGGCGCAATTAACCCGCGACATGCTCCTCCATGGCGACGGCTACGCGCTCGTTGTTCGCGTCGCCGGCCGACCTGTTGAACTTCATCGCCTCGCGCCCGGCATCGTCACGGTGGAACTGGATGAGTTCACGGGCGAACCGCTCTACCGCGCCACTATCAAGGGCGCCGTTGTGCCGCTCGATTGGCGCGATGTCGTGCACGTCATGGCACCGAGCCTTGATGGCGTGACCGGCGCCAGTCCCGTTCACCTGGGGCGGGAATCTATCGGCTTGGCGCTGACCCTTGAGGCTCATGCCGCTCGGCTATTCGGGAACGGCGCGTGCCCATCGGGCTTGATTTCGGTCCCGGGTGAGCTCGGTCATCCCGCTGTCCAACGGCTCAAGGATTCTTGGCAATCAACCTTCAGCGGCGCAGGTTCGGGCGGAACCGCAGTTCTTGAAGCTGGAGCCACCTTCTCACCAATCACCCTCTCCGCAGTTGATGCGCAGTTCCTAGAGCTTCGTCAGCATCAGGTTCGTGAAATCGCAAATGCATTCGGCGTTCCTGCGACGATGCTCAACGACCTGTCGAGCGCGACTTTCAGCAACGCCGAATCGCTAGGTCAAGCTTTTCGCGATGAAACCATTCTTCCGGTAGTTCACGTCTGGGAATCCGCGCTCGAGCGCGCGCTATTCACTGATGAAGATTTCGACACGTACCGCATCAAGTTCGACACGGATGCGCTCGATCGCGCCGACCTGGCCGCGAAGTCCGAGGCAGCCGCGAAGCGCCGCGCCGCAGGTCTAACGACCGCGAACGAAGAACGCGCCTTTCTGAATCTGCCGGCACGCCCCGACGGCGACGAACTCGGCAGCCCGTTCACGACCGCCAATGCCGGCCAGCCCGCCAAGCAGGAGCCGGCCAATGTCTAACCAGTCCGCCACGTCTCATGTCGGCTTCTTCGGCGATGCCGAATACGCCTTCGACCTGGCGCCCGTTCATATCATTCGCGAACTCGAGGCCGTCACCGGCTCCGGTATCGGCGCCCTCATCAACCGCGTGATTGAGTCACGCCATTTCCAGCATGCCGACCTCGAAGTGGTTATCCGCCTTGGCTTAATTGGCGGCGGTACCGACCCGAAAACGGCAGCCCGCCTCGTCTCGCATTACCTTCCGGCCCGCCCGCTCGAGGAGGCAATGCTTCTCGCCATGGCGATCCTGGCCGCGCTGTTCTTTGGCGCATCCCGCGAGGAAGCGCCAAACCCTGCACCCGATCCCGACGCGACCGCCATTCTCAAGAATCTCGAGGAGGCCGCCGCGTGAACCGCCTCGAGATCAAGACAGCGCTCGACATCACCGAGGCAGGCACAATCACCGGCCTGGCCTGGCCTTTCGGATCGCCCGATCGCGTTGGCGACATCATCGAGAAGGGCGCGTTCACAGGCGTCTCGCTCCCGGTTCCCATGTTGTTCGGGCACGACCCAAATGATCCAGTTGGCATCTGGAACGAGGCAACCGAGACCGACCAGGGCCTTGAGGTGCGCGGAACGCTCCTCGTGGGTCAGGTTGCCCGCGCCGATGAGGTTCGCGCTCTCGTGCAGTCCGGCGCAGTCGGCGGCCTGAGCATCGGCTTTTCGACCAAGGCCGCGACACCCCGAACCGGCACACGCGGGCGCACCATCACCGCGCTCGACCTCGTCGAAATCTCGCTCGTCACCATCCCCTGTCACCCCGGCGCCCGCGTGCGCTCGGCCAAAACCGGCGCGGCAGCAATCAAGCTCGCCGAAGCCATCCAACGCGCCACGGCGGCGCTTCGCTCTCAGTAAGAGGATCTAGAAAACCCATGTCGTTTCACGTCACCGGCGCCGTCGAAGGCGCCCCGATCGAATTGAAGGAGGCCGATGACATCGACCCGGCTGACATCGTCACCAAGGCTCTCGCCGACCTGTCCAAGACGGTCGACGACCGGCTCGCCGCGATCGAGACGAAGGCCAATGACACGACCCGGCTCGACAAGCTCGAGGCGCGTCTGAACCGTCCCGGTGCAAGCGCCCCGAAGGCCGAGGAAGCTCCGGCTGATATCGAGCGCAAGGCGTTCGTGTCGTTCCTGCGCGCTGGCACCCGTGGCCTGGGCGCCGAGGAATGCAAGGCACTCAGCGTCGGCACCCTCTCGGCCGGCGGCTACCTGGCGCCGGACCAGTTCACGACCGATTTCGTCCGCGACCTGACCCTATTCTCGCCGATCCGTGGCATCGCGGATGTTCGCAACACCTCGAGCCATACGGTTCTCGTTCCTAAGCGCACCGGCATCACCAATGCGGTGTGGCAAGGCGAAGCTGTTGCCACGACCGGCTCGCAGCCGACGTTCGGCCAGCAGGAGATCGAGGTTCGCAATCTCGCGACGCACGTCGACGTGAACAACCAACTGATCGATGACGCCGTGGTTGACGTTGAGGCCGAGGTGCGCCAGGCGCTGGCCGAGGATTTCGGCGCCAAGGAAGGCAAGGCTCTGGTTTCCGGCAACGGCACGACCGAGCCCGAAGGCTTCATGACGGCCGCAGGTGTGCAGGTCACGCTCAACGGCAGCACGACGGCACTATCGACCGACCAGTTGATAGCGATGCTCTACAGCTTGGCGCCGGCTTACCGCTCGGCTGCGACTTGGGTGATGAATGGCAATACCCTCGCCGCGATCCGCAAGCTGAAGGACAGTCAGGGCAACTACCTCTGGCAGCCTGGCCTCGTTGCCGGCCAGCCTGAGACGATCCTCGGCCGTCCCGTTGTGGAGGCCGTCGACATGCCCGACGTGGCAGCGAACGCCTTCCCGATTGCACTCGGTGCCTTCAAGGCGGCGTATCGCATCTATGACCGCAAGGTCATGGAGGTGAAGGCGAACCCCTTCCTGCTCATGACGCAGGACCAAACCCGGTTCCACGCCTATCGCCGCACTGGCGCCGCCGTGGTGCAGCCGGCCGCACTCCGCAAGCTCAAGATGGCGACTTCCTAAGTCGTCGCAACCCTAACCGGCCGCGACACGAATAGTCGCGGCCAATCTCTCTCAAAATCGAAGGAAAATCATCAATGGGTAATTCAGTCGCACGTTCCAAGATCTATATCGGCACTTCGGCCACTACCTCCCAAACCGACACTTACACGGTCATCTCCGAAATCACCGATATCGGCGAGTTCGGTGACCAGGCCGAGGCGGTGAAGATCAACTATATCGACTCGGGCAGAACCAACAAAGCGAAGGGAACCCGTGACGCCGGAACCTTCGAGTTCACCGTCACGCGCAATATGGGCGACGCCGGTCAGACCGCCGTTCGCGCTGCCGCTGCATCCGACTTCGAATTCAACATCAAGATCGAAGCATCGGACAAGCCGAATGCGAATGTCGGCAGCAAGCCGACCACGCAATACCTGCGCGGACTTGTGTCCGAGAAGGTGAAGTTCGGCGGATCGAACGACTTTGTTACGCAGGTCTTCACCGTCGACCTCGTCGCCGCACCCGTCACCATCCCGCCGGTCACTGCGTAAGGGTCGCTACCAATGGATTTGCAGCTCCCCGCCAATGCCGTGCCCTTTCTCTATGCGGGCACGACCTTTTTCGACCTCTTCCCCGGGACCTCGGTTTACGGTGAGGCCCGCGCCGGCCAGGAACTCACCGTCAAGGCTGGCGATGCCGATGTGACGGTGCGCGTCGACAACATCCAGATCGGTCCCTTCGGCCAGTTCCTGGCGCCGAACCATCCGCATATCGCCCATATCGGCCGCGCGCACGACGTGCGCGCGATCGTCGACCACGTCGAGAACGCCAACCCGGATGATCCGAAGGTACTCGACCCGCGTGCGATCTACACGGCTGTGTTCTTCAACGTCGTCTCGGTCGCCTGACCATGCGGCTCGCTCAAACAATCAACCTAGAACTCGGCGGGCGGCGCTTCATGCTCCGCCCCACCTTGCGCGCGGCCGTCGTTCTCGAGCGAGCGCACGGGCTCGACGCGCTCGCCAGCGAGATCGTCGACCTCAACGTCACGGCGATCAGCGACACGATCGCCGCAACCGCCTTCGGCTCAATCGATTGGGCCGACGAGATCACCTCGCTGATGATCCCCGGCGGTCTCGTTACCAGCGCAATGGCGATCGTGCCGGACCTCCTCGAACTGCTCGCGGGGCTCGCCGGCATCGATCCCGACGCAGAACCGGATGAGGAGAAGCCCGACGCCGAACCAACCCCGATCGCAGAATCTCAGCGCACCCTGTTTCAGATCGCGACCGGCAAGCTTGGCTGGCCTCCGGCTGTTGCTTGGGACGCCACGCCCCTCGAGATTCTTGAAGCCTGGAAAGGCCGGATCGAGCTTCTAGCGGACATCTTCGGTGATGCCGACGACAAGCCGAAGAAGGGCAAGGGAGAAGGTCCAAGCCTCGACGACAAGATCGGCGCCCTCATCGCCTACAACGCAACCCGGCCGGGCGCTTCCGTGCTCTAATGCCGTCCCGCCCTGCCCGGATTTGCGCATGTGGTGCCCGCGTTCCCGGCGGCGAACTCTGCGCCTGCCAAATGAAGCGAGAGGAGACCAGGCGTGCCCGCGCCGAGGCACGCCGGCCGTCTGCCCGTGAGCGCGGCTACACCTCCAAATGGCAGAAAGAGCGCAGCGCTTACCTCTTGGCGCACCCGACCTGTGTGCGCTGCGACGCTCCGGCCAAGGTCGTTGACCACATCACCCCACACAAGGGCGATCAAAAGCTGTTCTGGCGCCGCTCTAACTGGCAGCCGCTCTGCTTAACCTGCCACAATCGCCACAAGCAATCTCAAGAAAGATCAAATGATGCTTAAGATCACTTCTGACCGTGAGGTATATGCGAGCGCAGAGCAAATTGCAGCGCTCGAACGCGAGATGTCTGCGCTCGCCGCGCGCATCTTTAAGAACCCGCCGCCCATCGTCATCGATATTCCCGTGCTGGTTGGTGATGAGCGGAATAAAAAGTGGATTCACGCTATTGCCTTTCGCAATATCGGGATCGTTGAAAAGGAAGTTGGGGCAGGCTAATGGCCCTCGAGACCTTCAACCCGCCTGTCGCGCCATCGCCCGGTACACAGCGCCGACCCGAGCTTACCATCCTCTCGGCGCAGTTCGGCGACGGCTTCTCGCAAGATGCCGCAGACGGTCTCAACTATATCCGCAAGACGATCGAAGTCCGTTGGGACGTGCTCACTCAGTCACAGGCTAAGACGATCACCGATTTCTTTGAGGCAAAGGGCGGAATAACGCCCTTCCTCTACCGGCATCCATTCACGCCGGCCGCACTCAAGTTCACTTGCAAGGATTGGTCCCTCAACGACAACGCCAATGGATTGTGCAGCCTCAACGCAACCTTCAAGCAAACCTTCAATCTGGTTACCTGAGTCATGAGAAACGTGTACTTGTACGGACACCTGCGGAAATCATTCGGACACAAATTCCGGCTGAATGTCGCGACGCCCGGTGAGGCGATCCGGCTGCTCAACGTCAACTTTCCCGGCTTCGAGAAGGCTCTGCGCAAGGGCTGGTACAAGCTGATTGTCGGCGATCGTGCCAAGGGCGGCGACGTCTGGGGTCTCGACGAAATCGAGATGAAGCTCGGCCGGGCCGACTTTCATCTCGTTCCCGTGGTCGCTGGCGCCAAGCGCGGCGGCGTGCTCAAGGCGATCCTCGGTGTCGCGCTCGTCGGCGCCGCAATCTTCTTCTCGGGCGGTACGCTTGCCGCGCCACTCGCCGGCATGGGTGCCGCGCTTCCTGGCCTTGGCGGCATGGTGACGTTCGGAAACATGGCTAGCCTTGGCCTCGCGACCGCCTTGATGGGCGTGTCGCAGATGATCTCGCCCCAGACCAAGAGCACCACTGGCACCAAGAGCGAAGATTCCTTCGCTCTGTCTGGTCCGACCAACATCTCCGAACAGGGCTTCCCGGTCCCCGTGCTGATTGGTGAGATCATCGCCGGCGGCATTCCGATTTCCTCGGGCTTCGATGTCGAAGACATCCCGGTGAAGTCGTGAAACTCACGATCAACGATACCACACAGTCACTCGAAGACTGGGCGCTGGACTACGGGATTCCGGTTTGGCTGATCCGGGAGCGCCTTGCGCTGGGATGGAGCGAGGATCGCGCCGTCACCGTGCCCATGCACACGCGCCCCAGTGACAGGCTGACGGACGCCGACCTGTGTCCTCGCACCCACAAGCCGCATCCCACAAAGCCCGCGGCTGAGGTTGTCCATGGCGGCCTTCTCCACTTCGACGGGAAGGAAATGACGGTTCCCCAATGGGCGCAGCATCTCGGGATCAGTCGACAGGTGATCCGCTACCGGCTTCGACAAGGCTACCCGCTCAACATCGCGCTCGATGGCAGCCTGCGATCGGGCAAGCGACCACCTGCATCGATCCAGTGACCCCCGGGGGGGGTGGTCGAAGCATAGATAAGTATAGTGGGGACCGGCGGGGGGAGCCTTCCGCGCGTTCTCCACGAATTGAGGTAATTTCCTGAGGTAGGATTTAGGACAGTGTCTGCGATATCTCTCGAGCAAGTGAAGCGGCGTTTGAAGGTCACGAACAACGCCGACGACGATCACATCTCGGACCTCATTGCGGAAGCTGAGGATTACGTTGCGCAATTCATCGGCAGCCCGCTCGAAGTTGATGGCGAAGTACCGGCCGGTATCCGCTCGGCCGTCATGCAACAGGTGGCGTTTCTCTACGATGGAACACCTGTCGACCTTGGCGGCGCTTTGGCGCCGTATCGGACTTGGAGCTTCTAGTGGCCCGCTCTGCTCAGCTCTCCCGGCTCACCCGCAAGCTCGAAGCGATCCCGCAGCGCGTCCGCGAGGCCGTCGCACCTGCGCTCGAAAAGTCGGGCAATGAGCTTGTCGAGACGATGCAGCACCTGGCGCCCGAAGACACGGGCGCACTTAAAGAATCCATCACAATGACGCCCGGCGGCCAGGCGACGCCACCGTACTCGCAGCCCGGCGGTTCTCAGATCGTGCCGCTTGGCGCCGTCGCTATCACCGTCGGCAACGAGGATGTTCGATACGGTCACCTTGTCGAATACGGCACCACAGAAACCGAAGCGCATCCGTTTTTTTGGCCCAGCTATCGCCTCCACAAAAAGAGCGCCGGCAACCGGATTAAGCGTGCCCTGCGCAAGGCCGTCAAAGATGGTTGGAAGTCGTGAGCGCCCTCGCCCTACAGAAGGCGCTTCGGGCTCGCCTGGCGACCTTCCCGGCCGTCATCGCCCTCGTGCCCGCTGTGAACATCGGCGACCGGCACGGCAAGCCGGCCGCATTCCCTTCGATCATCATGGGCGAGGATCAGGACGTTGATGCCGCCCTCACGCTCGATCGGCGGCACCGAGAAATCTATGTGACCTTGCACGTTTGGGATCGAAGCCCGGCGCTCGTCACCGTGAAGCAGATTGCCGCCGCGATCGGCCAGGCGATCGGCGACGACCTGACGCTCGAATCCGGCCGCGTCGTCGACATCCGGCTCGCCAGCGCCCGCTACATGCGCGATCCCGATGGTGTGACCGCACATGGTGTCGTCACCCTCGAGGCGCTTCTCGAGGTGGCGGAATGATCGATTCCCGCAAACTCGACCGGCTAATCGTCGTTGAGCGCAAGACTGACACGGTCGATGATTTCGGCACGCCGATTGAAGGATGGTCGCCGGTCACGACGCTTCGGGCGCAGCGCATCGAGAACGGCAGCCGTGAGTTTGTGCGCGCGTATGGCCAGGCCGAGGAAGGCTCGGCCGTGTTTCGCGTCCGCTACCTGACCGGCATCACGACAACCGACCGCGTCCTGTTCGACGGCGAGGCTTTCGACCTCGTGGAAATCGTCGAGCTCGGTCGCCGCCAGGGGCTCGACCTTCGCGTGAGATCGCAGCGCGAGGCTGCGCCGTGAGGGGCACCAAACCTGCGCTCGCCAGCGATCCGAAGGGACTGGCTGCGATCCCGAAACCTCCGGCATGGCTCTCCAAAGACGCCAAAGCCGAGTGGCGCCGTGTCACACCGTTGCTCGTCGAGCGCCGCATCCTGTCCGATGCCGACCTTGGCACGCTGGAAAACTACGCCAACGCGATCGGCAATGTGCGGATCGCACAACGCGAACTCGCCAAGTCGGGTCTCGTCTTCGTGACCCCTTCCGGCCAGGTGAAGCGCTCGCCGGCCGCTGGCATCGTCGCAGAATTCTCCGGCATTGCCTTACGCTTGGCGGCCGAACTCGGCCTGACGCCCGTTTCCCGCTCCCGGCCGGCGATCCGCGACGACGATCACGACGACGAGGATGACGACCTCGGGTTATGACCGTCGACGCGTATCCGAATTGGGTTTTCGAGACGACGCCACTTCCCGATCCCCACGGGAAGGGCGAGGCAGCGGTGCGCTTCCTTCGAGCCCTCAAGCATCCCAAGACAGGCAAGGCATTCCAACTCGACCCGTGGCAGGAACGGATCGTGCGCCGCATCTTTGGCGACACGCTCCCGGATGGCACCCGGCGCATCCGCTCAGTCATCATGCTCGTCTCGCGCGGCGCCCGAAAGACGAGTCTGGCGGCGGCGCTCGGCCTTCTCATGACCGTGCATAGCGGTTTCCGCGTGCATGCTGGCCAAGTGATCTTCGCCGCTGCGACCCGTGACCAAGCCCGCATTGGCTACGACGAGGCGGCTGGCCTTGTCGCGGCCAAGAACAAGATCGCCTCGGCTGTGCGCGTGCGCAACAACAAGTCAGAGATCACCCACAACCGGTCGCGCTCTACCCTGAAAGCGGTATCGAACGACGCCGCTGGCCAGAACGGGCGCACGCCGCAATGTGTCGTGTTCGACGAGGTTCACGCCTGGCGAAGTGGCGACCTCTACCGCGTGTTGAGGACCGGCCTATCGAAGTCGGCCAACACCCTCTCCATTATCATCAGCCAAGCCGGTCGCGGCCAGGAAGGCATCGCAGCCGACCGCTTCGACTATGCTCGCAAGGTCGCGCGCGGCGAGATCGACGACGAGGGCACGCTCCCGATCCTTTTCGAGAACCCACCCGACGCCGACCCCTTCGACGAGAAAGTCTGGCACCGGGCAAATCCCGGCTTGTTGCTCGGTTATCCCGACCTTCCAAGCCTTCGACAGGAGGCGCGCGAGGCGAAGGACCGGCCGCACATGCTCGCGGCGTTCAAGAACGACCATCTAGGGATCTGGCTCGAGAGCCATGACACGCCCTGGCTCGACCTCTCCATTTGGGACGAAGGGGCGGCCGGCCTCATCCCGCTCGAGGAGCGTCGCGGCGAACAGTGCTGGATTGGGGTCGACCTCGGCAGAGTCGACGACTTGACTGCGATTGTCGCGGCCTTCCGCGATCCTGATGGCGGCATCAGCCTCTATCCGTGGGTGACGGCGCCAGAGGAAGCAATCGCCGCGCGCAAGGAACTCTATCAACCTTGGGTCGATACGGGCTTGCTAACGCCCTCGCCAGGCGCCGTCACAGACTTCACGATGGTTGAGGCGAAGCTCCAAGAGCTAGGCGCGACCTTCGACGTCGCCGAGATCGCCTATGATCGGTGGACCGCGACACACCTTGAACAGCGCATGACCGCAATCGGTCTGCCCATGTTCGGGCACGGCCAGGGTTTTATCGGCATGGCCGAGCCGATGCGCTGTTTCGAGCGCGCCGTACTTGGCCGGAAGCTCCGACACGGTGGTAATTCGCTTCTCCGATGGAGCATCGGCAACGTCATCGCCGACCAAGACCCATCCGGCAACCTAAAGCCAAACAAGGCGAAGTCCGCCGGCAAGAACAAGAATAAGATCGACCCGGTTGTTGCCGCAGTCATGGCAGTCGGCCGCGCCGAATACGGCAACACCGGCAAATCCTTCTATGATGATGTAAATAAACGCCCCAATGGCTTCCTAACCCTGTAGAATTGAGAACATGGCTGAATCCGCTGAACAACTCGTCGTTCTACTCGAAGCGAAAGTCAACGATTTCGAGCGGAATATGAAGCGCGCGCTGAAAAGCGCCAACGACAATTTCGGCGGGATCGAGGATCGCGGCCGGCGCATGGGGCGCAACCTCGAGCGCGACCTTCAATCCTCGACTGCAAACGTCAACCGAACGCTCGCCAATATGGGTAAGGGCATCGGTGACAACCTTGCAGCGATCGGCACACGCGCCGCTGGCGCGCTGTCTGCCGCCCTCGGCGTCAACGAACTCAGAAAGTACGCGGATGCCTGGACCGAGTCCGCCAACAAGATCGCGGCGGCCGGCGAGGCGACCGGTAACGTCGACCTCCGCCAGAGCGAGCTTGCCGACCTGGCCATCCGCGCCCGCACTGAATTTGCGAGCGTTGTCGACCTCTATACGGGCCTGCGCCGGTCAACCGAAGAACTCGGCGCCTCACAAGCAGAAGTTCTGAAGGTCACGGAAACGGTCGCGAAGGGCTTCGTCGTCGGCGGTCAGTCCGCAGCAACGGCGGCCGGCGCGATCATTCAGCTTAATCAAGCATTCCAATCGGGCGTGCTTCGCGGCGATGAACTCAACTCTGTGCTCGAGGGCGCGCCGCCGATTGCCCGGCTGATCGCGAAGGAGCTTGGCGTCGGCGTGGGTGAGATCAAAAAGCTCGCCGAGGGCGGCAAGCTTACGTCCGACGTGGTGTTCACCGCGATCCTCAAAGGCGCCGGGGAGATCGAGGCCGAGTTCGCCAAGACGAATGCGACGATCGGCCAATCCTTCACAAACCTTTCGACCGCTCTCACCAGATACATCGGTCAGACCGATCAAGCGACCGGCGCCAGTCGCGCGGTCGCTGGCGGCATCCAGGCGATCGCCGACAATATCAATGTCGTCGCCCCGGCGGCGGCTGTGCTGGCGGCAACGCTGCTCGGGGCGTTTACTGGCGGCCCGATCGGCGCAGGCATCGCAGGCGCCACCACGGCGCTGGCGCTGTTCGGCGACCAGATTACGCCGATTGCCGGCGAGATCGCGAGCCTCGGCGATTACGCGCGCGCCGCATTTCAGATCATCAGTCAGGCCGGTGCGGATGTCGCTCCGCAGATCGCGGCCGGCTTTCAGCAGGCGGCAGACCTCGCCACGGCAGCGCTGTCGGGTATCAACGCGGGCGAGGCGTTGGGCAGCCTGCTCGAGGGCGTCAAGGCGGCATTGAATGCGACGATCGGTGCCTTCGTCGCGGCGGTTGAGGCTATCCGCGTATCCTGGGCGTCGCTCGGCCCGGTTCTCGTTGAGAACATCACCGCCGCGATGAATGCGGTGATTGCCACGGTGCAGGGCGCGGTCAACAAGGTCATCGCGGCGGTCAATTCGATCACGTCGGCAGCGAATTCGGCCGGGGCGAAAGTTGGGATCGATGTTGGTCTCGGCACGATCGGCAATGTCGATTTGGGCAAGCTGTCGACGAAATTCGACGGTGCCGGGAAGGCAGCGGGCGAGGCATATGGCAAGGCGTTCGACGCGGTGTCTCGCGATTACGTCGGCAGCGCGCGCTCGAAGGGCTCAGAAAGAAGGCGAACTTGGTCGCTGCACAGCGAACCTTTGCCACACCGACCGGCAGCCTCGACAACGGCAGCCTCGATCAGAAACTGAAGCCAAGGCCGGCATCAAGCGCAGATCAGGGCGGTGGTGGCGGCAAGGGCAACCGTGCCGGCAGCGACCACCCTGATGATCTTGAGCGCGAGATTGATGCGATTCAGCGCCGAACCCGCGCGCTCGACGATGAGCGCCAGGCGGTCGGGCGCGGCGCGGAGGAAGCAGCGAAATCTGAGGCGGCATTCCGTCTGCTCGAGGCGGCCAAAAAAGCGAACATCCCGGTTACCGACGAACTCAAAGCCAAGATCGACGGGCTTGCGGGCGCCTACGCCTCAGCGAAGGCGAAGTTGCAAGAAGCCGAGGAGGCGCAGCGCAAATCGGAAGAAACTGCCCGCTACCTTGGCCAAGCAATGTCCGACGCCGTAGGGGATTTGCTTGTCGAAGGGCGTTCTCTCTCCGACGTGTTCGATAACCTCGCGAAGTCGCTGGCGAAGGCGGCAATTCAGGCGTTGTTGCTCGGCAACGGCCCGCTCGCCGGTCTATTGGGTGGAGGTGGCGGATCGGCCGGCGGCGTTGGCGGGATCATTGGCAGTCTTTTTGGATTGAAGTTCGCGAAGGGCGGCGCTGTCTCCGGTCCCGGAACTGGCACGTCTGACAGCATCCCGGCGCGGCTGAGCAACGGCGAATTTGTTGTAAACGCCGCCGCGACCTCGGACAATCGCGCGCTGCTCGAGGCGCTGAATCAGGGGCTTCTCTCACAGGACGATCTAGCGCCTCGCCAGGACAAGCCGGCCGGACAATCTCGCGCGATCGAACCGCCAAAGGATCTAGCGACACGCCAGCTGACGCTCGCCATCCTCGGCAATGAGCGTTCGGAAAAGGCTCCCCGGCTCCCGACTTTCGCAGACGGCGGACATGTCCGAGGGCCGGGCACGGGCACATCGGACAGCATCGACGCAAAGCTCTCGGCTGGCGAATTCGTTGTGCGCGCCTCAAGCGTGATGCGGAACCGCGAAATTCTCGAGCGGATCAACAGCGGCGAGCAAATCAAACTTCCCGCCTTCGCGGCCGGCGGTTTCGTCGGGGGGCGGGCAGCTTCGATCCCGCGCAGCAATCTCAGCCAGGCGCCGGGGCGTGGCGGCAACGCTACCGTGAACATCAGCGCGCCCGTGACGGTCAACGCTGCGGGCGGAACGCCGCAGCAAAATGCGGACCTTGCCACTCAAATGGCCAAGGCGATGGATGCGACCATGCGCGGGACGGTCTGTGACGAAATCCGGCGCCAGATGCGACCTGGCGGCATGTTCAACATCCTTCGATAGCGGTTCACGTTTCGATTTCACATGATCGGCTTGATCGAAACTCCTATATCGGGCACTGTGTGGAAGTGCGAATTTCGAACATCGTAACAAAACTAATGTTTGGAATCTAATGCACGAGCCTCCCAAAGGCGCTAGGCAAGCTTTCGCCTACCTAGCGCCCGTGGGGAGCCAGGTCGAGGGGGATGATGGGATTGCATGGAAGCGCCACCCCGTCCCCCTTGACCGCCAAGGACCATGAATAATGTTTGGCGTTGGCGCAAGTGACCTGCGCACATCTTCCGAGCACCGTTGGTAAGACCTAGGAAAGTCCAAGCGGTGTTCAGGCGTGTTCAGGGCACGTCCCAGCCGTGTTTTGGGCATGATGAAATACCTGATGCGGCATGTTGCCACACCCATGCTCGCCGTAGCTTGATACGCGACCGCATTTCCTAATGACAAATCGAGTATAACTCGTTATACTCGATTTGTCATTAGGAGCCCATCGTGCCATCGCCATCTACGACCCTTATTCGCGTCCCGACCGACCTTCACACAAAGCTCAAGGAGCTCGCGCACCTGCGCCGCTCAACCATGGTCGACGTAATCCATGGCTTCATCCGCGATGCTGAAACAGCCGGCGAACTGAAGCCAGGAACCTCGACGTTCGGCCTCGAGCTTGATCTGGATCGCGACCCGCCGCGTACTGTTCTCACGACCGAGGGCGCGACGCTCGCGGAGATGACTGCGGAGCAAACGCGGGAGTTCGCCGACAAACTCGAACTCATCGCGCGGCGCGGCGGATCGCAGTTCGTCGCGGTCGAGGGCGGGCAAGTCATGATCGCCCGGCACGGAACCGGAATCGTGATCGAGCGGCAAGACCCGCTCCCCGAGCCGGATGAGCAGCCGATCCGCCGCAGTCTCAATGCTGCCTTCGCGGCAGAACTCGCCGAACGCCTGCGCGCATCCGTCTAAGACGCCCAACAAAAAGAAACCCGCCACGGCAGAACCGGGCGGGCGAGGAGCTTTCAATGCAAGACGAACATAGCAACGGCAATGATTCATTGCAAGAGCTACTTAAGGCGGCGCAGTTGAAGTTCGCGCCGAAATCGGGCGTGCCAATCCCGGCAGCCGACACGCCCGTTGAACACGTCTTCGACAAGCGAGCCGGACGGTACATTCCGAAATCGGTGATGGATGCGCGCCTAGCGAGAACCCGTGCCCGGAACACTCCCGCGCAGCGAAAATGCCGCGCCGAGAAGCGCGCGGCGGTCAAAGCTGAGATTGCCGCTCTCGTGGGGGAACTTGCGCTTCCGAAGCCGGCGCCCCTGACGCGGGAACTCGCGAGGCCGGCGCTGATACGTTTGGCTGCGTGGTTCAAGGCCGGCAGCAAGCGAGCAAAGCTCATGAAGCTCTACGAACAGCGCTACTGCTACGCCCTAATCACGTTGCTGCGCTACCGACACGAAATCGGGATTGATCCCGAGCCCGCTACCTTCGCTAGGGCTTTCAATGAAAGGTGTGCCGGCAAGTTTGATCCGATTTCCCCTGCCGACGCCCGGACGATCCTGAAAGGGCTTCGGAACATAGAAGCCGAGGTTGGTCCGTGGTTGCCGGATGTGGTGACAGCCGGCGATGAGGGTTCAAACCAGGTGGTGACAGCCGGCGATGAGGGTTCAGATGTGACGATAGGAAGCAATCAGGGCTCTAGCTATGCGTTCAGTGCGTGCCGGAGCGAGCAATCATCATGAGCTATGCAGGAAAGCAAACCCTCATCGCCGGGTGTCACCGCAGCGCTGTATATATCTATAGAAAGAGGAAGAAGATTAATAATACAGCGCGGCGGTGACAGGCAGCGATGAGGGTTGGTCTCCGTCATCTCCGGCTCGGTGCTGCGCGCTTCCAGATAAACGCCTCCGGCTCGAAGCTTTTCGCGCTCTTCTCGGAACAGAGTTTCCTTCCGATATCCTCGCCGGCCCCGTATGAGCGGCGCCTTATCTTTAAGATACCCTTCAAATTGCCTCAGAGGCACCGCCAGCGGCCGGCGACAGCTTCTGAGCTACCAGCTACCACTTATTGCCTCAAGAGTCTCCACGGGCTTCTAATGCGATTTTCTCTGAAACGCCCTGAGACTCCCCATCGCCCGTAGATAAATCAATATTGATGGAAGTAAATCAGCGTTGATTTCTCTCAGAATATGACTGAAAATTATTGTTGCGCTTCAAAGCCGGAGCGCTGTATAAGAATCCGGCGCCACAAATCAGCAAGAGCCGGCGCTTTCAGAGGAAATCCATTATGTTTGTATTTGATACGAAGGCGTACCGCGCCTTCGCGGATGCTGTCGCGCGCCATGAACCCTGCATGTTCTCCGGCAAGCTCGAGCCGGATCAGATCAAGATCGCCCTCGGTGAGCACCTAAATTTATGGCCAGCCTCCATCGCCGACGATCTCGAGGGCGGCTCGCGGCATTTTACTTACAGCGCCGCGCTCGAAGCCCTTGGTGGTCGCGGCTTCGACACGCTTCGCGCCTCCGATGGCTCCGGCGCGATTGTTTTGGCTTGATCGGGCGCAACCCCGATCCCGCGCCGCTATAATGGAAGCAGCGTCCGGTGCGGCGTCCGAACTTTCCTCAAAAATTCTTTTGATTCTCCCACGAAGTTCCGTCTCTTCAGGAGGTCCATTCCTCAAAGGAAGGACAATCGACATGCAAAACACATCACCCCAGTGCCCATTCGTGTACGCGAATGGAAAGAGATGTCATGGCCACATCGTTGGCCTGCGCGGCTATGGTCCCCGAGTGCAAGGGGAGCTGACAGAGCTCCGTAAAGTCCGCTTCTGGTGCTCTGTGTCCAGCGACATCCGGAACTGACCCCTTGGCGTCACGAAGAACTGCCCCCCATGCTGTTTGCCTTGTCTGACTGATGGGGGCTGAGCGTCGCAGTGGCCTTCTGCAGAAGGCCACTGC
>JBGAFL010000079.1:0-18973 GCA_044227265.1 Methylobacterium sp.
CCAGGGAATCACGCCGTCCGACGCCGCGCAATTTGCAAGCTTTCAATCTCCACAACTCGCAAACCCGGCAAACCCAAAAGCGAAAAATCCGAAAATCACATCACAAAATCAGACGCTTGGGTGTTCTTCACGGACGACTAGCCAATAGGCGGTCACGGCACGCGGCAGGTCGTCACCTCGGCCAACAGCCGGCCGTCATTCGTCGAGCGGATCTGCGCGTGGTGCCGGCTCGTCGTGTCCCTCGACAACGCCGAGATCTGCACGGCGAGGCTGTCGCCGGGCTCGATATTGCCTTGAAAGCCGGCCTGACGAGCTCCGACTCTTCCGGAGCCTGAGCGCGCGCCCAATAGGCGCCATTCCGCCCGATCGACGGCAGCGATGTAGCTACCGAAATACAGGAGCCCCGCGCCGTTTAAGTCGAGCGAGGGACAGGGATCGACGACATAGGTCCGGAGATCGCAACGCTCGCTCGCGCCCTCATTTCACCGCTTCCGGCTCGACGACCGTGACCGTGCTTGGCGGCCGGGCCGCGTCCTTGCCCTCGGGCCGGTTCTCGTCCGGATGCTTCGGCGGCGGCCCCAGGAAGGCCGGCACGACGAAGAAGGCTGCAACCAGCGTGAAGAACAGCGACAGGGCCAGCAGCTTGCCCATGCTGGCGGTGCCGGGATGGCTCGACAGCATCAGCGAGCCGAAGGCGGTGCCGGTCGTCAGCGCCGAGAAGAAGATCGCCCGCGTCAGGCTGGAGGCGAGCATATCGACGACGCCGGCCCGCCAGGCGATCACGTAGTAGATGTGGAAGGCGACGCCGACGGCAAGCATCAGAGGCAGAGCGATGATGTTGGCAAAGTTCAACGGCATTCCGACGAGATGGAGCGCCATCAGCGTCCACAGAGTCGCAAGCACCAGCGGCCCCAGGGTCATCGCAACGTCCCACGGCTTGCGCAGCGCGACCGAGAGCAGAATGAAAATCGCGACGAGAGCCGTCAGGCCTGCCTGAACGAAGGCGCCGAGGATCGTGTAGCTCGACTCGGTCGTGGCGATCGGCGCACCTGTGGCATGCGGCTCGATCGATTGAACCTCCTGCGCGAAGTTGCGCAGTACCTGGTCGTCGTTCGAATCCCCCTTGGGAAAGACTTCGAGCCGGGTCGAGCCATCGGCCGCGACCCACTCGGCCTTGAGCTGAGGCGGCAAGTTCTGGAGCGTGATCTTTTCCGGGTTGAACAGGCCGCTGAGACTTCGCAGCAGCGTCTTCAGATCAGTAATCAGGGCGACCGAGGCCGCCTCGCGCGTCGCCACGGGCGCGGCGGCGAGTTTGTCGAGCGTCGTCGAGAGGCTGCTGGCGGCCTTCGCGCCGCTGGAATCGCCATTCGCAACACCTTTCAGCGCGACGGCCGCCTCCTTGATCGCCTTGACGTTCTCGGCATCGGTCGGCGGCGGTTGCTTGCGTCCGGGGTTCAAAGCCGGCCCGAGCAACTGGGCGGCATCCGCGATGGTTGCGAGCTTCTGATCCTGGTCGCGCGGCACGAAGGTGTCGATATCGACCACCTTGGCGACGGAATCGAGCTTGCTCAGCTTCGCGGCGATCTCGGGCACGGCATCCGCCGAGGGAGCCAGAACGTCGATCGTATTCGGGCTTGTCGTCGGATCCTTGATGAGGTCGAGATAGGTCGCGATCGATTCGACCTTCGAACTGCGCAGATGCATCGGGTTCGAATCGAAGGGCAGCTTCATCAGCAGTGGGATGCCGGCGATCGTGATCATGCCGACGCCGACCAGCACGTATTTGCGGTTCTTCACGATCCAATGATCGACGCCGACGAGCCAGGTCGTCTCGACGGCCTCTTTCTCGCCCTTCGGGTGGAAGATCGCGATCAGGGCCGGCAACAACGTCACGGCGAACAGGAAGGCGACGATCATGCCGACGCCGGCGATCAGCCCGAGCTCGGAAACGCCGCGGAACTTCGTGGGCAGGAACGCAAAGAAGCCGGCGATCAGCGAAACCGCAGCGAGTGTCAGTGACCAGCCGACACCGCGCGCCGCGGCTCGCAAAGCCGTCGGGCAGTCCGGCTGCTCGTAGCGGTCGGCGCGATAGCGCACGGCAAACTGGATGCCGAAATCGATGCCGAGACCAACGAACAGAGCCGCGAAGGCCACCGAGATCGGGTTCAGCTCGCCGACCATCAGCAGGCCGAGCGCCGCAGTCACGATGAGCCCGGTGAAGGTCGTGATGAGCACGGCGACGATCAGCGAACCGGAGCGCAGAGCGAGCCAGAGGAACAGCACGATCGCACCGACAGCGAGAGCATGGTTCAGGAATGCGTCGTCGGAGAGGGTGCCGAATTCGTCATCGGCGACAGCGACCGGCCCGGTCAACCGCAGCCGCGCGCTGGCGCCTTCGGGGATGGTGTTCGTCGTCGGATCGCCCGAGGCGATTCCGAGATCGCTGGCGACGCGCCGGATCAGCTTGGTCGCCTCCCGGCCCGGCTCCAGCGCGTTGTAATCGAGTACCGGCTTGATCATCACGAACTTGCGAGTGTCCGTGGCTTCGGATTTGTCGCCGGCGAGCAGGAGCTGCCAGGACATGCGGGCCGGTTTGCCGGCGAGCACGGTCTCCAGGGTCTCGTCGATGCGCCGTATCGGCTTCTCGAGATCCTCGAGCTTGGCATCCCCCGTCTTGACGCCCTTAGCGCCCAGCGCGAGCACCCGCATCACGCCCCGAAGCGAGGGATCGGCCGCGAGCGGCCCAAGCAGCCCCTGCTGGTCAATGAGCTGTTCGGTGGTCTTCTCCAAATCCGCCTGCGACATCAGCAGCAGGCCGTTGCGTTCGAAGAAGGGGCCGCCATCGGGACGATAGACCGTCTCGATCTTATCCTTGTAGACGCCGAGTGCCTTGGTGAACTCGGCGGCCGCCTCTTCCGCCTGTTCCGGAGTCTTGCCGTCGATCACCGCGACGACGAGGTTCATGCGCTGGGGGAACGCCTTCTCGAAAGCGATCTCGTCCTGGCGCCAGGGCACATTCTTGTCGATCAGCCGCTCGACATCCGTGTTGATGCGGAACAGATGGGCCGCGATGCCGGCGCTCGCGACCGTCAGAATCGCTGCGGCAATGATGACGAGCCAGCGGCGATCGACTGAAAACGCGACGAGTCTTTCGATCACGAGGGAACCTGCCTGCCTCACTTCAACACGGGCACCGGCCAACCGATGCCCTCGCCAATCGATGCGACCACCGACCGACGTATCTGCCGAACCCTAATACTCTGGGAAAGGCGGAATGATGGAGCCGCCCCGGCGCCGCGCGATAAGTGCGGGTTCGGTCAGTGGCCCCCGGGCGGCTGAAGAGCCCTTGCCGAATCGAGGCACGAGCGTCCGGCGCGCACCAAGGTTGCTCGGCCCGATATAGCCGGTCGATGTGGCTCCGACGACCCATCTCAGAGTGGCGCTAAGTACTGTTCCCCGCCGGCTAATGCAACGCGCCCATGGTCCCCCTGGCATTTGAGGTGGATTTCGTGCTATTGCACTGCAACATGAACCAGCCGGGTGACGGCTTGTCGCATCGCCTTGAAGGGCAATGCTGCAGCAATCCGGTCGCGCAATGCCACTGCATGCCAGACCTGCGGCTTGGAGGGGAGCACGTGTTCCTCGAGACGGCGCAAGACAGACTCGCATGAAGAAACCGCGCCGCGTGACCAGACGGCAACAAGCAGGAAGCGATGGCGCCCGTCGCCCCACTTCAGACGTGTTCTAGGCTATACGCCTGGAATTCAGAATTATTTCGCGCTAAGCAGCCCGGTCACTATCGGGCCAACAACAAAGGAGCCGCGTCTTGGGAATTCCCATACGGTACGTAGCGAAGATCGGCGGCTACATCCTCAAGCAGCATCTCACAGGACGCAAGCGTTATCCGCTCGTCATGATGATGGAGCCGCTGTTCCGCTGCAATCTCGCCTGCGCCGGCTGCGGGAAGATCGACTATCCGGACGAGATCCTCAACAAGCGCCTGCCCGTCGACGAGGCACTCGAATCGGTCCGCGAGTGCGGTGCACCGGTCGTCGTGATCGCGGGCGGCGAGCCGCTTTTGCACAAGGACCTGCCGCAGATCGTGCAGGGCATCATCGCGCAGAAGAAATTCGCAATCGTTTGCACCAACGCGCTGCTGCTCGAGAAGAAGATCAAGGATTACAAGCCGAGCCCGTATTTCACCTGGTCGATCCATCTCGATGGCGACAAGGAGATGCACGATCAGTCGGTCTGCCAGCGCGGCGTCTACGACAAGGCGGTGGCCGCGATCGCGAAGGCCAAGGAGATGGGCTTCCGCGTCACCATCAACTGCACCTTCTTCAACAATTCGAAGCCGGAGCAGATCGCGAACTTCTTCGACAGCGTGACCCGGATGGGCATCGACGGCATCACCGTCTCGCCCGGCTATGCCTATGAGCGCGCGCCCGACCAGCAGCACTTCCTCAACCGCAAGGCGACGAAGGACCTGTTCCGCGGCGTGTTCCGGCACGGCAAGGAGAAGGGCCGCGAGAAGTGGACCTTCCAGCAATCCGGGCTGTTCCTCGACTTCCTCGCCGGCAACCAGAGCTACCATTGCACGCCCTGGGGCAACCCGACCCGGACCGTGTTCGGCTGGCAGAAGCCCTGCTATCTGCTCGGTGAAGGCTATGCCGCGACCTTCAAGGAGCTGATGGAAGAGACCGACTGGGACGCCTATGGCACCGGCAATTACGAGAAATGCGCCGACTGCATGGTCCATTCCGGCTACGAGGCATCCTCGGTCGTCGATTCGGTGAGGAAGCCCTGGAAGCCGCTCGTCCATGCCATTCGCGGCATCAAGACCGAGGGCGACATGGCGCCGGAGATCAGCCTGGAGAACCAGCGTCCGGCCGAATACGTGTTCTCCCGCAACGTCGCGCAGAAGCTGTCCGAGATCAAAGCTTCAGGCGTCGACACCAAGCGCGAAACCCAGAAGCGGGCGAGCGCGGCTTAAGGTCCGGAAAGCGCGACCTGAATCGCGGGCGAGCACTAGCAGCGCCCCGATCGCGGTCGGGCGTGCCGCGAGGGCGGCGAGCAGGGCCGGAAGGTCGGGCTCGCCATTCGGCTTGAGAGCGTTGGCCGCCAACGCCGGCAGTGCCCGCGAGGCCGGATCGCACACGACGCGCACAATGCCGAAGGGCAGTCCGTGCTCGGCCGCGAAAGCGGCCGCCACATGCGACTCCATATCGACGGCTGCTGCTGCCGTCCGCCCGTGCAATTCGGATTTGGAGTCCGGCGTCAGCACCGCCTTCTCCTCCCCCGCAACATCCGCGACGATGACCCGCGTGCGGATGGGCGCAAGCCGTCGGCCGAACGACGCGGCGATCTCGGGGGTGCAGGGCCACCGCTTTCCGGCAGCATGGACGCCGGTTCCGATCACGATATCGCCCGGCGCGAGTGCCGGATCGAGCCCGCCGGCAATGCCGAAACTGATGACGGCGCGAAGCGGGCCGCCCACGCGGCTGCGGAGTGCTTCCCGCAAGCGGTCCGGTTGCCCACCCGCCTGGATCGTCGAGACGCCCTCGCCCGCCGCGATCCGCGCTTCCCGGGCGAAGCCCGCGACCACCAGGACGGTGCCGGCATCGGCTCCCGTCCGCGCGGATGTCGTGGACGTCTCGCCCATCGGCACTCCGGGGCGTTTCGCGCGCTACGACCTTACCTGATCGTGCTGACTCGGTAGATCGCCGCAGCGGACCCGATCGGGCCGACCACGGTCGAGAACACATTGAGGACTTTCGCGACTTCGGAGAAGGGCGCGGTCGAGACGTAGATCAGGTCGCGATTGCGCATGCGGAAGGCCTGCGCAAGGAAGATCGAGTTGGGGTCGCGCAGGTTGACGCGGTAGACCACGGGCACGAGCTTGGTCTCGAAGGGCGAGCCGGGCTTGAGCCGGCGCACCAGGCTGGCGGGCTCGAAGCGGAAGATGAAGACGCCGGCCGGATCGGCGACGGAATCGGCAAGTCCGCGGGCGCGCGCGAGGCCCTGCGCCAGCGTGATGCCCTCGGCCGAGAAGTTGATCTCGGCGGTGTTGGCCAGCGCACCGACCGTCAGGAAGGTCTGCGGATCGCGTACCAGGGTGAGCACGTCGCCCGGGCGCATGAAGATGTTCTCGCGCGGATTGGAGATGACCGTGGTCATCGGCACCGTGAGGGTGGTGTTGCCGCGCGAGAGCCGCACGAAGGTATCCGCGATCGAGCCGGTCACGCCACCGGCACCGGCGACGACGTCGAGCAAGCGGTCGCCCTTGCCGGAGAGCGGGATGCGGGCGCCGACGGTGGCCTCGCCCGTAACCGTGACCGCCTGCGAGATCGGCCGCGAGACCGTGACCAGCACCTGCGGCTGGATCGCCTTGCCGGCGAGTTCGTTCTCGATCAGCGTCTGCACATCTTGTGTGCGCCGTCCGGCGACCTGGATGCGCCCGGCATAGGGCATCGAGATCGCCCCGTCGCGCGAGACGACCTGATCGGGAATGGTCGCGGATTTCGAGCCGGCAGAGAACCGGTCGGCAACGAGCGGCCCCGAGAACAACCCGCCCGAGCCAGCTTCCCAGACCTGGATCGAGATGGAATCGCCGATGCCGATCACCGGCTCGAGCGAGGGACGGTTGTCGCCGAAGGTCGCAAGCAGGCTGTCGAGCGGGCGGCCGCGCAAGGCCTCGACCACCGCCGTGTCCACATCGATCAACTCGTAGCGTGCGAAGACACCCTCGGCGGTGGCCACGTCCGCCCCGTCGACGATCGCCTGTGCCGATGGCCCCTGGGAGGGCAGAATCGTGCAGCCGGAGGCGAAGCATGCGATCAAGGCCGCTGGGGCCAGTCGACGCACCATGGACATCTCCCTCGTGATCGCGGCTGAGCGCTTAACGGGATTGATCTTCATCGTTATCGGTTGAATCGCTGAGATCGATTTAACGACCGATTGAGGACATTCCCGACGCGAAAGCTTGGTGACTCGGAGGTTTCTCCAAGCCCTGAATTCTAAACACCGCGAGCCGCCGCTTTGACGACGGCCAGAGCTTAGCCGTTCGGCACCTTTGCGTCACGACCGTGGCACGGCAAAGTCCGAATCGACCTGTGGCTCGTTTTCGCCGAGTACTGCGTCCTGAAGGAGACGCCCCAGTTCGGCCGCGTCGAGATCCTGCCGGCGTTGTGCAAACGCACCGGTTTCACGGGGGGTATCGGCGCCGAAGCG
The DNA here is from genome assembly GCA_044227265.1 of Methylobacterium sp. Lineage (GTDB taxonomy): Bacteria > Pseudomonadota > Alphaproteobacteria > Rhizobiales > Beijerinckiaceae > Methylobacterium. The sequence continues at coordinate 7,231 of JBGAFL010000079.1, forward strand.
GAACAGAGCATAGTCGGTTTGCGGCTGTGTCCCCGGTGGGCAACTCGGCAGGGAGGGCGCGTGATCGCCGTAGACACAAAGGATTTTTCGGCCCGCAGCGGACCCGGACAGGCCCTCGATCAGCGCCTCGACGGCGCGCCCGGTATTGGCGATGTGGTGCAGATATTGGTTAAGCGGGTCGTCGATGCCGGGCAGGCGCCCCGGCTTCCAGGGTCCGTGATTCTCCATCGTCACGCAGAACACGAAGATCGGCCCCTTGCGGTCTTGCACCTCCGTTAAGATGCGCTCGGCCACCGCGAGGTCCGCGATGTAGGGGCCGACGCGCGGGGCGCCGGAAAACCCCTCTTCCATCACGAGGCGCTCGAATCCGAAGGCTCGCATCACCTGTGCGCGCTCGAAGAAGTCGGGATGGAAGGGGTGGACGAAGACGGGCTCGTACCCGGCCGCCCGAGCACGGCGCGCCAGGCTTTCGGGATCGTGCCCACCGGTCGCGAGATACGGGTCGAAGGCTCCGAAGCCGAGGCGAGCACCCTCGATTCCGGTCAGCAGGGCATGTTCCGTACGCATCGTGTAGGCGCCATGCGCCGGAACGGTGAGGCGCCCATAGAGAGCCGCGCCGTTTCGGATGCGTTCCATCACCGGTAGCGGCGGACCGCCAAGACGCACCGGATCGAGAAAGGATTCGAGCTGGACCACAACGAGGACATCGCCGGAGCCGGCAGCTCGGACCGCAGGAACAGGCGGCGGTGATGGGCGAGGTTCCGATTTTTCCGCATCGCGGCGCAGGAGATAGGCGAGCGTCACCGCAACGAGACCATAGCGGGCGATGTCAGCGGGAAGATCGGGCTGCGGAAATCGTGACCGCAGCAAATGCCGGCCTGGGGCGCTGCGGAATGCCAGAGCAAGGCCTGTGAGGGCGAGCGGAAGCAGGACAACAGCCGCCACCGCCGCGCCATCCGAAGCCGGTAGCAAGGTCGGCTCGACGACGAACCAGAATACGACGATCGCGAGCGCGGCGAGCAGTGGCCCGGCCATGCGCGGGTCGGAAAGCGAGCGCGTATAATAGAGCTCCGGGTGGCGCGGCACCTGGCGCAACAACGCGAAGTCGCTGAAGACCAGCGGCTCACCGATGACCCTGCGCTTCATCCGATCGATCACGCACATCACCGCGAGCGTCGCGACACAGGAAGCCGAGGCGAGCCAGGGTCTCCAGGAAAACTGGAACCAGAAGACGGTCAGGAGCAGGTAGGCGCCGAGCCGGATCGCGACGTCGGAGACGCGCCACGACACCGCGCCGATTCCTTCCTGGCGCACCGAGGCCAGCCACTCGATCGCGAAGGCGCCGCCGAGCGCCAGCAATAGCGGCGGGACGATCGAAATCAGCCAATCAGCCATGCAATGGCGGTCTCAACGCCGTGCTCCATCCGCGCCGCCGACCCCGCGCCGGGCCCGCATCCGCCGCACGATCGGATTGAGCAGGGCATAGCGGGCGCGCATGACGCGCTGGCGTAAGGCACCGATCGCCAGCGGCGATGGCGGCATGGCATCACGCACGGCACTCAGGCGATCGAGCAATTGCTCGGGTGTGCAGGGCTTCATCGCCACCGGATCGAGATAGCGAGGATAGAGGATCAGGGTGCCAGCAACGAGTTCGTCGAGCGCGAGACGACGGCCGCGATCGGCGTTTTCCGCGAGATCCTTGGTCAGCCCCCAGCCCGAATAGAACGGCCGACCATGGACGGTGACGCTCAAACCCCGGATCAGCGCCTCGAAACCGGCAAGAGAGGTCATGGTCTCGACATGATCGACCTGATCGAGAAGGTCGACGATCGCGATCCCGCCGACCACGCGATCGGCGAGTTTCAGCGCTTCGGCCTCTTGTATCGCGCCCGGCCGGAACCCGGCTTCGACATCGGGATGCGGCTTGTAGAGGATTACCGCTTGCGGGTTGCTGGCGCGCGCCGCTTCGAGCAGGCCCCGGTTGGTGCGAACGCTCGGCGAACCGAATTGCACCGAGGCATCGTCCTCGACCTGGCCGGGCACGAGCACGATCGGGCGTGCATCCGGCCGCTCGATCCGATCAGGCGCGAGGCCGACATTATATTTAGTGAGGCGCCGCGCCACGATCGTCTCGCGCAAGGCGCGGGCGCGGGTGATGAGGTCCGGCGAGAACGCGGTCTCGCGAAGAATCCGCGTCAGACGGCTTTCGCTGCGCGGGTCGTAATAGATGCCGGTGTCGTCATCGACGATCGAGGCGCCGGGCGTGAGGCTCGCGCCGAGCCCGACCGAGCGAAGGAACCCGTCCTCGATGCGCGCGAATTCGAGTCCGGCCTCCCCGCAGAGTGCCGGCAACCTTTCGGGCATGCGTGTCGCCCAGGCCCAGACCTTGCCGTCGTGCTGCTTGGCCTTCGCCAAGGCATCCTCGGCAGTCATGGTGTGGAGCGCCGGCCCTTTCGGCCCGGCCACGAAGACATCGAGCGCCGGCCGCTTCCAGCGCGAGATGCCGACAAGGACGGTCCGCTTGCCGTTGTCGACAAAGCGGTCGCGCAGCCACGCGACCTTGTCGAGAGCCTCCATCGGGCCGATGGGCTGACGGGTCCAGGGATCGAAATAATGGACGCCCGCGCCGTAGCGCAGGCGCAGAAGCTCCTGAATGCTAGGCGATTCCCGGCCGGGGGACGAACCGACGCTGAGAATCTCGGCCCCAGCAAGACGCGCCTCGCACGCCTCCTCCCACTGCGAAACGCAGACGCGCGCCACCAGGCCGAACAGGCTCCAGGGATCGACGGGCGCATTCAGCACGATCAGTCGCTGCGAGCCCAATCCATCGAGAACGGGGCAGCCCACCGGTCCGGCGACCAGCACCTGCCCCTGCGGCACCGCCGTCAGGACCTGGTCGATGAAGCCGCGAAGACGCGAGGACGAGTCCGCCAGGTCGGGGGTGACGAGCGCGAGAATCGGGCGTGATCCCGCCTCGAATGGTGCAGCCTGCACTTTCTGGAAGCGGTTCGTCCCCATCAGGGTCCGCTCGCGCAAGGCTTTTCCGAAGCCGGTCTCCGGAACCGAGCCGGCAAAGGGCTGCCCATCAAACCAGATACGCAGGCTCGCGAAACCAGTGGCGAGTCCGTCATAGGGGCTGAGCAACGGCCCAGGTGCGACGGACAGAATCGGTTGGCGGGCCGCCTTCAGGAATGCCGCGCCTACCGAAGGACCGTTCCAGACCACGCCGCCGCCGGCCGGCGACCAGGCACTGAGCGGCCGGCCGGTCGCCATCTCGATCTCGGCGCGCAGATGTCGAGCGGCGCGACCGATCGGGAACAGAGACGAGGGCAGGGTTCGATTCATGCACGGCGGATCATAGCGGACGGCGCCTGCCTTACCTCCGGCCAGCGGCAAGCGCGAGGTTCTTCGAATGCACGGGCGAATTCAGGGGATTGATCTCGAAGAATCCGACCTTCAACCATAAGCAGGCCGCAATCCTGGCCGAGTCCTCCTGCTCAGTATCCGGCGTCCGGTGTGATGGAGACGCCACACGGCATGAAATTCGCTCGGAACGGGCGCAAATCGTTTTGGTGAGGCCCTCTTTCACATGCGAGCGTTAGCTCGCGGATCCGGATGCTCATTGGCAAGCCCGATCTGGGCGCAGGACATCGCTCTTGAGAATGCTGCAGCCACGACCAGAATCTCCCCGTTCGTCGGCTGCCACGTTCCTGTTCCTGCAGGGAATCGCTTCCCCATTCTTCTCCGATCTTGGTCGCGCCCTGCGCGAGCGCGGCCACAATGTCCGCCGTATCAATTTCTCGTCCGGCGACTGGCTGTTCTGGCGCGGCCCCTCCGACAATTATCGCGGAACCAGCGATGGCTGGCAGCCCTATCTGGAGACCTATTTCCGCAAGCACGGCGTCACCGATCTCGTGCTGTTCGGTGATTGCCGCCCGTACCACGTGGCCGCGATGATCGTGGCAAAGCCGCTGGGCCTGCGCATCCACGTCTTCGAGGAAGGCTATGTCCGTCCGAACTGGATCACCTGCGAGCAGGGCGGAGTGAACGGCAATTCCTCCTTGCCGAAAAGTGCCGAGGAAATTCGCGAGATCGCACGGCGCCTGCCCCAGCAGGGCCGGGCGATGCCGCAGACGGGCGACATGGCGCGCCGCAGCTTCTGGGACGTGTCCTACAACGTCGCGAACGTCGCCTTTCCCTATCTCTATCCGGGCTTTCGCAGCCACCGCCCGAACCATATCGCTCGCGAATATTCGGGCTGGATCAAGAAGTTCATGCGGCGCGGACGGACCAAGCGCAATGCCGCCGAGGTCAACCGGATCTACACGGTGATCCACGCCGATTATTTCCTGCTGCCGCTGCAGCTCGAGAGCGACTACCAGATCCGGGTCCATTCACCCTTCCTCGGCGTCGAAGCCTTCATGGACCGGGTGATCGCCTCGTTCGCCAAGCATTCGAACCCGAAGAGCCGTCTGCTGGTGAAGCTGCACCCGCTCGACAGCGGCATCATGAACTGGCGCAAGCGCGCCCGCGAATCGGGACGCCGACATGGCGTCAACGATCGGCTCGACTTCATCGATGGCGGCGACCTGCAGAAGCTGATCGAGGGAAGCCACGGCGTCGTCATCGTCAATTCAACCGTCGGGATGCTCTCGCTCGAATGCGGCCGCCCGACGCTCGCCACAGGCGATGCGATCTACAATCTTCCTGGCCTGACCCATCAGGGCGGCATCGACACCTTCTGGCGCGAGCCGACCGCGCCCGATCCGGATCTGATGCTGGATTTCCGGCGGGTCGTCATGCACCGGACTCAGATCAACGGCGGCTTTTTCTCGATGCCGGCAATCCAGAAGGCGGTTGCCGGCTCGGTTGCGAAACTCGAATCGCGGCTGCCGCCGGCCGCGCTTGCCGCTGCCCACGGAGCGCGCGAGAGGCAGCCCGGCGAGCAGCGCCTTTCGCCGGCCTATTGATCACCGGGCGGGCGACGCGGTAGCTGCCCCTTCATGCCTGTCGTCCTGATCACCGGAGCCTCGAGCGGAATCGGCGCGGCACTTGCCGGACATTACGCTGCACCGGGGACCACGCTTCTGCTCAATGGCCGCGACGCGGCTCGTCTCACGGCGATCGGCGAGGCCTGCCGCGCGAAAGGCGCGAGCGTGCAGATCGAAGCGCGCGATCTGCGCGACCGGGAAGCAGTCAGAGCCTGGATCCGCGCGGCCTATGCTCTGGCGCCGATCGATCTCGCCATCGTCAATGCGGCGGTTAATGGCGGGCATCCGGCAGGGGGGCTGGAGACCGAGGCAACGGCTTTCGAGACGCTCGACATCAACCTGAACGGCGCGATGAATGTCGCGCTGCCGCTGGTCACCCTGATGGAAGCGCGCGGGCACGGCCAGATCGCGCTCGTCTCCTCGCTCGCGGCCTTCGCCCCTCTCCCCGATGCGCCGGCCTATAGCGGAACCAAGGCGGCCTTGCTCGCCCATGGGCTGGCGCTCCGCCAGAAACTCCGGGCGCGCGGGGTGCGCATCAACGTGGTCACGCCCGGCTATGTGCGCACGCCGATGGGGGCGAATTACCAGGGCTGGCGTCCGCTCGAGATGAGCGCCGAAGAGGCTGCGATACGGATCGCGCGTGGGCTCGCGCGTGATCGCGGCGTTATCGCCTTTCCCTGGCCGGTGGCGCTTGCGGCGCGCGCGTCCGGGCTGCTGCCGGATTGGCTGCGCCAACTCACCATGGGCGCCTTCGAGTTCAAGATTCGCGGCACGCCGTCATGACGGCGGCGCGCCCGCGTATCGCGCTGTTCACGCTCGAAGCGCTCCCGAATGCGCGCGCGGTCCGCAGTCTCGTCGCCGACCGAAAGGCCGAGATCGCCTTCGTCGGGCTCTCGAATGCGGAACGCCCCGCCAAGGGCGGCCTCACCGGCCAGATTCGCAGGCATCTCGCGCATTCTGGCCCTGGCATCCTGCCCTATCTCGCGGTCAATTTCGGGCTGCCTGACCTGCTGCGCCCGCTCGCGCCGCTGACACAGCGGCTGACGGGCACGACGGATCAACCGGAATCGACGCCGCTGTCGTCGTTGTGTCGGAGCCTCGGGATTCCGGCCTTCACGGTCGATGACGTCAATGGCGAGGCCGTCGCCGCCGCGTTTCGCGAGCACGCGCCGGATCTGATTCTCGCCTACCATTTTGATCAGATTTTTTCCGCCGAAACGCTGGCGCGGGTGCCACTCGGCGGCATCAACCTGCATCCCGGCCTGCTGCCGAAGCATCGCGGGCCGGTGCCAACGATCTATGCGCTCCGTGAGGGCGATTTCGGCGTGACGGTGCACGCGCTCGTTCCGCAGATCGATGCCGGGGCGATCCTGGCGCAGGAGGCGGTGAGCCTGCCCGGCGACGTCACGGCGACGCGGGCGGCGCGCCTGCTCCACGATCGCGGCCGGACGCTCGTCGACGGCGTGCTCGATGCGATTTCAGAGCACGGACAGCAGCCGGAGGGGCGCAGCGTCGCTCCCCTGCCCTATTGCCCTTTTCCCGACCGCGCTTTCCTCGCCGATCTCCGCCGCCGCGGACTCAGGCTGACGGACGCACAGGATCTGCGCGAAGCGTCGATCGTCTGACGTCGATCGGTACGCCTCGTTTCGGATTGGCGGGCGGCCGTGCAATGTTACGATCCTGCGAGCCGGCACCGTTTTGGAGAGCGGCCATGACCCATTCCGCCCTCATCGAGCGGCCCATGACGATCGATGATTTCCTCGCCTTTCTCGAGGATCGCCCCAATGGCGAACGTTGGGAGCTCGTTGACGGGAAGCCGGTGATGAACCCTCAACCGACCCGGCGCCACGACTGGATCCAGACCAACATCCTGGTGGCACTCAGGGCTCATCGAAAGTTTCATCGGCCTGTTTGGCGCCCCTCTGGGCCGAGCCAGGTGCCGGTCCCCGACCGCAATCGCACAGTGGCACCCGATGTCCTCGTCGCGCCAGAAGGAGGTCGCGACGACACGTCCATCACGGACAATCCGATCGTCGTGTTCGAAATTCTCTCGCAAAGCGACCGGCGCACGAGGCGTGATCGCAAGCTGGCGGATTACGAGGCGATCGCGACGATCCAGCATTACATCGTCGTCCGGCAGGACAGACGCGAAGTGACGGCTTACCGTCGTGCTGAAGGGGGGGCCTTTGTCATCGACCCGCCAGGGGAGACGGTCGAACTCACGGCGATTGGCGTCTCGCTCTCACTCGCCGACATCTTCGATGAGACGCCGCTGGCGAGGTGATCGAAGATCGCTCCGCCCGCACTCGTCCCGACGGGTTCGCGAACTACTTGGCAAGCCAGCGCGCCGCCGCGTCGGCCGTATTCTCGGGATTGGTGTTGAAAGCGATTGGTGTCCCTGGCGCGTTCCGGTGAACCGCATTGACCACCCGCTCGAACAGCAGAAGCCCCTTGGCCGGAAGGCGGATGCCGCCGCCGATCACGATGCAATCCCAGCCCTCGGCAAGCGAGGCAGCGATCGTCGCTTCCGCGCTGTCATCGGAAAGGATCGAGCAGAATTCCGCCTGCCAGCCGCGGCCACGCATGTCCGCGAGGGCCTTCTCGATCCCCGCGGCGATCTTCTCCTGCGTAATGCCCGGCGGGAGGTCCGGGTCCGACGTATCGACGGCCTTCGGCTCGATGCCGATCAGAAGGACACGCGTCATCCTCGTCTCCTCGGAACCGCTCCTGGACCCGGGAGCAGGTATTCCGAGTGAAGAGGGACGGCCCCGAATTCGTTCCCGGGCCGCCGATCCGATATCGCGCGCTATCGCGAAAACTTCTTGTATTTCAGCTTCTTCGGGATGATCGAATCGGTGCCGAGCCGGCGCTTCTTGTCCTCTTCGTAATCCGAGAAGTTGCCCTCGAACCATTCGACATGGCTGTCGCCCTCGAAGGCGAGGATGTGGGTCGCGATGCGGTTCAGGAACCAGCGATCGTGGCTGATGATCACCGCGCAGCCGGCGTAATCCTCGAGTCCCTCTTCGAGCGCGCGCAGGGTCTCCATGTCGAGGTCGTTGGTCGGCTCGTCGAGGAGCAGCACGTTGGCGCCACCCTTGAGGGTGCGGGCGAGATGCACGCGGTTGCGCTCACCACCGGAAAGCGTGCCGACCTTCTTCTGCTGGTCGCCGCCCTTGAAGGCGAAGGCTGCGCAATAGGCGCGTGAATTGATCTCGCGCTTGTTGAAATACAGGATGTCGTTGCCGCCCGAGACCTCCTGCCAGACCGTCGCGTTCGGATCGAGCGCATCGCGCGACTGGTCGACATAGCCGAGCTTGACGCTGTCACCGAGCGCGATCGAGCCGCCATCCGGTGTTTCCTGGCCGGTGATCATCTTGAACAGAGTGGTCTTGCCGGCGCCGTTCGGGCCGATCACGCCGACGATGCCGCCCGGCGGCAGCTTAAACGAGAGATCCTCGATCAGAAGCCTGTCACCGAAGGCCTTGTTGAGGTTCTTGAACTCGATGACGTTGTTGCCGAGCCGCTCGGAGATCGGAATGACGATCTGCGCGGTCGCGTCGATCTTCTGCTGCTGCTTGGCGACGAGTTCCTCGTAGCGCGTGATACGCGCCTTGGACTTCGACTGGCGGGCCTTGGGCGAGGCCGCGATCCATTCCTGCTCGCGCGCGATCGAGCGCTGGCGGGCCATGTCCTCACGGCCCTCCTGTGCCAGGCGCTTCTGCTTCTGCACCAGCCAGGCCGAATAGTTGCCCTCGTAGGGGATGCCCTTGCTGCGATCGAGTTCGAGGATCCAGCCGGTGACGTTGTCGAGGAAGTAGCGATCGTGGGTCACGATCAGGATCGCGCCGGGATAGTTCTTCAGATGGCCCTCGAGCCAGTTCACCGACTCGGCGTCGAGATGGTTGGTCGGTTCGTCGAGGAGCAGCAATTCGGGCTCCCAGAGCAGCAGCCGGCAGAGCGCGATGCGGCGGCGCTCGCCGCCCGAGAGCGTCGCGACCGGTTGGTCGTCACTGGGAACGCCGAGTGCTTCCATGGCCTGATCGACCTTGGAATCGAGTTCCCAAAGGTTCTGGGCCTCGATCTGGTCCTGGAGGGCGGTCATCTCGTCCGCCGTCTCCTCGGAATAGTTCATGGCGAGGTCGTTGTAGCGATCGAGCAGCGCCTGCTTCTCGGCAACGCCCTCCATCACGTTCTCGCGGACGCTCTTGTTGGGGTCGAGTTCCGGCTCCTGCGGCAGGTAGCCGACGCGCGCGCCTTGCGCGACGAAGCCGTCGCCGGTGAAATCCTTGTCGATCCCGGCCATGATCTTCAGGAGCGTCGACTTGCCCGAGCCGTTGATACCGAGCACGCCGATCTTGGCATCCGGGTAGAAGGACAGGTTGACGTTATCGAGGACCTTCTTGCCGCCTTGATAGGACTTGGTCAGCCCTTTCATGTGGTAGATGAATTCGCGGGCCATTCTGGTGTCCTGGTGATCTACGGCTGGCGTCACGGGCGGCGCGGCGCGAAGGACACGGGCGTGTCCGACTCGCGCAGGCGAAGCCCGCAGCAGGTTGGGGTGTTTGCGCCGCAGTATCAGGGCCACATCGTTGCGGCAAGAATCGTCCGAGCGGCATTGCCCAGTTCCGCCGCCGATCGCCCGCAACAACCCACTCAGGCGAAGGGATTTTTCACGATCGTTGGCGCCAGCGTTTCCTCGGCGACAGCTTCCGGCAGATCCTGGGCTTCGAGGCTCGTCACGATGCCGTCGATCAGCGCCTTGAGCTTGCGCGCCCGTTCCAGGCCGGCCCGATCCCGCGTCAGATCGAGCGAGCCGTGAAATGCGATCCGGCTGGTGCCGTTCTCGATCGAGAAGTCACCGAATGTCTGAACCGCGGCATCGTCGGCAAAGGGTCGAAACCCGGCATCGGGTGGCGAGTCCGGCTGCTTGGCTTTCTTCGCCATCCGCGCCACTCCTGTTTTGGTGCCACAATTTCTTCACGCGAACTGGGGGCCACTTCGCTCGAAATCGCTCGCTCAAAAGATCGACCGCATCAGATCGCGCCAGAGGCGGCGCAGCAACCGGTGCGCCTCGTTGCGCAAAAAAGATTCGACTCCGCTCTCCTCCTTGCGCCGAGGCCGATCCGGATGGCGCGAGAAGGCGCGCGGTTCCGGCAGGGCCATCGCACTGGCTTTGGCGCGATCGGACAGGCTGGGAAAGACATCGAGGCCTGAACGGCGCCGAAGTTCCGCCATCGAGACGGCTTTCCATTCGCCGCTTGCCGTGTTGGGGGCGAGATAGGCGGCGGCCTCGCCGTGAGCGGGATCGAGCACCGCCTTGTAGAGATGGGTCGGGATCAGCACGCGTCCGTTGAGCTTGGCGACCTCGTCACCTTCGAAGATCGGCCCGGTGACAACGTAGAGATCGCCTCGCCGTGTCGCGAGGCGGCGCACGCTCTCCTCGATCGCCGCCCAGAGGCTGCGATTGGCGCTGCGGTTCTGCGGCACGATATTGGCCAGGCTGAACGACTCGGCTTGCGCCGCCTCTGTGGGCATGTCTCCGGCCGGCGCCATGTGGCCACGGTCGTAGCCGCTGCGCACGTAATCCCGCAGTTCCGAACGATCGCGCGCCGGAAGCCGCTCCTCTTCCCGGAACGCATCCGCCCGATCGACCGAGCGCGCTGCCGCCACCCGGGCGCGGGTCAGCCGCTCGGCCGCGTAGAGGGGCGTGCGCGAGATCCCCGAATGCAGGATCGCGAAGCCCTCGTAACAGAGCGTGAGCGTGTCTTGCGTCAGCTTCGGGTTGGCCAGGACGGGCTGACGCCCACCGGCAAAGTGCTGCGGACAGGAATCCTTCGCCGCGACCGGCCCGATCGCGAGCAGCCATGCGGCGAGAATCACAGAGCGTAGCAATACGGTCCGCCCCGATTCCGCGCAATTGCGCCATGCATCGGACGCATGTGCAACCTGCATCATCATGCAGGTCGACTCAGAAGCAGACGCGAACGCGGCGCTCGCCCTGAGGCGTGAATCGTACACGATAGGCGCAGGGGCGGCCGAGCGTGCCATCGAAAGGCCGGGCATCCCTGTCCGGCGCCCCTGGCGGCCGGCGTCCCGGGCAAGACCGGTCGGCTTTGCAGAAAAGCCCCGTATTTGCCGTGAGTTCTGCAGCAGACGCCGCAAGCCGCGATCCGTCTTTCGCCGGCAACGGCGCCGCATGGAGGTTCGGAACAGCAAGCACCTGAATTCCGAGCGCCGACATTATGCACAGGCCGCAGCGCAGAGAAGTCGCACTGTTGCCTGGACGCTGCCGATCCTGGAAAACGCGATGCACAATATTGATCATTGCCGTCCCGTTCCGTAATTGCTGCTCCGCAGCGTGCGCGTTATCCGGCGTGTCTTAACCGTATCGGCATCGGAGCCGGTCGAAAGCTCTGGATGTCGTCGGCTTCCCCTGTCGGGATCATGGCATTGCGGGCCGGGGTCGAGATAGCGTCGCCAGGCGAACGCGTACTCGTGTCATGGCAGCTTGGCCATACGGCATGAAGTCTGCGACAGCGCATGATATACGGCGCGCCAGTCGCGAGGTCCGTCCATCGGGCGGGAAACCGACATAAGAACGGGTGAAGGCATTGTCACTGATCGACCGCTCGCTATTGGATGGGATTCCGACGCCTGCGGAGCTGCGTGCGGTTCCGGAATCGGAGCTTCAGGCGGTTGCCGATGCGGTTCGGGCCGAGATGATCGATGCGGTCTCGGTGACGGGCGGGCAT
>JBGAFL010000080.1:0-18884 GCA_044227265.1 Methylobacterium sp.
TTCTCGACCACCTTCGACACGATCCGGCTCGACCGCACGGTCTTTTCCGCGCTCGGGCTCGGAGCGCTCGATGCCGATGCCTTCAAGGATATCGGCGTCGCCGGTGCGGTGGTCGATGCAAACGATCGCATTCTCTACAACCACAACACGGGCGAGCTGTTCTACGATTCCAACGGCTCGGCGGCTGGCGGGCGTGTCGAATTCGCCATCCTCGACAACAAGCCCGCCAACCTCAGCCACACGGATTTCTTCGTCGTGGCGTGACGGCAAGGCCTGCGGCGGCCTCCGAATTTATTCGAGATTCGGGGAATAAACACGGATCGAGCGCGGTCTTGGAGACTGGCGCTCGTATCCTGTCGGCCGAGGGGCGCTCGGAGAAGCGCGATGTCCGAATTCCCTTCCGCAATCGCCCTGTCGAGCCTTGATGGCGCGAACGGTTTCCGCCTCGCCGGCGTCGCCGTCAACGATAGAACCGGCGGGTCTGTCTCTTCGGCGGGAGACGTGAACGGCGATGGCTTCGACGACATCATCATCGGGGCGCCGCTAGCGGACACGAACGGGACCTACTCGGGGGCGAGCTATGTGGTGTTCGGGCGTGCAGGCGGCTTCACGCCCAATCTGGACCTGTCGAGCCTGAACGGCACGAATGGCTTCCGCCTCGAGGGGGCGATCGCCGATGACATCAGCGGCTGGTCGGTCTCCTCGGCCGGGGACGTCAATCACGACGGCTTCGACGACATGATCGTGGGGGCGCAGGCCTCGGATCGGAACGGCAGCGAATCCGGCGCTGCTTATGTGGTGTTCGGCAAGGCTGGGGGCTTTGCCTCAAGTTTGAATCTGTCGAGCCTGAATGGCTCGAACGGTTTCCGCCTCGACGGCGTCGCGGCCAGCGACCACAGCGGCTTTTCCGTCTCCTCGGCAGGGGACGTGAACGGGGACGGCATCGACGACCTGATCGTCGGGGCGCCGGACGCGGACCAGAACGGGAGCCGTTCCGGCTCGTCCTATGTCGTCTTCGGCAAGGCTGACGGCTTTGCGTCGAGCCTGAACCTGTCGAGCCTGAACGGCACGAACGGCTTCCGCCTCGACGGCGCGGCAGCCGGCGACAATAGCGGCTTTTCCGTCTCTTCTGCGGGGGATGTGAACGGCGACGGCTTCGAAGATCTCATCGTTGGGGTCCCCGACGCGAACCCGAATGGAAGCGGGTCCGGCTCGTCCTACGTGGTGTTCGGCAAGGCTGGTGGTTTTGCTTCGAGCCTGAACCTGTCCAGCCTGAACGGTACGAACGGCTTCCGCCTCGACGGCGTTGCGACCGGTGATCTCAGCGGCAGGTCCGTCTCTTCTGCGGGGGATGTGAACGGCGACGGCTTCGACGATGTCATCGTCGGGGCGCCGATAGCGGGCCCGAACGGGACCTCCTCGGGTGCGAGCTACGTCGTGTTCGGCAAGGCCGGAGGCTTTTCGTCGAGCCTGAACCTGTCGAGCCTGAACGGTACGAACGGCTTCCGCCTCGACGGCGCCGCCGCCTCCGATCACAGTGGCTTTTCGGTCTCCTCTGCGGGGGACGTGAACGGCGATGGCTTCGACGATGTCATCGTCGGGGCGATTGATGCACAGCCGAACGGAAGCGATACCGGTGCGAGCTATGTTGTCTTCGGCAAGGCGGGTGGGTTCGCCTCCAGCCTGGACCTGTCGAGTCTTGACGGGACAAATGGCTTCCGCCTCGACGGAGTGGCAACGGACGATATCACCGGCTGGTCGGTCTCCTCTGCCGGGGACGTGAACGGCGATGGTTTCGACGATCTCGTCGTTGGAGCGCCTCGAACGGGCCAATATGGGATCGGCTCCAGCTACATCATCTTCGGTCGCGCGCCCGATCACGCGGTGACGCGGAGCGGCACGAACGTCGCCAATACGATCTCGGGCGGCGCCTTCGCCGATCACCTGAACGGGCTCGGCGGCAACGACACCCTGCGCGGCAATGCCGGTAACGACACGCTCGATGGCGGTACCGGGGCGGACCTGATGCGCGGCGGCAGCGGCGACGATGTCTATTTCGTCGATAACACGGGCGACCGCGTCCTCGAATATGCGGGCGGCGGTAACGACACGATCTTTGCCCGCACCTCCTACGTCCTCGCGGCCGGATACCAGGTCGAGACCCTGCGCGCCTCGAGTGTCGCCAGCACGACCGCCATGGACCTGACCGGCAACGAGTTCGCGCAGACGCTCTACGGCAATGCCGGAGCCAATGTCCTCGATGGGGGTGGTGGTGCCGACCGGATGACGGGCTATGGCGGGAACGACAGCTACTTCGTCGACAATTCGGGCGATCTGGTTTTCGAGGCGTCAGGTGAAGGCAACGATACAATTTTTGCCCGCGCCTCCTACGCGCTTGCAGGCGGGCAATCGGTCGAGACGTTGCGCGCGTCGAGCGTCGCCGGCACGAGCGCCATCGACCTGACCGGCAACAGCCGCGCGCAATCGCTCTACGGCAATGCCGGCGACAACCGCCTCGACGGGGGTGGCGGGACCGACACGATGTGGGGCTATGGCGGGAACGATAGCTACTTTGTCGACGACGCCTCCGATCGCGTCGTCGAGGCGAGCGGACAGGGAAACGACACCGTCTTTGCCCGCGCCTCCTACGTGCTGCAATCCGGCCAATCGGTCGAGACGCTTCGTGCGTCGAGTGTGAACAGCACCACGGCGATGAACCTGACCGGCAACAACCTCGCCCAGACCATCAACGGCAATGCCGGAAACAATCTGATCGACGGCAAGGGCGGTTCGGATACCCTGCGCGGCTATGGCGGGTCGGACACGTTCCAGTTCTCGACCGCGCTTACATCGCCGATTTCTCGACCACCTTCGACACGATCCGGCTCGACCGCACGGTCTTTGCCGCGCTCGGCCTCGGCACGCTGGATGCCGATGCCTTCAAGGATATCGGCGTCGCCGGTGCGGTGGTCGATGCAAACGATCGCATTCTCTACAACCACAACACGGGCGAGCTGTTCTACGATTCCAACGGCTCGGCGGCGGGCGGGCGTGTCGAATTCGCCATCCTCGACAACAAGCCCGCCAATCTCACCCATGCGGATTTCTTCGTCGTCTCGTGAGGCGAAATTTGCTGGCGTCGGGCCGGACGCCTGGTCCGATGCCGCCGTCATCGTGCTGGGTGGCCCCTATCCAAAAGCCGGCTCCCGATTTCCGGGTCGAGCCACGAGGCGCAGCGTCGGCGCCTGCCATCGGCATCCCTGAGGACGTCGACGCTCCCTTCCACCGTTGCCGTCGCCCCGGCAGACTCTCAGGAGCCCTGGGGTCGCCGCAGAAGTCTCGAAGCCGCAACAGACTTAAGTCTTAAGACCAAGTACTGAAGTCTAAATCTAAGCATTGGTCTTAAACCAGGCCGCACAAGACTTGACGATCTCAGGTTTCGGGAGCTCATGGGAAGTTGTGTCGATTTGGTCGACTCACGCTTGGCCGCACCCTGGCTGCCTCGGGCGGCCGCGCGAGCGAGCCGGGCAAATCCTCGGGAGAAATGGCCTTGGCTTCGACCTGGAACGATCCGGCTGGCGGCGACTGGCACGATGCCACCAACTGGCTCCCGATGGCGGTGCCGAACGGGTCGAGCATCGATGCGCTCATTTCCGCGGCGGGCCGCTACACCGTCTACACTTACGTTGGTGAAACCTACACGCTCCACGACCTAACGCTGAGCAGTGCCAATGCGACGCTCAGCAATGCCGGCGATCTGACCATCAAGCATCTCGTCACGGTCACGAACGGGACGTTCCTGCAATACGGCTTTCTCGATCTGTCTGCTTCCGGCGCCGGCGTTGTCGTCACCGGCGGCACGTTCCATCTGCAAGGTGCGACGGTCAGGGGCGGCACGCTCGCGCAGAGCGGCAGCGGTGTCCTCGAGGCATTGGGGGGCACCACCACGTTCGACGGCACTGGGGCGGGCGGCGTGACGCTCGCGGCCGGCAGCACGCTGACCGTCGGCGGAAATTCCAACGTGGCTCTGTCCGGCAGCTTCGTCAACGCCGGTACGGTTGCCCTCGCCGTGACCGGCGGCAATGTCGGTCTCGTCATCAACAATAGCGTGACGCTGACGGGCGGCGGCACCATCACCCTCGGGGCGTCGCCGTCTTATCCCTCGATCGGCAGCGGAATCCGGTCCGACGTGCAGGGCACGCTCAGCACGCTCGACAATGTCGACAACACCATCTCGGGCGCCGGCACCATCAGCGGGGACAGCACGCCCTCCTTCGGCACCCTTGCCGTGATCAATCGGGCAGCAGGCGTGATCAACGCCACCAGCGCGAGCCAGCCGCTGACCATCCAGAACATGACGCTGACCAATTACGGTCTCGTCGAGGCGACCGGGGCGGGCGGCCTCGTCTTCGGCTCGTACAGCGTTGCCATGATTCTCGATCAGACGGTCGGCGGCACGCTGAAGGCGGTCGGCAGCGGCAGCCATGTCGATCTGACGCAAGGCGCGACGGTCAAGGGTGGTACGATCACGACGAGCGGCGGCGGCTTCGTCAATGCAGCGAACGCGATCTTCGACGGAACGGCGGCAGGCGGCCTGACGCTCACCGCCGGCAGCGACATCCGGCTCCTCAATGGCACCAGCCTCACCCTGACCGGCACGATCGCCAACGCAGGCACGATCTCGCTGAACGGAACTGATAGCAACACCAGGCTGCTCGTCACCGGAGCGACGAGCCTGACGGGCGGCGGGTCGATCGTCCTCAATGGCGGGCCGAACCACCTCTCCTCCTTTGTCACCGGATCGAGCCTCGACAATGTCGACAACACCATCTCGGGTTCCGGCGAGATCGCGCTCGACAATCTTCTCCTGACGAATGAGGCGGGCGGCACGATCAACGCCAGCAGCGCGAGCGCCGCGCTCACGATCGACAGCTTCGGTGCCAACAACACCCTGATCAACAAGGGGCTCGTCGAGGCGACCGGGGCGGGTGGCCTCGCTCTTAACGGCATCATTCTCGACCAGACCGGCGGCGGCACGCTCAAGGCGGTGGGCAGCGGACGCACCGTCACCCTCACCAGCACCACGGTGAAGGGCGGCACGGTTGCGACGAGTGGCGGCGGCCTCATCCAGATCGGCGCCTATACCAACGTTTTCGACGGGACGGGGACCGGTGGCCTCAAGCTCGCCTCAGGCGCCCAGGTGCGGGTTCTCAACGGGAACGGCCTGCATTTGGCCGGCGCGATCGCCAATGCCGGTACGATCAGCCTGGCCGCGAGCGGAAACGCCACCAGCCTCATCCTCGACGCCACGACGACCCTGACCGGTAGCGGCAAGATCGTGCTGGGCAATGGCGCAGGGAACCAGATCTATGCGAGCGCGGCCGGCTCGCTGCTCGACAATGTCAACAATACGATCTCGGGCGCCGGCACGATCGCCATCGGCAATCTCAGCCTGACGAACGAGGTGGGCGGGACGATCAACGCCAACGGGACGAGCGCGCTCATCATCGATGGCGGCTTTACCAATTACGGCCTGATCGAGGCGACCGGCAGCGGCGTGCTGCAGATCAACAACACGCTGACCAATATCGGCGTGATCCAGGGCGTCATCACGCAGAACGGCAACCAGACGATCGTCAATGCCGATGCGGTCGGCCAGCTGACGCTGACGGGCGGCACGGGCGACAACCGCTTGGTGGCGACGATCGCGCCGACCCATGCCGATGGCGGGGCGGGGACCGACACGCTGGTGATCGCCGCCAACATGGCGATCGCCGCCGGCAGCCTCGTGAGCATCGAGACAATCGAGGTCGCCAATGGCGTCACGGCCGATCTGTCGGCCCTGACCACCGGCATGAACATCACGCTGGCGAGCACGGCCGGGGGTGGCAGCACGGTGTTCGGCACGAAGGGCGCGGACACGATCACGAGCGGTGCCGGCATCGATGCCATGCATGGCGGGCTCGGCAATGACAGCTACTTCGTCGACAATTCGGGTGATCTCGTCTTCGAGATTGCGGGGCAGGGCACCGACACGGTCTTCGCCCGTACCTCCTACGCGCTGCAGGCCGGGCAGTCGGTCGAGACCCTGCGGGCGTCAAGCGTGGCCAGCACGGTTGCCATGAACCTGACCGGCAACGAACTCGCGCAGACGCTGCTCGGCAATGCCGGTGCCAATATCCTCGACGGAGGCGGGGGTGGCGATCGGATGACGGGCTATGGCGGCGATGACACCTACGTGATCAATTCATCGAGCGATCTGGTCTTCGAGGCGGCGGGTCAGGGTACCGACACGATCAATTCCCGCGTGTCCTACGTGCTCGCGGCCGGCCAATCCGTCGAGACTCTCAAGTTCACCAGCGTATCCGGCACCGGCAATCTGAACCTGACCGGCAACGAGATCGCGCAGACGCTTCTCGGCAATAACGGAAACAATGTCCTCGACGGCGGTGGCGGCGGCGACACCATGCGGGGCTATGGCGGCGATGACACCTACGTCATCAATTCGTCGAGCGATCTCGTCTTCGAGGCGAGTGGACAGGGGACCGACATCGTCAATTCCCGCGTGTCCTACGTGCTCGCGGCCGGCCAGTCGGTCGAGACACTCAAATTCACCAGCGTGTCCGGCACCGGAAACCTGAACCTGACCGGCAACGAGTTCGCGCAGACTCTGACCGGCAATGCCGGCAATAACATCCTCGATGGCGGTGGTGGCGGCGACACCATGCGCGGCTATGCCGGCGACGACACCTATGTGATCAATTCCGCGAGCGATCTCGTCTTCGAGTCGAACGGACAGGGTTCCGACACGGTCAATTCACGCGTGTCCTACACGCTCGCGGCCGGCCAGTCGGTCGAGACACTCAAGTTCACCTCAACATCCGGCACCGGAAACCTGAACCTGACCGGCAACGAACTCGCCCAGACCATCTCCGGAAATAACGGAAACAACATCCTCGACGGCAAGGGCGGCGCGGATATCCTGCGCGGCTATGGCGGGTCGGACACCTTCGTGTTCTCGACGACGCTCGGGGCGAGCAACATCGACCACATCGTCGATTTCTCGACCACAGCCGACACGATCCGGCTCGACCAGACCATCTTCGCCGCGCTTGGGCTCGGCGCGCTGAACGTCGATGCCTTCAAGGATATCGGCGTTGCCGGCGCCGTGGTCGATTCGACCGACCGCATCCTCTACGACCACAACACGGGTGCCCTGTATTACGACGCGGACGGCTCGGGTACGGCGGCCCGTATCCAGTTCGCGGTGCTCGACAACAAGCCAACCACACTCACCCACGCCGATTTCTTCGTCGTCGCCTGAGGCCACCGAGCGGACGATTGCTCTGCCTGGAGCGTGATGCGGGAAGGCGGAATCGGGCTTTCCGAAACCATCATGCGATTCCCATGACGGGGAGCGTATCGCCGCTTCCCTGATGCAATACGCAGCGCGGCGCCTGTCCGATATGCAATACGCAGCGCGGCGCCTGTCCGATGCCGTAGCGCCTGCGGTTGTATCAGAAATTTCGAACTACCGTTCCCGCCGTTTCGGTCTGCTATCCCAGGCATCCAACCGGCATTTTCTTGCCATCGCGCCATTGGTTGTTGGATTCCGGCGCCCGGATGAGGCAAAGCTGCGACGATCGGTCCGGGCCGCCCGGACCATTCGCGCGCTTTGCGAGGCAGCATGGCTGGCCGCGCCAGGCTGCGGCCCCCGCAGAAGGAATCCTTTATGTCCGATCTCCGTCTCCGCCGCAGCGTGCTCTACATGCCCGGCTCGAACCAGCGGGCGCTCGACAAGGCCAAGACCCTTCCGGCCGACGCGCTGATCCTCGATCTCGAAGACGCTGTCGGTCCCGACGAGAAGGTGGTGGCGCGCGAGCAGGTCTGCGCTGCGGTCAAGGCCGGCGGCTATGGCCATCGCGAGCTGATCATCCGCGTCAATGCCCCGCAGACGCCCTGGGGCGATGCGGATTTGCGCGCGGCGATCGAGGCGCATCCCGACGCGATTCTGATGCCGAAGGTCTCGTCTCCGGCCGTGCTGGAGCATATCGGCAACCAGCTCGAGGCGCTCGACGCGCCGGAGGACATCCGGGTCTGGGCGATGATCGAGACGCCGGCCGCGATCCTCAACATCCAGGACATCGCCCGCGCCCGGCGGGACGCGCGCACCCGCCTCTCCTGTTTCGTGCTCGGCACGAACGATCTCGCCAAGGATACCTGGGCGCAGCTGGTGCGCGGGCGCGTGCCGATGCTGCCTTGGATGATGTTCACGCTCGCGGCCGCCCGCGCCGAGGGCCTTGCCGTGCTCGACGGCGTCTGGAACGACCTCCAGGACGTCGAGGGCTGCCGCGAGGAATGCCGCCAGGCGCGCGATCTCGGCTTCGACGGCAAGACGCTGATCCACCCGAACCAGGTCGAGCCGGCCAATACCTCCTTCGCCCCGACCGAGGAGGAGGTACGCCGGGCCAAGCTGGTGATCGAGGCCTTCGATCTTCCGCAGAACGCCAAGCGCGGCGCGATCCGCGTCGAAGGCCGCATGTACGAGCGCCAGCATATCAGCATGGCGCGCCGCGCCGTGGTCTGGTCCGAGGCGATCGCCTCGCGCGATGCCGAGGCCGAGGCGCTGAAGGGCTGATCGCTTCAGGACGAACGGATCGGTCTCGCCCGCGATCCCACATGATCTGCCGAAGTCTGGCCTCCCTGGCTTCGGGGTCCGGGACGCTGTTCGGTTGGTAGAACCTGCTTCGGCTGTGCGTAACAACCGAGGCGCCCGTCTTCGTGGGCATGACCCGGCTCATGAAGCGTTGGATATTGCTTGCGGGGGAAAGGCCATTTGATCGGGAGATGGTCGGATGACGTCGCCGAACGATCCTGCGGGCAGCGGCATGACCGCAAATGGCACTGCGATTGACGGCCTGCGATTGCGCGCCCGGGACGAACAATTGGCATCCGGCAGAAAGCTTCGGTCGAGCTTGCGCAGAGCCGAGCTCGCCGAACTCAAACTGACGGCCGATCGAGACCCGATCGGCATCCTCCGTGCACAAAATACGTCGAGAATTCCGCAGCTCGTGCCGGTAAGGCGCCAGCGGATGTCCGAATCACCCTTTGCCTTCTTCAGGGGAGCGGCCGCCATCATGGCCTACGACCTGGCGCATTCCGCTTCGCCAGGGCACCGGGTGCAGGTGTGCGGCGATGCGCACCTCTCCAATTTCGGCGTCTTCGCCGGGCGTGATCGAGACCTGGTGTTCGATCTCAACGATTTCGACGAGACGTCGATCGGACCGTTCGAATGGGATCTCAAGCGGCTTGCGGCCAGCGTGGTGATCCTGGCCGACGAACGCGGTCTTCGCGATGGCGATGCACGCAAAGCCGCCGAGGAGGCCTGCCGCACCTACCGCGAAACCATGCACGCTTTGGCCTCGCTGAGCGTCACCGAGCGTTTTTTCACCAGCATCACCGCGGCGGAACTCGTGCAATTCACCGCCGGCGCCACGCGCAACGGGCGACGGAGCGGCAAGAAGCTCCTCCAGCAGGCCGCCCGCAACACTTCGGCACGCCTGCTGACCAAAATCGCCGTGCGCCATGCCGACGGGCGCTACCAAATCGAGGAACAACCGCCACTGACGACCCATATTGCGGGGCTCGATAGCGCGTTCGTCGATGCCCTGTTCGAGCCGTATCGGCTGTCGGTCCCGGAATTCGTGGGCAATCTGCTGTCGTCCATGACGACGCAGGACCAGGTCGTGAGGGTCGTCGGCGTCGGCAGCGTCGGGACGCGCTGTATGCTCATCCTGCTGACCGATCCCGACGGGAATGCGCTGTTCCTTCAGGCTAAGGAAGCCGTCGCCTCGGTGCTCGAGGCCTATGCCGGCCGCTCAAGCTGGGGCAGCCATTCGCGGCGGGTCGTGGCCGGACAGAGAATCCTCCAGTCGACGGGCGATCCCTTCCTCGGCCATTTCGATTTGCCCGGCGGCGGCAGCTACTATGTCCGTCAGTTCCGGGACATGAAGGGCTCGGTCGATCTCGAACACCTGGCCGATGCGCGCGCCCTCGCATCCTACGCGGCGGCTTGCGCCACCTCTCTCGCGCGAGCGCATGCCCAATCCGGCACTCCGGGCGTGATCGCCGGCTATCTCGGCCTGCGCGGATCGACCAACGAAGCCGACCGTGCGATCGCGGATTTCGCTTTTTCCTATGCGGAGGTGAACAAGCGCGACTATCGGAGGCTGCTCGATGCCACCGACGACGCGTGGTTTCGGCCTGCTCCCGATTTGCCCGAGTCGTCTGCGGCTCTCGCATGAGAGCGCTGTCGTTCTGAAGAGGCGTTGGCGAGCCGATGAGTTCGATGGTGCCGAATGGCTTTCATCAGGCGATCGTCAGTGCGACGGTCTTCCTTGCCGGCATCACGCTCGCCTATCTCAAATTCATCGTCGTGGACGGCTCCGCGCAGGATTGGAGTTTTTTCGCGGCGGTCGGCGCAGTCTTGGCTTTCGCGGCGATCGTGGTGCAGGCCGAGACGCTCCGGCGCGCGCTGCAATTGACCAATGACGATCCCGTTCGGTTCTCCCGAACGGCGAAATTCCTGATCGGCAGCATCTGGCTGCTGCTCGCCAGCGGCATCGCTCTCGTACTCGATCATTTCTGGCAGCCGTTTCCGGGCCTGGTCGAGTGGATGAATGGAGGTGGACGATAGTCAGCGCGCCGCCGGCCTCCCCGACGCGAAGGCTGACACGTCATTCAGCGGCTCGTCGCAGAGGGGCCTGCAGCACCGATCGATCGTTCCGGCGACGGTATCGCTCACCCTGAGCAACCCGAACGGCGCATGCGCCGCGGGTCACGCCGTCTGCTCGATCCGCCCGGTGCCGGATCAATCGTCGAGGTCGCCATCATCCTCGTATTCGTAGATCTCGCGGATGACGCGGCGGGGGCGATAGCGCGGTGCGGCGTCGACATCGCCGAGGCCGACGCCGCGATAGCCATAGCCAGGCGGGCGGGGGTACTCGATGTCCTCGTGGATGGTCGTGCGATAGCCGTCGCGGTATTCGTAGAAGTCGGCCGCCGAGGCGCTCGTCGCGAAAAGTCCGGCGCCGACGAGCGCCGCGGACAGGATGCCGATCGTCTTCATGTCGCGCTCCATGCAGGTGGCTGGGGCGAGCAAGGCTCACCCCGTCTGGACGGGGCGGTAACGATGAGCCGGCGGATTCGGTTCATTCTTGGCCGGTGCCGGGCCGGGCAAGCATCGGTGCGCCTTCGCGCGGGAACGTTGGAAAAATCAGCGCCGGCCGCCGACCTCGTCGAGATGCTCCAGCAGGCCGGCCGGATCGTCATAGACGCGCATCGCGCCCGCGCGTTCGAGCTCGTCCGAGCCGTAGCCGCCCGAGAGCAGCCCGACGCCGAGCCCGCGGCAGCGGCGCGCGGCCAGCATGTCCCAGATCGAATCGCCGACGATCACCGCATGCTCGATCGGGGCCTCGAGCCGCTCGGCCGCGGCCAGGAACAGGTCGGGGTCGGGCTTGGCGTATTTGACGTCATCGCGCGTCACCACGGGGACCCGAGCCGGGTCGACATCGAGCGCGACGAGGTTGTGGTGGGCCGTTTCCATGCGCCCGCTCGTGGCGATCGCCCAGGGAATGCCGTTCCGTGTCAGCGTGTCGAGCAAAGCCTTGGCGCCCGGCAGCGGCACGACGCTCTTGGAGAGGCGCGCATAGGCCGCGGCATGGAGCCGGCGCAGCCGATCGGCGCGCGCGGGGTCGAGCGTGAGGCCGGTCTCGCGCAGCAGCTGGTCGGTGAACAGGCCGCCGCTCATCCCGATCTTGCGGTGGATGCGCCAGACCGAGAGCGGAATGCCCTCGACATCGAGCGCCTCCTTCCAGGCGAGCACATGCTGGTAGACGCTGTCGACCAATGTGCCGTCGAGGTCGAACAGGAAGACGGTCTCGATGCGCATGCGGGCCTCCGTTGCCTCAGGCGAAGCAGGGCCCACGCCGGGCTCCGCCAGACAATGCGATCAGCCCCGCCTACCGCAGCGCACGTAGGAGGAGGAGCCGTTGGCGCTGGTCCAGGTCAGACGGTCGCCATCGACGATCAGGCGGACCTGAGCCGACCAGTTGCGGCCGCGTTCGCTGCAATCGGCCGCCATGGTCCAGGCCGCGCCCTCGCGGCGGCCATTGCGGAAGCGGCAGAGCGTGTGGCCGGCCTTGGCGCCGCCTTCGGTGATCGTCGCCGGCAGGTAGCCGCGGCGCTTCGAATGCCCGAGGCAGGCATAGGCGGTCGGTCCCCAGGTGCCGACATAGCCGAGCTGGGGTGCGGCCGGGCGCGGCGCAGGTGCCGCGATGACGGCCGGCACTGGGCCGGTCACGGGCAGGGCGTCGGCCGAGGCGCTGACGGTCTTGAGCGTGGCGGGAGCCGTCTCCTCGCTGTCGGACGAGGCGGCCCAGCGCGGCCGGGGCCGCGCGGCAGGCTCGATCGCGCCGGGCTCCCTGGCGCCGCGATCGGCCATGGCGAATCCGCCGGTCTCGCGTCCATCCTCGATCAGGAAGGTCACGCTGAAGGCGATGAGCGCCCCCCAGCCGGCCGCGAGCAGCAGCGGGATGGTCAGGCGGTAGGGCGAGGATTCGAAAAAGGGTTCGGGCAGGGCTTGCGCGGATGGATGCGGCTCGGGTTCGGAGCCCGCTTCCAACACCGCATCCTGGCCGCCCTGTGCCATTGCCGCTCCCGTCTCCCCGATCAGCGCCCGAAGATGCCCTTCAGGAACTGCGCCGTACGGTTGCGCTTCTTCTTGCGCTCCAGCTCGGCCGCGTCCTTGACCCAGGCGATCTGCACCACCCGCCGCTCACCCTCGAACGGCTCGTGGCCGTGCCAGGAATTGTCGGAGCGCAGGAAGGCGAACATCGTGCCCATGGTCGGCGGCACCTCGACCGCGAAGGGCTCGTAGTTCTTGCCGTCGTAGAGCACACGCAGCCGGCCGGCGGCGGGCGCGTCCCAGGCATCGTTCATGTAGACGAGCAGCGTCATCACCTTGGACGGGCCGTCCGTATGGATCGAGCCGTATTTCGGCTGGCTCTTCTTCATGATCGTGGTCAGGCGCGGACAGGAGACGAGATCGATCCCGAATTTCTCGCCGAGTAGGCGGGAGAACTCGTCGCTCTCGAGCTCGTCGATCAGCGCTTTGAAGCGCCCTTTGAGCGCGACTTCGTCGACGGTGAGGTAGCCCGGCTTGGCGATCGCGGGAAAATCTTCCCGGATTTCGGCGATCGCCGATTCGTTCAGCACGCCGTTGCCGAGGAAATAGGTATAGGGATCCCGCGAGACCGGTGCGGCGCGCACGGCATCGAGGTTGAGGATCGACAGGCCCGTCATGCGTGTTCTCGCCCCGTATTCTCGCTCTTGAGCGGCGCGATGTTGTAATTCTGCCGCCGCTTTACGAAAAGTTAAGAACCATCCGGTTCGCAGCGATCCGATAGACTCTGCGATTGCGGCAGCCGAACGGCAACCCCTTTCCGCACGCGCCGGAACCTGCCATGGTCAAGCTTGGCACAGAAACCACACTGGCAGCCCAGCGGCGCCATGCGACGCGTAATCCTCGTTCTCGCCATCACCGCGTTCACGGGCGATGGTGTCGTTGCGCAGCAGCGCACGACGACGAACCGCCTATCCTGCAGCGAGGCCACTGCGATGGTCCAGCGGGAGGGAGAGGTCATGCTCAATGTCGGCAATGGCCCGGAGCGCTTCGTCAGTGACCGCAAATACTGCTCGCTGACCGAGATCGCCGAATTGCGCTTCGTGCAGACCCGCGACAATCCGCAATGCCCGATCGGCTATCGTTGCAAGGAGCCGTCCTTCGACGATTGGAACTGGAACTGGAAGTAGGGCGCAACACCCCCTGCCGCCGCGCGTAATGGCGGCAGATCGGCGCGCGAGGCGCCTGGCAAACGGCCGGCCGCCGCAACCTGACCAAAATTTCACGGGACGGCGCCGCGATGCGCCGCTATCTGGCCACGGCGCTCCGTCAAGGCATCGGCTTAACGCGCCGCTTGCCCGCGACCCGCGCTTCGCATGCCGGGATCGGCTCGCGGGCTTCGGGACAGGCCCTCTGCGTGACGAACGGCTTGAGCGTTCCGCCGCTTCGGGGTCGGACCGCTGGCGTTTCGAGGAAGGACATCGGCTTTGGCCGCATTCAAGACCGGACTTGGCTTCCAGGCCGCCGTCATCGCGTTGTTCGCGCTCGTCCTGCTGCTGGCTCCCGGCATGCCTGCGCCGCCCTTCTACGTGTCGCTCGCGGGGCTGGCGATGGCCGGTATCCTGCTCGCCTCGCAAAAGCTCTCTGCCTTCCTCAAGGTCTTCGTCTCGGTCTACGGCATCGGCTACCTGTTCCTCGCCGGGGCCAAGCAACTCGCCGTGCTCGGCCTGCTGCCGCCGGTTGCCGCAGCTCTGCTGCCGCCCGATTTCGCCGCGACCGGGGCGGTGGTCTTCGCGGCGATCGTGCTCGCCGTCTCCTATCTCAAGCCGATCCGCGACATCACGAAGATCGCCGATCCGTATTTCGCCAACAGCGACGCGCCGACCCAGGAGATCGGACCGTTCCGCTTCTTCGGCGCGAGCGAGGGGGTGATCGGCCAGAGGTTGGTGGCGCTCTCGATCTTCATCACCTTCGCCCAGGTCGCGCTGCAGCTGCGCCTGAACTTCTGGTACCGCGACCTGTTCAACGCCCTGCAGGAATACAAGGCCGACGAGTTCTGGTACCAGCTGATCTGGATCTTCGGACCGCTCGCCACGGTCTGGGTCATCATCGGCATGCTCGACGTCTTCGTCGATTCCGCCCTGCTGATCCGCTGGCGGACCTGGCTGACGAAGAGCCTCTACGAGCGCTGGCTCGATGGCGGCACGCATTACCGCATCCCCTTCGTCGGCGCCGCGGCCGACAACCCGGATCAGCGCATCCAGAGCGACGTCGACCAGTTCATCCGCCAGACCATGGCGCTCTCGATCCGGCTGCTGTCGCAGGCGGCGACCCTGGTCTCCTTCATGGTGATCCTGTGGAGCCTGTCGCGCGATTTCGTGCTGCCCTTCACCGACACCGTGATCCCGGGCTTCCTGGTCTGGCTGGTCGTCGGCTACGCGGTGGTCGGCACCTGGCTCACCCACGTGATCGGCCGCCCGCTCATCGATCTCGATTACCGCCAGGAGCAGGTCGAGGCGGATTTCCGCTTCTCGCTGGCGCGCTCGCGCATCTACAGCGAGCAGATCGCGCTGCTGCGCGGCGAGCAGGCCGAGAACTTCAGGCTCTGGGGCCTGTTCCAGGCGATCATCGGCAATTACATCGGCATCATCTACCGGCGGATCAAACTCGGCAGCTTCACGCTGTCCTACAGCCAGCTCTCGGTCGTCTTCCCCTATATTCTGGCCGCGCCGTCCTACTTCCTGAAGAAGATCACCCTCGGCCAGTTCCAGCAGACGGCCGATGCCTTCTCGAGCGTGCAGAGCGCGCTGTCGTTCTTCATCAATTCCTACACGACGCTCGCCTCCTACAAGGCGAACACCAACCGCCTGAGCTCCTTCCAGCGGGCCATGTCCGAGGCCGAGGCTTTGAGCGGGGTCGGCTACGGCCTCGTCCAGGGCAACGAGACCAAGGCGGACGTGACCACCAAGAACCTGGTGCTCGCGCTGCCGAATGGGCGCGAGATCGTGGATGCCGCCGCGCTCGCTCTGCCGAAGGGCAAGGCGACCCTCGTGACCGGCCCCTCGGGCTCGGGCAAATCGACCCTGTTCCGGGCGATCGCCGGGATCTGGCCGTTCGGCAAGGGCCGGGTCGACGTGCCGCCGGGCCAGTCGGCTTTGGTCCTGCCGCAGCGGCCCTACATCCCGCTCGGAACCTTGCGCGGTGCGGTGAGCTACCCGAACATCTCGGATCAGTTTTCGGATGCGGCGATCCGCGAGGCGCTGCAGGCCGCCCAGTTGCCGCAACTCGTCGACCAGCTCGATACGGTCGATGCCTGGGACCAGCGCCTCTCCGGCGGCGAGCAGCAGCGCCTCGCCATCGCCCGCGCGATCCTCGCCAAGCCCGATTGGCTGTTTCTCGACGAATCGACCGCCGCGCTCGACGAGGCGAGCGAGGCCGGGATCTACCGGACCTTGCGCGAAAAACTGCCCGGCACGACGATCGTCTCGATCGGCCACCGCTCGACCTTGCTCGAGCTGCATGACGGCCGGATCGACATGCAGCCGGCCCATGACGGCCGTTTCGCGCCCAAGGCGATGCCGAGCCCCGTCGCGGCCGAATAGGCGGAGCCCAGCGCCCCGCTCCAGCGCGGCCTCTTGACCTCGACCTTGCCCTTGCGGGCAAACGTCGCATCGAGCCAGGATTTGCAATCCCTGGAAGTTTATTGCCGCCTGAGCGAAGTAGATTCCACGGTGTAGCGAAGCATAACATCAATCTAGAGTAGCGTCGCCTTGCGGACATTTGCAAAATAATGCCGATGAGGGAGGCTCCTCACGATTCTCTTAGACGCCGTGCAACCTTTCGTCAGCCGGCTTTCGCCTCTTGCGTGCTCAGGTTTGCAGAATTCGAATCCTTCAGGTGGCGAAATGAACATTGAGAATATTGAATAAATTATCGAATATATCAAATTTTAGCCGCGCTGATTTGTGTTACTTTTCTTTCTACGATCAATGTATATCAATAAATTTTGCGAGATTTCTAAATATTCATGCGCTTTCGTGCAATTTGCAAAAATATATTTATTAAACAATCCGAGTCTAACTGACCTGATTTTGGAGTCCATAACTGAATTGGTAAGTAAATAGTTCTTCTTCGTCCAATGCGCTCATGTTATGGGTGGCGAGGCGTACGTCGCGTGCAATGCAAGGCGCGGCTGGCGAGGGGGGATGAAACATGGCCACATTGAATGTGCCCATCGACTATCCGACGATCAGGGATGCCGTGTCGTATTCGAGTCCGGGCGACACGATCCTGGTCGATGCCTCCTACGCCGGGAACGAATCGGTCAACGTGAGCGTGAACAACCTCACTTTCGACGCCCCGGCGAGCGTCACCGGCATTTCCCTCTATCTTTCTCCAGGCCCATTTCCCCCGAGTGTCACGGCCATCACGTTGGCGGGAGACTCGCCGATCGCGGTCAACACCAGCGGCACAGGCTTGAGCATAAACGGCAATTCCGGCGACAACCTCATCGAAACCAGCTTCAACTCTTTCAAGGGCGGTGGCGCAGCCGACACGCTCATCGGCGGGGCTGGGGACGATATCTTCGTGCTCGAGCGCGCGCCCGGTACCTTCGGCACGATCGATGGCGGCTTGGATACCGACACGGTCCGGGCCCACGATCTCTACAATTTCAGCTTCAGCGGCGTCGAGATCCTTGACACCTCGGATGCCACCGCAACGATCGCGCAACTCTCCGCTTTTTCCAGCATTACCGACAGCAATGATCCCAACTCGCAGATCGGGATCCATCTGCGCGGGGCGGGCGGCACGATCGATTTCAGCAGCACCGTCACTGGCGCACATTCGGTCTATCTCGACGATGCCGGCGTCACCTCCGGCTACACGGTGACGGGCTCGGCCAATGCCGACATGCTCAATGGCTCGGGCTTCGACGACACGCTCAACGGCGGGGACGGGACCGACACGCTGAGAGGCGGAGCCGGCAACGACACGCTCTATGGCAATGGCGGCATCGACGTCCTGGAAGGGGGCGCTGGGGACGATTACCTCGATGGCGGCGGCGAAGGCGATACGGCCTCCTACGAGAGCGCCGGCGCGGGCGTGACGGTGGATCTCCGCACCGGGGATGCTCAGGATACGGGCGGGGCCGGCATCGACACGCTGGTCAACATCACGGGCCTGATCGGCTCCGGATACGACGACGTTCTGATCGGAAATAGCGCTGACAACGTCATCGATGGCGGGGCCGGGAACGACCGGATCGAGGTCTACGACAACACCGGTACCGACACGCTCATCGGCGGGGCCGGGGACGATCTATTCGTGCTCGGCGGCGGGGCCGGCGCCAGCGGCACGGTGGATGGGGGGGCGGATACCGACACGGTCCAGTCCAACAATCTCGGCAATTACAGCTTCTCGAACGTCGAGACGCTGGACACGACCAATTCCGATCCCAGCGTCAATTTCGGCAGGGCCTACGTCCATGCCACGCTGGCGCAGCTGTCCTCCTTCGACACGATCATCGGTCTTAGCCCCGACACCTCGCAGATCGCGGTCTACGTGGAAGGAGCGGGCGGGACGATCGATTTCACCGACAAGATCACCGGCACCGATTCGGTCTGGCTCAACGGCGATGGCGCGACCGCCGGCTACACCGTGACCGGCTCGGTCAACGGCGACCATCTCGAGGGCACGCATTTCAACGACGTGCTGCACGGTGGCGACGGCGACGACACCTTCTTCGAACAGGGTATCGGCGATTTCGATACGCTCTACGGCGATGCCGGGAGCGACACCTTCGTCATCTACGGCGGCTCCACCGCCACCGGCTCGGTCTATGGCGGTGTGGGCGACGACACCGTCGAGTCGAACAACCTCGGCAATTTCAGCTTCTTCGAGGTCGAGACGCTCAACACATTCGGTTATGTTTACGCCACGAGCGCGCAACTATCCTCCTTCGCCACGATCATAGGCGGTGACTTGGACCACCGTATCGGGATCGGTCTGCACGGAGACGGCGGCACGATCGACTTCACCGACAGGATCACCGGCGACGACTGGGTCGACGTCTTCGATGCGGGCGTCACCTCCGGCTACACGGTGACCGGCTCGGTCAATGGCGACACTCTCGAGGGTTCGGATTTCGACGACACGCTCGATGGCGGAGCCGGGGACGACACGCTGATCGACAACAGCGGCG
>JBGAFL010000002.1:0-139264 GCA_044227265.1 Methylobacterium sp.
TCTGGACGACATCCAGGACCAGATCGAGCAGCGCTGCCGCGTCCTCGAAGCCGATCCGGAAAAGCTGCGCGCAGCCACATGCTTCCACTGGTGGCCCCAAAAACCCGCAATACCGAGCTAATCAACCGGAAACGGTATGACTTCTATACCGCCGGCATCGTGCTTGCGATCCGAATGCCCCGATAAGGATTGTGCTCGCGACCGCCCGTAGAGGCAGGTTCCTTGAAGGGGCGGTCGCGATGCCCCCCGCACATCACCTCAGGAAAACCGTTCCCAGGCCGTCTGCCGCGAGACCCCGAGCCTTTCGCCGATCACGGCCCAGCTCACCTCCTTTTCCCTGAGGGCGTCGACGATGTCCTGGAGATGTGCCCGATAGGAATCGATCGTCGAATTGACCGGTGCCAGCAGGGCCAACAGTCGATCGGGCGGCCAAGTCTTCGGATCGAACGACCGGCTGAACCCATCCGCCTCGCTCTGCATGATGACCTCGCAGGCCGCCACACATTCGTCGCAGATATGGACGCCGCCCGGTCCGGCGGCGAGCTTTCGGATTTCGCGTTCCGACTTGCCGCAGAAGGAGCAGTGAAGGGTCTTGGTCATGGCTCGACCGTCAGGGCTTACCTGACAGTCAGGTAGACCCTGACGGACGTGATGTCAAAGAGGCCGCACGGGCATGAACCCGGGCCACGCCTCAACTACGCGCAGGAGCCGTCCCGCCGAGATGAAACACGCGATGTGGCACGAGTTCCCCGCGCTCGACGTCACCCACTGCAACGAGGATCCCGCCGCAGGTCGCGTAGGCCTTGCCCTCGACCGGGGCATCGCGTCCGCGCAGAATCACGGGCTGGCCGCGCATCAGACGCAGACCGATGTCGCGGGAGACCTGAACCTCGGGCAGCGCGTCAAGCGCAGTCTCGACCGGTTGCAGATGCTGCGCGTTCCCTTCTTCGGCGCCTTCTTCGAGAGCCGCTACGCTGCAGGCATTCGCCTCGACGAAGGGTCCGACTCGGGTGCGACGCAGGGCGGAGACATGGCCGTAGCAGCCGAGCACACGGCCGAGATCGCGCGCGATCGCCCGAACATAGGTGCCCTTACCGCATTCGGCCGCGATCACCGTGGTCGAACCATCATGTTCGAGCACCTCGAGATGGTCGATCTGCACAGGCCGCGCGACGAGTTCGACGATTTCACCCTCACGGGCGAGATCATAGGCGCGCTCGCCCTGGATCTTGATGGCCGAATAGCGCGGCGGCACCTGTTCGATCGCGCCGATGAAGGCCGGCAGGGCCGCCTCGACCGCCTCGCGCGTCGGTCGCTCGTCGCTCGTTGCGATCGCACGACCCTCGGCATCGTCGGTATCGGTCTCGACGCCCCAGCTTACGGTGAAGCGATAGGCCTTGCGCCCGTCCATGACGAACGGAACGGTCTTGGTCGCCTCGCCGAGCGCGATCGGCAGAATGCCGGAAGCGAGCGGATCGAGCGTTCCGGCATGGCCTGCCTTTTTGGCATTGAAGGCGCGCTTCACAACCGCGACGGCATGGGTCGAGGTGATTCCGACGCCCTTGTCCAAGATGACCCAGCCGCTGACATCGCGCTTCTTCGGCCGGTCAGGGCGCGGTCCGCGCTTCTGGCGGCCCCTGCCCTCGCTCGGCTGATGGGACCTCTCTTCAATCTCGGTCGACGCCATAGCCTGGCTTTCGGGGAGGCTGGTATCGCTGGTAATCTGGTTCTGCATCATGATCCTGGATCGATCGTCGATCGGCGCGAACGGGAAGCGGGAGGCCAATGCCTCCGGCACGGATGCCGCTCGCGGGAGTTGAAAAGAACGGGTCTAGCGAGTTCAATGCCCGGATGGGTCGTCCGGTTCGGATGGATCCGAACCGAGATCGCGCTGAACTTTCTCGCTGCGGAGAAGCGCGTCGATACGCGCGGCCTCGTCGAAGGTCTCATCGCGGCGAAAGCGCAGATCCGGCGCGTATTTGAGATTCACGCGGCGCGCCACTTCCTGACGAAGCAGCTTCTTGCTCCGCTCGAGGGCGGCGATCACCGCGGCGAAATCGTTGCCACCAAGCGGCATGACATAGGCCGTGGCGAGCTTGAGATCAGGCGACATGCGCACCTCGGGCACCGTGATCACATGTCCGCCCAGCACCGGATCCTGGAAATCGCCGCGCTGAAGCAC
Source organism: Methylobacterium sp. (assembly GCA_044227265.1). Taxonomy (GTDB): domain Bacteria; phylum Pseudomonadota; class Alphaproteobacteria; order Rhizobiales; family Beijerinckiaceae; genus Methylobacterium. The sequence goes on from JBGAFL010000002.1 coordinate 2,183, forward strand.
CTCGGCGAGCGCATGACGCACGAGCTCCGCCACGCGCTGCTGGCGCTGCGAAGGTCCGGCCTGGGCTGGTTTCTGGGCCATGGATTCTGCTCGATCGTATCCGTTTTCGTATCGACCGATGCGGCTTCGCGCCCGTGCCTACGGGGAGACACGGGACCCGGCGCTGCGACGGACGAGCGAAACGACGAAGACCGAACGCCGATGCACCACCCTGCGCAGTGCCGCGCGGATGCCATCGCGAGTCGGAATGCCGTCGAAGGCGGTCCTCGTAGCGCAGATGCTCGCCGAGGATAAGTACCTTTTCCGCGCGTTCGGCCATCGCCCGTTCCGATTTGGGGCAATCGCCGATCTCCTCGATCTCAAATTTCCATACTGGCGTTCGTCAGCGCCGGGTCCGTCGAGAACGGCTCGATTCATCTGCCGGACAAGAAAAAAGGGCCACGGACGCCTCCGTGGCCCTCGACTTTCCGATTCCGTCAGGCAGCGCGACCGAAGTCACAGCGTGCGCCGGATCTCCTCGACGCGGAAGCACTCGATCTGATCGCCGACGCGCATGTCCTGGTAGTTCTCGAAGGACATGCCGCATTCGTAGCCCGACGTGACTTCCTTTGCGTCGTCCTTGAGACGCTTGAGCTGCGCGAGCTTGCCCTCGTGAACCACGACGCTGTCGCGGATCAGGCGGACATGCGCACCGCGCTGGACCATGCCCTCGGTGACGCGGCAACCGGCGATCTTGCCGACCTTCGAGACGTCGAAGATCTGCAGGATCTGCGCCTCGCCGAGCTTCTCCTCGCGGAGCGTCGGCGGGAGCATGCCGGAGAGCGTATCCTTGATGTCGTCGACGAGGTCGTAAATCACGCTGTAGTAGCGGATTTCCGTCCCCGAGCGCTCGGCCGATTCCCGTGCTTCCTTGTGGGCCCGCACGTTGAAGCCGATCACGACGGCCTTAGAGGCTTCCGCCAGAGTGATGTCGGATTCGGTGATGCCGCCGACACCCGCATGGAGAATGCGTGCCGAGACCTCGTCATTGCCGATCTTGCCAAGCGCTCCGACGATCGCCTCGACGGAGCCCTGCACGTCGCCCTTGACGACGACGGGGAGTTCGCGGCGGCCGGCACCTTCCTTCAGGTCGCGCATCATGTCGACGAGCGAGCGGTTGGCGCCGCCCGTACGGGCGGTGAGACGGTCGCGCTTGATCCGGGCACGGTATTCCGTGACCTCACGGGCGCGCGCCTCGTTCGGTACGACGATGACGCGATCGCCCGCATCCGGCGTGCCGTTGAAGCCGAGCACTTCGACCGGCACCGACGGGCCGGCATAGGGAATGTGCTCGCCCTTATCGTCGATCAGCGCACGCACGCGGCCCCATTCGGCACCGGCCACGACGATGTCGCCGGTGAACAAGGTGCCACGCTGCACGAGCACGGTCGCGACCGGGCCACGGCCGCGATCGAGCTGCGCTTCGATCACGGTGCCTTCGCCGTCGCGCTTCTCGTTGGCGCGCAGGTTCATGATCTCGGCCTGGAGCTGCAGGCCTTCGAGCAGGTCGGGCAATCCGTCGCCGGTCTTGGCCGAGACCTCGAATTCGAGCGTCTCGCCGCCCATCGACTCGACCTGGATGTCGTGCTGCAGCAGCTCCGTGCGGACCCGCTGCGGATTGGCATCCGGCTTGTCGATCTTGTTGATCGCGATGATGAGCGGCACACCCGCCGCCTTGGCATGCGAGATCGCCTCGACGGTCTGCGGCATCACGCCGTCATCGGCCGCGACGACCAGCACGACGATGTCCGTCACCTTGGCACCACGGGCGCGCATGGAGGTGAAGGCCGCGTGGCCAGGCGTGTCGATGAAGGTGATCAGATCGCCAGACGGCGCCGCCACCTGGTAGGCGCCGATGTGCTGGGTGATGCCCCCGGCCTCGCCTTCGACGACATTCGCCTTGCGGATCGCGTCGAGCAGCGAGGTCTTGCCGTGATCGACATGGCCCATGATGGTCACGACCGGCGGACGAGGATCGAGATCCTCCTCGAGGTCCGGCTCGTCCGAGGTCAGACCTTCCTCGACGTCGGACTCGGCCACGCGCTTGACCGTATGGCCCATTTCCTCGGCGATGAGCTGCGCGGAATCCGAATCGATCACATCGGTGATCTTGTGGATCTGGCCCTGCTTCATCAGGAGCCGGATCACGTCGACCGCCCGCTCCGACATGCGGTTGGCGAGTTCCTGGATCGTGATCGTCTCGGGGATCGTCACCTCGCGGGCGATCTTATCCTTCGGCTCCTCGTTCCTGTGCCCGCTCATGCGCTGCTGGCGCCGACGGAACGACGCAACCGAGCGCGTGCGCTCCTCCTCGCCGGAGGTCGCGGTCGCGATGGTCAGGCGGCCGCGATTGCGGTCGCCACCGGGTGAGCGCGGGGTCTTGGGCGGCGTGATGATCTTGAGGGGCATGCCGGGACGGCGGATGACCCGCTTCGTCTCGGTTTCCTCCTCTGCGGCAGCCGGACGCCCGGCTGGCCTTCCTGCCGTCGGTGTGCCGGTCGGTCGCGCAGTCGTCGGCGAGGGCGAGCGCTCCGGCTCGGGCGCCGGCGCGGGGCGCGCCATGAAGCTGAGATCCTGCGGCTTGCGCGAATCGGCCGTGATCGTCCGGCGCGGCTCGATCGGCTGGCGCGGTGTGACGGGTGGACGCGCCGCAGCAGGCGAGCGAGGGGCAGCGGCCGGCTGAGGCGCAGCGCCGGGAACGCGCGAGCCAGCGGCTTGACTTGGTGTCGATGCCGGACGGGCCGGCGGTGCCACCGGGGCCTGCACCGCTGGGGCGGGTGGTTGGGGAGCGGCCGCAGCCGGGGCCTCTGCCGGGGCAGGCGCCGGTTCAGCGGCGCGCGCCGCCGCTTCGTCGCGGCGCCGAACTTCCTCGGCCGCACGACGGCGATGCTCGTCATCCTGACGGCGACGATCTTCCTCCTCGCGGCGGCGAGACTCGGCGGCCTCGCGCTCGCGCTGCTCCGCCTCGATGCGCTCGCGACGCTGGCGTTTCTCTTCCTCCGCCAGCGCGCGCATCTCCTGCTCGCGGCGCTGGGAATCCGCGAGCGCGCTGGCGCGGGCGTCGCGCTCCTGGTCGCTCAGCGTGCGCAGCACCACTCCCGAGCCGGCACGCGGCGCCGATGCAGGCGGCACAGTCGTCGTAGGCGGGGCCGGCTTCGTCTGCGGCGCGGCAGTCGCCTCACGCGGCGCCGGGGCACCGGGAGCGGGAGGCGCTCCGACGGGACGGCGCTTCTTGGTCTCCACCAAGACCTGCTTGGAGCGGCCGTGGGAGAAGCTCTGGCGCACGATGCTCTGCTCGACCGGACGCTTCAGCGTCAACGGCTTCGAGGGAGCCCTATTCGTCGTCTTGTCACCCGTGTTGTTCGTATCGCTCATTCAGTCCGAACCCTGAGGGCTTCCATCGTCCCATCGACCGGCGTTCCGCGGTGCGCCGCGCCGACCCATATTCACTTCGTCATGCGGATCGGAAGCGATCGGGCCGGAAACGGCCGGATCTGCCTCCTGAAACACCGTCGCCGCGCCTTCGAAGGCCCGGAGGCGACGCCAACGCGCGAGGCAACCGGTCGACCCGGCCCCCGCGACGAGCGCAGCGTGTATCACATGATCCCGACCCAAAGCCATGTCCAATTCGCGTTCGGACAGGTCATCGAGGATCGGAATCACAGAAGTGATATCGCCATGCCGCCGTCGCAATGCGGCAGCGAGCTTACGCCGACCGTCCGGGCTCGCCTCGGCGGCATGGATGAGCGCGGCAATACCTTTTCCCGAGCCGATTTCAGCTTCGACCGTGTTGAACCCGGTCACGACGCAGCCCGACTTGTTCGCGAGCGCGATCGCCTGACGCAAATCCAGGCGCAAACCTTCGGCGATCCGGTCCGCGACGTCCGGCACGGCATCGGCACGCTCGCTCTTGAAGGCTCGCCGGAACAGGCGCCGCTTGACCGCCGTCTCCACGGAGTCGCGCTTCGCGCTCACCCAAGCGCCCCGGCCCGGAAGCCGCGCCCGGAGATCAGGCACCACCGCGCCCTCGGGCGAGAGCACGAAGCGGATCATCTCGGCCGGCGGCTTGGCCTCGCGCGTGACGAGGCAGGTCCGCTCCGACCCGTGACGGCCGCGACCAAGACCGGCATCGAGCCAGTTCGCATCCTCCGAATCGGTCGCGGGCACGTCCGGCATCGCCGCCTGCTACTGCGCCTCAGCCTGCTGCGGCTCGGATTCCTCACCCTCCACGGTCTCGGCTTCCGGCTCGGGCAGTGCTTCGATCCAGCCGGCCTTGAGGCGCGCCTGCATGATCAAGGCTTCGGCCTCCGCGCGCGACAGCTCGAACCCGTCGAGATAGCCGGCATGGCGCACGGCCTCCGGGCCACGGCCCTCGGTGTAGCCGACGAGGTCGTCGGTCGCGCAACCGGCTAGATCCTCGATGCTCTTCACCTCGTTCTCGCCGAGCGCGACCATCATCTGGGTCGTCACGCCATCGATCTCGCGCAGCGCGTCCTCGACACCGAGCTCGAGACGCTTGGCATCGTATTCGGCCTCGATCCGGGCGAGGTAATCCTGGGCGCGAGCCTGGATCTCGTTGCCGGTTTCCTCGTCGAGTCCCTGGATGCCGGCGAGTTCCGAGGGGTCGACATAGGCGACTTCCTCGACGCTGCGGAATCCTTCCGCCGCCAGCAACTGGCCGACCGTCTCGTCCACGTCGAGCGCTTCCATGAAGGTCTGGGTTCGCTCGGTGAATTCCTTCTGGCGACGCTCGGATTCCTCTGCCTCGGTCAGGATGTCGATGTCCCAGCCGGTGAGCTGAGAAGCGAGACGCACATTCTGGCCGCGCCGGCCGATCGCCAGCGAAAGCTGATCGTCCGGAACCACGACCTCGATGCGATCGGCTTCCTCGTCGAGCACGACCTTCACGACTTCAGCCGGCTGGAGGGCGTTGACGATGAAGGTCGCCTGATCGTGCGACCAGGGAATGATGTCGATCTTCTCGCCCTGCAACTCGCCGACGACGGCCTGGACGCGCGAGCCGCGCATACCGACGCAGGCGCCGACCGGATCGATCGAGGAATCGCGCGAGATCACCGCGATCTTGGCGCGCGAGCCCGGATCGCGGGCAACCGCCTTCACCTCGACGATACCGTCGTAGATCTCCGGCACTTCCTGGCCGAAGAGCTTCGCCATGAACTGCGGATGCGAGCGCGACAGGAAGATCTGCGGTCCGCGCACTTCGCTGCGCACGTCGAAGAGATAGGAGCGGATACGGTCGCCCGGACGGAAGGTCTCGCGCGGGATCATCTCGTCGCGCCGCACGATACCCTCGCCGCGGCCGAGATCGACGATCACGTTGCCGTATTCGACGCGCTTGACGACGCCGTTGAGGATCTCGCCGATGCGGTCCTTGTACTCCTCGTACTGACGCGCGCGCTCGGCATCGCGGACCTTCTGCACGATGACCTGCTTGGCCGATTGCGCGGCGACGCGCCCGAAATCGAAGGGCGGCAGCGTATCGGAGATCACGTCGCCGACCTGCGCCGCCGGATTGTGGCGACGAGCCTGATCAATGGTGATCTCGCGCGAATCGTTCTCGACTGTGTCGACGACCAGAAGGTGGCGCGACAATCTCAGCGCGCCGGTCTTTGGGTCGATCTCGGCATGAACGTCGGTCTCGGCGCCGTAGCGGGAGCGGGCCGCCTTGGCGATCGCCTCCTCCATCGCTTCGATCACGATCATCCGATCGATGACCTTCTCGCGTGCCACCGCATCGGCGATCTGCAGGAGTTCGAGCCTGTTGGCGCTGACGACTGCCATGGAGTTCCGTTTCCTTCTCTCGGTCTGATCCGGCTCGCCTCTCGGGCGTTGCCGGCTCAGTGCAGGTTCTCGCGGTCCTTCAGACGGGCCGCCTTGGTGATGACGGGCTTGCGCTCGCCGGTTTTCGATTTCGGCTTCACGGGCTTGCGCGGCGCCTCGGCCTTTTTCGGACGACGCGGGGGCTGCACCAGCCGGACCGGCTCTTCCAGATCATCCTCCGCCTCGTCGTCCTGCTCCGGTGCAGAGCCGCGCCGCAGGGATTCGCGAATGAGGTCGTCCGTCAGCACGAGGTGCGCCTCGGCTAGATCGGCAAGCGGCAGGTCGATCCGGCTCGGCAGACCCTCCTTGACGTCCGGCAGATCGATCGGAACCAGCCGGCCATCCTCGCTCGGCGACCCGATGATCCCACGGAATCGCTTGCGTCCATCGAGCGGCCGGGCCAGCTCGACCTTCGCCTCGTATCCGGCCCAGCGCGCGAAATCCGACACCCGCACCAACGGCCGGTCGATGCCCGGCGAGGACAGTTCGAGATGATAGGCCCCGCCGATCGGGTCTTCGAGGTCGAGGATCGGCGAGATCGCCCGGCTCACCGCTTCGCAATCGTCGACGCTCATGGTGCCGTCGGGCCGCTCGGCCATGATCTGAACCGTGCAACCATGCTCGGGCGTGACACGAACCCGGACGAGGCGAAAGCCGAGCCCTTCGATCGGGGCCTCGACCACCTGCGCGACGCGCGCAGCTGTCCCGGTCTCCCCGACCAAACGCTTTTCGGAGGCGTCTGCCATGCTGTGCTCGACTGTTGTGAACGCGACAGAGCTTCGGTTTTTCGCGGTCGGGCAATGTGGCAATAAAAAAGAGCGGACCCGGTGGGGCCCACTCCCGCACACAGCCTAACGACTGCAACCAGAATGTTGGCTTCGAAATAGCTCCCGAATGAGCGTTTTTCAAGCGTTTTGCGTTGAAGGTGCAAAAACCGGGCGGGCACCGCCGGCATCGGCCCCCAGGCAGACGCCATTCGAATTTCCGACATGATGCTCACGGCAAATGACGCGCTGCGTCAGCCAACCGGTTTTCGCGGCCAGGCATTTGGCCGCTGCACGGCACGCGGTGAATGATCCGGGATGTCTAGTCGATGTCCGGCCGCCGCCAATCGGAGACAGCCGCCCATGAACGAGGCTCGATGAGTTCGCGCGACCCCGACGCTCCGCAATTCGATTTTATGCGCGTCGACCGTGGTAGCGATGCGCGTTCGTCCGGAGCCGAGCGGGACAAAAAAGGCGCAGAGCGGGACGGTGAAGTCGATGCAGGTTCGGCTGCGCGCGAAGCCGCCTCCGCTGCGCGCGCACTCGGCAAGAATCTCGGACGTCTCGCAGTGGCGGCAGCGAAAGGTGCCGCTCGGCGCAGCCGTTCGACGCGAGCAAGATCGCGCGTCGTTTCCGTAGAAGCCGCGGATTTCGATCGCGAAGAACAGTTCGGAAATGATGAGACGCCGAACCGGAAGCGAGAGCCGCTTCCGGCCGAGGCGAGACAGCGCCACTGGATCCTCCGTCGACCTCGGCTTGCGCTCGCGCTGGCCATCGTCGCCTTGCCCGCGCTCGCACTGGCAGGGCTCGTCCTCGAAGCCTTTGCGACGTTGCCTCCACTCGGAGGCGCCGTGCCGGAGGCAGGCCAGCGCGCCATCACCGTCGAGGCCGATGATGGACGCCCCTTCGCAACACGAGGGGCCTATCAGGGCGAGAAGCTCACCGAAGCCGATCTGCCGCCGCATCTCGCCCAGGCGATCCTCGCGATCGAGGACCGGCGCTTCTACGACCATTGGGGCATCGATCCGCGCGGCTTGGCCCGCGCGCTCTGGCGCAATGTCACCGGCGGCGGCGTGCGCGAGGGCGGGTCGACGATCACGCAGCAATATGCGCGGCTGACCTCGCTCAGCCAGGAGAAGACGCTCAGGCGCAAGATCCAGGAGGCTCTGCTCGCGCTTCGCCTGGAGAGCACCTATTCCAAGCAGGAGATCCTGCTCGGATATCTCAACACCGCCTATTTCGGTGCCGGCGCCTATGGCGTCGACGCGGCAGCACGGCGCTATTTCGGCCATCCCGCCAAGTCGCTGACGCTGCCCGAAGCGGCAATGCTCGCCGGTCTGGTACGCGCGCCGTCCCAGCTCGCGCCGACACGGAATTTCGGGGGCGCCAAGGAACGAGCGGACCTCGTCCTCCAGGCGATGGTCGCGACGGGCGCCTTGACGCAACCGGCGGCAGACAAGGCGCGCAGCGAGAAGCTGACCCTGCGCACGCCACCGGAAACGCCGCCGGGCACGAACTATTTCATCGACATGATCGCCTCGGACGCCAAGCGCCTCACCGGCTCCGATGGTGACGTCACCCTGCGCACCACCTTGAACCTCAATCTTCAGAGCATCGCTGAAGGCGTCGTCGAGCGCAGGCTCGATGCGGAAGGCGGCAAGAAGCGCGTTGGCCAGGGCGCCCTCGTCGCCCTGTCGAAGGATGGCGCGATCCTCGCGATGGTCGGAGGGCGGGACTACGAAGCGAGCCAGTTCAACCGGGTGACGCAGGCCAAGCGGCAGGCCGGATCGCTATTCAAGCTTTTCGTCTATCTCGCGGCTTTTGAACGCGGCTACACGCCCGAGACCGTTCTGGTCGACCGGCCGACGCAGATCGGCGAATGGGAACCCCAGAACGCGAACAACCGGTATCGCGGTGCAACGCCGCTGCGCTCGGCCTTCGCGCTGTCGGTCAACACGATCGCGGCTCAGCTCTCGGACGAGATCGGCATTCCCGCCGTCATCGACAGCGCGCGCCGGCTCGGCGTGCAATCCGATTTGCCCAACGTGCCGAGCCTCGCACTCGGATCGGCAGATGTGACGCTTCTCGACATGACGCGTGCCTATGCGGCCGTGCTGAACGGAGCCGCTCCGGTCGAGCCCTATGGGGTGCACGCGATCCGAGGCCATTCCTCGGAACCTCTGTATTTGCACAGCGCCGCCAAGCCCTCCATTCCGATCTCGCGCGACGTCCAGACGATGCTGCTCGATTCGATGGAGGCCGTGGTCGAATCCGGGACCGGCAAGGCCGCCCGGATTCCCGGATTGCCGATCGGGGGCAAGACCGGCACCAGCCAGGATTACCGCGATGCCTGGTTCGTCGGCATGACGCCCGACATGATCGTCGGGGTCTGGGTCGGGAACGACGACAACGCGCCGATGAACAGGGTGACGGGCGGCGATATCCCGGCGCGCATCTTCCAGGATTTCGTGGAGCGCAGCCGAAAGCTTCTTGCTGGCAAGAAGCGCCCTGCCCCCTCCGCGGCGAGGGCAGAGCGGGTGCCGGCGGGCGAGGTCACGACGGCGCCTTTGCGCACCAGCGACCTGCGCGGAGTTCCCGAGGTCATCGATACCGGCACGCTTTCGATCCGCGGTCGCACGGTGCGGCTCGCCGGCGTCGCCGGCGAAGGCGGCGCGATGGCGAGGCAATTGGCGCGCTACCTGCGGCGCCGCGAAGTGAGTTGCGCGCCCGAGCCGGGTAGCGGCGGGATGCGCTGCCAGATCGACGGCGACGATCTCGCCGGGCTGATCCTGGCAGCCGGCGGCGCACGGGCCAGCGCCGACGCGCCGTCCGATCTCGCCGAGGCCGAGGACCAGGCGCGTTCGGAGCGGGCGGGGTTGTGGGGCGTGACCCGCTGAAGGGGATCGCCCGAAGCTGTCAGGCCGCGCGAGCCCGCGGCTGCACCTCGGCGAGATAATCTTCCATCAGCGTCTGCGTGATCGTGCCCGGCGTGAATCGGTACGGTCCGATCTCCGCCACCGGCGTCACCTCAGCGGCCGAACCGGTGATGAAGCATTCCGAAAAGCCGGTCAGCTCGTCAGGCCGGATGCGCCGCTCGACCACCTCGAGCCCACGACGGCGCGCGAGTTCGATCACCGTCTGCCGCGTCAAGCCGTCGAGGAAGCGATCGGCGAGCGGCGTGTGGATGACCCCATCCCGGATGAAGAAGATGTTCGCGCCGGTGCATTCGGCGACGTTCTCCTCGAAATCGAACATCAGGGCATCGGCATAGCCCTTGTTCTCGGCGCGGTGCTTCGAGATCGTGCAGATCATGTAGAGGCCCGCTGCCTTCGCCTTGCTGGGGATGGTGCGCGGATCGGGCCGGCGGTAGTCGGCGATGTCGAGCCGGATGCCCTTCATCTTCGTCGCGGGGTCGAAATAGCTCGGCCATTCCCAAGCCGCGATGGCGAGATGGATCGTGTTGTTCTGAGCCGAGACGCCCATCATCTCCGAGCCGCGCCACGCAATCGGGCGCAGATAGGCATCGACCAGTCCGGTCGTCTTCAGGACGAGTGCTTTGGCCGCCTCGATCTGCTCGAGTGAGAACGGGATCTCGAAATCGAGAAGCCGTGCCGAACGGATCAGACGCTCGGAGTGCTCGTGGCTCTTGAAGATCTCCCCGCCATAGGCGCGCTCGCCCTCGAACACGGCTGAGCCGTAATGCAGCCCATGCGTGAGCACATGGATCTTCGCGTCCCGCCACGGCACCAGAACACCGTCGAACCAGATGCTGCCATCGCGCTGGTCGAACGGGATCAGGGCCATCTCGATTTCCTCTGGAGCGGCGCCGGTCGCCGGACCACAGTGGTCGGACGGGCGGGGCGTGCAGCCCCCGAACGGGGACACCGGAAGGGTTGACGCCTAGCAACGAGGCTGAGATATGTCAACAACACTGACTTATCTCCGCTGGAGGCTTCGCGGTTTCCTCCAGACGCCGTCAGGGAGGTCGCACGGCCTTGACCCGCAATGCGACGATTCGCGCCGAACTCGTCCCGGAGCCTTCGGAGGCTGGGGTTTCGGGAGAGGCCGACCAGACTCTCAGCGACGATCTGATCGAATTGCTGTTTTTTGCGTATCGCGACTTCGTCGGCGACCCCGACCGCATACTGGCGGAGTACGGGTTCGGGAGGGCGCATCACCGCGTCCTTCATTTCGTCGACCGCTATCCCGGTCTCACCATCGCCGAACTTCTCGATATCCTGCGCATCACCAAGCAGAGCCTCAACCGGGTGCTGAAGGACTTGATCGAACAGGGCTATATCGAGCAGCGGACCGGCATGAGCGACCGGCGCCAGCGTCTCCTGTACTGCACGAAGGCCGGCGCCGTGCTCGCAGGCGATCTCAGCCGGGTTCAGGTTCGCCGCGTGGCGCGCGCCCTGTCGGATCGCGCGGACGACACCGCGCAAGCGCGCGGCCAAACATCTGTATCGGCACAGGATTTCCTGCTGGCAATGATCGAACCCGAGGAACGTGATACCGTGCGCCGCTTGATGGCCCGGCGCTCGAAGGCGGCGCTCTGATGGCGAACGCTGCCGTGAAACCGCGTGCCGAGCTACCCGACCACGCTCCGCATATCCTCGTCGTCGACGATGATCGCCGCCTGCGGGAGTTGCTCACGCGCTTTCTCGCGGAACAGGGCTTTCGCGTCACGGCCGCGGCGGATGTGGCCGAGGCACGCTCCCGCAACCAGGCCTTCGTCTTCGACGCCTTGGTTCTCGACGTGATGATGCCTGGCGAGAACGGATTCGACTATGCGCGGCAGGTGCGCCAGACTTCGCGCGTGCCGATCCTGATGCTGACGGCACGCTCGAACGCCAATGACAGGGTCACCGGGCTCGAGATCGGCGCAGACGATTATCTGCCCAAGCCCTTCGAGCCGCGCGAATTGATCCTGCGGCTGAACAACATCATGCGGCGCAGCCACCCTGGGCTGCCCGTGAACGGCGCGGGTGAGGAACCCGTCACCTTCGGTCCCTTCGCCTATCGCATCGACCGCGGCGAGCTGCGCCGAGAGGAAGAGGTGATCAAGCTCAACGAACGGGAGCGCGAGATCCTTACGATGCTGGCCCAAGCCGCGGGCGGCAATGTCGAGCGCGAGATGCTGGCCGGCGGCGGAGGCCTCGCCGCTGAGCGGACGATCGACGTCCAGATCAACCGGCTGCGGCGCAAGATCGAGATCGATCCGGCCAACCCCCAACTCCTACAGACCGTGCGCGGCATCGGCTACCGCCTCGCGGTCGATTGAGGCGACGAGGACCATGAACGGCCCCGTCTCGACCGTGCTGCGTCAGGCGGGCCGCGCCGGAGAAGCCGTCGCCGGCGAAGTAGTGGGGCGCCCGCGCCGGCTCTGGCGGTTGATCGCGCGCGCGATCGGCAATGCCCTGCCCAAGGGCCTCTATGCGCGCTCCCTGATCATCATCATCGCGCCGATGGTGCTGCTGCAATCGGTGATCGCCTACACCTTCATGGAGCGGCACTGGCAGCTCGTGACCCGGCGTCTGTCCTCCGCCGTGACTGCCGACATCGCCGCTTTGATCGACATCTACGAGAGCTTCCCGCAGGACAAGGATGCGGAGACGCTAACCCGGATCGCCGGCGACCGGCTGAATCTCGATCTCGACATCCTCAAAGGGGAGAAGCTGCCGCCGCCGGGACCGCGACCATTCTTCTCGCTGCTCGACGAGGCCCTGTCCGACGAGATCCGCCGTCAGATCCGACGACCCTTCTGGATCGATACGGTCGGCCGCTCGAACCTGATCGAGATCAGGGTCGCGATCCCGGACGGGGTGATGCGCGTCAGCGCGCGGCGCAGCCAGGCCTATGCCTCGAATTCGCACATCTTCCTGCTCTGGATGACCGGCTCGTCGCTGGTGCTGCTCGGCGTCGCGATCCTGTTCCTGCGCAACCAGATCAAGCCGATCCTGCGGCTTTCCGCCGTGGCCGAGGGTTTCGGCAAGGGTCGCGACATCGAGTTCAAGCCGCGCGGCGCCCGCGAGGTACGCCAGGCCGGCTACGCCTTCATCGAGATGAGGCGGCGCATCGAGCGGGCGATGGAGCAGCGCACGACGATGCTAAATGGCGTCAGCCACGACCTGCGCACCATTCTGACGCGTTTCAAGCTCTCGCTGGCGCTCGTCGAACAGAGCTCGGACGTCGAGGATCTGCGGCGTGACGTCGATGAGATGAGCCGTATGCTCGAAGGCTATCTCGCCTTCGCACGCGGCGATTCCGCTGAGGCCGCTGCCGCGATCGACATGCGGGCGCTGCTCGACGATCTGCGCACCGACATGGAACGGCTCGGCGCGCATGTCGCCGCCGTCGAGCTCGAGGGCCGACCGGCCGTGACGGTGCGGCCCGATGCCTTTCGGCGATGCCTGTTCAACCTCGCTGCCAATGCAGCGCGCTACGCCGACACAGTCGCGATCGTCGGCAAGCTCGAAAACCGGTCTTTCCTGGTCTCGATCGACGATGATGGACCCGGAATTCCGGTCGACCTTCGCGAAGAGGTGTTCAAGCCGTTCCTTCGGCTCGACGATGCCCGGCAGGATGCTGGCGGGTCGGGGCTCGGCCTCGCCATTGCTCGCGATATCGCGCGCGCCCATGGCGGCGACGTCACCTTGCACGACTCGCCCTTGGGGGGATTACGCGCGACCGTACGGATTCCGGCTTGAGCTTGCGGACGACGTCCTTTCGGCAATTCGTCGTAACGGCGTCGAATTTCTGTTCCCAGGCATCCCCATGGCGAAAAAGCGGTGCTATGAGCGGAGGTCTCCCGCGCCGGGGAATCGCCCCGCGACACAGCATGAGTTTCGCATGAATCCGCTGGTTCCGCTGTCCATCCTGTTTCTCCTGCCGCTCAGCGCCATCGCCGCCGTGCTCTACACGGATGAGGGAGTCGCCCCGGATCTCGGCTATGCTGCGATCAAGGCGGCGGTCATTCTCATCGTTCTCGGTGGCGCACTCTCGTTCGCGGCCAGCCGGTTCGCCGAGCGCTCCGACAGCTGATTGAGCTGCGAACGGCCCGCTGATCTCGGGCTCGGCCTGAGCGCGTAGAAGGGCTCCGCCCACCGTCGGGCGTCCTCGAGTGAGGTCCGGCCGGCACGGGCGCCTTCCTGGCGCGAGCGAGCGGGCGCCAGCGACCGCTCTGCAAACGTAGGCGCGCGAGTATCGCCTTTGCAAAGCCATCTCGCGCGACGAATCTCACCGCGGGCGCTGCGTGCGTCGTGAAATCCCCGAATGAGCGTCGGCCGCTATCGGCACGACCCTTTCGTGCCGCGATCAGCGCACCATGCTGAGCGTCGCCCCTGATTTCGCCAAGCTGCCGTCGAGCGAGGTGCCTGATTGGCGCAGACGCGCGGTCACCGTACCGCCGGGCTGGTAGAGATAGACCTCGCCGTCGCGGTAATCCCATGCCGAGATCTTGGCGAGATCCTTGTTGGCGCAGCCCGTGGTCGAAGCCTTGTAGAGATCGAGCGCCGGTGAACTCGACAATGCGATGCGGCAGCTTCCGCTCGCATCGGTCGCCGTCCAGCCACCGACCACAGACGAGCGGCCCGTCGCGATGACGGGAGGCGCCACAGGCGGCGGCGCGGTTTCGGCGATGACGGGCGGGGCAGGCTCCGCATCGATCGGCGGCGGTTCGGCCGCGGCCTGGGCGCCCGGCGGCGGCGCCAGCGGCTCGCTCGTCACACGGCCAGCCGGTGCCGGTGAGATCGGTTCGAAGGCGGCTTGCGGCCTTCCACGCCGTCCTTCGAAACTCTGCGAAGCACAGGCTCCGAGCTGAGCGGCGAGAACGATCGTTGCGGCAGTCGACAGGAGCTGTCGCGACATGTGGCATACTTCCCGAACGGCAGGACTTTGCCGGATTGCGTCGCCGCCAATTGCGCTGACGGCAAGGCCGCGAGCCTCGCTCCCTCTGGGGAATGCTGGGAAAGCCGGCCTTTTCGGGCCGGTGTGGCGGGCGAGCCTCAATCCGCGCTGCCCGCGCTGATCGTCATCAGGTCAACCGCCTCGCCGGGCAAAGATCGTCGTCCTTCAGCCGCAGCTAAGGTTCAGGAGAACCGGTCGACTGCGACCAGGCGAAGGCGAAATCAAACCTCGCGCTCGACCATCAGCTTCTTGATTTCGGCGATGGCCTTGGCCGGGTTGAGGCTCTTTGGGCAGGTATTGGCGCAGTTCATGATCGTGTGACAGCGGTAGAGCCGGAACGGGTCATGCAGGTTGTCGAGCCGCTCCCCCGTATTCTCGTCGCGGCTGTCGATCAGCCAGCGATAGGCCTGGAGAAGGGCGGCCGGCCCGAGGAACTTGTCGCCGTTCCACCAATAGCTCGGGCAGGAGGTGGTGCAGCAGGCGCACAGGATGCATTCGTAAAGCCCGTCGAGCTTGGCCCGGTCGTCCGGCGTTTGCCGCCACTCCTTCTCAGGCGCCGGCGTCTCGGTCTGAAGCCAGGGCTCGATCGCGGCATGCTGCGCATAGAACGTCGTCAGGTCCGGCACGAGGTCCTTGACCACCGGCATATGCGGCAGCGGATAGATGCGGACCGCGCCGTCCTTGTCCTTTCGGGTGAGGAACGGAACAGCGTTTTCCGGCGTGAGGCATTCATCGATGCCCATGGTGCAGGCCAGCGCGTTCTGACCCTCGATGTTCATGGCGCAGGAGCCGCAGATTCCTTCGCGGCACGAGCGGCGGAAGACCAGGGTCGAATCGACCTTGTTCTTGATCCACAGCAGGGCATCGAGAACCATCGGTCCGCAATCGTCGCGATCGACATGGTAGGTATCGATGCGGGGGTTCTGCCCGTCGTCGGGATTCCAGCGGTAGACCCGAAAGACCTGGACGTTCTTGGCCCCCTGCGGCGCGGGCCAGGTCTTGCCTTGGGTGATCTGCGAGTTCTTGGGGAGGGTGAACTGGGCCATGCTGGGTGCCTTCGTGCTGCGGCGTTCGAACGCCCGCTGCGAATGGTGAGAATGCCTATTGTTGAGTGAGCCAACCGCTCATGAACCGCTCCGCCTCCGCCCGAAACGCCTGCCTTTCGGTCGGGCTCGAAATGCGAAATTTCACGAACTTCCCGCGCATTCCGGTGACGCAAAGCAGACTTTCGGTTGGACCAAGCGTCGGATGATCGATCTGGAAGGCCCGGCAGCCCAGCCTGTCGCCCGCGGCTCCATCGAGCCGCACCGGTCCCCGATCCAGACTGCTGCGATAGAGGTGCCGCTCCACCATGACCCGAATCTCGTTCGTCGCCTGCGCGATCTGCGCGGCGACGGGCGCCGAGGAAGGTCCATCCGGGATCGAGGCGACGCCGCCGTCATAGACGTAGACATCGGCCTTCAGGCGACCGTTCGTATAGACGACGGAATAGCCGAATCCCGGGGCTCGAGCTTCGTAGTCGGTCTTCGCGCCTCGCGCGAACCCGGCGACGTCTTGCGGGAAATTGAATTCCGGCTCCCGCGCGCTCGCCATGCCTGAGGTGACAAGAAGCAGGCACAGGACGAGGGCTGTCGCGCGAGCGATTTGATCTAGCACGACGGCAAGCTCTCGGCGCCGACGAGGTGCCGAGGGCCTATCGGGTCGGCCCAGGCGCGGCTTTGGCGGAGGTCTCATCGCCATAGCTTTCGCCTGCTGGTGCATGTCTCCACACCATCGCCCGGCAGGCGCACGATGTAGACATGAAGCTTTTCGGATGCACCGAAATCCATGAGGCAGGAGTCGATGATCTGCGCCCCGCGTGACATCAACTGCGCGCAGGATGCCGCCTCCACTGACGAGGCGGACGAGATCATTCCAGCGCAGAGAGCGATGAGGCGCCGTGTCATCTCAAGAATGACCATTCGAGACGCTGGCAGCGGGCTCATCGGGGACCCGCAAGATCCGGCCAATCACCCACCCCAATAGAACCACGACGGATACGGCCGCCATCGAGCCGGAGAAGACGCCCGCTCTTTCGACTGCACCGCTCAGTCCCTTTTCAAACCAGAGCCAAAGCCAAGCCGTTAGCCAACCGGCCAACATCAGCAGCGAAAGCTGTTTCGGACCCCGATTGGCGAACGCCCAACCGACCAATGCAAGAGGCGTAGCGACCGTCAAACATGGTATTGCCGCGAGCCACCACGAGTCTTCCAGCCCACCCGCCGCCCTTGCCGGCGGTGAAAAGATCACAAGGAATGCGGCGGTAGCAACGAAAGCCACCAAACCACGCCGCATGTTCCAGAAGAGGGACATCAATACACCCGAGCCTTGGGCTCGATATACTGAATCTCGTTCGACATCGTGTAGGTATGGACGGGCCGGTAGTCGATCTGGACCGTGTGCGCGGTCTGGTCGAGCCAGGCCAGGGTGTGCTTCATCCATTCCTTGTCGTTGCGCTCGGGGAAGTCTTCGCGGGCGTGGGCGCCGCGCGATTCCTGGCGGTTGAGCGCCGATTCCATGGTCACGACCGCCTGGCCGATCAGGTTGTCGAATTCCAGCGTCTCGAGCAGGTCGGTGTTCCAGACGAGCGAACGGTCGCTCACCCGGATATTGGCGACGTCCTTCCAGACCTCGTGGATCAGGGTCTTGCCCTCCTCCAGAACCTCCCCGGTGCGGAAGACGGCGCAGTTGTTCTGCATGGTCCGCTGCATGCGATCGCGCAGGACCGCCGTCGGCGTGGAGCCGTCGGCGTAGCGGAAGCGGTCGAGGCGCGAGAGCGCCTTGTCGGCCGAGTCCTTGGGCAATTCCGGCTGGGGCGCGCCCTTCTCGACGATCTCAGCGCAGCGCAGACCAGCCGCACGCCCGAACACCACAAGATCGGAGAGCGAGTTGGAACCGAGACGGTTCGCTCCGTGTACCGAGACGCAGGCTGCCTCGCCGAGTGCCATCAGGCCGGGCACCACCGTATCGGGGTTGCCGTTCTTCAGCGTCAGCACCTCGCCATGATAGTTCGTCTGGATGCCGCCCATGTTGTAATGGACGGTCGGGATCACCGGGATCGGCTCCTTGGTGACGTCGACGCCAGCGAAGATCTTGGCGCTTTCCGAGATGCCCGGCAGGCGCTGGTGCAGGATCGCCGGATCGAGATGGTCGAGATGCAGGAAGATGTGGTCGCCGTTCTTGCCGACGCCGCGGCCATCGCGGATTTCCATCGTCATCGAGCGTGAGACCACATCGCGGGAGGCGAGGTCCTTCGCGGAGGGCGCATAGCGCTCCATGAAGCGCTCGCCCTGTGAATTGGTGAGATAGCCGCCCTCCCCGCGCGCGCCCTCCGTAATCAGGCAGCCAGCGCCGTAGATCCCGGTCGGGTGGAACTGCACGAATTCCATGTCCTGCAGCGGCAGGCCGGCGCGCAGAACCATGGCGTTGCCATCGCCCGTGCAGGTATGGGCCGAGGTCGCCGAGAAATAGGCGCGGCCGTAGCCGCCGGTGGCAAGGATGACCATCTGGGCGCGGAAGCGGTGGATCTCGCCGGTCGCCTGGTCGAGCGCGATGACGCCGCGGCAGCGGCCATCGTCATCCATGATCAGGTCGAGCGCGAAATACTCGATGAAGAACAGAGTCCGGTTCTTCACCGCTTGGCCGTAGAGCGTGTGCAGCATCGCGTGGCCGGTGCGGTCGGCCGCCGCGCAGGTGCGCTGGGCGATGCCCTTGCCGTAATCCGTGGTCATGCCGCCGAAGGGGCGCTGGTAGATCTTGCCCTCGTCCGTGCGCGAAAACGGCACGCCCCAATGCTCGAGCTCGTAGACGGCGGCCGGTGCGTTGCGCACGAAATACTCGATCGCGTCCTGGTCCCCGAGCCAGTCCGACCCCTTCACGGTGTCGTACATGTGCCAGCGCCAATTATCCGGCCCCATATTGCCGAGCGAGGCCGAGATGCCGCCTTGCGCCGCAACCGTATGCGAGCGGGTCGGAAACACCTTCGTGATGCAGGCTGTGCGCAGGCCGGCCTGCGAGCAGCCGACCGTCGCGCGAAGACCCGCGCCGCCGGCGCCGACGATCACCACGTCGAAGGTGTGATCGATGATGGAATAGGCCGGCGCGGCGCCGTTCGAACCATTCGTTGCCATCGAGAGATCTCGTTCGTTTCCGGTGATCAGGCGAGCCCGACGCTGACGATCGCGTAGAGGCAGGCGACGGCGACCGCGACCGCATAGAAGTCGTTCGCGAGGACAGCGGCGAGCTTGAGGCCCTTGGCGTGGATGTAGTCCTCGATGACGGTCTGCATGCCGAGGCGCATGTGGACGGCCACCGAGAGCACGGCGAGGAGCAGAATGATCGCCACGACCGGATGGCCGACCAGCGCCAGAGCCTCCTCGTAGGAGCGGCCCCACATCTTCGCGATGATGACCACGAAGGCCACCATCAGCAGGGCATTGGCCGCGCCAGTCAGGCGCTGCACCCAGAAATGGCCAGCGCCATGCCCGGATGCGCCGAGGCCTTTGACCCGGGCGCGCGGGGTGCGGATCGAGGTGTCCGCGCCAAGCGGAGTGTCAGCCATGTCGAGTTTCCTCAGGACAGCAGGAGAACGAGGACCCAGACGATGATCGTCAGCGAAATCGACCCGATCAACGTGAAGCGGGCGAGCCGCATCCGCTCATTGCGTTCGAAGCCGTAGCCCAAATCCCAGACGAAGTGGCGCAGGCCGCCCAGCATGTGATGGAACAGGGCCCAGCTGAAGCCGAACAGGACGAGCAGCCCGAGCCAGGCCCCGAAGAAGCCGGCGACGCAGGCATAGGACTTCGGACCGGCGGCTAGCGCGACGAGCCAGACAGCCACGAGGAAGGTGCCGCCATAGAGCGCGGTGCCGGTGATGCGGTGGAGCACCGACATCAGCATGGTCCAGGTCCAGCGATAGATCTGGAGATGCGGCGAGAGCGGCGAGGCGACGACGGGTCTGGGGTTTGCAGCCATCAGTTTCTCGAATCCCGGAGAGCGGCCTCAGGCGACGTAACTTGGACTTTGTCTAAAACAAAGGGCGTAGGTGGCAAGGCGACAAACGGCAAGAGATCGTTTGCGGCAGAGCGCTTCGAATTCGCGATCGTGCGGAGCGCGCTCACGGCAGCCACCCCATCAGCTTGAACCAGAGGAAGGCGAGCGGCGTCACAACGACAAGTGAGCTCAGCCCGATTGCAAGCGTCAGTTTCGTCGCATCGCCGAGCCCGATTCCCGCCAGCCCCATCGTCATGACGATCGGGGGTGCCTGATAGGGAAAGAACAGGTTCGAATATCCGACCACCTGGATCATCAGGACCTGCATGAGATTGAGGCCGCTGCCCTGTGCGAGTTCGCTTGCCAGGGCCGTATAGAGCGCGGGCGCGCCATTTGCCGTCGCCAGAAACAGGAAGCCTATCGCGATGCCGGTGAGCGTCACGAAATTGCGTGCGACCTCGCCCGGATGGAGAGGCGCGACCGAGAGAACGGCATGGCCGAGATACTTACCGAGACCGGTTGCATTGACGGTCGCCGTCAGCCCGAACAACGCAGCGATGTAGAAACAGGTCCGCAGCGGAACATCGGCAAAAGCTTCGCCAGGCAGAACGCCGATGCGCGGGAGCATGCAAATCACTGCCGCCGCAAGCCCGATCCAGGCCGGCGCAATGTGGTGCAGCGTGTCGGTCATCCACAGGCCGAGCATGACCGCCAGAATCACGGCAAGCCGACGCTCCTCGGGCGAGAGCGGTGGCAACTCGGATTGGGCAGGCCGCGCTTCGAGTCGGTCGGGAAACAGCAGCACTGTGCAGAGCGTGAGGGTACCACCCTTCACGAGGGCCAGCACAGGCGCGTGCAGCAGAAGATAAGGCATATAGGCGAAGTGCAGGCCGTAGAGCGTCTCGGCCGTGCCCGTCATGACGAGGTTCGGGACGTTCGCCGGCAGGATAGCGGCCGAGAGCATCGGTGTCGCGATGCCATAAGCGAGGAGCGCACCGGTGCGGCCGGGGCGCCCGCGTTCGAGCCCGAAGGCGTCGCAGACCGCGATCAGCACCGGAATCATCAGCGCGATCCGCCCGAGATTCGACGGCATGACGAAGGCGAGCGCGAAGGAGAAAGCGATGATGCCGGCGACGAACCCGGCATAGGAATTCGGAAGCCTGACGACTAGCATCCGCGCCAGCCTGCTTCCCAATCCGGTGCGGTTCATGGCGAGTCCGACGACCATGCCGCTCGTCACGAGCCAGAAAGCCGAGGACGCGAAGCCGGAAAAGATCGTCTCCGCCGGCGCGAGCTTCAGGAGCATCGCCAGGGAAAAGAACATCAGCGCCGTCACGATCTCGGCGATCAGCCCGGTCGCCCAGAGCGCCATGCACAGGACGAGCAGGCCGCCGGTCAACCAGACCGTCATCTGCGCGCCAGTCATGTGCGTGAGGGCATCCATCGCGTGGCTTCAAATCGCGAATTGGAAGCGTTCGCAATTCGGCTCTACTGGACGCAGCCTTCGTGAACCGCGAAGGTTACCGCAACATCGCGCGGCACCAAATTTCAGCGGCTCGGCGGTCGACACACCTTTCCCGGACGAAGGTCGCACAGGAAACCATCGATGATGCGGTTCGATCTCGTCGATCTCGGGCTGTTCCGCCACGTCGTCGAGGCGGGATCGATCACGCACGGGGCCGAGCGTGCTCATCTCGCCCTTGCCGCCGCCTCGGCGCGTGTCCGCGCGATGGAGGTCTCGCTGGGGGCGGCTTTGCTCACGCGCAGGCGCCAGGGTGTGATACCGACGCCGGCCGGGCGGGCCCTCCTCGCCCATGCCCGATCGGTCCTCGCCGGGATCGAGCGCATGCAGGAGGATCTGTCGGTGTTCGCCGGCGGCGCGATCGGCCAGATCCGGGTCCTGTCGAACACCAATGCGCTGACTGAATTCCTGCCCGAAGCGCTCTCGGCCTATCTCGCGCTCCATACCGGCGTCAGCGTCGATATCGAGGAGCGCACCTCGGACGAAATCGTCGGGTTGGTGGCCGAGGGCGCCGCCGATCTCGGCATCGTCGCCGGAACGGTCGAGACCGGCACGCTCGAAACCTATCCGTTCCGCCACGACCGTTTCGTCGTCGTGGTGGCGACGGCCCATCCCCTGGCCTCGCGTGCGAGCCTCGCCTTCGCAGACGTGCTCGACCACGACCTCGTTGGCCTCGACAGGCCGAGCGCGCTGACGCGTTTCCTGTCGGAAAAGGCCGCGAGAATGGGCAAGTCCATGCGCCTGCGCGTACAATTGCGCGGGTTCGACGCGGTCTGCCGGTTGGTCGAATGCGGCGTCGGCCTCGGCATCGTTCCTGAGACAACGGCGCATCGGACGAAGCGCAGCATGGCGATCACAGTGGTGCCGCTCGAAGACAATTGGGCCGCGCGCGACCTGACTCTGTGTCTGCGCTCGCTTGCCACTCTACCACCCTATGCGCAGGAGTTCGTGGCGCATCTTCGGAGCCAAAGCTAAACACGTAATAGTAGAGCACTTATGCGCGTTTGCAATCTCGAATAACAGAATTAAAACTGAGCCTTCCAATTCCCTCGGCAGAAATCGGCAAATCCAATGCCGTCAGCAAATAACAGAAAGCTTCTAGCGCACGTGTTGCTTTATCAAAAGCAATTGACTCAGCCTCATTCTCGGGCTCAAAATGACCATGTGCGATCTTTCCTCGGAATTGCATAGCACGAATTAGGTGTGACAATATGTCTTCTGGCAGAAGATCTTTTCCAAATTTTTCATGAATAATTTTAATAAGCCTTAAGAAATGAACATCTCTAGTCTCTTCCTTAATCCACCTCACAGCATTTGTTATTCTATCAACTATTTTAGAATCCAGCTCGAATTCATTCCCTTTTTCGGCGGCAGCTAAAGCAATTTCATCAATAATTCTATCTAAAAGGGCGTTTTTCGATTGTGCAATAGGAATATCTTCGAACCAACGGCAAGCGGTAATAAGTCGCTCTGACGAAGTAGTATTTCTCTGAGCAAAGCTTGCCGCCATCAATATGTAGGATTTTTTCCAACTTTGAGCTCGATTCATCCATGCAATCAAGCCCTGCCTAAATGCCACAAGTTCATTATCCTCGTATGATATAAACGGCGACCCTCCAATCAAAAGATCATTGGGGTCAATTTCTTTTTCTGGCCATATGTAGTGAACCTGATGATCACCAGGATAATTGTTCAATTTGATAGCTTCGTTAACTTCATCATGAGAGAGACGATTGATATACACATCATCCGGCCGCAATTCTATACCAATACAGAAAGACAAAAAATAGAGATAATATTTTACATAATTTAAATATTCGAAGATAGTTATTTTATTTCTGAACTCGATCTCAAAAATCGGCCAAATGTCATCTGGAGCGCTATTTCCGGCCGTATAAAGAACACCGTATCGTGCTCTCAATTTCATTTCATTTGCAAGATCATTAAAAATTTGTAAACTTTCTATTTCAGGAAATTTATTGCTGTTTATAGATTGAAATAAGCCTTTGTGTCGGAGCAATGATTTGGTATGTTTTACAGTAAATCTAACTTGCCTTATCGTATCGCTATCAGACCATCGATTATAGCCGACAATTGCAATATTTGCATTTATCTCCGCCTTATACGTAGTGCGTATCGGTTCTTTCAATCGAGAAAATCTACCAATTTCATTACGAAAAATACTATGAAGAGATACGATGTCGTTCGTTTCTGTTTGAAGATAAATTGGAGATATTTCATCAATTAAAAAAGTATCTGCAAAACTATAAATATTCGCATAAATACAATCTTTAGCAATACAAAAATTACCAGAAAGATTCGCGCCGGTATTGAGTTCCATACAATGAATTGCTTTGCCGGGCTCGATTGTCAAATCACTTCTCCGCCTGCAGACTACATTGTTGCCACGCGCCGACGATGTTCCGCGCCAACTGATCAGCCATTGAGAAATGTGTCCACGAGGAGCTTCAGGTTCAGCACGACGATGATCGCAGCGATCATCCACGACAGAACCTTGAGCCAGCCGGGGATCACCAGCGGCCCCATCTTGTCCGGGTCCGACACGAAGCGCACCAGCGGGATCACCGCGAAGGGCAATTGCATCGAGAGAACGACCTGGCTCAGCACCAGCAGCCGTGCCGTCCCCTCGTCGCCATAGAGCGCCGTCACGAAGACGACCGGCACGATCGCGATGCCGCGCGTCACGAGCCGCCTCGCCCAGTCGGGCATGCGCAGGCGCAAAAAGCCTTCCATCACGATCTGGCCGGCGAGCGTCGCGGTGACGGTCGAGTTGAGGCCGGAGGCGAGCAGAGCCACCGCGAACAATGTCGAGGCGATGCCGAATCCGAGCAAAGGCGACAGCAATTCGTGCGCCTGCTCGATCTCGGCGACATCCGTGCGCCCGCTCGCGTGAAACACCGAGGCCGCCATGATCAGGATCGAGGCATTGACGAACAGGGCCAGCATCAGGGCGATGGTCGAGTCGGTCACAGCAAAGCGCAGGGCTTCGCGCCGTCCTTCGTCGGTGCGCGGATAGGCCCGCGTCTGCACAATCGAGGAATGCAGGTAGAGGTTATGCGGCATCACCGTCGCGCCGATGATGCCGATAGCGATGTAGAGCGCGGCCGGGTTGGTCACGATCTCGGTGGAGGGCACGAAGCCGCCGAGCACAGCCTGAACGGGCGGCGCCGCGAGCGCGATCTGGATGCCGAAGCAGACAAAGATGATGGTCAGCAGCGCGATCACGAAGGCTTCAAGCGCGCGAAAGCCACGCCGCAGCAGAAGCAGCACGATGAACACGTCGAGCGCCGTGACGATCGCACCGATGACGAGCGGGATGCCGAACAGGAGTTTCAGCGCGATCGCCGTGCCGATCACCTCAGCGAGATCGCAGGCAATGATCGCAGCCTCGCAGATCAGCCAGAGCGCCAGCCCGACCGGGCGGGGATAGGCATCCCGGCAAGCCTGCGCGAGGTCACGCCCGGTGGCGATGCCGAGCCGGGCCGCGAGCGCCTGCAGCACGATCGCCATCAGGTTCGAGAGCAGGACGACGCTGAGCAGCGTGTAGCCGAACTGCGCGCCGCCGGCGATGTCGGTCGCCCAGTTGCCTGGGTCCATATAGCCGACCGAGACCATGTAGCCCGGCCCGAGGAAGGCCAGGAGGCGGCGAAGCCAACTCCCCTGCCCGAGCACAGGAACGCTGCCGTTCAGGTGGCCGAGACTTTGTTGATCCTGCGTCTCGCGAGCGAACCGCCACGCCTTTTCGTAGGACATGCTGAACAAGGCTGCACCTGCCGTCAGCGCGGGGATGCGCCGTGAACGACGGGAATATAGCCTATGCTATAAAGAAGGTGAACAGCTAAGGTGTAGCACTGGTGCCGCATCCATGCGCGGGGGCTCCCAGCCGGCGATCCGCTGGGGTACAAGGGCGGTCACGATCCTGTTTTCCGTCGTTGGGGCGTTTCGAGCGATGCAAGTTCGACGGCAGATCAAGCCGGAAAGAGACCCACTCTGCGACCCGGATGTCCATGTCGAGAGCTTTCGGCAGGCCCGCGAAGCGCGCCGATCGGAACTCGTCGAGGATTATGTCGAACTCATCGCAGATCTGATCGTCGATGGCGGCGAGGCGCGCCAAGTCGACATCGCGGCCCGGCTCGGAGTGGCTCAGCCGACGGTTGCCAAGATGCTCAAGCGGCTGGCCGAGGAAGGCCTGGTTCAGCAGCGGCCGTATCGCGGCGTGTTCCTCACCGATTCCGGGCTGGCGCTCGCCAATCAGAGCCGGGAGCGTCACCGCGTTGTAGAGCGCTTCCTCCTCGCCCTCGGCGTCAGCCCCGAAACCGCACGGCGTGATGCCGAAGGCATCGAACACCACGTCAGCGGCGAGACGCTGGAAGCATTGCGCCGCTTTGCCGACGGGCATTCCGGCACTTGAACGGACTTCCCGAGAGGCACCGGATGGACATCAACCAGCAGATCGCCGCCCTGGCGGCGGTGACCACCGGTCATGACGACGCCGTCAAATCCCTGTCGGAAGGGCTCGCCGAAGTCGGTGCCAAACAGGTCGCCCATCAGATGGCGATCGGATTCCTCGCAAGCGTCCTGCGATCGATCGACTCGGACCATTACGACGAGCGTCTCGGCGGCTATCTCACGATGCTGCGCGACGTGCTGCTGCGCGAGGACCCGGATGCAGGGCTGGCGGGCACAGTGCTCGAGACGGTCGAGCGGACCTTGCGCCCGTCTCTTGATCAGGATGACGCCTGATTAGGCCAAATTCGGCGGAAATCTGGCGAAAACCAAGCGGAAATCCGGCTTCCTTCTTGCGAGTGCACTCGCTCAGGTGGCTCCGATTTCCATAGGTTTTTTCATGCGCTTGACTGCCCTTCCGGTCTTCCTGGTCCTTGCATTGCCCGTTCAGCCCACGGCGGCTGAGCCTTCTCATTCAGATCCGACGAGGGATATGGGCGTGCCAAAGGCCGAACAGCCGCCCAAATCCGAAACGTTGCGTGCGGAGATGCTGGCACGTCAGGAAGCCTTCCATCGGCATATCGCCGAGCGCAGCGATCTTGCGATCCGGTCGATCTGCGTGGGCTGTGCGATCCATCCGATGCCAATCGAGACACCGAGCGAACACGCCTTCCACCGGCGGCGCGGACTTGCGCACCCCGTTGGCTTCGTCAATCCTGTCGATTATTTGCCACGGTGAAAGTGTCGCGCACGCGAAGAATAAATTGAACGGGCCGATCTTCGAAACGCAATCTCAAAATAACATTCAGACAGATCGAATTCCGAGTGATCTGAAATAATACATGATCAACATTATTCGACATCGCGTTCGCTCTTCAAAAGGCCGCACCGGTAATCCGGCACGGCCCCTTGTCGCGAAACCCGTGGGTCAGTCCTGAACGACGACCTTGGCGCCGACCTTGACCCGGTCATACAGGTCGGTGACGTCATCGTTCGTCATGCGGATGCAGCCGGAGGACACCGCCTGTCCGATCGTGTCCGGCTCGTTCGAACCATGAATGCGGTATTCCGTGCCGCCGATATACATCGCTCTCGCACCGAGCGGATTCTCGATTCCGCCCGCCATGTAGGTCGGCAGGTCCGGCCGGCGGGCCAGCATGGCCTTGGGGGGCACCCAAGATGGCCAGACCTTCTTTGCGGTGATCGTCTTGACGCCCGACCACTCGAAACCGGGCCGTCCAACGCCGACTCCGTAACGCAAAGCCTCTCCATTCGGCAGCACGAAATAGAGGCGCCGCTCGCTCGTCGAGACGATGATCGTTCCCGGCTTGTAGGGGCTGTTCAGACGAACGACGTCTCGCGGGATTGGCGCGACCTGGGCTTGCGGCGCCGATTGGACGCCCTGACCGTAGCCGTAGGACGGCTGGTAAGTCTGTCCGCGGCCGCGAATATCGGGATCCCGATATTGAATGTCGGAATCGTCATCGCCGAATGGGTCGTATGGCGCTGCATAGGACGGAGCAGTCGAGATGACGAGAACGCCGAGGACGCCGGCGAGTGCTGTGGCCAGGGTCTTCATAGGATGCCTACCTGCAGGATAATCTTGGCTATACAAGCGTGACCGTGGGTACGCGGTTCCATGCCTTTCGACGCTTTTCACACCTGATCGTCCGTGCGCCGCCGCACGCCATTGCCAAGCTCGATGCCCGCCGTTCCACGGGCTAGCACGCACCGAACGTCCCCCGCGAAACCGCGGCGGCAATCGAACTCACACGACAGCTGGATGGGGGTCATGGGCGGCCCGCCCCGCTTCGACGAGCACATCCACGGCCTTCCAAGGCTTAGGGATGAAGACAGCATCATCCGGGAGTTCGCCGTGGCGTTCGGCGTCGCAGCCAGAGGTGATGACGAGGCGCGCCTTCGGCCAGAGCGTCGCGACGGCATGAGCGAGCTGAATGCCGTCCATCGCGCCGGCGAGCCGAATATCCGCGAAGACCAGCGCGACTTCGCCGCCGCTTTCGCGCAGGATGACAAGCGCAGCCTCCGCGCTGTCGCACCCCACCACCCGCAATTCGGACTCTTCGAGAACGGCCTCTGCCAGCGCTCTCACATCCGCATCATCCTCGACAACAAGAGCGATTGGACTTCGAGCACGGACAACATCGGGACCAGGGCGACCGACCCGTCGTACGAGGCTGGCCAGATGTTCGGGAATGCCTTCCGCGATCAGCGAGTCGTATGCGCTCGCGAGTGCCTGGCCGATCTGGTCGAGCGGCAAGCCCGGCAAAAGCGAATCGAAGCCGCTTCCTTGACCTTTTCGGGAATCGGCTCGGTTGTCTTGCGGCTGTGTCGGATCTCGCACGCTCACCCTCTGATGCCCCAAATTTGCCGATGACGGCTCTGGGGATCAAATTCGTAGGGCGGCCTTCGGTTGCGAAGATTTGCTCATTGTACGTGACGTTCAGCCCGCATTTGCGGCCTTATGCCGTCACTGATCGCCAGCATCGGCCTGAGCGTAGGCCATCACTCCCGCGATCGACTCGACGTCGCGGTACCTTTCGCCGCGGGTGTTCATCATCGCTTCGAACTTCTCGTGGACCTGGGCCACGGAAAGGCTTTCGGCCTTGGCACGGCGACCGCGGTTTGCGTTCGATGCGAAGAAGATCGAGCGATTGGCACGCGCCGGTCCAGGCAGGAGCGCGGCGGCAGCGGCCGAGGGCTGGCCGACGACCTGGGCCAGGAATTCCTCGGCGTCGTTGGGACCGAGGAAATGCGCGAGATAAATCTCGCCGAGCGTGAGTTCGCGACCGATCGTCTGCGCGATGCGGGCAGCGTCGCGCTTGAGCATCTCGCCGGCCATGAGCGCCGACAGATAGGGATCGCGGCGCAGATCGAGCACGCGAGCGCGTTCGGCCGGGTCGGTGATGATCGGCTTGTCGTTGGCATCCGCGGTAACGAGAGCGGCCTCTTTCTCAAGCCCGTGTTGGGCACCGAAATCTCGAATGACGCCGAGCCAGGTCCGCTCGATGAACTGGAAAAGGCCCGTCGCCGACGAGGTCTTGGCTTGTACCGCCGTGATGAAGCTCGATTCCTTGTCCGCGAC
Source organism: Methylobacterium sp. (assembly GCA_044227265.1). Lineage (GTDB taxonomy): Bacteria > Pseudomonadota > Alphaproteobacteria > Rhizobiales > Beijerinckiaceae > Methylobacterium. The sequence goes on from JBGAFL010000002.1 coordinate 30,858, forward strand.
CGCCATCAGGAGGACGGGATCAGTCTCGACGGCCTGCGCGGCCTTGATGATGGTCTGGACGATATGGCGCCGGATTTTCATCGGGCCGAATTCGAGAATGTCGTTCGGATCGCCGCTCGAGGTCTCGGAAAGCAGGAAGTCGTAGGAAACGCGGTCGACGTTCGTGGTGCCGAGTTCGGTGTCGAGATCATGAACGGCCGCAAAGCTCGCCGACGCGACCATCACATCGGCCGGGGCCGCTGGACTCGCAACTTGAAGGCGCGGCTTCGGCATCGTGAGTTCGGCAACGCGCTGCGTCGAAGCCTGGGCTCGGCCGAGATCGGTTCCGGCGTTCAACAGGACAGCGCTCAGGCCCCCAGCAACCAGCGTCATGGACAGAATCGAGCGCATCAGGGCGGCACGGCTGCCGTGGCTACGGCCGACCGAGGCTACCAGTGCGATCACATCCGATGCGGAACCGGGATCCGTGGGGCGGCGCCCCGCGCGATGAGCGAAATCGGTGCGCGGCGATCGTTGGATGCGGCCCTGCATGGTTCCGTCGCTTGCCCCTTGTTACCGCTATCCACGGCGTTGGTCGGGCGATCTTTCTTGACCGATGTGGCGACAACACGGCTGCGCTTGTGGCCGTCCCAAGGCAACCGACGACAAACCGTATCCAAAGGCTAGCGAGGAACGAGATTTCCGACGGGACGAAAGGCGGGTGGCGTCACATTCCATCGTGCCGTGATGAATCGGACACAGCCACGACTCTGAATTCGGAACCCACGAGGATCAAAGCCGGCGGAGCGCCACGCTTTCGATGCGGTGGCTTGCGCCCTTGGCCAGGATCAGGCTCGCACGCTGGCGCGTCGGCAGGATGTTGTCACGCAGGTTCGGCAGGTTGATCGAGGTCCAGAGCTCATCGGCCAGCTCGAGCGCATCGGCCTCGCTCACCTCGGCATATTTGCGGAAGTAGGAGAGCGGATCGCGGAACGCGGTCTGGCGCAACCGCATGAAGCGATTGACGTACCAGCGATGCAGGTCGTCCTCGTGGCCGTCGAGATAGATCGAGAAATCGAAGAAGTCCGAGACGAACGGGATGGCGGTCCCGTCGCGCGGCAAGCGCGCCGGCTGGAGAACGTTCAGGCCTTCTACGATGAGAATGTCAGGCGATCCGATCACCTGCTCCTCGCCGGGCACGACATCGTAGATGAGGTGCGAATAGACCGGGGCGGACACCTTTTTGCGGCCGGCCTTGATGTCGGTGAGGAAGCGGAGCAGCGCCGCGGTATCGTAGCTCTCCGGAAACCCCTTGCGCTCCATCGCGCCCATCCGCCGCAACTCGGCATTCGGGTGAAGGAAGCCGTCGGTGGTGATCAGATCCACCTTCGGCGTGTTCGGCCAGCGCGCGAGCAGGGATTTGAGGACGCGTGCCGTCGTCGACTTGCCGACAGCGACCGAGCCGGCGAGCCCGATGATGTAAGGCGCCTTGACCTCGCGCTCGGCCATCAGGAAGCGCTGGGTCGCCTTGAACAGGCCCTGCGTCGCCGCGACGTAGAGGGACAGGAGACGCGACAGCGGCAGGTAGATCGCGACGACTTCTTCGATCGAGATCGGATCGTTGAGCGATTGCAAGCGGGCGATGTCGTCGACATCGAGCGTGAGCGGCATGTCCGCGCGAAGCTGGGCCCAGGCGTCTCGGGTGAAAATCCGGTAGGGCGAAAGGCGGCTCGGGCCCTCTCCCGTCACCGGGTTCTGTCGGTCTGCTGCGTCGATGCCCGAGGACGGGATCGGCGCGCTGATCACGTATGCCTCCGCGCAGCCTTCTCGGCGATCCCGCTCTGTGCCGTCCGGCGTTCGAGTTCCGCCATCACCTCGTCGAGACTTACGCCTCCGAGCTTGAGCACGACGAGGAGATGATAGAGCACGTCGGCCGCCTCGGAGGTCAGCCCTTTGCGGTCTCCCTGAATCGCGGCGATCACCGCCTCGACGGCCTCCTCGCCGAGCTTCTTGGCAGCTCGCGGTTGGCCGCCCGTCAGCAGCTTGGCCGTATAGGATTGGTCTGCGGGAGCCCCGGCCCGCCGGTCGACCAGATCCGCGAGATCCTGGAGGGAGAACGAACTCATTCGGCCCCGTTGAAGCCGGACATCAAACGGCTGTTGCCGCAGACGAATCCTGCGTGAGGACACGCTTCGCGGTCAAGGGAAAAGACCACGTTGTCGCATCAGGAATCGCGCCGCATCGGCAGGCCGGCAGCCGCCATATGCGCCTTCGCCTCGGCGATGGTGTGCTCGCCGAAATGGAAGATGGACGCGGCGAGAACCGCGCTGGCACCACCATCACGTACGCCCGCGACGAGGTCGTCGAGCCCGCCGACGCCACCCGACGCGATCACCGGCACCCGCACTGCATCGGCGATCGCTCGGGTCAGGGCGATGTCGTAGCCGGAGCGCGTGCCGTCCTTGTCCATCGAGGTCACGAGCAACTCGCCGGCTCCGTTCTCGGCAATCCGCCTTGCAAAAGAAACGGCGTCGATCCCGGTCGGCTTGCGCCCGCCATGGGTGAAGATCTCCCAGCGAAGCTCCTCGCCGGGCCCGGAGATGCGCTTGGCGTCGATCGCCACGACGATGCATTGGTCGCCGAATTTTTCCGCCGCAGCCGCGACGATGTCGGGATTGTTCACGGCTGCCGTGTTGATCCCGACCTTGTCGGCCCCGGCGAGCAGCAAGGTGCGCACATCCGCGACCGAGCGCACGCCGCCACCGACGGTCAGCGGCATGAAACAGGCTTCGGCCGTGCGGCTGACGACATCGAGCAAGGTCCCGCGGTCCTCATGGCTCGCCGTGATGTCGAGGAAACACAATTCGTCGGCCCCGACCGCATCATAAGCTTTGGCGGATTCGACCGGATCGCCAGCGTCCCGCAGTTCCAGGAAGCGAACGCCCTTCACGACGCGGCCGTCCTTGACGTCGAGGCAGGGGATGATGCGGGTCTTCAGCATGTCACGAGGCGTCGTGGATACTGGACTGCCGCGCGCGGGCAATGGCGGCCAAGGCCGCGCGCGGATCGATGCGACCGTCATAGAGCGCGCGCCCGCTGATCGCGCCGGCTAGGAGCGCGCAATCCGGTTCGAGTAGCCGGTGAACATCATCGATCGAGGCGAGGCCACCGGAGGCGATGACCGGGATCGACACGGCGCCGGCAAGGGCCAGCGTCATCTCGATATTGAGCCCCTTTAGAATGCCGTCGCGGGCGATGTCCGTGTAGATGATCGCCGCGACCCCGACATCCTCGAAGCGGCGCCCGAGTTCTTCCGCCGTCATCGAGGAGGTCTGCGCCCAGCCCTCGACGGCGACGCGGCCATCCTTGGCATCGATGCCGACCGCGATCTTTCCTGGATGACGGCGTGCGGCCTCACGCACGAAGGCGGGATCGCGCACGGCTGCAGTGCCGATGATGACGCGGCTCACGCCCTTCTCGAGCCAGGATTCGAGTGTGCGCATCTCGCGGATTCCGCCGCCTAGCTGCACCGGCACGCGGACTCGAGCGAGGATCGCGTCGACAGCCTCGGCGTTCTTGGGCGCACCGGCGAAGGCACCGTCGAGATCGACCACATGCAGCCAGGAAAAGCCCTGCGCCTCGAAGATCGCCGCCTGCCCGGCCGGATCGTCGTTGAACACCCTGGCCTGGGCCATGTCGCCCTGGATCAGGCGGACGCAGCGTCCCTCCTTGAGGTCGATTGCCGGAAACAGGATCACGGGCGCCACCGCAGGAAATTCGCGATCAGGGCCAGGCCGAGGCGCTGGCTCTTCTCGGGGTGAAATTGCGTGCCGGCGAGATTGTCGCGCGCGACCATCGCGGTGACGGAGCCACCATAATCGGCATGGGCGACGATGTCGGCACGGTTGTCCGGCACCAAGGCGTAGCTATGCACGAAATAGGCGTGCAGCCCGTCCGGGCCGGTCGGAATGCCCGCCAGCAGAGGCTGGTCGCGGTCGAGCAGTAGCGTGTTCCAGCCCATATGCGGGATCTTCAGCGACGAGTCTGCTGGGGTGATCGGCGCGACGTCTCCGCCGATCCAGTCGAGGCCCGGCGTGACTTCGTATTCGAGGCCGCGCGTCGCCATGAGCTGCATGCCGACGCAGATGCCGAGGAAGGGCCGGCCGCGATCGCGAACGGCCTGCGTCATCGCCGCCACCATGCCCGGAACCGCATCGAGGCCGCGGCGGCAATCAGCATAAGCTCCGACGCCGGGAAGTACGATCCGGTCGGCCTGCGCTACCAAATCCGGCTTGTCGGTCACGCTGATGCGCGCGTCGAGTCCGGCTTCACGCGCAGCCCGCTCGAATGCCTTCGCTGCCGAATGAAGATTGCCTGAGCCGTAATCGATGATCGCGACGGTTTGCCCTGTCACCGTGCGCCCTCGCGCGAGGGAAACATGCCCAGAATGGCGTCTTGGCCATCCCGGCTCCGTCCGGACGGCGCGGACACAGGCGTCCGCGAGGATGTGTGGCCGAGCCAGCGAGCGAAGGCCTTTGCCTCCGCGGCGTCGATCGAATCGGCGATCACGGCATCGCGTGCCGGTCGACCGTTTCGTGCGTAGGTCCAGCGCCGCAGGCTCGATGCTTCCAATCCAATCAGGATCGAGGCGAGCACGAGGACGAGGAATCCGGCACCGGGCGACAATCCGATGGCCCGTCCACCGAAGACGAGCGCCGCGAGAAGCAGAGCGACGAACAAGCCGGCAAGCCACAATCGATGCCGGACGAACCAGAGCACAGAAAAGGCGAAGGCGCCCCACGAAAAGCCGTCCGGCACGAGAGCAGCCCGCTCCAGCGCAAGCGGATCCCCGCGTGTGGCCGCGGCGGGAAGATGGAGGGTGTAGGTCTTCACGCGTCGCCTCCCTGCCGATCCATCATAGCGAGCCTTTGGTGGAGGGCACCCGGCCGTCTTCGCGTGGGTCGACAGTGACGGCTCCCCGCAAGGCTCGGGCCAGCCCCTTGAAGCAGCTCTCGGCGATGTGATGGGCGTTGTCGCCATACAGCGTCTCGACATGCAGCGTAATGCCGGCATTCATCGCAAAGGCCTGGAACCATTCGCGCACGAGTTCCGTATCGAATTGTCCGATCTTCTCCGCGCGGAACGCGGTACGGAAGACCAGGAACGGCCGGCCGGAAATGTCGAGTGCGACCCGGCTCAAGGTCTCGTCCATCGGCAGGTGCAGATCGGCGTAGCGGGCGATGCCGCGCTTGTCGCCGAGCGCCTTGGCGAAGGCTTGCCCGAGCGCGATTCCGGCATCCTCTGTCGTGTGGTGCTGGTCGACATGCAGGTCGCCCGCAACCTTGATCTCGAGATCGAACAGGGCGTGCCGCGCGAACAATTCCAGCATGTGGTCGAGGAATCCGACGCCGGTCGCAATAGTGGCCTTGCCGGTGCCGTCGAGATCGATCGACACCGAGACGTCGGTCTCGGCGGTGCGACGGCTGATGCTTGCGGCGCGCATCGTCGTGGTACTTCGTCTCGAGTGTGGCTAGGGCAACGGGCTTGCCTTGTAGTGTGGTTTCGATCGCGGGGAAACGGGTCGCAGCGTGTCGCATTCAACGCTGCGCTCGGCCCAGATGCCGCTAGAATTTCGATCTGTCGGTGCCAAGTGGGACATTCCGCGAGATACGCTTTCGACTAGTGTCGCGGTTTCGGCGCGGCGTCCAAACCCAGATGCCGCGCGCGGCGAAAGCAGTTGCGCGATGATCGCTCGACGTTCCGTGCTGGCGGCCAGTGCTGCCCTGTTCTCGGCTCCGGCGAGTGAGGGCGTCGCGGCGGCGCAAGCGCCGTTGCGTTTCGGGATCGTCGCCGATCCACAATATGCCGAGATACCGCCCCATCTCGGCATGAACCGCTATTACGCCAACAGCCCCGACAAGCTTCGGGCAGCAATCGCGACCTTCAACACCACCCATCTGGATTTCGTGGCGACGCTTGGCGACCTGATCGACAGGGACTGGGCGAGTTTCGATCGGATCATGCCGATCTATGACGATCTTAGAACTGGCACCCGATTCGTCCTCGGGAATCACGATTTCGACGTCGAGGCGGATCGGCTCGCTTCAGTCGCCGGCAGGCTCGGGCTCGAGCGTAGCCATTACGATTTCGCCGTGAAGGGCGTCCGCTTCATCGTGCTCGATGGCAATGACGTCTCGCTCTTCGCACCGCCTCCGGGTGACCTGCGCCGAGATCTCGCCGCCGAACGTCTTGCTCGCTTGAAGGAAAGCGGCGCGATCCAGGCCAACCCATGGAACGGGTCACTCAGCGACGCACAGTTTCGTTGGCTGGAGCAGATGCTTGCCAAGGCGCGATCCGATGGGGAACGCGTGATCGTGCTAAGCCACTATCCCGTCTTTCCGACCAATCAGCACAACATGTGGGACTCGCAACGGATCGTCGATCTGTTGACCAGCCAGGACCATGTGATCGCGTATTTCTGCGGCCACAATCACGACGGCAATTACGGCGAGGTGGCCGGCCTGCACTTCGTCAATTTCGCAGGCATGGTCGACACTCCGACGGAGAATGCCTACGCCATCGTCGAGCTCCTGGGGGACAAGCTGGAGATCCGCGGCTTTGGGCGCGAACCGAGCCGCACGCTCAGGCTCAGATCGGCCTGAGGCAGTCGGCCGCTCAGTCGCTTGCGTTCAGGACGCGGCCAGCGACGGCATCGAGCTTTGCGACGAGCGAGCGATCTCGATACGCTGGCGCCGTCATGATGGCGCCGTCGAGAGCCCGATGAGAGCCGGCCGGGCATGGCTCGCGTTCAGCAGGGAAATCACGGGCGACCCGCGAAACGAGCCGCGCTGCCTTCTCGGCATTGTTGCGAATGACGGCGACGATCGAGGCCACGTCGACCGCATCGTGATTCGTGTGCCAGCAATCGTAGTCGGTCACCATCGCGATCGTCGCATAGGTGATCTCGGCCTCGCGGGCGAGCTTGGCCTCGGGCAGGTTCGTCATGCCGATGACGTCGTAGCCGGCCGCCTTGTAGTACTTGGATTCGGCCAAAGTCGAAAATTGCGGGCCTTCCATACAGACATAGGTGCCGCCCTTGTACGCCGAGATTCCCTCGGCCTCGCCAGCGGCGGCTATCCGCTTTTGCAGAGCCGGGCCAACCGGATGGGCAAAGGGAACGTGCGCGACGCAGCCATTGCCGAAGAACGAGGTTTCGCGGGCAAGCGTGCGATCGACGAACTGATCGACCAGAACGAACAGGCCCGGATGGAGCTCGTTGCGGAACGAGCCGCAGGCTGAGAGCGAGATGATATCGGTGACGCCAGCGCGCTTGAGAACGTCGATATTCGCCCGATAATTGATTCCGGACGGCGACAAGCGGTGACCGCGACCGTGGCGAGCCAGAAAGACGACCTTCGTGTTGCCGATCCGCCCGATGCGCAAGGAGTCGGAAGGCTCGCCCCAGGGTGAGGCGATCGTCTCTTCGCGCACCTCTTCGAGGCCGGGCAGGTCGTAGACGCCCGAGCCGCCGATGACGCCGAGTACCGCTGCGGTCATAGCGTATCTCCTCGTTCAGATGCCAAACGGATGCGAGGTTCGCGCGGCGTCGCAAAGACACCGGCCACGGGCCAACGCTGGGCCCGGACCGATGCCTGGGACAACCTTCTTCAGGACCCGTCAGATGGTCTTCTGCGCTTCCGGAGTAACGCCGTGCATCTCGTCGTGCAGCGGCTTCCAGATGGCCTTCTTGACGAAATAGAGCAGTGTCGAGAGGACGAGCAGGAACAGGATTACCTGGAAGCCCAACGCCTTGCGCGCCATCATGTGCGGCTCAGCCGCCCAGGCCATGAACGCGGAGACGTCCTTCGCATATTGGTCGACCGTCTCCGGCACGACCGGCTCACCCTTGTCGTTCTTGGCGTAGGTGATCGCCTCGTCCGAAAGCGGATTCGGCATCGCGATCACATGGCCGGAAAAATACTTGTTGTAGTGACCGCTGGCGGGCATCTCGAAGCCCTTCGGCGCGTCCTCATAGCCGGTCAGAATCGCATGGATGTAATCGACGCCCTGCTCCGAATAGCCGACCAGCGGCAAGGCATCGAAGACGAAATTCGGGAACCCGCGCTCGTAGGTTCGGGCCTTGGCCAGAACCGAGAAGTCCGGGGGCGCCTTGCCACCATTGGCCGCAGCGGCCGCCTTGTCGTTCGGGAAGGGTGAGGGAAAGGCGTCGGCCGGGCGGGCAGGCCGTTCGACCTCCTCACCGGAATCGTTGAGTTCCTTGACCTTGTAGGTCTCGGCGAGCGCCTCGACCTGCCCCTTGGTGAAGCGCGGTCCCCCCTCCTCTTCGAGATTGCGGAAGCGGACGAACTTCATGGAGTGGCAGTTCGAACAAACCTCCTTGTAGATCTGGAAGCCGCGCTGGAGTTGCGCCTCGTCGAACTTGCCGAAGATGCCGGCAAAGCTCCAATCCTGCCGCGGAGGATGCGTGCCGTGCCCGTCTTCGGCGCGTGCCGAAGATCCGGCGACCGAGACGGCGAGCAGGGCGGTTGCGACCAGGCTTGTGGCGCGCATCATCGGATTCCCTCGTCGCCTCAGCTAATCTTGGCCACGTCGGCCATCGCCGATCCCGGAGCGCCCGACCCTGCGGGCGCGACCTGCTTCCCGGGCCCTGTCACGCTCTCAAAGATCGAGTTCGGCAGCGGCTTCGGCGTTTCGAACAGGCCGACCAGCGGCATCACGAGCAGGAAATGGGCGAAATAGTAGACGGTGCAGATCCGCGCGACCAGCACGTAGCCGGGATCCGGCGGCTTGGCGCCGAGCCAGCCGAGCGTAATGCAGACCACCACGAAGAGCCAGAAGAACACCTTGTAGACGGGGCGATAGCTCGTCGAGCGCACGCGCGACCAATCGAGCCAGGGCGCGAAGGCGAGAATGATGACCGCGCCGAACATCAGCACCACGCCGCCGAGCTTGTCCGGCACCGCGCGCAGGATCGCGTAGAAGGGCAGGAAGTACCATTCGGGCACGATATGCGCAGGGGTCACCGAGGCATTGGCCGGAACGTAATTGTCGGCGTGGCCGAGATAGTTCGGCATGAAGAAGATGAACCACGCGAAGATGATCATGAAGGCTACGGTCGCGAAGACGTCCTTCACGGTCGCGTAGGGCGTGAAGGGCACCGCGTCCTTGCTCGACTTGATCGGGATTCCGGCCGGGTTGTTCTGCCCGACCACATGCAGCGCCCAGACGTGCAGCACGACGACGCCGGCGATCATCCAGGGCAGCAGGAAGTGCAGCGAGAAGAAGCGGTTGATGGTCGGGTTACCGACGGAGTAGCCGCCCCAGAGCAGGCTCTGGATCGTATCGCCGACGAGCGGGATCGCCGCCAAAATGTTGGTGATGACGGTCGCTCCCCAGAAGCTCATCTGGCCCCAGGGCAAGGTGTAGCCGAGGAAGCCGGTGGCCATCATCATCAGGTAGATGATGATGCCGAGCAGGTAGAGGATCTCGCGCGGCGCCTTGTATGATCCGTAATACAGCGCCCGGAAGATGTGGATGTAGACCGCGAAGAAGAACATCGAGGCGCCGTTGGCATGCGCGTAGCGCAGCAGCCAGCCGTAGTTCACGTCGCGCATGATGTGCTCGACGCTCTCGAAGGCGTTCCCCGCATTCGGGTCGTAATGCATCGCCAGCCAGACACCTGTCACGATCTGGATCGCGAGGAAGGCACTCAGGATCGCGCCGAAGGTCCAGAGGTAGTTGATGTTGCGCGGGACCGGATAGGCGATGAACGAGGAATGGACGAGCCCCGCGACCGGCAGACGCGATTCAAACCACTTCGCAAGCCGGCTCTTGGGGACGTAGGTCGAGGTAGCGAAATCGCTGCTCATCGTTCTGCCCGCTCCGCGTATCTTCGTTCGTCAGGCAACGGCCTTGCCGGTCTCTTCACCGATACGCAGCTTGGTATCGGACGAGAAGGCGTAGGGCGGGATCGGCAGATTGATTGGGGCCGGCCCTCTGCGGACCCGTCCGAGCGCATCGAACTGCGAACCGTGGCAGGGGCAGGCCCAGCCTTCGAAATTGCCGGAATGGCCGATCGGCACGCAGCCGAGATGCGTGCAATTTCCGTATGCCACCAGCCAATGGTCGTGCCCCTTCTTCACGCGGGCATCGAAAGGCGCGGGATCGGAGAGATCAGAGAGAGGCACGGCCTTCATGTCCGTGATCTCCTTGTCCGTCAGCTTGCGGATGAAGATCAGCTTGCCGCGCCAGAACACATTGACGATCTGCCCATCCTGGATCGGCGTCAGGTCGACGTCGAGCGGGGCGCCTGCCGCCACGGTCTCCGCATCCGGCTTCATCGATGAGATCAGCGGCCAGCCCGCAAATCCGGCGCCGGCGGCAAGCCCAGCCCCCGTGGCGAGGAACAGGAAGTCGCGCTTGTTTGGATCCGCCACGGTTCGACTCTCCGGACGATGGAGGATGAGAGCCCCGTCGAAGCGCCCCAACACAGGCGATGCGGCGTACCGAGGCGGCTCCCCGGGGATAAGCAAACCTTGTGCGACGGCAGAAACCATCGCACGCCGCGCCGCAATGCGACCCGAGGTCACTCGAGCCGAGACGGCGGCGCGCCGCTCTCTGACACGACAGATGCGAACCTGTCCAGACTGCGAAGCTTCGACTTAAGCCTCGGCGAGCGCAACGGCCCGTTGCGGCGGCAGGTTCGTGCGCAGTTCCCGCGTCACACCGGCGGACGCAGCCACGGTGCCGAGATTGGCATAGGTCTCGTGGTTCTTCTCGATCGCGGACAGATCGTACAGATAGTTGACCATGAGGCCATAGGACTGGCTCAGGCCCTTGGCCGAGGTGTCGCCGAGGAAATTCATGCGCTCGAGCCGCGCGCCATTGCCGAGGTGGAAGCGGGCAACCGGATCGAGCGGCCGCCCCTTCGCGTCCTTGGCTCGCAGGAAATACGCCGCCGCCGCCGGCATCAGCGCCTTGCGAACCGCTTCGCCGGCGACCTTGTCGGTGGTCCACTCGTCGGAATCGAGTTGGCGCAGGACATCGATATCCTCTCGAGTGATGCCTTGGGGCGCATCCGCCCGCCTTTCGCGATCGAGCCAGGTGCGGAATCCCGGCACCGGCGAGAGCGTCACGAAGGTCTTGAGGGTCGGGATCTCGCGCGCGAGATCCTCGACGACCTGCTTGATGAGGAAGTTGCCGAAAGTGACCCCGGCAAGGCCAGCCTGGCAGTTGGAGATCGAATAGAAGATCGCCGTCGTCGCAGCCCGCGCTGGGAGCGCCTCGCGTCCATGGGCGAGGATCGGTCCGATCGACGAGGCGATTGCGCGCGTGAGGGCCACTTCCACGAAAATCAGAGGCTCATCGAGCAACGCCGGATGAAAGAACGCGAAGCAGCGCCGGTCCGGCGGCTCGATCCGCCGACGCAGATCGTCCCAATCCGCGATCTCGTGCACGGCTTCGTAGCGGATGATCTTCTCGAGGATGTGGGCCGGCGAACTCCAGTCGATATGCCGCAGCACGAGAAAGCCGCGGTTGAACCAGGCGGTGAACAGATGTTCGAAATCGCCGTCGAGACTCGCGGCGGCATCGATCAGGTCAGCCGGAGCCTTCGCTTCGCGCAGCCTCTTGCGCAGCTTGAACAGATCCTCACGCATGCGAACCAGCGCGAGCGTGCCCCCGCTCGTCAAGTTGAGGCGGCGGATGAGTTCCTGGGCTCGAGGCTCCGCCGCATCGTGAAGCTGCCCGAGGCGGGCACGCGTCGGATCGTCACGATAGGCCACGATAGCCTTATCGACAGCTTCGTGATCCGCGTCGAATTCCGAGGCGATGTGCTGCAGGAATTCGAGGCGCTCCTCGAGCGGCAGCGTGGCGTAGCGATCCAGAATCAACCGGGCGAGTGCGACACCCGAGGCCTCGCCCCGGCGCGAGATTAGGTCTTCGCAGAGCTTGGGCAATTCCTGCGCGTTGGCGCCACGGACCAAATCGCCGCGCCCGAAGCTGATGAGCTCGCGGCCACGCTCGCCGATGGTCTGGAAAAGATCGCCGAGAAACGAGATCGTCGCCATGGCACGCTGCTCAAACCTGAAGCGCCGCGTGCATGACGCTCCGCCTGCGCCTTACGAACTTACGTCGTCAGGCCATGGCACGCCAACACCGCTCGCCGCACGAGTCTGGTCGCGCGACGCAACCCTATTCTCGGTCAAGCGTCTTCCTGTGTCGCCGCGATGTCGGCGATGTCGGCGCGCTCGCGCCAATCCACGACGCCATGCTGGCGCGCGAAGCGAATTTCGGCGGCGCGCAAGGCACGGTCCGCGTCTCGCGCCCTCGCGATCTCCACAAAGCCGACTGTGAAGGGAACGCCGAGGATCTGTTTAGCGAAGTGAATGCGATAGTTCGACACACGCTACTCCCTTCCAGCAGCGAACACGGAGACTTCGGCTGGCTGTCCGGAACCTGCCGGACCGCAATCCCGTCCGGAGCAAGATATGGGAACGGTGCGCCCGTGCACCAGTCTTTTTTTGTATATCCCGAACGCGATTGCCCAACCATCAACCAAGGCTTGGCACTTATAACAACGACTCTTTGCCGTGTTCGGTAGGAATAGGCTGAGAGATTCGGCGCAGGGAATTCGGTGTACTGCCGAGCCTTGTTTCTTGTGCTTGTGCTTAACCTTAAGCTGTACGGCTCTTGGCTTTCGGTCGAATCGATTCTCACAGACTGCTGAGCTTGCTCTGGCGGTGCGCGCGAGCGGCCGTCAGACCCTGGCGGACGGAACTTGGCGGACGGAACTTGGCGGACGGAACTTGGCGGACGGAACTTGGCAGCAGGGCGGGCCGAATGTTTGGCACGCTGCCGAGACGCAGGCCGTTCGGGACAACGGGATTCTTGCCGAAGGATCGCAACACGAAGAACGGCGCGGCCACGTCACAAGACGACCGAGCGCGCTCGTGCACGCACACCTCTGGCGTTGAAGACCTCGTTCCGCTGGGCAATCGCTGGGGATGGCGTATCCGCCGTCACCCACCATCAAGCGAGGCCCGAACCGGCCCGATCAGCGCCGGCACCGACCCCAATACAGGAAGCGACCCGTGTAGCGATTCTTGCAGTAATAGCGGACGACTACCCGCCGCCGGCAGCTGCCCCAATGCAGGAAGCGCCCGCTGCGGCGATTGTAGCAGAAGACCCGCAGGCGAGCTTCCTGAACGAGGGGGTTCGAATCCGTCAGACCGACCAATCCGGCACCCCCGATGGGCGCCGCGAATGTGAAGGAGGGCAATACCAGGATTGCGGCAACTGTCAGGAAAAGCTTGAGCGGATTTTGATGCGTCAAGGTCACCTCCCCTCATCAATGCAGAAATTCAGTTCTATCCATTCCCGTGTGCTATCGATTGTTTGTCTGATCAGAGAACGATTCGAAAGTTTCGATCGAATCGAAACATCACCAATCTGTCAGTCGTTGAAGGCTGTACGAATTTCAGCAACGCCGGTCGATTGAAAATTGCGGTCACCAACACTGGAGAGCACCGCCTCAATATATCAACGGTTGCATTGCCGGATAAATGCTATGTCGACGCGCATAGGGCGGGAGCAAACTGGAATCCTGAACAGGATGATTGAGTAGGAGCCACAGCAACTCTGTATACGGCAATCGCGATCCCCCCCGCTGCGCCACCTGCGCAAATGGCTGGCGAAGGAGCGCACATCAGATGCCCTCCTTACGCTCGACACGCCGCAGCCCCGTAAACGGCCGGTCGAGCCTCGCTTGCATGGGCCGTCCTTCAGTGGCGAAATCTCACACGGAGGAGGTGTTGGCCCGTGAAGCCGTTTTGCCGCGATTGCCTGAGCGAGCAGCCACCGGGCACCCTACGGTGCCGGGAATGCGGATCGCCGCGCCTTCTCGCCCATCCGGCCCGCGACCGGCTCGCCATCGCCCATGTCGATTGCGACGCCTTCTATGCGACCATCGAGAAACGTGACGATCCGTCCTTGCGCGACCGGCCGGTGATCGTCGGCGGCACCAAGCGCGGCGTGGTTTCGACGGCCTGCTACCTCGCCCGGATCTCCGGGGTCCGCTCGGCGATGCCGATGTTCCAGGCACTCAGGCTCTGCCCCGACGCGACCGTGCTCAAGCCGAACATGGAGAAATATGTCGCGGTCGGCCGCCAGGTCCGCGCGATGATGCTGGAACTGACGCCGGCCGTCGAACCCGTCTCGATCGACGAAGCCTTCCTCGATCTGTCGGGCACCGAGCGATTGCACGGCACGAGCCCGGCCATGACCCTGGCGCGCTTCGCCCAGAGGGTCGAGGCGGAGATCGGCATCACGGTCTCGGTTGGTCTGTCGGGCAACAAGTTCCTGGCCAAGATCGCATCGGATCTCGACAAGCCACGCGGCTTCTCGATCATCGCGGCAGAGGATGCAGCAGCATTCCTCGAACGCCGCCCGGTCGGAATTCTGCCTGGGGTCGGCGCATCCTCGCAGGCGCGGCTTGCAGCGCTCGGTATTCGCGTCGTGGGCGACCTCGCACGCGCCGATCGGAAACGCCTTTTGGCCGCGCTCGGCCGCGATGCCGAACGGCTGATCGCGCTTGCGGCCGGCCAGGATGCCCGGCCCGTGCGATCCTCGCGGGAAGCGAAAGGCGTGTCATCCGAGACGACTTTCGCGACGGATCTGAAGACCTTCGAAGCGATGCGGCCGATCCTCTGGCGGCTGTGCGAGCGCGTCTCAGGCCGGTTGAAGCGCAGTAGCCTTGCGGCGACCAGCATCACGCTCAAGCTGAAGGATACGGAGTTCCGCCTGTGTACCAGGACGCGCAGCGGCCTCAGTCCGACACAACTCGCCGACCGTCTGTTCGGCCATGGCGAACCTCTGTTGCGCGAATTCTGCGATGGCACGCCCTACCGCTTGATCGGTATCGGCGCCGGAGATCTCTGTCCGGCAGAGCACGCCGATCGCGGCGACCTGATCGACCAGGAGGTCGCCGTCCTTGCCCGACGGGAGGCCGCGCTCGACACGGTACGCGCTCGCTTCGGCCCAGAGGCGGTCCAGCGAGGCCTCGCCTTCAAGCCTCGGGCATGAAGCGCAATCGCGGAGTGTGATCGCCCGGCGAAAACCCTACTTGTCGCAGCCGATTTCGGCCTTGGGATCGGCTTTGGCCAGGTCCAGGCGGCTCATAGTCCCGTCGAGCGAGAAGCCGCCGTAATCGAGATGAAGGGCGCCACTGACGCCATTCTCGTAGAGATCGAAGGTCAGCGTGTAGATCGGCGTCCGTTCGCCCTCGCCGGCTGTGAAATAGCTCAGCGTCACGGGCCAGCGCCGCATCGTTGCGAATCCGCCTTCGCGAAGCGGCTTGTCACGGTCAAGCGTCGCGGTGGCCGGCGCCGCGCTCGCGCGACCGATCACCGCGAACGTGTCGTAGACTTTGCGCCCGTCATCGGACCCGTCGAAGACCTTGGCGGACAGGGTCGTGCCGCCAGCCCGCGCGACCTCGACCAGACGGCGCATGTGGCGGCTGGGAAACAGGACCGTTCCCGTTTCGTTGACCTGGTCGCGCTTGGGCTCTTTCAACCGGATCTTCAGGGCCTCGTCCGCGCTTTCGGCATTGCCGTCGACCGTCTGCGCAGCCTTGCCGTTCAGGATCGACGCGGTCTTGAAACGAAAGTTCTTGCCGTCGCCGCTCTCGAAGGTCGCGTTGCGCAAGTCCGAGATGCGGTCGCCCGATTCAGAGGATGTCAGCGCCGTGACCTGGCGCGTCTGAACCGCGTAGCCGCGACAGGCATCGCCTGAGAAGTCGATGACGATGCGCCCCTGCGCGCTGTCGACCGAACGGGTGCCGCTGCTGTCGGCAAGCGAAAGATCATAGACCGCGCGATGTGCGGCCAAACGCACCGGCGGCTCTTCCGATACGGCCGGCGCGTTCTGTGCCGGCGCGGCCTGCGCCGCGAACGCGCTCGCAACGCACAATCCCGCTACAGCAAGCGCGAGGGGTAACCGACCTTGTGCCATGATCTCTCCCGCGAGTCCGACCGTGAGGAGTTCCAATCTGAGCGAACCAATATGTAGGCATTGCGGCACGAGGCACAGCGGTGCCCAGCCGATCCGGCTTGCGAAGCTACCATTGGTCGTCACTCACCTGTGCTTGGCGAATGGGTTCAGCCAAAGCAAGCACCAGCCCATGCACACGCGGCAATCGTAGGCGGATTCAATGCCAACGATCGAGCCAACGCGCCGCGCGAAGAGAACCTCTGGCCGATCGCCTTCTTTGAAATTCGCACGAATATAATCTTAGAACTTGCGGGGCAGTTGCCTATCCGATGGGAAGCGACGCATTAGCGCGAACCCAGGCACACTTCATAAACTAGAATTTTTATCCTATTTCTTTGAAGCCTGAAGAGCAATGCCAGTGGAAACCGCCCCAGCGGCCGCCGCGCCCCTTGCACCTAGAGCGAGCCGTCCTGTAGGGTTTCTCAGCTGGCCGAGAGAGGCTTGGCGGAGATCCTCGTTAAGGTTCGCGTGAGGCGTGGTTGGCTTGGCTTCGAGCCGACCTTCGCGGCGTGTCGCACAACCACAGGGATCATTGGGGATTCGGAGGGGGACCATGGTCGAAGCAGTCCCGAGTTGGACGGATGAGCGTGTGGAATTGCTGCGCCGCCTCTGGGACGAGGGACTGAGCGCGAGCCAGATCGCCTCGCAGCTCGGTGGCGTGTCGCGCAATGCCGTCATTGGAAAGGTGCATCGGCTCGGATTGTCGGGGCGTTCGAAATCGGGTGGCGCGGAGACCAGCGAGCGCGGCAAGCCGGGCCAGGAGACCGAGGCGGAGGTCACGATCGTCGAGGCTCCGACGATCGCCGAGCCGCCCGCCATCGTGTCTCATCGTCCAGCACCGAATTTCCCACTGGTTTCGGCAGCGCCCTCACCAGAGCCTGTCGCTCTGCCCGTTTCCGAGCGGGTGACGATCATGGAACTGCGTGAATCGATGTGCCGCTGGCCGATGGGCGATCCGACCTCGCCGGATTTCCGCTTCTGCGGTGGCCGGGCCATCACTGGCCTGCCCTATTGCACGCATCACGCCCAGATCGCCTATCAGCCGGCGGCGGAACGCAAGCGCGACCGCAGCCGGGCCGTCGGCATCCGCTGAAGATTTCGGGTCGATGCTCCGCTGCAAGCGCGCTCAGGCGCGCGCAGCGGACTCTTCGGTCTGTGAGAACATCTCGTCGAACGAGTATCCCGAGCCGCGCACCGTCCTGATCGGATCGCTCTGCCGCGGTCGGTTGATCGCCTTGCGCAGCCGACCGACATGAACGTCGACGGTGCGCTCGTCGATATAGACATCGTGCCCCCAGACGCTGTCGAGCAGCTGCTCGCGCGAGAAGACGCGGCCGGGGCTCTGCATCAGGAATTCGAGCAGCTTGAACTCGGTCGGCCCGAGATGGATCTCGCGGCCACTCCGACGGATGCGGTGGCTCAGCCGATCGAGTTCGATATCACCCGCTACGAGCGTCCCGGCGACGTGAGCCGGCTTTGCGCGACGTAGCAGGGCGCGCACCCGCGCGAGCAATTCTGGCACAGAGAACGGCTTGACGATGTAATCGTCGGCCCCGGTCGCCAGCCCACGCACGCGGTCGCCCTCTTCGCCACGGGCGGTCAGCATGATGACTGGCAGACGTTCGGTCTCGCGGCGCGAACGGATACGCCGACACAGCTCGATGCCCGACAGGCCGGGCAGCATCCAATCGAGCAGGATGAGGTCCGGCAGCTTTTCGCGAAGCAGCAGGTCGGCCTCGTCGCCCCGCTCAGCGCATTCGACCTCGAAGCCCTCCGCTTCGAGATTGTAGCGGAGGAGTGTGGTCAGGGCCTCCTCGTCTTCGACGATCAGGATACGCGCGCTCATCTCGGGCCGTCGTTCAAACCTTACCAGAGCATCGAACCGGAAAGTCGCTACCTTTGCTCGGAAAATGCCGATGTCATAGAATAACTTGGAGCATCGTCCTGGATAGGCTTCCAGGACGATGCTCAAGGGCGCCAAGCTCACGCGGCCGGCGCAACCGTCGCGTAGTTCGAGGCGTCGTTCTTGGGCCGCTCGCCCGCCGGCGTCTCGCCGGTGACGAGGTATTCGATCGTCTCGGCGATGTTGGTCGTGTGGTCGCCGATCCGCTCGACGTTTTTCGCGCAGAACAGAAGGTGGGTACAGAAGGAGATGTTGCGCGGATCCTCCATCATGTAGGTCAAGAGTTCGCGGAACAGCGAATTGTAGAGCGCGTCGACCGCATTGTCGCGCTCCCATACCTCGCGCGCCGCCTTGATGTCCCGGCTGGCATAGGCGTCGAGGACGTCCTTGAGCTGCTCCTGGACGAGTTCGCTCATATGCTCGACGCCGACGACGATCTTCTGCGGCTGGTTCTGATCGCTGATCGCCACGACGCGCTTGGCGATGTTCTTGGCGAGGTCGCCGACGCGCTCGAGGTCGCCGCAGACGCGAATGCCGGCGACGGTTTCGCGCAAATCGATCGCCAGGGGCTGCCGCTTCGCGATGAGCAGGATCGAACGCTCTTCGATCTCGCGCTGGAGGGTATCCAGCCTCTTGTCGGCGGTGATGACGGCCTGAGCGAGCGCGGTGTCGCGACGGACCAGAGCCACGGTCGCGTCGGCCAGCATCTTCTCGGCGACGCCGCCCATCTCCGCGATGCCGCGGCGCAGGTCCTCCTGCTCCTGATCAAAGGAACTGACGATATGGTCGGTCATGTCCAAGCTCCCGGGTCGGGACTGATCTGTCGATTGTCGGGTGAAAAACCGGCTCAGCCGAACCGGCCGGTGATGTAGTCCTGGGTCTGGCGCTTGTCCGGGTTCATGAAGATCTTGGAGGTCGGACCGAATTCGATCAGCTCGCCGAGATACATGAAGGCCGTGAACTGCGAGATTCGTGCGGCCTGCTGCATGTTGTGCGTCACGATGACGATCGTGAATTCCGAGCGAAGCTGGTCGATCAGCTCCTCGATGCGGCCCGTCGAGATCGGATCGAGCGCCGAGGTCGGCTCGTCGAACAGGATCACCTCGGGGCGCTGCGCCACGGAGCGGGCAATGCAGAGCCGCTGCTGCTGTCCACCGGACAGGCCGGTGCCCGGCTGCTTCATCTTGTCCTTGACCTCATCCCAGAGCGCAGATTTGCGCAGGGCATCCTCGACGCGACCATCCAGCTCGGATTTCGGCAGGCGCTCGTAGAGTCGCAGACCGAAAGCGACATTGTCGTAGATCGACATCGGGAAGGGCGTCGGCTTCTGGAAGACCATGCCGACGCGGGCGCGCAGCTCGTTCAGATCGACCTTGGGATCGAGCACGTTCTGCCCGTCGAGCAGAACCTGCCCCACGGCGCGCTGCTCCGGATACAGGCTGTAGATGCGGTTGAACACGCGCAGAAGCGTCGACTTTCCGCAGCCCGACGGGCCGATCAGCGCCGTGACCTGTCGATCATGGAAGTTGAGGTTGACGTTCTTGAGGCCGTGGAACTGGCCGTAATAGAAGTTGAGATCTTTGACGGCGATGCGAACCGGCGCGGAAGCATCGGCGACCGGTTTGCCTTCGAACTGGCTGTGGGGCACGGGAGAGGCGTTCATGACGAAGGTCCGTCTTTCGGAATGAATGGGAAGCCGACGCAGTCGCTTAGCGCGACCGCGGGTCCTTGATGACGATGCGCGCGATGACCGACAGCGCCAGGATGGTGATCGTGATCAGCAGCGCTCCCGCCCAGGCGAGGCTCTGCCAATTCGGATAGGGCGAAAGCGCGAACTGGTAGATCATCACCGGCAGGTTCGGGATGCCACCGAGGAGGTTCGCGTTGAACCAGCTGTTGTTGTTGAGCGCCGTGAAGAGCAGCGGGGCGGTCTCGCCGGCAATGCGGGCGAGTGCCAGGATGATACCGGTGACGATGCCTGCCGAAGCCGCCCGCCAGGAAATGCTGCGGATCACGATCGAGAGCGGTGCCCCGAGTGCGGAGCCAGCCTCACGCATCTGACTCGGCACGAGGCGCAGCATGTCCTCGGTCGTGCGCACGATGACCGGGGTTGCGATGATCGCGAGTGCGACGCCGCCGGCCCAACCCGAATAGGTGCCCATGGTGCGCACCATCAACGTGTAGATGAACAGGCCGATCAGGATCGAGGGCGCCGAGAGCAGGATGTCGTTGAGGAACCGGATGATGTCGGCGAGCTTCGAGTTCTTGCCATACTCGGCGAGATAGGTGCCAGCCAGGACGCCGATTGGCGTCGCAACAACGATACCGAGTGCGGTCAGGATCAGGCTGCCGAGGATGGCATTGGCGATACCGCCACCTTCGGATCCCGGGCCGGGCGTCGGCTCCGTGAACAGGGCAGGCGTAAAGCCTTTCACGCCCTCGACGATCAGCATGAGCAGGATCGAGCCGAGCACAACGATCCCAAGCATCGTGGCGACTGTGCTGCCGACGATCAGGAGCCGATCAGCGACCCGGCGGGAGGGGCGCACGCGGCTGGTGCGCACGCGTGAGGACGGCGGTAGGGATGTCGCCGGAAGGGTGGCGGGGGCGTTCATTCAGGTTGCTCCCGAAATCAGGCGATTTTCGCCCGCCGCGTCAGCAGCCGGGCAATGATCAGGACGACGAAGGTGATGACGAAGAGGATGCAGCCGAGTGCCATCAGCGCGCTGAGCTGCATGCCATCGGCTTCGTTGAACTCGTTGGCGATGCGCGAGGCGATGGTGGAACCCGGATCGAACACCGAGGCAGAGAGCCGGTTCGCATTGCCGATCACGAAAGTGACAGCCATCGTCTCGCCGAGCGCGCGGCCGAGGCCGAGCATGATCGCACCAATGATCGAGATCGAAGCCTGCGGCACCAGAACGTGGCGTACCACCTCCCAGGTCGTGCAGCCGAGGCCGTAAGCGCTCTCACGCAGAACGGTCGGGATCTGGTCGAGCATATCGCGGGTGATCGAGGCGACGAAGGGCACGATCATGATGGCGAGGATGATGCCCGCCGTGAGCACGCCGACGCCCGAGGGCACCTTCGCATAGAGCAGAGTGCCGACAATCGGCAGGCCCTCGACCACGTTCGAGACCGGGATCTGCACGTAGTGCGCGAAGAGCGGCGCGAAGATGAACAGGCCCCACATGCCGTAGATGATGCTCGGCACGGAGGCGAGCAGCTCGATCGTCATCGCGACGGGCTTGCGCGCCCAGCCGGGGCAGAGCTGCGTCAGGTAGATCGCAATGCCGAGCGAGATCGGCACACCGATCAGAAGCGCCAGAAATGCGGAAGCCAGCGTGCCGATCACGGCAACCAGGGCGCCATATTGTTCGGTGCCGATATTCCAGGCGCTCGAGGTCAGGAAGCCGAAGCCGAATTCCTGGAAGGCAGGCCAGCCGCCATAGACGATCGAACCCAGGATGCCTGCCAGAACCAACAGCACCAACAGCGCCGAGCCCAGGGACGCAGCCTGAAACAGGCGGTCTAGGCCCTTACTCGGCCCTTTTCGGACCGAGCGCTCTATGTCGCGCGCCAGGGCGATGTCTTGGGTCAACGCGGTCATCCGCTGAAGTCTCTCGAATGTGGGGCGTGTAGCGCGAGGCCGTTCACCGCGCGACCCCTCCCATCGGGCAGGGATGCAGGTGACGCGATGGAAAGGCGGGAGAGAAGCCGTCTTCCGGTCAACCGGGAAGCACAGCGCCCCACTCCCGCCCCTCGTTCAAGCGAGCTGCATCCTCCCTCGCGAAGAGGGAGGATGGCGTCATCACATGCCGAGAACCGGCTTGCCGTCCTTGCTCTTGATGCCCTTCCACTCCTCGTGGATCAGGGCGACGACGTTGTCAGGCAGCGGCACGTAGTCAAGCTCCGAAGCCAGCTTGTCGCCGTTCTTGTAGGCCCAGTCGAAGAACTTGAGCACGTCGGCGGCCTTGGCCGCGTCGGCGGGCTCCTTGTAGACCAGGATGAAGGTCGCGGCGGTGATCGGCCACGCATCATCGCCAGCCTGGTTGGTCAGCGTGATGCCAAAGCCCGGCTGAGCCTTCCAGTCGGCGCTGGCGGCAGCGGCCTGGAACGCCTTGTCGTCGGGCTGCGGGAACTTGCCGGCCTTGTTCTCGATGAGCGCATAAGCAAGCTTGTTCTGCTTGGCATAGGCGGACTCGACGTAGCCGATGGCGTTCGGGACCTGCTTCACGGTGGCGGTGACGCCCTCGTTGCCCTTGCCGCCCTGGCCGGCAGGCCAGCTGATCGTGGTCGCTGCACCGAATTCCTTCTTCCAGCTCTCGGATACCGACGAGAGGTAGGTCGTGAAGATGTTCGTCGTGCCGGACGCGTCCGAACGATAGACGGGCGTGATGACCGCGTCGGGGAGCTTCAGGCCGTCATTGAGCTTGGCGATCTTCGGGTCGGACCACTTCGCGATCTTGCCGGCATAGATGTCGGCGATGATCTCGCCGGTCAGCTTGAGCTTGCCGGGCTCGAGACCAGCAATGTTCACGACCGGAACCACGCCGCCCATGACGGTCGGGAACTGGACAAGGCCGTCCTTCTCGAGCTGTGCGCCCTTCAGCGGGGCGTCGGTCGCACCGAAATCGACGGTCTTGGCCTGGATCTGCTTGATGCCGCCGCCGGAGCCGATCGACTGATAGTTCAGGCCCGTTCCGGTGTCCTTGCGGTAGGCTTCGGCCCATTTCGAATAGACCGGGAAGGGGAAGGTCGCGCCGGCGCCGGTGATGTCAGCGGCAAGAGCCGAGGTGGCAAGCTGGACGGTCGCGAGGCCGATGGCCAGCGCGTAGGTCAAGGGTTTCACGTGCATCTCCGTGTCGTGTCGGGGGCCACGGCTAGCGGGACGCCGAGCCGATCCCTGGCCAATCCTCAGCCGGCAGGCGCTGCCGCGAGGACATTTCGACAGGGCCGGCGATATGACGGCGACATGACAGTGGAATGACAGCGTCGGGGGGCAGAAGGCTCCGGCGCGAGGCCACGCACCGGTTTCCATGCCACGCTGCTTATTGAAGATTTTCGAAGCAGCGATTTCCTGTATCGGAGCGTTGATGTTGATGCTGGCCAGGGTAGCACCGGCCGCATATCTAACTGACTGAACCCATCGAAACACCAGGGAGAAACGCGGCGTGGCGCGGGACCCGCTTCCACCGGATGACGCACAGAAACTGCTCGATCCCCGGGAATCGGCGTTTCTCTCGCTACATTCCGAGCGCGAATCGCTCGAGCGCGCCCTCGTGCTCGCTCAACAGCACCAGCGATTCGGAGCGGATGCCGCGTCGATCGAGGCGGCCAGGCTCCGGGAAGCCGAGCTTCTGAAGGAACTCGATCGGGTCATGACCCTGATCCGGGCTGCCGAATACCAGCGGCGCCCCGGCGCGAGGCGCTGGTAGGATATCGGCCCGAAAGTGGAGACCCGCTTTCGGAAAGGGCCGATGCGATACTCGGCCCGATCGATGCTCATCCGGCACGCAGCATATCGCGCTCGCGATGGCGCAGGCGCAGCAGCAACTCGACCTGGAGATCGGGGATCGGCTGCACGTCGCAGGTATCCTCGTAGATCGTCCGAAGAGCCGCGCCGAGTTGCTGGCAGGTCTCGCCGCTCAGGGCCGGATGGTGCTCACCCTGCTTTCGACAGGCGTCGGTCTCGACCGCAACCCGTGACATCGTCCTGTCCTCGATCCGTCAATCGGCTCGCGTCAGACCCGCGCGCCGCCGATGCCGAACCATCGCTCGGTATGGTTAACGTTTGCTTATCGCCAAGTTTCTACAGTCTCGGAATCGGCCTCGGCCCGGCATTCAGCTCGGGTCAGGTTTCTGCCGCGTCGAGCAGGCGCGCTGCCGCGGCCCGCGCCTCGTCGGTGATACGCGCGCCCGCGAGCATCCTGGCGATCTCCTCTCGGCGCGCGTCGATCGCGAGGGTTGCGACGCGTGTCGCCACGCGGTCCTTGCCGCGCACGGCGTCCTTGGCGATCAGGAAATGCGCGCCGGCCCGCGCCGCGACCTGAGGTGCGTGCGTGACCGCAACGACCTGGACGCGCTCCGACAGGCGGGCTAGCCGCGCGCCGATCGCGTCCGCCACCGCGCCGCCGACGCCTGTATCGATCTCGTCGAAGATCAGCGTCGGCGCCGAACCCTTGTCGGCCAGCACCACCTTGAGGGCGAGCAGGAAGCGCGACAGTTCGCCGCCCGATGCCACCTTCATCATCGGCCCGGGCCGCGCGCCTGGATTGGTCTGCGCCCAGAACTTGACCCGATCGATCCCGCCGGGATCACGCGCATCCGGATTGGCGGTGACCTGCGTGATGAAGGTTGCGCGCTCCAGCTTCAATGGCGGCAACTCGGCCTTCACGGCCTTGTCGAGCGCCTTGGCGGCTCGCATCCGGCCGGCACTGAGGGCATTGGCGGCCACGACATAGGCAGCCTCGGCCTCCGCCGCCTGCACATCGAGGTTTGCGAGTTCCGCCTCGCCCGCGTCGATCGCCTCAACATCGCTCTCGTAGCGCTCACGCAAGGTGGCAAGATCGTCGGCCGGCACCGCGTATTTGCGCGACGCAGCCCTTAGGGCAAACAAGCGCTCCTCGGTGCGTTCAAGCTCGCGCGGATCGAACTCGGCCGCCTGCATCGCTGTTTCTATCGCATTGCGCGCCTCGTCGAGCGCGATCAGCACCGTATCGAGAGCCGCAACGCAGGGATCGACGATCGCCGGAATCTGCGCCGCCCGGCGTTCGAGCCGGCGCAAGGCGGCCGAGAGATGGGGGACCGGCGCGCTCGAACCGCTCACTGCGTCGAGCGCGTCCTGTAATTCGCCGGCGACCTTCTCCCCCTGCTGCATAAGGAGGCGGCTTTCGGCAAGGCTGGCCTCCTCGCCGGGCTTCGGGGCGAGTTGCGCCAGTTCGGCAACGGCGTGGCGGAGAAAATCCGCCTCCCGACGCGCGGTCTCGACGCGGATGCGGTGCGCCGAGAGCTTTTCGCGAGCGGACCGCAGGCGGCCTGCGGCGGCGGCAGTCTTCGCAAGCGGGGCATCGAGGCCGCCGAAGGCGTCCAGGATCGCGCGATGGCTGGCAGAATCCGTAAGCGCGCGGTCGTCGTGCTGGCCATGAATCTCGACGAGCGCGGCACCGATCGCTCGCAAGCCCTGGACGCCGACCGGTTGATCATTGACGAAGGCCCGGGTGCGGCCATCGGCGAATTGCGTACGGCGCAGGACGAGATCGCCCTCGGTGTCGATCCCCGCCTCGGCCGCGATCGCGCGGGCCGGGTGGTCGGAACCGAGATCGAACACCGCCGTGACGGTGCCTTGTGGCTCGCCATGGCGCACGAGGCCGCCATCGCCGCGCCCTCCCAATGCGAGGGTGAAGGCGTCGAGCAGGATCGATTTGCCAGCACCGGTCTCCCCGGTCAGGACGCTCAGGCCTGCCGGGAAGGCGAGTTCGAGCTTATCGATCAGGACGATGTCGCGGATCGCGAGCTGGACCAGCATGCCGCGCGAGTGGATCCGGCTGTGGGAGAACGTCTCATAGGGCGAAGCGACCTGAACTTCACCCCAAAAATGGAAAGGGGCGGCCGCCCGAGCGGTCGCCCCCGAAATTCCGGCGGGAAGCCGCCTCTTATCGGTCGGCGGAGGCGGTGCGCCCAATCACGCCGTTGTAGATCTTGCTCAGCCAGGATCCGCGATCCTCGCGCGGCTCGAGACCGCCCGATTGCAGCAGCGAGAAGGAATCCTTGTACCAGGGGCTGTCCGGGAAGTTGTGCCCGAGAACCGCGGCGGCCGTCTGCGCTTCACCGGTGATGCCGAGTGCCATGTAGCATTCGGTCAGACGCATCAGCGCTTCCTCGGCATGGCGGGTCGTCTGGTAGCGGCTCACGACATCGCGGAAGCGGTTGATCGCGGCCGGGAAGTTGCGCTTCTCGAGATAGAAGCGGCCGATCTCCATTTCCTTGCCGGCGAGCTGATCGCGGGTGATCTGGATCTTGGCCTTGGCGTCCGGCACGTATTCGGAGCTCGGATACTTCTGCACGAGTTCCTGGAGCGCGGTCAGGGCACGCTCGGAACGCTCCTGGTCGCGCGTCACGTCAGGGATCTGCTTATATTGCGACATCGCCATCAGATACTGAGCGTAGGCCGCGTCCTTGCTCGCCGGATGGCGCTGGAGATAGCGCTTCGACGCGTTGATCGCGTCGTCGTATTTCGCACCCTCGTAGTTCGAGTAGGCCGTCATCAGCAGCGCTTTGCGCGACCAATCCGAATAGGCATAGCGCTTGTCGAGATCGTCGAACTTCTTCGACGCCGTCTCGTAATTGCCGTCCTCCATCGCAGCGAGGCCTTCGCTGTAGAGCTTGTCCGCGGGGATATCGGGCGTCACCGTCGGTTCGTATTTCTCGGCGAACAGATTTGATGGGTCGAGGGCATCGCAGCCCCCGAGCCCGACGCCCAGCGCCACGAGCACGGCGGCGCATACGGAGCGGTTCGGAAAGGTCAGAGGCATCCCTGTCACATCCCCCTGCGGGCACGGTCTCATGCGAACCGCTAGTCCCGTCATGCCATCACGTCATCGGTCGAGCGGCAGGATGCCGTGGCTCCGGCAGATCACCGGCACCGAGCCTCGCCTTTCACGTTTGGATAACCGTGGCGGTTGATTCGGGCGCGAAAACGGCGGCCATGCGGCGGCGGAGATCAGTGGCCCGGTGTGGTTTTGAAGTTACAGGTCGGCGGCGAAGGCAGCGAGGCTGAGGCCTGCGCTCACATCGACGAGGGAACCCTCGCGACGGGTGCCGGCACCTTCGACGATACGATAATTGGCACGGTCGGCGAACAGGGCGCTCAGAACCCCGACATTCATGCGGTGGCCGCCGCAATAGGAGCGATAGGCTCCCTGGATGGGCAGCCCGGCCAGCGCCAGATCGCCGACGGCGTCGAGCAGCTTGTGGCGGACGAACTCGTCGGGGAAGCGGAGACCTTCCGGGTTGACGACGGCGCTGTCGCCGACGGCGACGGTATTCTCGAGCGAGGCGCCGAGCGCGTAGCCGGCTTTCCAGTAGCGCTCCACGTCCTTCATCATGCCGAAGGTGCGGGCGCCGGCGATCTCGCGGCGGTAGGAGGCAGGCGTGAGGTCCATCGCCTTGCGGCTGCGCCCGATCACCGGGCTTTCGAAATCGATCTCGACGTCGAGGCGGAAACCCCGGTCAATCGGGCGAAGCTCGGCAAAGGCGCGCCCGACTTCGATGCGGACCGGGCGGAGCACCTTGATCCAGCGTTTGGCGGCGCCGCAATTCGCGATGCCGACACTGTCGATGGCGCGAACGAAGGGAAGCGCGCTTCCGTCGAGGATCGGCATCTCCGGGCCGTCGATCTCGACGAGGCAATTGTCGATGCCGAGTCCGTAGAGCGCCGACATCAGATGTTCGATCGTGGCGACCGCCCCGGTCGCGACATCGCCGATCACCGTGCAGAGTTCGGTCGCGGAGACACAGGCGTGATGGGCTTTGATGAGCCGGTCATTGCCGGAATCGAGGCCCGTGCGAAGGAAAGAGATCCCCTCATTGGCAGGAGCGGGATGCAGCGTGATGGCGACGGGGTTACCAGAATGGACACCGATGCCACTCAGAGATACCGGCGCCTTGAGCGTCGTTTGTTGGTTCGTCCGCATTCCCTTAGCCCTCGGGCAGGACCCGTCAGGCACGCTCCATGACGAGCACGCCACTCACTGGGATCCGTCCGCTGCTTGAAGCCCCTGCGAGCGCTAACGGCCGTTGAGACCGGTGCGCCTTTTCGTTCCAGGGAAATTTATAGCTGCACTGCACAGGCCGGCCAAATCACGGATTCTTACGGTCTGTTACAGCCACGGTTTGGACACAATGGTTCAAAAAGCCTTTTCCGCCAATGCTTTAACAAATAGTTAATCCCGGAGCCTGGTGGCCCCGGGACTGTTGCACAAAAGCTTCGAGCTCGCTTGTGAGACGGCTCAGTTGGCCTGGCGGCGCAAGAATGCCGGGATTTCCAGGTGGTCGTCTTCCATCAGCCGCGGCTGGGGAACGACCCGACCCTGGGCATCGAGATTGCCCTGCGCCGGGCGGTATTGCGGGGCCGGAGGCGCCGGTGCGCGAGCCGGCGCGGGGATGGCGGGCGGCACCGGAGCACGCATCACGGGCGGCTGCGCAGCCTCGACATCCTCCCGGCGGCCACCGAAGCCGACCGTCGCCAGACGGCGCAGGAGCGTCATCCGCTTCGAATCCTGGCTCTGTTCGGCAGGAACCTCGCCGCGGGTCTGCCGGATCTGAGCCTGCGTGTGCGGCGGCAGGTCGGAGATCTGCGGCATGCGGGGCGGGCGGGCGATCTGCGGACGCGGCGGGACGTAGGGCCCGGCGGCGGCAACCGGCGCTTCCTGCACCTGGACCGGAGCTGGGGCCGGCTCATAGGCGACGGCGTGGCGCGGTGCGGCCTGAGTCAGGACGACATCGTCGCGGACGACCGGCGAAGCAACCGGCTCGACCCGAACGGCTTCCTGCACAACGTGCACAGGCTGCGGCTCGACGACGGCCGCCGGCGCGATGGCCTGCGGCTGGTTGGCGGGACGGGCAACCGGAGCCCCGGTCAACGGCTGAGCCGCGGCCGCCGTGGCGATGGCACGCGCCCGAGCCTCGGCGCGGAGCCGCTCGGCCACTTCGGCGATCTTCTGCTCGGTCTCGACGAGGACCGGCTTGTTCGGCGAATTGGCCGAGATCAGCGCGGGCTCGATACCCGTCGCGACGACCGACACGCGGATAATCCCGTCGAGGCTCTCGTCGAAGGTCGCGCCGAGGATGATGTTGGCGTCGGAATCGACCTCCTCGCGGATCCGGGTGGCAGCCTCGTCGAGTTCGTAGAGGGTCAGGTCGCTGCCGCCGGTGATCGAAATAAGGAGGCCGCGGGCGCCCTTCATCGAGACGTCGTCGAGCAGCGGGTTCGCAATCGCGGCCTCGGCGGCACGGTTGGCGCGCTTCTCGCCGGAAGCCTCACCGGTGCCCATCATCGCCTTGCCCATGCCGCGCATGATCGCGCGAACGTCGGCGAAGTCGAGGTTGATCAGGCCTTCCTTCACCATCAGGTCGGTGATGCAGGCAACGCCCGAATAGAGCACCTGGTCGGCCATCGCGAAGGCATCGGCGAAGGTGGTCTTCTCGTTGGCGACCCGGAACAGGTTCTGGTTCGGGATGACGATCAGCGTGTCGACGGCAGCCTGCAGCTCCGAGATGCCGGATTCGGCGGTGCGCATCCGGCGCACACCCTCGAACTGGAAGGGCTTCGTCACGACGCCGACCGTCAGGATGCCCATGTCGCGCGCGGCGCGGGCGATGACCGGAGCCGCGCCCGTGCCGGTGCCACCGCCCATACCGGCGGTGATGAAGCACATGTGAGCGCCCGAGAGCTGATCACGGATCTCGTCGATCACCTCTTCGGCCGCAGCCGAGCCGACTTCCGGATGAGAGCCGGCGCCGAGGCCCTGCGTCACGCCGAGGCCCATCTGGATCACGCGCTCGGCCTTCGACGAGGTCAGCGCCTGGGCGTCCGTGTTGGCGACGACGAACTCGCAGCCGAGCAGGCCCGATTCGATCATGTTGTTGACGGCATTGCCGCCGGCTCCGCCGACACCGAAGACGGTGATGCGGGGCTTCAGTTCCCGGATGTCAGGCGCCTGCAATGTGATGGCCATGATGTCGACCTCGTTTGATTCTCGGTTTGCGTGCCCGCCGCCGAAGCGGCGATGTTGTTATTCGCGCTGCGGTCCCGTGCCCTCGCAGGCCGGCCTCCGCCGCGCATCCCCTTAGAAACTCTCGCGGATCCAGCGTCCGAACCGCGACATGTACCCGTCCGTCCCCGTGGCGAAGGCCCCCTGCCCTCGCGGCTCGAAATGCTCGGCATGCGCGACCTGCGGGTAGACCAGCAGGCCGACAGAAGCCGAGAAGGCCGGTCCCTTGGCGGCCTCCGGCAAGCCGCGAATGCCGAGCGGGCGCCCGATGCGGACCTGGCCCTGGAGGATGCGCCGGGCAACTTCCGGCATGCCGACGAGCTGGCTCGCACCTCCGGTCAGAACCAGGCGATTGCCAGCCTGTGCGGCAAAGCCCGCGCTGCGCAGCCGGTCCCGCACCAGTTCGATCACTTCCTCGACGCGCGGGCGGATGATGCGCACGAGATGCGAGCGGGGCACATGGCTTGGTGTCTCGCCCTCATCCTCACCGACACCGTGGACCGCGATCATGTCGCGGTCGTCCGAGGCCGTCGCGATCGCGGACCCGTAGAGCGTCTTGAGCCGCTCGGCCGCCGCGACCCTGGTCGAGAGACCGCGGGCGATATCCATGGTGACGTGGTGACCACCGACGGCGAGCGCATCCGTGTGGACGAGATGTCCGCCCGAGAACACGCCGACGGTCGTCGTGCCGCCGCCCATATCGACGACGGCGACGCCGATCTCGGCCTCGTCATCGACGAGCGCGGACAAGCCAGCAGCGTAGGGGGTGGCGATCACGGCCTCGACGCCGAGATGGCAATGTTCGACCGCCAGCATCAGGTTGCGGGCGGCCGCAGCATCGGCGCTGACGACGTGCAGATCGACCCCGAGCGCATCGCCGATCATGCCGGAAGGGTCGATCACCGCCCCCTGCCCGTCGAGCGCGTAACCGGTCGGCAGCGCGTGCAGGACAGTGCGGCCCGGGCCGACGTCATGGGCGCTGGCGGTCTCGAGGGCGCGTTCGACGTCATAGGCAGTCACGGTCCCGGAGCGCACGTTCACGCGCGCCTCGAAACGCTGCGAGGCGAGCCGGCCGCCCGACATGTTGACGATGACCGACTGGACCTCGACCTTGGCCATCCGCTCGGCGGCATGCACTGCCTGCCGGATCGCGCTTTCGGCGCCTTCGAGATCGACGATCGCGCCGCCCTTCAGGCCGACCGAGCGCTGATGGCCGATGCCGATGATGCGAGCGAGATGCGTACGGCCACGCAGAGTCGAGAGGGATTCGGCGGGCTGAAGCTCGGCGATCAGGCAGACGACCTTGCTCGTGCCGATGTCGAGAACCGACATCGTCGCGCTCCGACGGGCGGAGAGAGGCTTGAGGCGCGGCGTCAGGCCATGGTGAGAATGCATCGGACGCTACCGGTCGCAGGACGCTTGGACGGACAGTGAGAAGTCGTTCCAGGAGACGCGGGTCATGTCGCGACTCCCTTCTTCGATTTCTTCTGTGCCTCGGCGCGGGCGGCGGCGGCCTCCTCGGTCAGACGCACGACGACTCGATCGGGCATGCGCAGGTCGACCGCGATGATGTCCTTCTCGAGAATCCGGCTCTTGCGTTCGAGCTCGACCAGACGCGCCAGCGCCTCGGACGCACCCGTTTCGGGAAGGCGGATATCGACGCCATCGAGCTTGAGCGTCCAGCGGCGGCCGGAGACGAATGTGCCGGCCTTGATGCGCTCGCCGAGCGGACCAGCCGATTCGATCAACGCGAGGTATTCCGGGAGATGAGCATTTGCCTCCTCCCCGACGACGAGCGGCAGGCTCACATAGCGATCATCGCGCATCTCATCGATCACGGTCCCATCGGCCGCGATGACCTTGATCTCGCCGTTGCGCTGCCACAGGGCGGCAGGCTCGCGCTCGACCTGATTGATGACGATCTCGTTCGGGTAGAGCTTGCGCACCGAGGCGCTGGCGATCAGCGGCTCGGCAAGCAGCCTCTCGCGAGCCTGCGTGACGTCGAGGAACGGCACGGACGAGCGCCAGGAAATTCCCGCCGCCTGCAGGACCTCGCTTTCATACATGCGCGAGATCCCGGTGATGGTGACGCGATCGACGCCGAATCCGGCAAGACGTGCCAGCACGTCGAGCGGCCGGCCGTTCTCGGCAACGAAAATGTCGTAGCGCCCGCTTGCAACGAATCCCGCGATGGCAACCGCGGCAAGACCGCCGGCGAAGAGCGCGGTGCCGAGATGGCGCGGAACGCGCGCCTCGATCGGCGTGAGGTTGCGACCGCGGCGGACCGGCGAAAAGCGCCTCAGAAATCGCGGAGCGCGCAGGCCCGCCCCCGCGACAGGGCTGCTGTCGTCCGGTTCCCCGGCGACGTTCAGCGACCCAGCGACGCGTCCTCCACCATCCATTGGACGAGCTCACCAAAACTCAAGCCCGCATGGGCTGCCATCTCCGGCACAAGGCTCGTCTGGGTCATCCCGGGCTGCGTGTTGACCTCGAGGACGACGAGGGCGCCGGTTCCACCCGGCGTGTCGTCGTATCGAAGGTCCGCACGGCTGACGCCCCGGCATCCCAGTGCTTGATGCGCCGTTAACGACAACTCTTGGACACGCTGGTAAACATTCGGTTTAATTTCGGCCGGCAGGACGTGGATCGAGCCGCCCGCGGCATACTTCGCATCGAAATCGTACCACTCGCCCGAAGCGGGTTTGATCTCGATCACACCGAGTGCACGGTCGCCCAGAACGGCACAGGTCAGCTCGCGTCCGGCAATGTAGGATTCTGCAAGAACTTCATCGCCATAGACCCATTCGTTCGAGCTCAGAATCTGCGGCGGATGCGAGCGTTCCTCGCGCACGATGATGACGCCCATCGAGGAGCCTTCGGCGATCGGCTTGACCACATAAGGCGGCGGCAGCGGGTGTGACTTTGCTGCATCGAAACGGTTAACGACGCGGCCTTCTGGAACGGCCACTCCGGCCGCTTTCATGATGATCTTGGCCCGCTCCTTATGCATGGCGAGGGCCGAGGCGAGCACGCCGGAATGCGTGTAGGGAATCTTCAGGATCTCCAGGAGCCCCTGGATCGTGCCATCCTCTCCTGCCGGCCCGTGCAGGACATTGAGTGCCGCATCGGGCATCAGCTCGGTCAGGACCGTCGCGATATCTGGTCCGACATCGACCGGCGTGACGCGATAGCCCTGCCCCTCGAGTGCGCCGGCGCAGGCCGCACCGGATTTGAGCGAAATCTCGCGCTCGGAGGACCATCCGCCCATCAGGACGGCGACATGCTTGGACATTCTCGCCTTCTCCGGACCCATCCGCTCAGCGGAGCCGATGTTCTCAAACCGGACGAGCAGGCTCGCCGATCCTCTTGATTTCCCAATGCAAATTCACGCCTGACGTGTCGCGGACACGGCGCCGCACTTCCTCACCGAGACCTTCGATGTCGGCAGCCGTCGCGCCATCCCGATTGATCAGGAAGTTGCAGTGCATCTGCGAAACCTGCGCGCCACCGACGGTCAGGCCCCGGCAGCCGGCTGCATCGATCAACTGCCAGGCCTTACCGCCGTCTGGATTCTTGAAGGTCGAGCCACCGGTGCGTTCGCGGATCGGCTGGGCCGCCTCGCGCGCCGCCGTCACCCGATCCATCTCGGCTTCGATCTCTTCGCGCTTGCCTGGCCGGCCCCGATACAGCGCGCTCGTGAAGATCACGTCGTCGGGAGCGGAACAGTGGCGATAGGAGAAACCCATCTCGGCATGGCTGAAGGTGCGCAGAGCCCCCTTCCGGTCGATGCCGCGCGCTTCGATCAGAACGTCGGTGGTCTCGCCGCCATGCGCGCCGGCATTCATGCGCAGCGCTCCTCCGACCGAGCCGGGAATACCGCGGTAAAAGGCAAGCCCGTCGAGCGAGGCCTCGGCCGCGCTCTTGGCGAGCCGCATGTCCGGCACGGCAGTGCCCGCCCTGATGTTTTCGCCGTCGATCTCGACCGAACCGAAGGCTTTTCCGCCGAGCCGGATCGTCACACCCGGCAAGCCACCATCGCGCACGATCAGGTTGGAGCCGAGCCCGATCACGGTGACGGGTGTGGACGGATCGAGCGCTGCGAGCAGTACAGCAAGATCCTCCTCGTCGGCCGGGCTGAACAGCACCTGCGCCGGTCCTCCGACACGGAACCAGGTCAGATCGGCGAGCGACTGGTTGGCGAGAAGGCGACCGCGCAGGTTCGGCGCAGCCGCGCGAATCTCGGCGGTGATGTCGGGTAAGGTCATGACGTGGATCCTCCTCTCCCCGCACGCGGGGAGAGGGCTGAGCCCCCCTTGTCGGGGGCGAAGCGAGGCGGCAGCCGAGGGTGAGGGGCTCCCTCAGAAAGTGACTCTTTTGGCGACCTCCCCTCACCATCGCCCTTTGGGCTCACCGCGCCGACGACGAGGTCGTCGCGGTCCTCTCCCCGCGTGCGGGGAGAGGGGGGAAGCGCGGCTAGGATCGTGTCCAACACACCAACCATGTTGGTCATAATTTCCGGGTTCCAGAAACGCAGGACGCGATAGCCGCGCTCAGTCAGCCAAGCATCCCGCGCGACATCTTTCGCGCTCTCAGCATGCTGGCTGCCATCGAGCTCGACGATCAGTTTCGCCTCGCGGCAGCAGAAATCAGCAACGTATGCGCCGATGCTCTCCTGCCTCACGAACTTGAATCCGCAAAGCCGCCTGTCGCGCAGCCGAAACCATAGCTTCCGCTCAGCCTCCGTCTGCGCAAGCCGGAGACCTCGCCTGAATCGCGTGCGCTCCTGAGCAGCCGGGCTGGTCACGATCAGCCCTTCAAAGCCGCCAACTCACCCGGCAGAGCATAGGCCCATTGCGTGATCGTGCCGGCGCCGAGCAGGACGACATAGTCGCCGTCCTTGGCACGCTCGGCGACGAGGCCGGCTAGGTCTTCCGGCTTCTGAAGGGCAAGGGCGTCGCGGTGGCCGCGCGACTTGAGGCCGGCGACCAGCGAATCCCTGTCGAACCCCTCGATCGGTGCTTCGCCGGCCGCATAGACCGGCGCGACGATGACCGTGTCGGCATCGTTGAAGCAGGTGCAGAAATCGTCGAACAATGATTGCAGCCGCGTGTAGCGGTGCGGCTGGACCACCGAGATCACCGACTTGTCGGTCGAGGAGCGCGCCGCACGCAACACGGCCGCGATCTCGACCGGATGGTGCCCGTAATCGTCAAAAATCGTCGCGCCGTTCCACTCGCCGGTGCGAGTGAAGCGCCGCTTCACGCCGCCGAACCCGGCGAGCGCCTTACGGATCGCCTCGGCCGGCACACCGAGTTCGTGAGCCACCGCGAGCGCGGCCGTCGCGTTCAACGCGTTGTGCTTGCCCGGCATCGGCAAGACGAGGTCTTCCATCTCGAGCCTGAAGCCGGGCCGGCGATCGCGGATCATCACGCGGAAGCGGCTCTGGCCGCCGCGCAGATCGATGTCGAGAAGGCGCACATCGGCCTGCGGGTTCTCGCCATAGGTGATGATACGGCGATCCTGGATGCGGCCGACGAGGTCCTGCACGATCGGGTGGTCGATGCACATCACGGCAAAGCCGTAGAACGGGATGTTCTCGATAAAGGCGCGGAAGGCGTCCTTGATCGCGTCGAACGATCCGAAATGGTCGAGGTGCTCGGGATCGATATTGGTGACGATCGCAACATCGGCCGGCAGCTTGAGGAAGGTGCCATCGGATTCATCGGCCTCGACCACCATCCATTCGCCAGCACCCATGCGGGCATTGGTGCCATAGGCGTTGATGATGCCGCCATTGATCACGGTCGGATCGAGATTTCCCGCATCCAGCAACGTGGCGACGAGCGAGGTCGTGGTCGTCTTGCCATGCGTGCCGGCTATCGCGACGCAGGACTTGAAGCGCATCAGCTCGGCCAGCATCTCGGCCCGGCGCACCACCGGCAGGCGCCGCTCGCGCGCAGCCTGAAGCTCGGGATTGTCGCGCTTGATCGCGGTCGAGACCACGACGATCGCGGCATTCTCGACATGCTCGGCGGCATGGCCGACGAAGGTCTTGATGCCCTTCTCCGCGAGGCGGCGCACATTGGCGTTGTCGCTCGCATCCGATCCCTGGACTGTATAGCCGAGATTTTTCATCACCTCGGCGATGCCGGACATGCCGATGCCGCCGATGCCGATGAAATGGATAGGTCCGAGCTTGTCGGGCAGTTTCATGAATCAGGTCCGTCGGGAATCCGGTCACGCCGAAGCGCGAACTTGAAATGTCAGGCGCGCGTCACGCGTTCGATGCCGTCTCGACCACGAGCGTCGCGAGCCGCTCGGCCGCATCGAGGATGCCGGCGCTTTTGGCCGCCCCGGCCGCCGCGGTCAATTTTTCGGGCGATCCGAACAGATCCGCGAGTTCGGTCGCGAGCCGGTCCGGTGTGAAGGCACTCTGAGGCAATGCAATGGCCGCGCCGATCCCGGCGAGAGTCGCGGCATTGGCCGCCTGGTCCTGATCGAGCGCGCCTGGCAGCGGCACCAGGATCGACGGCCGGCCGATGCCTGAGAGTTCCGATACGGTGGAGGCGCCCGAGCGCGCGACGACGAGGTGGCTGCGTGCCATCCGATCCGGAAGATCGCGGAAGAAGGGCGAGACCTCGGCGCCAGCCAGCCCCAAGCCTGCATAGATACCCTGGACGCTGGCGAGATCCTCCGAGCGCGCCTGCTGGACGATGTTGAGGCGCGCGCGCAGATCCGCCGGCAGCTTCTCGATCGCGCCGGGGACGATGTCGCTCATGACGCGGGCGCCTTGGCTTCCGCCGAAGACGAGGAGATGCAGCTTGGATTCCGCATCGAGCGCCGGATACGGCGTTGCCGCCACGGCCAGCACGGCGGGCCGGATCGGATTGCCGGTATGGACGCGCGGCGCCTTGGCTTTTTCCGGCACACCGCGCACGTCGCGAAATCCGGTCGCGATTACGCGGGCGCCACGAGCGAGGAAGGCATTGGCGCGGCCCATCACCGCGTTCTGCTCGTGAAGGATGGTCGGAACCCGCAGCATCTGGGCGGCAAGAACCGGCGGCACGGTCGGGTATCCGCCGAAACCAACCACGGCGGCCGGATTGAGCCGCCGTACGGTCTTCGCGGCGTTTCCGAAGCCACGCCCGAGTTTCACCATCGCGCTGGCACGCTTCATGAGCGAGCGGCCGGAGGGCGTCGCGGAGGTGATCGTCACGATCTCGTCGGCGGGAAAATCGGATGTGATCGCATCGACCCGCGCATCGGTGGCGAGCGCAACGCGCGCACCGCGCGCCCTCAAGGCATGAGCCAGGCTCTCAGCCGGGAAGAGATGACCGCCAGTTCCGCCTGCGCAGACCAGGATCAACGGGGTCAGAACGGTCACTGCATGATTCCCCCGACCGCCGAAGGGGTCGTTCCGGGTGGCCGCTGGCTAAGCTGGGTAACGCGCGGGCGCTTACGCGTCAGAGCCACGAGGAAGCCCATGCCGAGCGCGAGCGAGATCAACGACGACCCGCCATAGGAGACGAACGGCAGGGTCATGCCTTTGGCGGGCATCAGCTGCGTGTTCACCGCCATGTTGATGCAGGCCTGAAGGCCGAAGAGCGTTGTCAGACCGGTAATGGCGAGCCTCGAAAACGTGTCGTCGGTGCGGCGAGCCAAGCTCAGGCCGCGCATCACGATGTAGGCGAAGAGCAGGAGCAGGCCTAGACAGACCAGCACTCCGAATTCCTCGCCCGTCACCGAGAAGATGAAGTCGGTATGGGCATCGGGAAGATGGCGCTTGGCCACGCCCTCGCCCGGACCCGTGCCGAACCAGCCGCCCGAGGTGAAGGATTCCCGCGACCAGAATTCCTGGAAGCCGTCACCGGAATCCTTGTCGAGGAAGCGGGTGATACGCTCGCGGACGTGATGCAGGAAGGTGTAGGCGGCAAAGACGCCTACGAGGCCTGCAACGCCGAGCCCCGCCACCCAGAACCAGTGAAGGCCGGCGACGAAGAACAACGTGCACCAGACGATGGTGATGAGCATCGTCTGCCCGAAATCGGGCTGGAGGATCAACGGCACGATCGTCATCGGCAGAAGCGCCAGCGCGATGAAACCGCCTGGCATGTCGCGCCGTTGCGCGCCTTCCGAGAAGGCCCAGGCGGCGACCACCACGAAGGCCGGCTTCACGAATTCGGACGGCTGCAATCCTACCGGCCCGAACTGGATCCAGCGATGGGCGCCCTTGATCTCGGGCCCGAATTTTCCGGCAAGGATGCAGAGTGCGACCCCGACGATCCAGGTGAGAAGCGCGAAGCGCCGGATGTGCCGTACCGAGAGGAACGACACCGCGACGATGAGCGCCACGGTCGGCACGAGATACATCGCCTGGCGGTTCAGGAAATAGAAGGTCGGCAGGCCGATCCGCTCGGCGACCGGCGGTCCCCCACCCATCAGGAAGACGAGGCCGGCGATCATCAGCGCGCCGAGCGCGGCGAGCAGGCCGCGATCGACGGTCCACCACCATTCGGTGAGCGGCGTGCGTTCGGCGCGTGACATCATGAGGAGGGGCACCCGTGTGCAACCGCGCGGAGGGCATCCCGCGGCCAGCCGCGATCCTCGGATGGAATGGTAAATGCTCCCTTAGGGTTATCGCATTGTGTCGGGACGTCCCGCCCGAACGAGAATTCCGATCTGCCGCCGGTCTTTCGCAAGAATTCGACACGCCGTCGCGGCAAGATTCTCGCAATTGGAAACGTGCTCGCGCTCGAATTCACGTCTTCGTGCCCTGCGACATTTTGTTTCTTAAATTTCAAGCATGTCTTAACCGTGCTCTCATAGAATTCAGCACTTCGCACACCGCAGGTTGAATTTTTAGAACTGCGACCGGGCGCGCGGCGAATTACGCCATCGCTCCTGGTATCCGCGAAGGCCCTTCAAGGACTTGTCATGCCGATCTTCACCTCGAAGAAGACCTCGGAGAGCGATGCCAAGCTCACGGCGCTCGATCGCGTTCAGGCCGTGATCGCCTTCGATCTGTCCGGCAACATCCTCGAAGCGAATCGCAATTTCCTGTCGACGGTCGGCTATGAACTGCCGGAAATCGTCGGGCGGCATCACAGCCTGTTCGTCGAGCCCGGTCACAGGGATTCTGTCGAATATCGGAATGTCTGGGAGCGGCTTCGGCGCGGCGAGTTCGTCGCCGGCCAGTTCAAGCGGATCGGCAAGGGCGGCAGGGAGATCTGGATCGAAGCCTCGTACAATCCGATGCTCGGCCGGGACGGCAAACCCTACAAGATCGTCAAGTTCGCGACCGACATCACCAAGCAGAAGGCGGAGGATGCCGATCGCGCGGGGCAGATCGCGGCGATCGGCAAATCGCAAGGCGTCATCGCCTTCTCGCTCGACGGCTTCATCCTGGACGCAAACGAGAATTTCCTCTCGGTGGTCGGATATGGCCTGAGCGAGATCAAGGGTCAGCACCACGCGATATTCGTGGAGCCTAGCTATCGCGCGAGCCCCGAATACGCGGCGTTCTGGGCTTCGCTCAAGCGAGGCCAGTATCAGGCCGCGCAATACAAGCGCGTCGGCAAGGGCGGGCGCGAAATCTGGATCCAGGCGTCCTACAACCCGATCTTCGATGCCTCGGGACGCCCCTACAAGGTCGTGAAATACGCCATCGACATTTCCGACCAGGTGAAGCTGCTGGCCAATCTCCGCGCGATGATCGATCGCAATTTCGGTGAGATCGACCAGGCTGTCAGCCGCTCGTCAGAGCGGTCGGGCGCCGCGATTGAGGCCGCCCGCACCACCGCCACCAGCGTTCAGACCATGGCCGCCGCAGCCGAGGAACTCGCCGGTTCGGTGGCGGAGGTCTCGCAGAGCATGGCCAGGTCGAGCGCAGCGACCGACAGCGCCTTCGAGCGCGTCAGCGAGGCCGGCGCCTATACCAGGCGCCTCTCCGATGCCGCGAGCGCGATGAGCGGCATCGTCGGCCTCATCAACACCATCGCCTCGCAGATCAACCTGCTCGCTCTCAACGCGACGATCGAATCGGCCAGGGCCGGGGAAGCCGGCCGAGGCTTTGCAGTCGTTGCCCAGGAGGTAAAGAGCCTCGCCAATCAGGCCGCACGGGCGACCGAGCAGATCAATACCGAGATCAACGGCGTCCAGGCGATCTCGGTCGACGTCGTAGGCGCTCTCGACTCGATCCGCGGCTCGGTCGAGGTAATGCGCAATCACGTCGTCGCGACGGCGGCGGCCGTCGAAGAGCAAAGTGCGGTCACCCGCGACATGTCGATCAACATGCAGGACGCGGCGCGCGCCGTCGGCGCGATTTCCGAGAATGTCGGCGCGATCTCGGCCGCCGTCGTGCAGGTCTCGGACGCCGTCGCCACGACACGCCATGCAGCACAGGTGCTGGCGCGCTAAAGCAATCGGAAAAGCAATCGGACGAGGTCGCGAAAGCGATCGCCGCGGACCTCGAAATTCTTGAACTGGTCGTAGGAGGCGCAGGCCGGCGAGAGCAAGACGACGGGCTCTAGCAGGTTGCTGAAAAAGTCCGCTGAATGCAGAAACTGACGAGCCGGCCTACATTATATGGGTGGCGCCATAGGGATGACACACAAAATATAGGACGTCGGACAAGCGGCTGAGACTTTTTCAGCAACCTGCTAGTGCAATTAATGCGGCAGCCTTGGCGGTCGCAGCATCGAGTGTCTCGCGCGCTGAATGGGGCACCCGCCCCGCGAGCGTCTTCGCGAAGGCCTCGCCCAAGGCGCAGATCAGATGGGCATGGGCGACCCGTTCGAAGAGCGGCGCGATGCCGCCATCCTCGGCCTTGCCGCCGGCGACCCAGTTGATGTCGTGGAATGCGGTGAACTGAGGTCCGCGCAACCAGGACTGTGGCCCCCTTCTTGTCGACGATATTGTTGGCGACCTATCCTTTTGAGACGTCGTGCTCGGCATATTGGAGCTTGGCGGCGCTCCTGACCGGGTGAGGACCGACCATCACACCGCGTCGCATTCACCTCGATAACTTTATAGCTCAAACGTCTGGGCGAGTAGTGATCAGCGTTTATAGAATACTTTTCCACATCGATTAGAATAATTCGTAAAATACATTAGAGGAGAGAAACCAAGTGAGTATCGGCTAAATCCTTGTTCAATTCTGCTGCGTCATGATTTTCGCTCACTGGTTCGGTCGCGCTTCGTAATTTGCAAAATTACATGCAGACAACAATATACGATAAATATTTACACAATTAAAATCTCATATCTGTAGAATTATATGATAATACTAATTTATATTTAAGCATTATCAAGTGTAATTACATTTTAGATTTTATATTCAAATAGTACTTTTTTTGCATCGCACAAATTTTTGATAAATATTGTTTTTACGGAGAAAAGTGACTTATAATGCAAATAATCTTGATTCGCAGATTTTCGTGAGGCAGCATGTCCCTAGAAACGCCAAATCGCGATCTTGATTTCCTACACCCTAATGTGCGCAGTCGTGTAGCCAAGGTTATAGTGGATCTAGGCGCAGCGGGCCTTCCGTTGCGCGTGTTCGAAGCATGGCGACCACCAGAGCGGCAGCGATATCTTTACGAACAGGGCCGTACGAGACCAGGCAATAAGGTCACATTTGCAAAAGCTTGGGAAAGCTATCACCAGTATGGACTGGCAGTAGATATCGTTGGATTTGTTGGCGGCAATTGGACTTGGGATCTTCCAGATGCCACTTGGAAGGCCATGCACGACATCGGTGCGCGGTATGGGCTGGAACGGTTGGGGTTCGAGACGCCCCACCTGCAGTTAGCAGGCCTGAAGATTGGCGATCTCATGGACGGAGATCTGCCGGATGGCGGAGACAAGAGCTGGTTCGACAACGTTTCCGCAGCAATCAATCGTTGGACGGGAACTCCCCCAGCGCCGTCCTTGCGTTCCGACGAGCCTGCAAGACCTGCGATTACGGGTCTGGCATTAGGCGCGGGGCTGGATTGGTCGACTACGCCGAAACCTGGGTCTACCTCCTGGCATTCAATGTTTAGCGGACAGGAATGGCGTCACGACGACGAGGGCGTCTATCTCCGGTCCGCAGAAAACAGGCCTCTCAGGACACCTGGGGCACCCACCACCTGCCAACTCATCCTCGATCTCTATGGACCAGCCATCCATAAGGCCTCAATCGATCATACCATCTCCCCGGAACTCATCGTGATGACAATCGCGACAGAGACCGCGTTCGCACGTAATGAGCACTTCACTGGACCGAAGACGTTCCGCTGGGAACCGCATGTCGAAGTGAAGGATGTCACGCCAAACACGTTTGGCGATTACAGTGCGGGGCCGATGCAAACCCTTGCGACGACGGCACGAGATGTGATCCGCCGCGTAGGACTCGGTTATCCAGATCCCTTTGCGATCGCCCCATACATCGAGCAGGAACCTGCGCGGCGACCAAGCCAGAACCCGCTCTACGATGGAGACCCGAATGTCGATATTGGAACTGCGGAGATCCGCACACGCACATCGAGGACCGGAACTGATCCAATTCTTGTAGCAGCCGCATATAACTCTGGCGGCCTATACAGGAGTACGCAGAACCCTTGGCGTCTGCGGAGTGCGAACGACCATCTCGACCGCGCAGCCAAATGGTTCGGCGACGCGTGTTTCGTCATGTCGGCCTTGAGATGAATGCT
This sequence comes from Methylobacterium sp., assembly GCA_044227265.1. GTDB lineage: Bacteria > Pseudomonadota > Alphaproteobacteria > Rhizobiales > Beijerinckiaceae > Methylobacterium. The sequence continues at coordinate 73,274 of JBGAFL010000002.1, forward strand.
GCGCGAGAAAGTCTTCCTTGCCGGTGCCCGGATTTAGCAGGCTGTTGAAGAAGTCGCTGGCGGATTACGAGTTTGAGTGATTCAGTCTCTTTGGTTTGGAGGCTGCCATGCGGGGTTCTGACGAGCGATCAGGATCGCTGTTTTCGTATCTGGACCTTGAGGCGCGGGTTCGTCCGGATCACCCGCTGCGGACGATCCGCGCGATCGCGAACGCGGCCCTGAGTGATCTGAGCGGGGATTTCGCGGCGCTGTATCCGCCCCGCCTGGGCCGGCCCTCGATCCCTCCCGAGCGCCTTTTGCGCGCCATGCTGCTCCAGGCCTTCTACGGTATCCGGTCGGAGCGGCTCTTGGCGGAGCGGATCGAGTTCGATCTGTTGTTTCGCTGGTTCGTGGGGCTCGGGGTGGACGAGCCTGCCTTCGATCATTCGAGCTTCTCGAAGAACCGGGACCGCCTGTTGGAGGGCGAGATCGCGGCCAAGTTCCTTCGGTCGGTTCTGGCGCAGCCGCGTGTGAAGCGGCTGATCTCGTCGGATCACTTTTCGGTCGACGGCACGCTGATCGAGGCTTGGGCGTCGATCAAGAGCTTCCGGCGCAAGGATGGGCAGGACAACGATCCGGACGGGCCGGGCCGCAACGCGGAGCGCGGCTTCCACAAGGAGAAGCGCTCCAACGAGACCCATCAGAGCACGACCGATCCCGAAGCGCGGCTCTACAAGAAGGCCGACGGCCAACCGGCCAAGCTCTGCTATGCCGGGCATGCCCTGATGGAGAATCGCCATGGCCTGGTGGTCGAGGGCGCCCTGACCCAGGCCACCGGGACGGCCGAGCGCGAGGCGGCGCTGGCCATGCTGGACCGTCGACGAGGGCAGCGGCGGGTCACGCTCGGGGCGGACAAGGCCTACGACGTGCGGGACTTCATCGGTGCGCTGCGCGCGCGCAAGGTCACCCCGCACGTCGCCGTCGACGGTCATCTCAGCAAGACCGGCAAGCCGCGCGTGACGGCGATCGACAAGCGGACCACGCGCCATCCCGGCTACGAGATCAGTCAGCGCTGCCGCAAACGCATCGAGGAGGTGTTCGGCTGGCTCAAGGCCGCGGCAGGTCTCGCCAAGGTCAAGCTGCGCGGACAGGCTCGCGTGGGAGCCGCCTTCACCATCGGGCTCGCTGCCTACAATCTCATCCGCCTGCCGAGGCTCCTGGCCCAGGCCTCGGCATGACGAGAAAGCACCATCGTCTGATCGGACGCTGGCGCATCGTCGAGGCCGATCTGTGGGATCGCGCCCATCTCGACCTCTGCGGCCCGGCAAGCTTCCTGGTCCGAGCGAACGGATCGGGCGAGATCGCTTTCGGGGCCTTCCAGGCAAGCCTCGACATCGATTACGGACCCGACGAGATCGGCTTCACCTGGGCTGGCTTCGACGAGATGGATGAAGTCTCAGGCGCAGGCTCCGCAGAGCTTCAGGACGACGGCTCCATCACGATCGAATTCGAGTACCATCTCGGTGACGAGGCTATCCTCAAAGCCGTCCGGGACCCTTTTTCAACAGCCTGTTAGGCATTCCAGGCACTCAGAACGGACCGTAAAGCGAAGTGCGAATGGACGGGTGATACGATCGTGGGCGAACGGCGTTGTCGGCGTGCTCGCCTCGATCCGGAACTCGACCGAAGAAAAGAGCGTAGTCACTGGTATCATGTCGAAGTACTTGAACGAGGCCGCCCGCTCTGTCGGCGGGATCTCCGCAAAGATGACAGCGATCTCGGTATCCGTGTTGCAGGGTTTCGACCCGACGCGCCTTAGTCTAACGCCAAGACTAGTATGCGAAAACGGTCGCCGCGGACCTCGAAATTCTTGAACTGATCGTAGGAGGCGCAGGCCGGCGACAGCAGGACGACGGGCTCCGGCGCTGTTGAGGCGGCCGCATCCGCCGCCGCCTTCGCGGTTGCGACCTTGAGCGTCTCGCAAGCCGTATAGGGCACGCGGCCCTCAAGCGTCTTCGCGAAAGCCTCGCTCGACGCGCCGATCAGATAGGCATGGGCGACCCGGTCGAAGAGGGGCTCCAGAGGGGCGATGCCGCCCTCCTTGGCCTTGCCGCCGACGATCCAGTGGATGTCGTGGAAGGCGGTGAGCGCCTTCTCGGTCGAATCGGCGTTGGTGGCTTTGGAATCGTTGACGAAGAGTACGCGGCCCTTTTGCGCGATCTGCTCCATCCGGTGGGGCAGGCCGGGGAAGTTCGCGAGCGCCCGAGCCAGCGCCTCGCCCTCGATTCCGAACGCCCTGGCGACCGCCGTTGCGACAGCCGCGTTCTGCCAATTATGGGCACCGCGCAGGCTACCGATCCCGTCCAGGCGCGCGAGGATCGCTCCGCGCTCGCCGATCACCCGGCCATCGCGTGCCAGGATGTCGGCCAGCGGCTCCTCGATGCCCGGGCGATCGACATGGATGCGCACCGTGCTGCCCGTACGGCGCTCTGCAATCGCCCGGCAATAGGCATCGTCGACACCGATCACGGCAAGGTCCGACGACTGGATCAGCCGCTCCTTGATCGCGGCGTAATTCTCCATCGTCCCGTGCCGGTCGAGGTGATCCGGCGTGAGGTTGAGGAGAATGCCGATTGTCGGGTTCAGCGATGGTGTCAGATCGATCTGGAAGGTCGACAACTCGATGACATGCACCCGCTCGTTCGAAGGCGGCTCCAGCGACAGGATCGCTGTGCCGATATTGCCGCCCATCTGCACGTCTTCGCCGGCCTCGCGCAGGATGTGCGCGATCAGGGCCGTGGTGGTCGATTTGCCGTTCGTGCCGGTGATCGCGACGAAGGGGGCATGGGGGGCAAGCCGCGCGCGCTCGCGGCAGTAAAGCTCGCCCTTGCGCGCGTGCCACGCTTTCCGGGCTGTCATCCCAGGCCAGCACATCGGCACCGCCCGCCAGTAGCGCCCGTACGGTTGCGAGGCCGGAGCCGCCAAGGCCGAACAGCGCGACCTTCTTGCCGGAAAAGGAGGTGACGGGGGTCATGCGCGACTCGATCTATCAGGCGGCACCCGCCCCACCCTCGCCCTCATCCTGAGGTGCCGAAGCGGAGCGCAGGCCTCGAAGGAGGCCTCCGGATACCAATGCGATCACTGGAGGGCTCCTTCGAGGCCCGCTGGCGCGGGCACCTCAGGATGAGGGTGTGGGCGGGAGGGGCCGGATTCCAGCCTCTACCATCAAAACTCAACGCAGCTTCAGCGTGGCGAGGCCGGCAAGGGCCAGGATCACGGCGATGATCCAGAAGCGGATCACGACCTGCGCCTCTTTCCAGCCCTTCTGCTCGAAATGGTGGTGGATCGGCGCCATCCGGAAGACGCGCTTGCCGGTCATCTTGAACGAGGCGACCTGGATGATCACCGACATGATCTCCAGGACGAACAGGCCGCCGACGATGGCGAGGACGATCTCGTGCTTGGTCGCGACCGCGACGGTGCCGAGCAGGCCGCCGAGCGCGAGGGAGCCGGTATCGCCCATGAAGATCTGGGCCGGCGGCGCGTTGAACCACAGGAAGCCGAGGCCGGCGCCGATCACCGCGCCGCAGACCACCGCGAGCTCGCCGGCATCGCGCACGTAATTCACCTGCAGGTAGCCCGCGGTGAAGGAATTGCCGACGAGATAGGCGATGAAGCCGAAGGTCGCGCAGGCGATCATGACCGGCACGATCGCCAAGCCGTCTAGGCCGTCGGTGATGTTCACCGCATTGCCGGCCCCGACGATCACCAAGGCCGCGAAGGGCGCGTAGAACCAGCCGAGATTGAGCAAAGCATCCTTGAAGACTGGGAAGGCCAGGGCGTTCTGGAGGCCGGCAGGTGCGTAGGCCGAGATCAGCAGGCAGGCCGCACCGGCGATCGCCGCCTCGAGCAGCAGGCGGAACTTGCCGGAGAACCCAAGATGCGACTGCTTCGTCACCTTGAGGTAGTCGTCGTAGAACCCGATCGCGCCGAAGCCGATCGTCACGGCGACCGTCACCCAGACATAGTGGTTGGCTGGATTGGCCCAGAGCAGCACGGCGACGAGGAAGCCCGCGAGGATCATCAGGCCGCCCATGGTCGGCGTGCCGCGTTTCGTCAGATGCGTCGCCGGGCCGTCCTCACGGATCGGCTGGCCCTTGCCCTGACGCAGGCGCAACAGCGAGATGATCCACGGCCCGAACCAGAACACGAAAAGGCCCGCCGTGAACAGCGCGCCGCCGGTGCGGAAGGTGATGTAGCGGAAGACGTTGAGCGGCGTGAACGTGCCGCTGAGATCCGAGAGTAGATAGAACATGGGATTCGTTCGCCGCGGCCGTCTTCGCGTGGAGATGCCGTTCGGCGCGAGGCCTCGCGGAGGGTGAAGGACCGATCGCGGGACCCCGCAACCTTGCCTTACGCAATCAAGGCGTCGCTTTGCGCGGCGCCTCGCGCGATTCATCGGCAGTCGCGTAGCGGGCTTTGACCGCCTCGACAATCCGGCCCATGCGGATCGAGTTCGAGCCCTTGACCATCACCGCATCACCCGGACGCAGGACCGACAGGACAGGTTCGACGAGATCGACTGACGTCGCCGCCGCGACGCCGCGCGTCGCAACGGGCAGCGCCTCGAACAGATGGCGCATCAGCGGGCCGGCGGTGAAGACGAGATCGATGCCATTCGCGCGCACGGCCTCGGCCAGTTCGCGGTGGCGCGTTTCCGCAGAAGCGCCGAGTTCGAGCATGTCGCCGAGCACCGCGATCCGGCGCCCGCGGCCCGTGGTCTCGATGCCGGCAAGCGTCGAAAGCGCGGCGCGGATCGAGGCCGGATTGGCGTTGTAGCTTTCATCGACGAGGAAGGCCTCGCCCTCACCGATCCGCAAGGCCGTACGCTCGCCGCGACCGACCGGGGGCTTCAGCCCCGCGAGGGAGACGGCGGCCCGCGCCAGATCCGCGCCGAGCGCGTGGACGACGGCGAGCACGCCGAGCGCGTTCATCGCGACATGGCGGCCCGGCGTGCCGAGCTGGAAGGCGAGCGGAACGCCGAGCACGCTTGCATCGACCACCGAAAGGTCGGGCCGGGTGATGATGCGATTCGCTCGGATATCCGCTTCGGGATGCTCTCCGAAGGTGAGGACCCGCCCTGCCCGCGAGGCGCGGGCATGCGCGAGCAGGCGCTCGTAATTCGGGTTGTCGCGGTTGATGATGGCGACGCCACCGGGCTCGAGCCCCGAGAAGATCTCGCCCTTCGCGTCCGCAATGGCCGAGAGCGAACGGAAATGCTCGATATGAACGGGCTCGACCGTGGTGATCAGCGCGACATGCGGCCGGACCTGTGCGGTCAGCGGCACGATCTCGCCGCCATGGTTCATGCCGATCTCGAACACGCCGAAACGCGACGCCTCGGGCATGCGCGAGAGGGTGAGCGGCACGCCCCAATGGTTGTTGTACGAAGCGATCGAGGCGTGCGTCGCGCCTTGCGCAGACAGCACGTGACGCAGGGCTTCCTTAGTGCCCGTCTTACCGACCGACCCTGTCACCGCGACGATCGCAGCACGGGTTCGATCGCGCGCGGCACGGCCGAGCGATCGCATCGCTTCGAGCACTGCATCCTCGCCGCGTTCCGGCACTGCCAGGACCGGGCCGGTTCCAGAAAATTCCTGCGCCCGGCTCTGGCTGACAACGGCCGCGCCGGCACCTTTTTCTAGTGCCGCGCTCACGAAATCGTGACCGTCCCGGGCCTCCCCGCGAATGGCGAAGAACAGGTCGCCGGGCTGCAGCGTGCGCGTATCGATCGAGGCGCCGGTGATCGTGCGCGAATCACCGAGCAGCTGGCCGCCGGTCGCCGCCTCGAGAGATTCCGTGGTCCAGAGTGGCGTCGACGTCATGCGAACTCCGATCAGGCGAGTGGCTGATGCGGCATCATCCCTGCCGCTCCGCGATGGCCGCGCGCAAGGCGTCGTGATCCGAGAAGGGAAGCACGCGATCACCCACGATCTGGCCGGTTTCATGGCCCTTGCCGGCGACGACCAGGACATCGCCCGGCTGGAGGCCGCGGACAGCCGCCCGGATCGCCTCGGCACGATCGCCGATCTCTTCGGCGCCAGGTGCCGCGGCAAGGATCGCGGACCGGATCTCGGCCGGCCGCTCGGAGCGAGGATTGTCGTCCGTGACGATGACGCGGTCGGCAAGGCGCTCGGCAATCGCGCCCATGATCGGCCGCTTGCCGCGGTCGCGGTCGCCGCCGCAGCCGAAAACGAGGACGAGTCGGCGAGACGCGAAGGGGCGCAGGGCCCCGAGCACATGTTCGAGCGCTTCCGGCTTGTGCGCGTAGTCGACGAGGCAGAGCGCCCCATTCGACTCGCCGACCCTCTCCATGCGGCCCGGTACGCCCGTCAGACTTTCGAGCGCAGCGAACACCGCCTCCGGGTTTGCCGCACCTGCCGGAGTCGCGAGGACCAGGCCGGCCGCGAGCAGGGCGTTCTCGACCTGGAAGGCGCCGACGAGCGGCAGGGCGACGCGATACTCGCGCCGTCCCGTCCTGCCCGGAGCATCGAGGGTCAGAGCCTGGGCGAATCCTTCCGTGCGCGCACCGAGCAGGCGGATGTGTTGTCCGGCAGCGCCGGTGGTGCGGACGTCATGGCCGGCAGCCGAGGCGACCGCGATCACGCGATCGGCATAGGCCCCATCCGAATTCACGACAGCCGGCCTGCCCTTCGGCAGAAGTGTCGTGAAGAGTCGTAGCTTCGCCTCGAGATAGGCTTCGATGGTCGGATGGTAGTCGAGATGATCGCGGCCGAGATTGGTGAAGCCGGCCGCCGTCAACACGACGCCGTCCAGCCTTCTCTGCTCGATGCCGTGGGAGGAGGCCTCCATCGCGAGCTCGGTGATGCCGTCACCCGCGAGCCGCGCCAGGGTCTGGTGGAGCGTGACCGGATCGGGCGTCGTCAGCGAGCCGTATTCCGCGCCCCGATCGGTGACGATGCCGACCGTGCCGAGGCTCGCGGATTGGCGCCCCATGGCCGAGAGGATCTGGCGGACGAAGTCGGCGACGGAGCTTTTGCCGCTGGTCCCGGTCACCGCGACGATGGTCTGCGGCTGTGCGCCGGCAAAGCGCGCGGCGGCAAGCGCCAGCGCCCGGCGCGCATCGGCGACCGGGACCCACGCGGTGCCAGCGAAAAGTTCGTCGGGACGGTCCCCCTCGCCTATCACAGCGACTGCGCCGGCCTCGGCAGCCTTTGCGGCGAAACGTCTTCCGTCGACCTGTGTACCTGGGACCGCAACGAAGACACCGCCGGGCACGACCCGGCGGCTGTCGGCGGTGAGGCCAGCAATGGCCGTCTTGCTCTCCGCATGCTCCCGCGACTCGGGGAACAGCTCGCCGAGCGTGGTCTCGCTCATCGCAGCTTGCTCACGGACCGCCGACCATGTTGGCGTGATAGGCGCCGAGCTTGACCATCAGCGGGAACGGCTTGACGGGCGCTTCGAACTTCGGCGGCAGGCCGAGGATCGGCGCAACGCGCTCGATGATCTTACCCGTCACCGAACCCGAATTGTAGGCCGCCGTGGCGTAGCCGCCGGTCTCGGGCAGGCCCTGCGGCTCGTCCATCAGGGTCACGAACAGGTATTTGGGCTTGTCCATCGGCGCGGCCGCCATGAAGGTCGTGAACAGCCGGTTCTTATTGTAGCGGCCGCCGATCACCTTTTCGGCGGTGCCGGTCTTGCCGCCGACGAAATAGAGCGGGATCGACGCCTTCTTGGCCGAGCCCTCGGTTGCGTTGAGCCGCATGATGAAGCGCATCGCCTCGCTCGTCTCGGGCTTGATGACCCGGGTGCCCTTGGCTCTCGCCTCCGCCTCGGTCGTCTTGAGGAAGGTCGGCGTCAGCAATTCGCCGCCATTGATGATCGCCGCCACAGCCCCTGCAGCCTGGAGCGGTGCCACCGCGAGGCCGTGGCCGAAGGCGATGGTGATCGTATTGATCTCGGTCCAGCGCGGCGGGACGATCGGAGCCGCGGATTCTGGCAGTTCGGTGCGAAGCCTGTCGAGCAGGCCCATCTTGCGCAGGAAGGCCTTGTGGCCGGGCACGCCGATGCCGAGCGCCATCTTGGCCGAGCCGATATTGGACGAATGTGTGAACACTTCCGGCATCGTGATGATGCGGTTGGCAGCGTGATAATCGTGGATCGTCTGCCGGCCCCAGCTCAGCGCTCCGCCTCGGGTGTCGAAGGTCGAGTTGACGTTGTACTTGCCGGAATCGAGCGCCATCGCGAGCGTCATCGCCTTGAAGGTCGAACCCATCTCGTAGACGCCGACATTCATGCGGTTGATGCGGTCGTCCGAGAGCGCATCCTTCGGCTCGTTCGGGTCGAAATCCGGGTAGGAGGCGAGCGCGATCACCTCTCCGGTGTTCACGTCCATGATCATCGAGGCACCGGCCTTCGCCTTGAAGTGCTCGACGCCCTTCACGAGTTCGTCGCGCAGGGCGAACTGAGCGCGCAGGTCGACCGAGAGCTGCAGCGGCGCGAGGTCGGTCTGCTTGGCGACGAAGCCGAGGCTGTTGAGATCCTTCAACCCCTGGTTGTCGATGTATTTCTCGATTCCCGCGATGCCGACATTGTCGAGATTGGTCACGCCGAGGATATGCGCCGCGGCGGTGCCGTTGGGATAGACGCGCTTGTGGTCCGGCAGGAAGCCGACGCCCGGCAGGCCGAGCCGGTGAATTTCGAGCTGCTGTTTGGGCGTGATCTCGCGCTTGACCCAGACGAAGCCCTTCTTGGTCGCGAGCTTGGCGCGCAAATCCGTGGCATTGAGTTCGGGCAGGACGGCGGTGAGCAGTTCGACCGCTTCGTCCTTCTCGAAGATCTTTCGCGGCTCTGCGAAGACCGAGACGGTGCGGATATCCGTCGCGAGGATCTCGCCGTTGCGATCGACGATGTCCGGACGGATCGCAGTCGTCGCCGCGGCGGCGACGCGGTGATCGTCGCTGCCGGCGCCGGGCGTCGCCGCCATCACGACGAGGCGGACACTGATCGCGCCGAACACGCAGGCGAAAGCGAGTCCGACCAGGCCGACGCGCGCGTAGGACCGCTCGATGGCAAGGCGAAACATCGTCTTCCAATGCGGAAGCCGAGCCGCCTTGCGCAGCCTGTCGAGTTTCGGGCCGATGCCGGAATGCAGCGCGGCCGGTTCGTGCAAAGGCTCGTCGGACACGTCTTCCTACCTCGAAGCGGTATTCGGCGCGCGGGTGTTGATGGTACGGGTCGAAATCGAACCGGTCGTGCGGGGTTCGGCCAGACGCGCCACCGGCTTGTCCTTCGGCGTCGCGGTCGAGGCGAGCAGGCGACCGATCTCGTCACCCCGATCGGGCCTGTTCGGAAGGTCCGACAGGCGCGCGAGATGCTCGATCCCGATCGGCTCCAGCGCGAGATGGCGCGCCACCGCGGCCTGGAGACGATCCGGCCTGGTAAGGAGCTGCCATTCCGCGCGCAGGACCGCGATCGCCTGGCGCTCCTTATGCAGCGCGCTCTTTACCTTGGAGACCTGACCCGCCTGATAGAGCGTGTCGTACTTGATCGAGTAGGCATAGATCGCCGAGGTGACGAGGCAAATTACGGCCAGGATGTTGAGCAGGCGGATCACCGGCGCGGCCCTCCGCGGCTATTCTGAACTTCTGGCAGCGCGGCAAGCGCCCAGAGCGATTCGAGTGCTTCAGGTGCCGGCGCCTCAGTACGCTCGCCCGCCCGAAGCTTGGCCGAGCGCGCACGCGGGTTGACGGCGCATTCGGCCTCCGACGGCAGCACCGGCCCTTTGGTGAGGGTGGTGAAGCTCTTCGCAGCCGAAGGTGCGAGATCGGCGGGCAGATGACGCGAGGATTGCGCCGTCCTGCCACTGCGTGCGGCGAAGAACTGCTTGACGATCCGATCCTCGAGCGAATGGAACGTCACCACCGCGAGCCGTCCGCCTGGGCGAAGCACGCGCTCAGCGGCGTGCAAGGCGGCAACGAGTTCGCCAAGCTCGTCGTTCACGGCAATCCGCAAGCCCTGGAAGCTGCGCGTCGCCGGATGAATGCCGCTTCCTGGATCGGCTCGAACCACGCTCGCGACGATCTCGGCAAGTTGGGACGTCGTCTCGATGGGCGCGCGCCGGCGCGCTTCGATGACGGCGCGGGCGACTGCGCGCGAGCGCCGCTCCTCGCCGTAATGGTAGAAGATGTCGGCGAGCCGCGCTTCGTCAGCCGTGTTGACGATGTCTGCGGCGCTCGGCCCATCGCCACCCATGCGCATGTCGAGCGGACCGTCCTGCCGGAACGAGAATCCGCGCCCGGCCATGTCGAGTTGCATCGAGGAGACGCCGATATCGAGCACGATCCAGTCGGCGAAAGTCTCGCCCGCATTTTCTGTGATCGTTGCGAGCGCTGCGAAGTAGTCCTGGAAGAGCCGGAGACGCCCATCGGACGACGCCACGAGATCGGCCCCCGCGGCGATCGCCTGCGCGTCGCGATCGATCGCGATCACTCGGATGTCGGGATCGGTATCGAGCAGACCACGGCTATATCCGCCGGCCCCGAACGTGCCGTCTACGGCAAGACCGGGTCCGCTCGGCGCGAGCAGCGCCAGGACTTCCGGCAGCAAGACCGGAACGTGCCTCTGGCCATCCTTGTCCGCACTTGTCGAAGGCCGCCTCATCCGCGTCACACGCCAAGCTGCACCAGGTCCGAAAACGCCGGAATCGGACGGACGTGCCTGCGGCAGGTCCCCTGCGTGGTCGGCATGGTGTCCGAAACGTAACGACACATGCTGCACCGCGGTTCGGACACCCCGCACGGTCGGGGTGCTCGAACGTTCGCCGATTCCGGTACGAGGACGGCCGAGGGTCGGCGGACAAGCATTCGCAATGCAACTCCTGCGATTACCGTCCGATCCTGATATCGCCGCCAGCGGGAAGCGTCGGGGTAACATGGGGCTCCGCGACTCGTCAACGAGCTTGGCCGTTGGGCGGGTGAGACGCGATCAGACCTCAGCAAGGTTAATCGCGCGTCAATCGCCGGCGCGAATTCGCAGGGAAGTTGGAAATCAGCCGGCCTGTAAGCCGGGTTCTGTAGGGCCCGGACGCCTCGCGGCGCCCGAACGTGGCGGCCATTCCTCTGGGACGGCCGTTGCCGGCCGCCTCAAGCAACCAACCCGGGCGACGAGCCTGGAACCGGCCTGCCCTCCCCCTTTCGGAGAACAGCGTGTCGCCCCTATTCGGTTTTGCTCCCGGTGGGGTTTGCCATGCCGTCCGCGTTGCCGCGTCCGCGGTGCGCTCTTACCGCACCCTTTCACCCTTACCCTGATGCCAGGGCGGTCTGCTCTCTGTGGCACTGTCCCTGGGGTCGCCCCCGCCGGACGTTATCCGGCACCGTCTTTCCATGGAGCCCGGACTTTCCTCCCCGAACCCGATGGGTCCGAAGCGGCCGCCCGGCCGGCTGATCCGCGCGGAGATGCAGGCTCATGGACGCTGCGGTCAAGCGATTTGCCTGAACGCACCCATGCTGGGTTTGGCTGTGCCCAGTTTTCGCGCATGCATAGATTTTCATCTCCATATTGCTGCAACGGCCATTCGCTCCACCTCTTTCGGTCAGGAGGCTTTGCCTTCCTCGAGCCTCCGAGCCACGAAGGAGGAAACGGATGGAAACAGGCGCAGAATGGAGCCTGGAGGCAGTGCAGGCGCTCCGCACCATGGCGCAGGAGGGCCTGCCGCCTTCCACGATGAGCATGCGGCTCAGACGGCCGGTCGAGGCGGTGCGGGCCAAGCTCGACGAACTCGGCATCACACCCGCGGTCGAAACCTGACCGAACGATGCCAGCGGCGATGCGTGGGCGCTCGGTCGCCTGCGCTCGCTTCTACCAGGTGCCGGAATTCTCCATCGACGCCCAGGGCTCCTGCGGCGGTTTCGGCTCGCCCTTCTGCAGGAGTTCGATCGAGATTCCGTCAGGCGACTTGAAGAACGCCATATGTCCGTCGCGTGGCGGCCGGTTGATGGTCACGCCATGATCCTGCAGGCGCCGGCAAACCGCGTAAATGTCGTCGACCTGATAAGCGAGATGCCCGAAATTGCGCCCGCCCGAATAGGTTTCCGGGTCCCAGTTATGCGTCAGTTCGAGTTCCGGCGCTCGCTCCGCTTCGGCCTGGCCGACATCGGCCGGGGCAGCGAGATAGATCAGCGTGAAGCGCCCCTTCTCGCTGTCGATGCGGCGGGTTTCCTTCAGTCCGAATACGTTCACGTAGAAGTCGAGCGAGCTGGCAAGGTCCGCGACGCGGACCATCGTGTGCAGGTATTTCATGGCATTTTCCGAAAGCCGTTTGACCGAGTGCTATCTGGGTCTTGGCGGCCCCGCTTCAACGCATTGACGACGACAGCGCGCCCCAACGAGGCTGCGACGCGGCTGCCGGGCTTCATTCGGCCATGACGGTCAACGGCAGTGTGTCGGGGGACACTTGAGCCTTTCGCCACCCGGGTCCGATTTCTCGGTCACGCAGGGCACCGGCAGAATGGCGGCGCGGTCCTCCGTGCGGCCGAATTCGATCGCCGATAAGGCGAGTGCCGCGAACAGCGGGGCGGCCCGAAACTCCCAGCGCATGACAAGCTCCGTCAGGAGCCCCGGAGGGTACGCCGTTCGCTCGGCAGGGTCTTAATCCAGTTGAGGGACGCGGCCATTCGGCCAGTGCGGACCCGTTCGTTGTGACGCCGAGCACGCATTTGATCCGATGACGGCAGGACGCTCAGGTGCCGGCGCGTTGCGCAACCTCGCCGTCGGGAGCAGAACGGGCCGAATTCCGAGCAGCCGAACTGAGCGACATGGGCACCGAAACTCCGCAGACCGTCCGCCTCGAAGATTATCGCCCAAGCCCCTATTTGGTCGATCGCGTCGGGCTCGACATTCGGCTCAGCCCCCACGAATCTCGCGTCATTGCCGAATTGGCGTTCCGGCCGAACCCCGCGGCCCCTGAGGGCGGGCCACTCGTGCTCGACGGCGATGACCTCACATTGCTTGCACTCGTACTCGATGGATCCCCGCTCGATCCGCAGGACTACGCGGCGACGCCTTCGTCCCTGACGCTGGAAACACTCCCGCAACGGCCATTCACACTCACCATCGAGACGCAGCTCGATCCGAGCGCCAATACCAGGCTGATGGGCCTGTATCGCTCGAGCGGCGTCTATTGCACGCAATGCGAGGCCGACGGCTTCCGGCGGATCACCTATTTCCTCGACCGCCCCGACGTAATGTCGGTCTACACGACCCGGATCGAGGCAGATCGCGACGAAGCGCCCGTGCTGCTCGGAAACGGCAACCTGGTCGAGGCCGGAGAAATCTCCGGTACGGACCGGCATTACGCGCTCTGGCACGATCCACATCCGAAGCCCGCCTATCTCTTCGCGCTGGTCGGCGGACGTCTCGGCAGGGTCTCGCGCTCCTTCACGACGATGGAGGGACGCGAGGTCGCGGTGTCGGTTTATGTCGAGCCGGGCAAGGAGGCCCGCGCCGAATACGCACTCGATGCCGTCCTGCGCGCGATGGCCTGGGACGAGCAGGCCTTCGGGCGGCCTTACGATCTCGATGTCTTCAACGTGGTGGCCGTGTCCGACTTCAACATGGGCGCGATGGAGAACAAGGGCCTCAACATCTTCAACGACAAATATGTTCTGGCCTCGCCCGAAACGGCGACGGACCAGGATTACGCGAATATCGAGGCGATCATCGCCCACGAGTATTTTCACAATTGGTCCGGCAATCGCGTCACCTGCCGAGACTGGTTTCAGCTCTGCCTCAAGGAAGGGCTGACCGTCTTCCGCGACCAGGAATTCTCGTCCGACATGCGCTCTCGCGCCGTGCATCGCATCAGCGAGGTCAAGGTGTTGCGGGCGCGGCAATTTCCCGAGGATGCCGGCCCGCTGGCCCATCCGGTGCGGCCCAAGCAATATGCCGAGATCAACAACTTCTACACGGCGACCGTCTACGAGAAGGGCGCCGAGATCGTGCGGATGTTGAAGACACTGCTCGGACCCGAGACGTTTCGGGCCGGCATGGACCGGTATTTCGCGGACAATGACGGGCGGGCGGCAACCGTCGAGGATTTCCTGGCCGCGTTCGCCGCGGAATCCGGCCGGGATCTTGCGCAATTCGCGCAATGGTACGAGCGGCCGGGCACGCCGCGACTGGCCGTACGCGCTCAATACGATGCAGGCTCCAAGACCTATCGGCTCGATTTCGAACAATCACGGCCGGGAGCCGGAGCGGATGCGCCGCCGCTCGTGATCCCCATCGCCCTCGAGCTCGTCGGGGAGCCTGGTACGCTGGACCGAGCCTCCTGCGACAGGATCGACAACGGCGTCTTCGTGCTCGCCACGGCAAAGGACAGCCTGACCTTCACGCAGGTCGAGGCTCCCCCCGTGCCCTCGCTGTTGCGCGACTTCTCGGCGCCGGTGCGGATCGAACTCGATCTGAGCGATGCGGAAGCGCTCATGCTGCTGCGCCGGGATAGCGACGCCTTCAATCGATGGGAGGCGAGCCAGCGCGTCGCGATGCGGATCATGCTCGCGCAGATCCGGGCATCGTCCGATGCCGACGAGACCCGGCCGAAGGCCTTGGGCGCGGCGCTCGCGGAATGTCTCGATCGCGAAGGCGAACGCGACCCCGCCTTCGCCGCGCTCGTCTTGAGCCTGCCGAGCGAGGGCGACATCGCGACGGAGATCGGCGCCGACATCGATCCGGATGCGATCCTCGCGGCGCGACAGGGACTGCGCCGCATCCTCGGTTCGGTGCTCAAGACCCGGCTCGTGGCGCTGCACGCAGCCTTGGGCGAGGAGACGGATGCCGCCTACAGCCCCGACGCGGCCTCTGCGGGCCGGCGCTCCCTACGGAACACCGCGCTCGATCTGATCGCTGCGGCCGATCCGACCCTCGGCGGAGACTTGGCGCGCGCGCAGTTCGATGCCGCGACCAACATGACCGACCGTCTCGCGGCGCTTGGCGTGCTGTCCCAGATTCCGGGCGAGCCGCGCGAAAAGGCGTTGGCCGATTTCGCCGAAAGCTATCGCGCCGAACCGCTCGCGCTCGACAAGTGGTTCGCGCTCCAGGCGACGATCCCTGAAGCTGGAACCGTTGCCCGCATCCGCTCGCTCCAGGCCCATCCGGCCTTCGCGCTCGCCAACCCGAACCGCGTCCGCTCCCTCGTCGGAACCTTCAGCTTGGCCAATCCGAGCCAGTTCAACCGGGCCGATGGCGAGGGCTACAAGCTCCTTGCCGAGACCGTCACGGCGCTCGACAGCATGAATTCGCAGATCGCCGCGCGCCTGCTCACCGCCTTCGGATCCTGGCGGAATTTGGAGCCGGTTCGACGGGAAGCAGCTCGGTCCGCTCTACAGGTCATAAAAGTTGTACCGGGCCTTTCGCGCGACTCGGCCGACATCGTGGCGCGGTGCCTGGGAAACGAGTCAAGCGATTGATTTTGCAGGCATTGATTCCATTCACCGATTCTCTGCTCGAGTCGCAACACAATCTGAGAGTCAACGCGACCCTTTACGAAAATCGTGGACAAAATCTCCGCGCCGATGCTCAATGCATCGAGCGATTCGGGTCGGGGCGTGGGGTGGCCGACCGAGCGCATTAATCGGACATAAGAGGTGTGACATGCCGGAGGCGGATTCCGCTTCCTTGGCGGTGCGCGCGCGCGCCGATACGATCCTCGGAATCCACCATCCGCGCAGCGCTGCTCGGCTGCGTTCGATCCGCGCGGAAACCTGGCTGCGCTATGCGGTCCCCGGCTTGCTCGCGAGCTTCCTGCTGTGCCTCTTCGGCGTTGCCGGGCTCCACCTGACCGCACAACACGACGAGATCGTGAACAAGGCCCGCACCGAGGTCGAGACCGTCGCGCGTCTCGTCGCGGCCATCCTCGACGAGAGCGAGTTCGACGGCAAATCCGGAGCGGCGACGGCGAGCCGCCTGGAAACCCTGCTCCCTTCGGGGACGAAGCGCGGGCGCCGTATTCTCGTCGTGGGCAGCGACGATCAAATCCTGGTGGCGCACCCCGCCGGATCGGGGATCACCGGCACCCTGACCGGGCATATCGGAGAAGATCAGCCGGTCAGCACGTTCGGCGAAGCGGCAGGCGCGATGACCTTGAGGCTCGCCGACGGCACGGACAGCGTCGTCGCGGTCCATCGCCTTCGCGATGGCCAGGGACAGGTCGCCGTTCTGCAACCCGTTTCCGACATCGTGGCCGGCTGGTGGCTGCGTTTGCGCAACCAGGGGATCCTGCTCTTTGCCACCGCCGTGGTCGTGGTCGGCACCGGTATCGGGTACATGCGCCAGACCCATCGTGCCAGCGCGGCCGACCGGATCTGCGATCAGGTCCGGAACCGGCTCGACAAGGTGCTCAACCGCGGTCGTTGCGGGCTATGGGACTGGGACATCGCGCGCGGCACGATCTTCTGGTCGGATTCGATGTACGCGCTGCTCGGCTACACGCCGGAAAGCGACCTGCTGTCGTTCCGCGACATCAATGCCCTGATCCATCAGGAAGATGGCGATCTCTACGGTCTCGCCCGGCAGCTCGCAGTCAACCCGACCAACGTCGATCACGAATTCCGGATTCGCGCTGCGAACGGCGACTGGGTCTGGCTGCGGACGCGCGCCGAGATCGTTAACGATCAAGCGGATGGCGGTCGCCACCTCGTCGGGATCGCGGTCGACGTGACGGAGCAGCGCCTGCTCGCGCAGACGACGGCGACGGCCGATATGCGCCTGCGCGATGCAGTCGAGGCGATTTCGGAAGCCTTCGTGCTCTGGGACGACACGAACCGGCTGGTTCTGTGCAACTCGAAATTCCGCAACCTGCATGCGCTGTCATCCGAGGACGCGGGGCCCGGCCGCCGCTACGACGAGATCATGGGACGTGGTGCGCTCCCGCCCATCCGCCGCGAAATGCCCGAGAAGGGACCCGAAGGCGCCCGGGCTCGGACCTTCGAGGTCGAACTGAACGATGGGCGCTGGCTGCAGGTCAGCGAACGCCGTACGAAGGACGGTGGCTATGTTTCGGTCGGCACCGACATCACCAGCCTGAAGCGCAATCAGGAAAAGCTGCAGGCTTCGGAACGCGAGTTGATCGCAACCGTCAAAGACCTCAAGCATTCCCGGCGGACGCTCGAATTGCAGACGCAGCAATATGCCGACCTCGCCGAACGTCATCTCGACGAGAAGGCACGAGCGGAGATCGCAAATCAGGCGAAATCCGAATTCCTCGCCAACATGAGCCACGAACTGCGCACGCCGCTCAATGCCATCATGGGCTTCGCGGACCTGATGCAGAACCAAGTCTATGGTGAGCTCGGGGATCCGCGCTATCGCGAATATTGCGGCGATATCTGCGACAGCGGCACCTATCTGCTGTCCGTGATCGACGACATCCTGCACATGGCACGAATCGAAGCGGGCCGCATCGCCCTGAATCGCCGCCCGATCGCAACCGAGGCAGCCGTGCAGAATGCGCTGAAGCTCGTCGCCGAGCAGGCGCGCAGCAAGGCACTCTCCATCGAGATCGATCTTCGCTCGGGGTTGGAACTCCTCGCTGACGAGCGGGGTCTCCAACAGATTCTAGGCAACATCCTGCAGAACGCCGTGAAATTCACGCCCCGCGGCGGCCGCGTCCAACTGCGCGCCAGGCCGTGCGGCGACTTTGTCCATCTCTATGTCGGAGATTCCGGGATCGGCATCCCGAAAGCGGCGCTCGGAAAGCTTGGCCGCCCCTTCGAGCAGGTCGAGAACAACCTGACGCGCAGCTACAAGGGGTCCGGGCTCGGCCTCGCCATCGCACGCTCGACGGCCGAACTGCATGGCGGTGGCCTGCGCATCCGCTCGGACGAAGGCTACGGCACCATCGTGCTGATCCGCCTGCCCGCATGCCGGCCTGACGGATCGACGCCCGAAGAGGCGCAAGCCGCGTAGCACCAGCCTGCGGCATTTGCCTTCTAGGGCAGCCACCCGAGAGTTTGACCTACAGCCGTTCCGTGTTGTCTCGCGTTCGCTTGGCAAGCAATGCTTCGATGCAAGCGATGGCGGCTTTCAATCCAGGTTCTGCGCGCAACCGGGCGCCGATCGCCTCGGCGGACATGTGCAGAGCACCATCGGTCGCCGCCTTGGCGATACGCTGGGCGAGTTGATCCGGGGTCACCTTGGTGATCGGGATCGGTGCCTCGCCAGCCCCCAGCGCAGCGACGCGGCGTCCCCAGAACAATTGATCCGAAGCGACCGGAAGGATCACGCAGGGCAAGCCACAGCGCAATGCCTGCGCGGTCGTGCCCGCGCCGCCATGGTGGATTGCCGCGGCGAGGCGGGGGAACAAGAGCGTATGATCGATGCCGCCGACGACCAGCACGTTCGGCGGAATCTCGGCCGGGCGCGAGAGGCCGCCCCCTCCCGTCGAAACGATGGCCCGCCCGCCCCACAATGCCAGCGCCTGCAGCACGGTCCGCGTGTTGCGTTCGGCTCCCCAAAGCATCGATCCGAAGCCCACATAGACCGGGGGCGGACCCGCCGCGAGAAAGGCTTCGACGGCCTCGGGCAAACGCGCAGCCGGGTCGACCTCGCGCAGGAAAAACCCGATCGCTTCGGCGCCCTGCGTGGCAACGAAGTCCTCACCGGCCAAGGCCGGGCTGTAGGCGTGAATCTGCTCCGAGTAGCGCAGGCTCGAGGCCACCGGCAGGGTCCAAGGCCGAAGTGCCCTGCCGCGACCGGTCCGCTGGCGGAAGCGGCGGAAGGCGGGCCAGGTCAGCAGCGACAACCCGCGCATGCCCTCATAGGAGGCGCGATTGAGAGCGCGGCCGAAATCGCGACCGCTGAGATTGACCGCCGAGATCCGGGATGTCGGCACATTCGGCTGATAGGAGATCTGGACCGAGGGGATGCCGCGCTCGGCAGCAAGCACCGCCGCGAAACTGCTCGCCACGGTATAGACGACGAGATCGGATCGATCGATTTCGGCAAGGCAGCGTTCGAGGATGTCGGGTAGGCCGTTCGAAACCAGCCGGGCCTGTGCGAGCACGGCGGCAATGAGCCTGTGCGGCCGCCGGCGGCGCTCGACGAAAGCGCGATCGAATTCGGGAGACTTAAACAAGCTCTCGAATTCGAGACCAACATCGACGAAGGTCAATCCGAAGCCAACGATGGTCCGTTCGTAGTCGCTATTGGCGACAACTCGCACAGCATGGCCAGCACGCGCCAATTCGCCGCCGAGAAGACAAAGAGGCTGGATGTCGCCACGGCTGCCGAAGGTGATGAGCAGAATGCTGCTCGGGCGGGTGATCGTCATGGCGCGCGCTGCACGTAAGCGAACGTCGCGTCCTCGACAAGGCGCTCGCAGTCCAGCAGCCGGCCTTCGTGACGCGCGGCGTCAGCCCGCCTTGAGGACCCGTTGGACCCTCATCAAGCCGGGGTCGTCGGGATCGCCATGCGCGGCGAACCCCAGCCGTTTGCACACGGTCAGCATCGGGCGATTTTCGGCGAGAACGATTCCCTCGATGCGCTGGAGTCCCTCCGCCTGGGCCCATTCGATCATCAACCGCATCAGAGCGAAGCCAAGCCCGCCCCCCTTGAGGTCGCTGCGCACGAGGATCCCGAATTCCCCGCTCTCGTGGTTGGCGTCCGTATGGAGGCGGACCGCACCCAGCATCCTTCGCGACTCGTCCTGCTCGTTCTCGTCGAGGGCGACGAAGGCGACGGCGCGCGCGTAATCGAGCTGCGTCAGCTTGGCCAGAAATGCGTGGTTGAAGTCGCGGATCGGCGCAAAGAAGCGCAGACGGACGTCCTCGGGATGAAGCTTGGCGAAGAACGCAGCGAACAGGCCCTCGTCCTCCGGACGCACCGGGCGGATGCGGATCGATTTGCCCCTGAGCGACACCTGCCGGTCCCATTCGGCCGGATAGGGCCTGATGGCAAAGCGGGGATGCCACGTCTCACGGGCCGAGCGACCACGGCTGCGCCCGCGTTCGGGTGCGACGCGCACACGGGTATCGAGCGCCAGGACGCCGTTGCAATCGGCCATGAGCGGGTTGATGTCGAGTTCGCGGACCTCCGGCAAATCCGCAGCAAGCTGGGCG
Source organism: Methylobacterium sp. (assembly GCA_044227265.1). Taxonomy (GTDB): domain Bacteria; phylum Pseudomonadota; class Alphaproteobacteria; order Rhizobiales; family Beijerinckiaceae; genus Methylobacterium. The sequence goes on from JBGAFL010000002.1 coordinate 93,388, forward strand.
AGCTTGACGAGAAGGAGCGCGATTCCGGCCATGTCGGCGGCCGGCACGTCGCGATATGCGGCAAGGCGGCGAGCGACGCGGGTACGCCCGATCAGCTCCATGGCAAGGCCGAGATCGAGCGGGGGTAGCGCAATTGCCCGGTCGTCGATGATCTCTACGGCCCTGCCGCCGCGACCGAACACCACGACGGGACCAAAGGTCGGGTCCTCGGCTAGCCCGGCGATCAACTCGCGCCTTGCGCCGCGCCGCGCCATCGGCTGCACGGAAAAACCCGTGACGCGAGCCTCAGGCCGAACCTTGCGCACGCGGGCAATCATCCGAATGGCGGCGGCACGCACGTCGGATTCCGAGGTTAGGCCAAGGCGAACTCCGCCGACGTCGGATTTGTGGACGATGTCGGGCGAAATGAGCTTGAGTGCGATCGCTTCGCCGGACGCGATGGCCGGCCAAGCTGCGATCGCGGCCGCGTCGGGGTCGGGCGCCAGCGTGAACGGCTGCGTCTCGATCCGGTATGCCGCAAGCAGCGCATCGACGCCCATGGGATCGAGCCAGTTGCGGCCCTCTGCGAGAGCGCTATCGACGATCGAACGTGCCGCCTCGACACCCGGCGAGAAATCACGCGGCAGCGAGTCGGGCGTCCGCATCAGATCGTTCTGCGCATCGCGGTAGCGGACGAGGTGGGTGAACCCCTCGACAGCCTCGGAATCGGTAGCAAAGAGCGGGATGCCTGCCTCTGCGTAACGCGCCCGTGCCGCCTCATCCTCGTCGACGGCCACCGCGAAAATCGGCTTGCGCCGCACCCCGTCCTTTCGTGCGTCGGTCACCGCCGCAGCGACACTCTCGGCCACCTCGAGGCTTCCGGCGCGAGCGGTGGGCACATGGATCGCGAGGATCGCGTCATTGGAGCGGTCGGCAATGAGCGGACCGATAGCGCTCCCGAAATCGCTTGGAACGGCGTCGATTCCGAGATCGAGCGGATTTGTGGACCGGCTGTGCCGCTGAGGCTCGAGCCGCTCAAGCAGAGCCGGAGGCACCGGAGCTAAGCTGCCGCCGAGATCGGCGAGGCGATCGGCGGCGAGCGCGCCGATGCCACGGCCATTCGCCACGATCATCAGCCGCCGCCCAGGGAAGGGCCGTTGCCGCCGCAGGGCCTCGGCCGCCGAAAACATCGAATCGAGGTCATCGACCGCGAGCAATCCGGCCCGCCGGAAAGCGGCGGAATAGACCGCATCTGGATTGGCGAGCGCCCCGGTATGCGTTCGGGCGGGCTCGGGCGGCGCCTCGTATCGACCGGTGCGCAGCACCACGACGGGCTTGCTGCGCGCGGCCGCCCGCGCGGCCGACAGGAATTTTCGCGCGTCGGTCACGCGATGCAGGGACAGCAGGATTGCGCGCGTTCGAATGTCGGACGCGAAATGATCGAGGCAGTCGGCAATGTCGACATCGGCCGAACGGCCGAGGCTCATCACGGCCGAGAAGCCGACGTCGTGCCGATGCGCCCAGGCTGCGATGGCCGAAGCGACGGTCGCGGATTGCGATACGAGCGCCAGATCGCCGGCGCGTGGCGGATGAGCGAAAAGCGTCGCATTCAACCGGCTCGCCGGGACCGCGAGACCGGCGCTCTCGGGTCCGATGAGACGCAGGCCGTGACGACGCGCCGCCTTGCGGGCGGCTCCGACCGGCGCCTCGTCCCCGCTGCCGAGATGAGCCGAGAGAATCACGGAAGCGGCTGCTCCGCGCCGCCCGGCGGCCTCGACGATGTCCGGAACGGCTGCCGGCGGTGTCGCGATCACGACGAGGTCGGGTGTTGCCGGGAGGTCGTCGAGCGTCGGGTAGCAGCGCTCGCCGTCGAGCTCGGCGTGGTAGGGGTTGACCGGCCAAAGCGCGCCGGAAAACTCGCCCTTGCGCAGATTCGCGATTGCGGCCCGGCCGACCGAGCCTTCGCGCGCACCGGCACCAACGATCGCGACGCTGCGCGGGGCCAGCATGGCCGCAAAGCCATAAGTACTCACGGGGCGATCGATCTCTGCAGGTGGGGTGGCCAGATCAGCGCGCCGAGCAGGTCCCTGCGTCAACGGATCGGCGCGCGCGAGCGCGATCTGAATCGAGACGATCCAGCCTCATTCCATGCTCGCCGGACCTTGAAAAGGCAAACACTTGAGACGCATGACCGCACGACGCTGAAGGCATGCGTGGGCAGTTGCCGTGATGTCGGTCGTTCGATCGGGGTGGCAACGTGGCCTAGGCGTCTCGTCCTCGGCGGCGAACCGTTCGAGTTGTTCCGAATTCTCACCCGAGTACGAACAGAGGCAAAAACATGGCTCCCGTCGGAAGCGCTCACGCGACCCGTCAGGCGATCGTCGAAGCGATGCGCGACACCCTGCGCCTCGGTTTGTCTCAAGGTACGTCGGGCAATGTGTCGGTGCGGTGGGAAGACGGCTTGCTGATAACCCCCTCAGGGATACCGGCCGGACGCCTGAGCGCGAACGACGTCGTCTTCATGCGTGCGGATGGCGGCTACGATCATCCGCTGAAGCCGTCCTCGGAATGGCGCTTCCACCGCGACATCCTCGCTGCGAAGCCCGAGGTCGGTGCGGTCGTGCATGCGCATCCGCCGTATTCGACCGCCTTCGCGATCTGCAACCGCGAGATCCCGGCCGTTCACTACATGATCGCGATGGCCGGCGGCCCGACGATCCGCTGCGCTCCCTACGCGCCTTACGGAACCGAAGAATTGTCCGAGCTCGCGGTCGAAGCTCTCCAGGATCGCAGCGCTTGCCTTCTCGCGAATCACGGGCTGATCGCAACCGGCCGGGACCTCGAAGCGGCGCTCTGGCTCGCAGTCGAGGTCGAGGCTCTCTGCCGCCAATATGCGCTGGCTCTGCAGATCGGCACGCCGGTGCTCCTCTCAGACGACGAGATCGGCCGCACCGTCGAACGATTCAAATCGTATGGGCTTCGCGCGAATACCGATCCCAAAAAAATGGTGCCCAACTAGAAATCGCAATATTTTGTCGCGGGCATTCAGGCCAACCGCGGCTCGATCTTGCCAGACGAGACTGTCGTTCTCGATAGATATCCTTAGTCTTGACAAAGCGAATGCCAAAACCTTGGCCTTTAATTTCAAACAATATCTTACATCACATCGCTCATTCGCTCGAATTTTTGATTTATAGCCCAGAACAAGAATACGATCACGTAGCGGTTTGTCGTAGGCCCAGCGTCGGTTTTCCGACCTTTGTCACAAATAGACCCGACTTTGGTGCACAAAGCCATCAACTCGACGTGATTTTTGCTACAAACAACCTGAAAGCTGGTTGCAAATTGAGACCGTTGAACGTAGCGGACCTATAGCTCAGCGCTGGCTGCAATCGTTCGGAGGGGGCCCCGAATGAAGGAGAACTGTGAGAATGGGGATCGAGTCCGGCGCTGAATCGCAGTCGCTAGATCCGGTTGGCCTGGCCGTGGACATCGTGTCCGCGTTCGTTGGGAACAACTCCCTGCCGGCCACGGAGTTGGCAACGCTCGTTCAATCCGTTCATGCCGAGCTTATCCGGCTGAGCGCAGGGGTTGTATCCGAACCGCCACCGACGCTCGTCCCGGCCGTGTCGATCAAGAAATCGATCCAGCCGAATTTTCTCGTCTGCCTCGAAGACGGAAAGACGTTCAAGTCGCTGAAGCGCCACCTGCGCGCGCGCTACAAGCTGACACCCGAAGATTATCGCGCTCGCTGGAACCTTCCTGCCGACTACCCGATGGTCGCGCCGAATTACGCCGCCGCCCGTTCGCGTCTTGCCAAGGATATGGGCCTCGGCCAGCAGCGCCGGAAGGATTCCGAGGGTGAGCCGGAAGCAGAACCGGCCGAGCCCGCTGCTCCGAAACGCCGGACGCGCAAGAAACTCGACGCCTGAACGCGGCTCAGGCCACGCAGTCCACAGCTAAGAATCGCCCCTTCGACCTCGTGAGCCGCGACGTCGAAGTGGCGATAGGTGCTGTGCAGATCGTTGTGATCTCACGTGAAATCGTATTACAGCTCGGAGCGGGCGTGACCTCCGCCGCCCGCGTGCGGTCCCTCGCAAATCCTAATACGCCCGCATCAGCGCGCCGCGTTAGCGATCGGACAATCGGCGGCTGACAGGCTGCTCCCGAGAGAGGTGCGCCGGCTGGAAGCGGCGCGGGAGTGTGATGTCCGAACGCTCGCCTACGGCCGTGCGCCTGTTCTGGACCTTCGTGATCGGTGGGTCGGCGAGCCTGAAATGGGGCACGCCGGCCGCACTCGCGACCGGCGCGGCCTTGCTCGCCATCCTTGTGCACCGGATCGACAGGCCGCGGCGGTTCCGCCGCCGCGTGCGCCAGATCGCGCGGGCGCATGGACAGATGCTGGCGCTGCGCCGGAGGCAAGAGCGCTTCGTCGATGCTTACGGCAATACCATCGAGGATGGCTGGCTGCGCGAGCGCGACTACTTCATCGAGCGCACGATCCTGCCGCAGGTGGATGCCTGGGTCTATGCGGAGGAGGCGCAAACGCATTGGGAGACGATGTCGGACATCGTCGAGCGTGCCGCATGCCGGGTCAGGCTACCACCCGAAACCTCGGCCCCCGAGAACGGGATTGCGTATGAACGCTACTGTGCCGAACTCCTGGATCGGGCCGGCTGGCGCGCGCATGCAACCTCTGCGAGTGGAGACCAGGGGGCGGACGTGGTTGCCGAGCGGGCCGGCATCCGCCTCGTCCTGCAATGCAAGCGCTACGGAAAACCGGTAGGCAACGCCGCCGTCCAGGAAATCGCGGCTGCGGCGCACTATTGGACCGCCGATATGTCAGCCGTGGTCTCGAATGCCGGCTTCACGCCCTCGGCCCGAAAGCTTGCCCGGGCGACCGGGGTGCATCTGCTCCATCACGACGAACTTGCCGATTTGCGTCCGATGCGGATCGCCGGCCGGCTATCGGCCCCGGCCTGAGCGCCGCTCCTGCCGCATTCATTCGTCGGTGCGCATCGCCGATCCGGCATCGATCGGCAGAGCGCGGGCCTCGTCCTTGAGTTCCTCGCCCGTTGGCAGGCTGCGGGCATCCCAGCCCCCGCCGAGGGCGCGGATCAGGTCCACGGCGGTCGTGAACCGGCTCAGCCGGATCTGCAGCGAAGCGACCTGGTTGTTGATCAGGAGCGCCTGCGCGGTGACCACCGTCGTATAGTTCTGCGTACCGGCTCGATATTCGTTCAGGGTGATCTCGACGGCCTTTCGGGCCGATTCCGCCGCCTCATCCTGTTTGACCTGCTGGCGGGCCAGGATGCGCACACCGGCAAGGTCGTTCTCGACTTCGCCGAAAGAGGTCAGCACGGTCTGCCGGTAATTGGCGACGGCCTGTTCGTAGGCGGCCCGCGCCACCTGGAGCGCCGCGCTCCGCGCACCGCCATCGAAGAACACCTGCGTCCCGGCCGCGGTCAGCGCCCAGACGGCATTCGTCGCCGAGAAGATCCCGTCACGCGTCAGTCCCGAGAAGCCGCCGGCGGCCGTCAACGTCACGGTCGGGAAGAACGCGGCGACGGCGACGCCGATCTGCTCGCTCTGCGCCTGAACCAGACGCTCGGCCTGCGCGATATCGGGGCGGCGCTCAAGCAGTTCCGATGGTACACCGACCGGGACGGCTGGTGGGCGCTGTGCGAGGGTCCCGACGGGAATACGCAACTCGGACGGCGGACGCCCGATCAGGGTGGCGATGGCGTGTTCGTACACGGCACGCTGCAGATCGGTCGCGATGACCTGCGCTTCGGTCGTCTGCAGCTGAGTCTGGGCGGTGATCACATCCGAGCGTGCGGCGACCCCGGCACTGTACTGGTTCTCGGTGATGGCGAGGCTGCGCTTGTAGCCTTCGACGTTCTCCTGAAGCACCTTCTTCAGCGAATCCTGGTAACGCAACTGAAGGTAGTTCGTCGCGAGTTCCGCCTGGATGCTGAGCCGCACCAGCCCGAGTTCGGCCGCCGAGGCCTGGGCGTTGGCGACGTCGCTTTCGAGTTGCCGGCGCAAGCCGCCGAACAGGTCCGGCTCCCAGGTCGCCTGTCCCTGTAGCGAGTAGGTCGTGCGCTCGGAGCCGGAAATCCGCTGGCGGGTGATCGTGGGCGCGCCGATCACCGTCGGGAACAGAGCCGCGCGCGAGGAGGCGACGAGCGCGCGGGCCTGCGAGTAATTCGCGACCTGCGCCCGCAGATTCTGGTTGTCGACATCGACAGAGCGCATCAGGCGGTCGAGCAGCGGGTCGCGGAACACGCGCCACCAATCGCCGCGCACCGCGCCGTCATTCGGCCGGGCCGGACGCCAGCCCTTCTTGCTCTGGACGAAGGCGACGCTGTCCTCGCGCAGGCCACCCTGCTTGTAGCCGAGCGGCGTCTCGACGGACGGCCGCGAATAATCGGGACCGACGAGGCAGCCCGACAGCGGGAGGGCGAGGATCGCGACGGCGGTCGCTAAGAGCATGCGACCGCTAAGCCCTCCCCCCTTTGCGGGGGAGGGTACCCTGCGAATGCAGGGGGGGAGAGGGGCCGGCTCAGGTCCATCCGAATAGGGCGGCGCTCCCCTCTCCCGACCTTCGCTGACGCGAAGGCCACCCTCCCCCGCACAGGGGGGAGGGTTCGCGCGCCGTACTGTTTCGAACAGGCCTATCCGCATCACTCGGCCGGAACCGGTGCCGCACCGCCGCGGCGACCTCTCTTGGCCCAATGCCGCATTCGGTCGAGATAGAGGTAGACGACGGGGGTGGTGTACAGGGTCAGGAGCTGGCTCACGATCAATCCGCCCACGATCGCGACGCCGAGCGGCCGACGCAGTTCCGATCCTTCGCCGCCGGTCAGAATCAACGGCAAAGCTCCGAGCATGGCGGCGGCCGTTGTCATCAGGATCGGCCGGAAGCGCAAGAGGCAGGCCTCGTAGATCGCATCGGCCGGGCTGGCGCCGCGCGTGCGTTCGGCATCGAGCGCGAAGTCGATCATCATGATCGCATTCTTCTTCACGATGCCGATCAGCAGGAACACGCCGATCAGCGCGATGATGGTGAATTGCGTGCCGGTCGCCAGCAGCGCCAGCACCGCCCCGGTGCCGGCCGAGGGCAAAGTCGAGAGGATCGTGAGCGGGTGTACGTAGCTCTCATAGAGAATTCCGAGCACCGCATAGACCGTGAGCAAGGCGGCGAGGATGAGGAGAGGCTGGCGCGAGGCGGTTGCCGTATAGGCCTTCAACGCATCCGAATAGCCGCCATGGATCGTGGCTGGCATGCGCAATTCGGTCATGGCTGCCTCGATCGCCTCGGTCGCCTGGGAAAGGCTGCGGCCCGGCGCGAGGTTGAACGAGACGGTCGTCGCCACGAACAGCCCCTGGTGGCTGATCTGGACCGGAGCATTGCCGGTCTCGAAACGGACGAAGGCCGAGAGCGGAACCATTGTCTCTTTCGCGCTCGAGACCGGGGCGCTCGACGAGGCACCGCCCTTGCTGGCGGCGATCGCGTTCGCCGCAGCGTTACGCGCAGAATCGGAGGCCACGCTCGCGGCGGTGGCCGCCCCCGTGCTTGACGCGCTCGAAGCGGCAGCCCCCACGCCCGTGGTCGCGGTGCCGATGCCGGTGCCAGTGCCGGTCGTCGCCATTCCCGTCATGCCGGATTGCCCGGCCCCGGTCGCCCCGGCGACCACGGCGCCCGAACCGCTGCCGCCGCTCGTCGTGGTCGTCGTATCCGCGCCGCTGACCGTCCCGGCGACCGCGTTCGTGGTGGCCGATCCCTGGGCGTTCCCACCGGAGGTGGAGACGTAGATCAGCTTCAAGGTCTCGGGGCTCTGGAGGTATTTCGGCGAGATCTCCATGACGACATGGTACTGGTTGAGCGGATTGTAGATCGTCGAGACCTGACGCTGGCCGAAGGCGTCGTAGAGCGTGTTGTCGATCTTGTCGGGCGTGATTCCGTAACGGTAGGCCGTGGCCCGATCGATCACGAGCCGGCTTTCAAGGCCGCCTTCCTGCTGATCGGAGGTCACGTCGGCAAACAGATCGGTCTGACGCTGAAGCGCCTGAACGAGCTTGGGCGCCCATTCGTAGAGCTCGTCGGCCGTGTCGCCCTGCAGCGTGTACTGGTATTGTGCGAAACTCTGGCGGCCGCCCAATTTCAGGTCCTGACGCGGTGCCAGAAACAGGCGCGCGCCCGCGACCTGCTGGAGCTTCGGCCGCAGGCGGCCCATCACTTTCTCGATCGAATCGCGTTCGGCGAGCGGTTTCAGCCCGACGAAGACGTTCGCCGAGTTGGTTCCGCGTCCGCCCGTAAAGCCGACGATGCTCTCGACCGCCGGATCGGCCTGGACGATGGCGCTCGCTCGCGTGAGCTTCTCCTTCATGGATTGAAACGAGATGCGCTGGTCGGCCTGGATGCCGCCCATCAATTGGCCCGTATCCTGATCGGGAAAGAAGCCCTTGGGCACGATGACGTAGAGATAGACCGTCAGCCCGATCGTCAGAAAGACGCTGAGCAGCACCCAGAGGCTGTGGCGCAAAGCGAAGCCGAGCGTGCGCTCGTAGGCATGCAGCAATCGGTTGAAGCCGCCTTCGAGAATCCGCACGAGAAAGTTCGGCCGGCGCGCCGAATGCTGGTGTGGCTTGAGGAAGCGCGCGCACATCATCGGCGTCGTCGTTAGCGAGACGACGAGCGAAATCAGGATCGCAAGCGACAGCGTTACCGCGAATTCCTGGAAGAGCCGGCCGACGATACCGCCCATCAGCAGGATCGGAAGGAACACCGCGATCAGCGACAGGCTCATCGAGATGACCGTGAAACCGACTTCGCGCGCGCCGACCAAAGCGGCCTCCATGCGCGGCTTGCCGAGTTCGATGTGCCTCTGGACGTTCTCCAGGACGACGATCGCGTCGTCGACCACGAAGCCCGTCGCGATGATCAGCGCCATCAGCGAGAGGATGTTGAGCGAATAGCCGAGCAGATACATCGCGGCGAAGGTGCCGATGATCGAGATCGGCACGGCAACCGCCGGGATCAGCGTCGCGCGGCCCGAGCGCAGGAACACGTAGACCACCATGATGACGAGGCCGACGGCGACGAGGAGCGTCGCTTCGGTCTCGTCGAGCGAGGACCGGATCGTGGCCGAACGGTCGCCGGAGATGTTGAGGGTGATGTCTCCGGGGAGTGCCGCCTTGACCTGCGGGATGGCAGCGCGGACGCGCTCGACCGTCTCGACGACGTTCGAGCCGGGGCTCTTGTAGATGAACAGGATGACGCCGGGCTTGCCGTCGACGAGACCGAGATTGCGCTTGTCCTCGACCGAATCCTCGAGCTTGCCGACATCGGTGAGCTTGACGGCCGCGCCGTTGCGATAGGCCACGACGATGTCGCGATAATCGGCGGCGACGCGGCCCTGGTCGTTGGCATAGAGCTGGTAGCGCTTGCCGACTTCCCCGCCGGTCTCGATCATGCCTTTCGGGGAATTCGCGTTGGCCGAGGCGAGCGCGGCACGGATGCCCTCCAGCCCGATGCCGTAATGGAACAGGGCAGTCGGATCGAGTTCGACCCGGACCGCGGGCAGCGACGAGCCGCCGATATCGACGTTCCCGATCCCCTCGACCTGGCTCATCTTCTGCTGAACCACGGTCGCCGCGGAATCGTAGAGCTGCCCGAGCGAGAGCGTGTCCGAGGTCAGGCCGAGAATCAGGATCGGCATGTCGGCCGGATTGAACTTCCGGTAGGTCGGGTTCTGCCTCAAGGCCGCAGGCAGGTCGGCCCTCGCGGCATTGATCGCCGCCTGCACGTCGCGGGCCGCACCGTCGATGTCGCGGTTCAGTCCGAACATCAGGACGATGCGCACCGTGCCGAGCGAACTCGTCGAGGTCATCTCGTTGACATCGGCGATGATGCCGAGCCGCCGCTCCAGCGGCGCGGCCACGGTCGTCGCCATGGTCTCCGGGCTGGCGCCGGCCATCTGGGCCTGAACCATGAGCACCGGAAAATCGACCTGCGGCAGCGAGGCGACCGGCAGCTTGACGAAGGCGAACAACCCGGCGAGCAGGATGCCGATCGTCAGAAGCGTCGTCGCGACCGGGCGCCGGATGAAGGGCTCGGAGATGTTCACGGGAGTTCACCCGTGAAAATCCCTCCCCCCTCTGCGGGGGAGGGTGGCCGCGAAGCGGACGGGAGAGGGGCCGGCTCAGGTTCGTCCGGATAAGGCAGCGCTGCCCCTCTCCCCCCCTGCATTCGCAGGGTACCCTCCCCCACCCAGGTCGGGCTCGCCCGATCTGGGCAAGCAGTTGCGGATCTCGGGCAAGCCCGAGGTCCGTAGGGGGGAGGGAACAGGGCGGAGCGCCCGATCATCACGGCGCCGCTCCGCCCGGCGCCAGGCCCGCCCTGCCCTCATTGCGGCGCGAGAGCCTCCGGCCAAGCCTGTCGAAGGCGAGGTAGATGACCGGCGTCGTGAAAAGGGTCAGGACCTGGCTGACGATGAGGCCGCCGGCAATGCAGATGCCGAGCGGCTGGCGTAGTTCCGAGCCGACGCCGGTGCCGACGATCAGCGGCACGGCCGCGAACAGGGCGGCAAAAGTCGTCATCAGGATCGGACGGAAGCGCAGCAGGCAGGCCTCATAGATCGCCTCTCGCGGGCTCATCCCCTCCTCGCGCTCGGCCTGGAGCGCGAAGTCGATCATCATGATCGCGTTCTTCTTCACGATGCCGATCAGCAGGACGATGCCGATGATCGCGATGATGTCGAGCGAGAGCCCGAGCCACATCAGGCCGAGCAGCGCCCCGATGCCGGCGGACGGCAAGGTCGAGAGAATGGTGATCGGGTGGATGAAGCTCTCGTAGAGCACGCCGAGGACGATGTAGACCGTGACGATGGCGGCGAGCACCAGCACGAGTTCGTTGCCGAGCGCCGATTGGAACGCGAAGACCGAACCCTGCGGCACCAGGTTGAAGCTGGCGGGCAGTTTGATCTCTTTCTTGGCCGCCTCGATCGCCTCCACCGCCTGCCCGAGCGCGGCGCCCGGCGCGAGGTTGAACGACACGGTGGTCGCCGGAAACTGCCCGAGATGGCCGATCAGCAGAGGCGCGCGGCGCTCCTCGATCCGCGCGACGGCCGAGAGCGGGACCTGCCCGGAGGCCACCGTGGAGGATGGCAGGTAGAGGTTGTTGAGCGAATCCAGCGTCGTGTGCAGCTTGGGATCGGCTTCGAGGATGACCCGGTACTGGTTCGCCTGCGCGAAGATCGTCGAGATGATGCGCTGGCCGAAGGCGTCGTAGAGGACGTTGTCGACCGTGGCCGGTGTGATGCCGTAGCGGCCGGCCGTCGGCCGGTCGATCGAGACATAGGCCGCGAGCCCGTCGCTCTGGTAGTCGCTGGTGACGTCGGCCAGCACCGGAGAGCGCTGCAGCGCCTCGATGAAGCGCGGCACCCAGGTCTCGAACTCGACGAGGTTCGGGTTCTCCAGGACGACCTGATATTGTGTGGCGGCAACCGTGGTGTCGATCGTCAGATCCTGCACCGGCTGCATGTAGAGCCGCACGCCCGGCACCTCCCGCGTCGTCACAGTGAGCCGCCGGATCGCATCGCTCGCCGTGCCGGTCCGTTCGGCATGCGGCTTCAGGTTGATCAGGAAGCGGCCGGAATTCAGCGTAACGTTCTGGCCGTCGACGCCGATGAACGAGGAGAGGCTGACGACATCCGGGTCCTTCAGGACGATGTCGGCGAGGCGCTGCTGGCGCTCGGCCATCGCCGCATAGGAGACGTTCTGGTCCGCCTGGCTGATGCCCTGGATGACGCCGGTATCCTGGATCGGGAAGAAGCCCTTCGGGATCACGACGAAGAGATAGGCGGTGAGCGCAACCGTCGCGATCGCGACGAGGAGCGTCAGCAACTGGTGGCGCAACACCACGCGCAACGCCCGGCCATAGGCGCTGATCGCGCCCTCGGTGAAGCGCCGCCCTGCCCGCGCGAAAAAGCCCTCGCGCGGGCCGCCATGATGCGGCGTCGGCTTGAGGAGGCGGGCGCAGAGCATCGGCACGAGCGTCAGCGAGACCACGGCCGAAATCACGATGGTCGCAGCGAGCGTGATCGCGAATTCGTGGAACAGACGGCCGACCACGTCGCCCATGAACAGGAGCGGGATCAGCACTGCGATCAGCGAGACGGTCAGCGAGACGATGGTGAAGCCGATCTCGCGTGAGCCCTTCAGCGCGGCTTCCAGCGGGGTATCGCCCTCCTCGACATGCCGGGCGATGTTCTCGATCACGACGATGGCATCGTCGACCACGAAGCCCGTCGCGATGGTGAGCGCCATCAGCGAGAGGTTGTCGAGCGAGAAGCCCCAGAGATCCATCGCAGCGAGCGCGCCGACGAGCGAGAGCGGCACCGAGAGGCTCGGGATCAACGTCGCCGAAAAGCTGCGCAGGAACAGGAAGATCACCATCACGACGAGCGCGATGGCGAGCACGAGTTCGAATTTCACATCCTCGACCGAAGCGCGGATCGTAGTGGTACGGTCAGTGAGAATGTCGACAGCCACGGCGGCCGGCATCGTCGCCTGGAGTTGCGGCAGTAGCGCCCGGATACGGTCGACGGTGTCGATGACGTTTGCGCCGGGCTGGCGCTGGATGTTGACGATGACGGCCGGCACCCGGTTCGCCCAGGCGCCGAGCTTGGTGTTCTCGGGGGCGTCGATCACCTCGGCGACGTCCGAGAGCCGTACCGGACCGCCATTCTTGTAGGCGACAATCGCCGAGCGATAGGCGTTCGGGTCCCGGATCTGGTCGTTTGCGTTGATCGTGTAGGATTGGGTCGGCCCGTCGATATTGCCCTTCGGCGTATTGACGTTGAGGTTGGCGATCGTGGTGCGCAGATCGTCGATGTTGAGGCCGTAAGCCGCGAGAGCCAGCGCGTTGAAGCGGATGCGCACCGCCGGGCGCTGGCCGCCGCCCATGCTGACCAGCCCGACGCCGGAGACCTGTGCGATCTTCTGGACGAGGCGCGTCTCGGCAAGGTCGCGCACCTGCGTGAGCGGCATCGTCTTCGAGGTCAGGGCAAGGGTCAGGACCGGCGCATCGGCCGGGTTGACCTTGGCATAGACGGGAGGGGCCGGAAGGTCGGAGGGCAGGAGATTGCCGGCCGCATTGATCGCCGCCTGGACCGATTGCTCTGCGATGTCGAGCGGGATGTCGAGATTGAACTGCAGCGTGATGACCGAGGCGCCGGCCGAGCTCTGCGAGCTCATTTGATTGAGGTTCGTCATCTGCCCGAACTGCCGTTCGAGCGGGGCGGTGACGGCCGAGGTCATCACCTCTGGACTGGCGCCGGGATAGAAGGTCTGGACCTGAATCGTCGGGTAATCGACCGCCGGCAAGGCCGAGACCGGCAGGTTGAAATAGGAGACCATGCCGACGATCAGGATCGCCAGCATCGACAGGGTCGTCGCGACAGGTCGAAGGATGAAGAGGCGCGACGGGTTCATGGCTTTCCGTCAGCCCTCCCCGCTGTGAGGAGAAGGCGACCCTTCGCTTGCGCTGCGCGCGGGCTCATTGCCCAGCCTTCTGCCGCTCCCGCCAGCGCCGTTTCGCGTCCCCTGGCGGCGGCTCGCTGACCCCCGTATTGCCCGCATTCGGCGTGCCGTCGGCCGACTTCGTCGCGGGGCCGGCTTCCGCGCGGTCGGCAGCCGGAGCAGCCCCGCCGGCTTGCGGCGGATCGGTCCGTCCGGTGACCCGCACCGAAGCGCCCTCCTTAAGACGGTCCGTACCGTCCGTGACCACCCGGTCGCCCGGCTGCAGGCCAGCGAGCACGACGGTGCGCGATCCATCGGACTCGCCTGGGGTGATCGGGCGAACCGTGACCTTGTCATTCCCTTGCATCAGATAGACGTAGGTTCCAGGAGAACCACGCAGGATCGCGCCGGTCGGGACGATGGGTGCATTGCGGATCGTATCGAGGGTCAGCTTCGCGTTGACGAACTGATTTGGAAACAACGCATCGTCATCGTTGTCGAAAATCGCCCGCAACTTCACCGTGCCCGTCGTCACGTCGATCTGATTGTCGACGGTATCGAGCCGGCCGGTCGCGATCTCGTGCTGGTCGCCGCGGTCGTAGGCGCGCACGGCGAGTTTGGCGCCCTCGCGCACCCGCTTCATCACGCGGGCGACATCGTCCTCGGGCAATGTGAACAGGACGGAGATCGGGTGGAGCTGCGTCACCACCACGAGGTTGGTCGAGCCCGCAGAGATGTAGTTGCCCTGATCGATCTGACGCAAGCCGACGCGTCCCTCTACTGGGGCCGTGATCCGCGTATAGGCGATGTTGAGCTTCTGCTGGTCGACCATGGCCTGATCGGCGGCGACCGTACCCTCGTTCTGTTTGACGAGTGCAGCCTGGGTATCGACGTTCTGCTTGGAGATCGAATCCTGGCGGTTCAGCGTCTGGTAGCGGGTCAGGTCGAGCCTGGCGTTCTGCAGGAGCGCCTGATCGCGCGCGAGCTGGCCTTGATACTGCGCCAGCAAAGCCTCGTAGGGCCGGGAATCGATCTGGGCGAGGAAATCGCCCCGCTTGACGCTCTGGCCCTCGCGAAAGCCGATCTCGGTCAGGTAGCCGCTGATCTGCGAGCGCACCGTCACGGTCGCGAGCGGCGTCACTGTGCCGAGGCCTTGCAGGATTACGGGCATCTCGCCGCTGGACACGGTCGCAACGCCGACCGCCTGGGCCACGTCGCCATGCCGGCCGCCGGGGCCGCCGCCCGGCCGGCCGGATACGTCCGCCGTCGCCGCGTCTCGCCTGGCGTCATAGATGCGATGACCGATGGCGAAGCCGATGCCCAGCAAAAGGAACAACACCATCCAGCGGCCGAAACGCCCGCGGCGGCGAGCCGGGGCATCGACCGTTGACGGGAAATCGGCGGGGAATTCCCGCGCCGTTTCCGTTCGGATCGGTGAGCTCTCGTTCATCCGTAACTCGTCACAGCCCTCGCGCCGAAAACGGCGGCGACAAACATGGGATCCGATTCCCTTCTGCCGGCCGTTCGCTCCCGAATTCCGATGCGTTGTCCCAAGCCCCGCATCGATCTTATCGAACTTCGCTCAGGTGCGCTTCAATCGAGCGACTGACCGATTGGCCATATCGTGTCGGCGCCGACGAGGCGAAGCGTGGTCCGCAGCTGCGGCGGATCACGCTTCGTCAAGCCCGATCTCACCTGAAGTTCTGCCCGATCCATGCGTCGTGATTACGGCGGTGACGTTTCCGCCTTATTGCTGGCGATCGCTGGGTGCGTGGCTCCGCGCACGATCCGGCGCGATCAACGAATCGTAGTATTGCACGGTCGCCTGGAAGGTCGCGTCGACGGGTGTGACTGGAACAAGGCTCCGCAAAGCGAGTCCCAGCACGCCGCTGCAGAATGCGAGGACGAAACAAGTTCGAAGAGCCATGATCGAGCGCCATGGTGGGAAGGGCCGAGCGATCGTTCCCGAATCCGCTACAGGATCGGCACGTTTTGCGAAAACCGCTCCACACTTTTCGGGCCGAGGTTCCGGTGCCGGACATCAAAAAGGCCGCCCTTTTGGTGGCGGCCTCTCTGGCAGTCGGACCGGCATTTTGCCGTCAAGAAACGAGGGGGCAGAGTTCCTTGCCGTCAACCGCCGGCCCGACCGTGATCGGAGAGTTATCTCACGACTGACGAGTGTCAACATTCGTCAGTCTATCACAGCCGGCTTTCCGAATGAACGCGCCGACTCATGTGCGCTCCCGCACACTATGGCGGTCGAAAACGACGTGCTACGGGGACTGGCTCTTGACGCAGAAGATTGCGATCCCAGGCGGCTATGCGCCAGGCAGTCACGGTTCCGAAAAAGGCCGGTTTTGATCGGATCGATGGCTCTTCAATCCTGTGCGCGACCCGCGTGACAGCTCCCGGTACATCTCAAGGACGGCATGAACCCGATCTTCGCCGATCTCCCGACAACCGTCTTCGAGAGGATGTCGACCCTCGCCCGCGATCTCGGCGCGATCAATCTCGGTCAGGGCTTTCCAGACGATCAGGGGCCGGCCGACGTGCGCGCAAAGGCCGCCGAGGCGCTCATTTCAGGCAACAATCAATACCCCTCTATGATGGGCCTGCCAGTCCTCCGGGCCGCGATCGCTGACCATTACCGGCACCATCAGGCGCTCGATCTCGACCCGACCACCGAGGTGATGGTGACGTCCGGCGCGACCGAGGCTCTCGCGGCCGCGATCCTCGGGTTGGTCAGGCCCGGCGACGAGGTGGTGCTGTTCGAGCCGACCTATGACGCCTATCTGCCGCTGGTGCGCCAAGCGGGCGGCATCCCGCGCTTCGTCACGCTGGAGCCGCCAGCTTTCCAGATCACGCAAGGCGCGCTCGAAGCCGTGTTCAACGAGCGGACGCGCCTCGTCGTCCTCAACAATCCGCTGAATCCGAGCGCGACCGTCTTTGCCGATGCCGATCTCGCCCTGCTGGCCCGGTTCTGCGAACGCTTCGATACCGTGGCGATCTGCGACGAGGTCTGGGAGCATGTCGTGTTCGACAATGTGCGGATGCGCCCGTTGATCTGCTTTCCAGGCATGCGCGAGCGCACGGTGAAGATCGGGTCCGCGGGCAAGATCTTCAGCCTCACCGGCTGGAAGGTCGGGTTCGTCATGGCGGCTCCGCCCCTGCTGCGGGTCCTCGCCAAGACGCATCAGTTCCTCACTTTCACGACGCCGCCCAACCTGCAGGAGGCTGTCGCCTACGGGCTCGGCAAGGACGATTCCTACTTTGTCGACATGCGCCGGGCCTTCGCGCGATCCCGCGACCGGCTGGCGGCGGGATTGCGGGAGCTCGGGTTTACGGTCCTCCCCGGAAGCGCAACCTATTTCCTGAACGTCGATCTCGGTCCGAATGCCGGCGGCGACGTCGCCTTCTGTGAGTCCCTGGTCCGCGAGCATGGCGTTGCGGCGATTCCGATCAGCGCCTTCTATGAGCACGGCAGGGTGCGCCACCTCGTGCGCTTCTGCTTCGCCAAGTCCGATGCGACGCTCGATGCGGCGCTGGCGCGGCTCGCTCGTCTGGCGCGCGCGGCATGAGGCTCCTGTCCGTGGATTTTCGCGCGACGACCGATTCCGGCAGCGAAGCAATTTTCGATTGCGGGCGGCTGGAATTCCTTGTCGTCGGTTCGGTGCAGGGCCACATGCCCGGGCATGAACGCCTACGATACGACCCGCACCGCACAGAAGCCGTTTGCCGAGCCGTTCGGAGCGGCGGAGTTGCGCCGCTTCACCGATACCGGTCCGGAGGCGAGCCTCCAGCGGCTGGAGCAGCTCGCCTTTCTGATGGATGCGGCCTTCCTGATACCGGGCATCAACCGCCGTGTCGGGATCGACGCGGTCATCGGTCTGGTCCCGGTGATCGGCGACATCGCGGGCGTCGCGATCGCGTCCTACATCGTCTACGAGGCGAGACGCCTCGGAGCGCCACGCTGGCTTGTCCTGAGGATGATGGCCAATGTCGCGCTCGACGGCGCAGTGGGCGCGGTGCCTGTGGCCGGCGACTTGCTCGATGCGGCCTTCAAGGCCAATCGCCGCAACGTCCGGCTGCTCCGCAAGCATCTCGAGCGCAAGGGGAAGCTCCGTCCCAACGAGATCGACGGCACTGTGATCCGCCGCAACTGAACGTTTTCATCGCGGAAGCGTGCCGATGAGCGAGGCTGCGCCGCCGCACGCCGCAACCGACTTCGCGCCCGTCACTCCGGCGGGCAATGCGCGCCCGCTGCAGCCCCTGCCGCAGGAGGCACGTCGGGGATTGTCGCCGCTCAACCGCCGCCGGCTGGCGAATTTCTGGGCGAACCGCCGCGGCTCGTGGTCGGCGGTGATCTTCTGCGTCTTGTTCGTGGTCAGCCTGTTCGCGGAATTCATCGCCAACGATCGGCCGATCCTTGTCCACTACAAGGGCGAGTGGCTGTTCCCGGTCTTCGTCGATTACCCCGACGAGAAGTTCGGTGGCTTCCTGCTTCAGACAGACTACAGGGCGCCCGAGACGAAGAAGGAGATCGAGGCCAATGGCTGGGCCCTGTGGCCGCCGATCCCCTATTCCTACGACAGCTTCATGCGCGACCTGCCGACGCCGTCGCCCTCCCCGCCGACCTGGATGCTCGCCGATGCGCAATGCCGCCCGGTCGCGGAACGGGCCGGCGCGGACCCAGCGCCCGGCAAGGCCTGCAGCGCGATCGAGCAGCACTGGCTCGGCAGCGACAATGCCTCGCGTGACGTGCTGGCACGCGTGATCTACGGCTTCCGCATCTCGGTACTGTTCGGGCTTGTCCTGGCGATCATCTCTTCGGTGATCGGCGTCATAGCAGGTGCGGTCCAAGGCTATTTCGGCGGCTGGACCGACCTGATCTTCCAGCGGGTCATCGAGATCTGGAGCGCGGTGCCGACGCTCTACCTCATCATCATCATGTCGGCCTTCCTGGCGCCGAGCTTCTTCACGCTGCTCGCCATCCTCACCCTGTTCGCCTGGACGGCCCTCGTCGGCGTGGTGCGGGCCGAATTCCTGCGCGCGCGCAATTTCGAGTATGTCCGAGCCGCCCGCGCACTCGGGCTCTCGAACATCGCCATCATGACCCGTCACCTCCTGCCGAACGCGATGGTGGCGACGCTGACCTTCCTGCCGTTCATCCTCAACGGCTCGATCACCACGCTGACCTCGCTCGACTTCCTCGGCTTCGGCCTGCCCCCAGGCTCCGCCTCGCTCGGCGAGCTGCTGGCCCAGGGCAAGGACAACATCAACGCACCCTGGCTCGGCCTCACGGGATTCTTCGTGGTCGCGGCAATGCTGAGCCTGCTGGTCTTCGCAGGCGAGGCCGTGCGGGATGCGTTCGATCCGCGAAAGACTTTTCGCTGACGCCGGGCTCGCTTGGCCTTGTCGATCGCCCGATCGTCGAGAGAGATTCTCGGCTCCGCGGTCGCTCCGCGGCGGCCTCAGGATTTCCCCTCCTGAATCTTGAACCCGAGATAGAATAGATTGGCGAATCCCGTGAGAGCGAGCAATTCGCTGCCGAATTCTACAAACTTGAAGTTGCTATAGACATTCCAGGCGAAGATCATACCGAGAATTACCGTCCAGAGAACGGCCTGAATCCGGTAAAGCTGCGGCCCGTCCTTTTCGAACATGTCACGCAGGAAGTTTTTTGACGTTCGCTTTGCGTCCTTTTCAGGATTGATGAGGACTGCGCCGAGCGCCGTCGCTGCGGTGATCCCGAGCAGAGCGAGAATATTCGTCGTCATCAGGCCGTTGGTCCGGCCGATCGTCAGCCACAGGAACAAGAAGCCGGCGGTGGTCAGGGCAAGCCAGAACGCCATTTGGGTGCGCGCCAGGGAATAGGAGCCGATCGGGATCTCGGGCTCCGCCTTAGCGGCGTTGGCGGCTCTATCGAATTCGGTCCGAGCATCGTCGGCGGCCGTCTTCGCGTCGGCGAACGCGATCCGCAGATCGTTGAGGGCCGACTCGGCCGCCAGCTGGTCCTTCGTCGTCTCTTCGAGCGTGGTCGCGGCCGTTTCGCAGTCGGTACGCTTTTGCGATACGGCCGACTGAGCCTCTCGCAATTCCTGCTCGCTCAGGTCCACCGCTAGCTGCGTTCCCGTGCCATTGGCGAGCGCCGCCTTTGCTGCCTCCGAACCCGATTGCTTCTCCGTAACCGCATCTTCCGCCCGTTTCAGATCGTCCACTTTCCCTCGGTGATCGTCGTCGGCTTGCTTCCGAAGCTGCTCGGCGGTGGTGCGGGCCTGCTGCAACGGCGCCAATGCTTGTTCAGCAGCCTGAGATGCGGCGTCCGCTTCGGCCTTGCGGCTGCGCGCCGCCTCGAGGGGTGCGGCGAGATGCGGGGGTGGTCCCATGAGCTGGTTGTCGCGAAGGAGCGTCGAGCCGCGCGCGAACAGGCACAGACTCATAGCAATCAGGCCGAAGGACAGCAGCCCGCCCCAGAAGGCCCAGCGCTCGTGAAGCTTGAGCTGGAGCTCGCCGGGCTGCGTCGCTTCCGGCATGCTCGCATCCGACACGGAAAGCCCGACCTCGACCGGCTTGTACGCATAACGCACACCGAAAAGCTGTGCGAATTGGTCGGTGCTGGCCACTGGCTTGTCGTAATCCTTAGTGCCTCCGGCCAGGACATCCTGCCAGAATTTATGGATATCGGCGTCTCCGGAATCCGCGCGCTCGAAATTCAACTTAAGTGGCTGAGGATCAGACATGCGCCTCGCCTTCAGCTTCATGGCTGTCGGCGCTTTGACGCCATCGAGATAGAGCCATAACTCGACTGGGTTTGCCTTCGCCACGGCTTCCTTGTTCGCCTCGATCGTCTGTTCGAGCTTGGCCTGCGTTTCCGACACCTCCTTCTCCGCTATCGCAACGTCCGCGTCGGCGGCGGTCGTGTCGCCACCGGATTTAACGAGCCCCTCGCGGCCATGGCGCGCCTTCTCGGCGGCATCGTTCTTTGCCCCGAGCTCGGCCGTGAGCGTTGCTATCACCGGGTAGAGGCTTGTCTTCTCCGTCTCGAATTTTGAGATGACGCCGGCCACACAGATGATGACTTGTCGTCCGAACGAGATTTGATCTGGGCTCACAGAGACAATAGTTAGTTTTCCGTTTTCATAATCCCGTATATTCTCCATTTTTGGTTCACATTTAGATGGATAAAGGTCAGAAAGATACGAATTCGATCCCAGCCACGCAACTCGACTTATACAAAATACGAATGCGACCAGTCCTAAATACAAAAATATCCTTGGCCAATTTGTCCTCTTGCTCATGACCGCCTCCACGATATGAACAAGACACTATATGACGCCCCGCAATTTCAGACCAGCATTGTTTGATCGTCTCTCTAGATTGTTATTGAGTTGCAAGTGGTTCCACTTTGCACGGATCTTGAAGACCTCCGTTCGCAAAGAAGGTTCTCGGAGGTTCGCTTCAGAGGCGTCCGCTGCTAAGTGGCGTCGCTCGCGCAAGCGGACGACGGCTCAAAGCAGCTGAGTTAAAGGAATTGCCTTTGGCGTCCGATCTCACGGGGTCGAGTGGAAGTGGGCCACATTGGCTTACGCATGCCCGACTCGTCGGGATTTGCGTGCGTCCGAAACGATGCGCGACCGCCGATCCCGAATTCGGGATCGGCGGGAACCCGATCAATCACCCTTCCGGCTCGAAAACCCGTCGGGAAGGCCCCGTCAGGCTGCCGAGGCGACGTCGCTCCGCGATTGCCGCTCAAGGAAGGAATCGGCCTCCTCCCTCCGCTCGAAGACATGAGGGGCGAGGCCGCGCTTCTTGAGCGCGTCCTGCATCTTGATGCGCAGGAAGCCGTTTGTGGCGTAGCGCGTCACGGTCTCATAGTATTTCTGAGTCAGCTCATCGACCATCTCGGCGTAATCGTCGATCATCGCCTCAGAGATCTTGAAGCCGTCATGGTTGACCACGGCATTGACGCGCTTGCCCGCCTTCTCGGCGCCGCCCGCGATCGCCGCACGCACGTCGGCGACGTCCTGCTTGGTGCGGACGTTGAAGCCCTCGAGATTGACGAACAGGATGTTGCGCTTGGCGTCGTAGCTGATGCGCTCATCGAGGTGGAGGTTGAGCAGGTCCTTCATCAGCTCCATCGGCTCGTCGCGGAAGATGCGCGCATCCATGGGGCGCGGGTTCCGCACGATCGGCTTGAACTCCATGTGGGGTAAGATATCGCGCTCGATGTCGATGCCAGGCGCGACCTCGACGAGTTCGAGCCCTTCCTTGGTGAGCTGGAAGACGCAGCGCTCGGTCACGTAGATGACCGGCTGATCACGCTCCTGCGCGAAGGGGCCCGAGAAGGTGTTCTCTTCGACCTGTTTGATGAATTTCTTCGATTTGCCCTCGGTGACGATCCGGAGCTTGCCGTCCTCGATCGCGATCTCGAGGCCGCCGACCGTGAAGGTGCCGGCGAAGACCACTGACCGGGCATTCTGGCTGATGTTGATGAAGCCGCCGCAGCCATTGAGCCGGCCGCCGAATTTCGAGGTGTTGACGTTGCCGGCCTCATCGCACTCGGCCATGCCGAGGCAGGTCATGTCGAGGCCGCCGCCGTCATAGAAATCGAACATCTGGTTCTGGTCGATCACGCAATCGGCGTTGCGGGCCGCACCGAAACTGGAGCCGGAGGCGAGCACGCCGCCGACGATGCCGGCCTCGGTGGTCAGCGTGATGAAGGGCGTCAGCTTCTCCTCGTTGGCGACCGCGGCAATGCCCTCCGGCGCGCCGACGCCGAGATTGACCACCCCGTTCGGCGGCAATTCGAAGGCGGCGCGGCGTGCGACGATCTTGCGCGCGTCGAGCTTCATCTTCGCCATGCCTGCCACCGGAACGCGGATCTGGCCCGACAGTGCGGCGTCGTGCATCACGCCGTAATTCATGCGGTGCATCTCGGGCTCGGCCAAGACCACGCAATCGACCAGGACGCCCGGCACGCGCACGTCCTTGGGCAGCAGGAAGCCGTTATCGACGATCCGCTCGACCTGGGCGATCACCACGCCGCCATTGTTGCGGGCGGCCATGGCCTGGGCGAGCACGTCGAGTGTCAGCGCCTCCTTCTCCATGGTGATGTTGCCGTTCGGGTCGGCCGAGGTGCCGCGGATCAGGGCGACGTCGATCTTCGTCGCAGTGTAGAACAGCCATTCCTCGCCATCGACCTCGACGACCTTGACGATGTCCTCGGTGGTCAACTCGTTGACCTTGGCGCCCCGGTAGCGCGGGTCGACATAGGTGTGCAGGCCGACCTTGGAGAACAGGCCGGGCTGACCGGCGGCGCAGGCACGGTAGAGCTGCGAGATCACGCCCTGAGGCAGGTTGTAGCCGCGGATCTTGTTCTCCTTGGCGGCCTGGGCAACCTTCGGCATGCGTCCGAAATTCGCCGCGATCACGCGCGTGAGCAGGCCCTCATGGTGCAGCCGGCCGGTACCGAGACCTTTGCTGTCGCCGGCTCCCGCCGTCATGATCAGCGTGCAGCCCTTTGGATGGCCGCTCTCGACATAGCGCTTCTCGAGCGCCGCATGCAGCGCCTCCGGGATACAGCTCTGCACGAAACCGGTTGTCGTGATGACATCATCGTCGCGGATCAGCGCAATCGCCTCGTCCGCAGCGATGACCTTGTTCTTCTTCATGATGGGCATGGGCGGGTTTTCCTCCGGCTGGCTCACTCGCCGAAGTTTCGTGCAAACACCTTTGCCGAACGTCGTGCGGTGGAAGTCTCGTTTGCCTGATCAGTGGAGCTTAGAGACCGGCTCCTGGCTCTACAACAAACTGATCTCGCATGTCGTCGTCGGCTCGGCGCCTCGTACGGCACGATTCGATCGAGACCCTATGGTGTAACGGCAGCCGCTCTCACCACGGGCATGAAAAAGTCTTGGAGCCGAGCAAAGAAAAACTCTGGCCGCTACGGGCCCAGCCTCGAGGGCCGATCTTCGCGAGCTTGGCAGCCTGAAGCGGGGCTGTCGGACCATGCCTCACGACATCTGAGAACGCGTCGTGGTCGTTCCAACGACCTTTTCATGGTCTGTTCGCGTCGTTGCAGATTGCGGAACCATCCTCGGATCACAATTATTTACCCAGTCGAGAATGAAAACCGCCGCGGCCCTCATTGGGCGGGACAAGACGGCGATACAGTTGTTTCCTCAGCGAGGATGCCGCTGCTGTCGATGCTGGGGGCATCGCGAACCACGGTGTGTTCCATGAAGCATGTTTTGTTAGCGGCAGTGGCTTTGACGGGAGCCCTGACCCTCCTGCCCGCGACTGCCGATGCACGCGGTGGATTCGGTGGCTTTCGCGGCGGCGGTATGGGCGGCGGCTTCCGCGGTGGTGGCATGGCAATGGGTGGCGGATTCCGTGGCGGCGGCATGAGCGGAAATCTCCTGAGTGGTGGAAGTTTCCGGGGCGGCGCAATCGGTGCCGGAATGGGCGGGAACGCCTTGAGCGGTGGCGCGCTGCGAACCGGGGGGTGGGGCGGCGGAACACAACCCGGAATCGGCGGACGTCCGCCTATGAATCCCCTACCCGGAATCGGTGGCCGTCCCCCCGTCAATCCCGGGCCGGGCATCGGCGGCCGTCCGCCCGGCGGTGTGGCAGGCGGCCCGGGCTGGCAGCCGGGTCACGGTGGCTGGCACGGCCATCACGGTCACCACCATGGCCGTTACTATCCCTACCCGATCGTCGGATTCGGGTTGGGCTATGGCCTGGGTTATGGCTACCCCTATTACGATGACGGCTATTACGGCGGCTATGCACCCGCGACCTATGGAGCAGGCCCGGAGGATGGCAGCGCAGCGGCGTCCGACGAGCAGGTCGCCTATTGCGCAAAGCGCTTCAAGACCTACGATCCGCGCTCCGGAACCTATGTTGCCAAGGGCGGCCGCCGTCTCTCCTGCCCATAGGCACGCGAGACATCTCCTCTATCGTACCCCGCGGGCTCCAGCCCGTGGGGTTTTTCGTGTCCGGAGCCGAAACATCTGACGGCAAAGCCGGTTAGGGGCTAGAACAGCGTACGGGTTGCTCATTGGCCGTGTTCCAGCGCACAGACCGCGGCAACGGCTTGGCCGCAATGGTCTGCCTTTTTGGTACGAGTTCCCGGCCCATGTTCGAGACGGCGTTCTATGTGAATCTCGTCATTGCGGGATTGGCGCTGCTGCTTTCGGGCCCGGCTGCCCTGGTGATCGTCCTGTTGCAACGCGCGCGCATCGCTGCGCTGGAACAGCGGCTTGCCCGGTTCGAGCGTTTGGCAGAGGCACGGCCGATCCCGGCAGAGCGGCCACCTGAAGCCGCTGCGCGTCCCGAACCGGCCACCGGACCAGGCCCGGCAAGTCAGTGGCAGCCCCCGCGCCCGGCCAATGCGGTTCCGCCGGTCTCGCCGCCACCGGCGGTCGACCCCCCATCCAAGACACGCCCGTCGATCGAAGAGCGCTTCGGCACCCGGTGGACCGTATGGATCGGCGGCATCGCCCTCGCCTTCGGAGCGGCTTTGCTTGCGCGCTATTCGCTCGAGCAGGGCTATTTCGGCCCCAAGGTTCGGATTGCCGCGAGCTTCCTGCTGGCGCTCGGCCTCATCGCAGCGGGCGAAGCCTTGCGCAGGCGGCTGCGCGGCGAAGCCCCCGTTCCCGCAACCTGGCCCGATATCCCGGCAATGGTCACGGCGGCCGGAACCGTCGCGCTGTTCGGCGCGATCTACGCCGCCCACGCTGTCTACGGCTTCATCAGCCCGACGACGGCTTTTGCGGCGCTCGGCATGACCGGCATCGCGACGATGGTCGCGGCCCTGCTTCATGGACCCGTGCTCGCGGGATTCGGCCTCGTCGGCGCCCTGGCGACGCCGCTCCTGATCGGCAATTCCGACGGCAATCCCTGGGCGCTGACGCTCTATCTGCCGATCGTCGCCGCGAGTGCCTATGGCTTCGCCTGGACCAAGGGTTGGCGCGCGCTCGCTTTCGCGGCCGCCATCGGCGCCGGCCTATGGGCTCTCCTGCTCGGCTCGGTCGCAAGCGATCCGAATGCCGCTGCGGCGGCCCTCGCCCATGCCGTCCTTCAGACAGCGCTCGCCGCCTATGTCTTCGCGATTCTGCCGAATACCGCTCTGCCCGATGAGGAAGCGCGGCCCGACAAGGTCGGCTCAGGCCTGCTGCTCGCCGCAAGCCTCGTCCTCCTCGCTGTCCTCACTTTCACGGTGGAGACGGATTACGGCAGCGTCTGGATCGTCGCGGCGATCGCGGCGATCCTGATTCCCGCCATTGCCGGCTTCCTGTCACGTCCCGCCGCGGCCGGCTTGCTGATCTCGGGCCTCGCGCTCTGCGCGGTCATCGTGTTGTGGCCACCCGATTACGGACCCGACTGGACCTATCTGCCGGTCTGGCCGGAGACGCACGATCCAAGCCTGCTGCTCACGATCGCAAGCCTGACCGCTCTCGGCATCGGCGCGATCGGGGCGCTGCGTCTTCTCGGTGGGGCGCACCTGCCGAAGGCGACGAGCTTGCTCTATGCGTCCGGAAGTGCCCTGCCCCCGCTCGCCGCGCTCGCTCTCGCCTATCTGCGCCTCTCGCAAGGCGAGACTGCGCCATCCTTCGCCGCGGCTGCGGGCGTGCTGGCTCTCGCTGCGACCATTCTGGCCGCGTTGTTCAGGAGCCAGAACGAGACGACGCCGGCCGAGACTCTCAAGCTCGGGCTCGGCGCCTATGCCTCGGCTGCCGTGGCGAGCCTCTCGCTCGGCCTCGTTTTCGGCATAACGGGTGGGTCGCTGACGGTGGGACTTGCACTCGCCGCGCTCGGCGCCGCCGCGATCGCGCGCCGGCTTGACATTCCGGCCTTGCGCTGGTGCGTGGCCGGACTCGGCGCTGTGATCGCCGCGCGGCTTGCCTGGGATCCGGCGATCGTCGGCCCCGATCTCGGGACAACGCCGATCCTGAACTGGCTGCTCGTCGGCTACGGCATCCCGGCCCTGTGTTTCGGAATCGCGGCGCGGCTCATCCGGTTGCCGGACAGCCTGCCGGATGCGCCAACACTGGTCGCGCAGGCGCTGAGCATCCTGCTCGCCGCGTTTCTCGTCTTCTTCGAGATCCGGCATGCCCTGAATGGCGGCGACATCTTCGCCGACAAAACGAGCCTCGTCGAACAGGGGCTGATGGCGTTCTCTGCCCTCGTCTTCGCGATCCTGCTGACGCGGCTCGATGCGTTCCACTCCTCGCCGGTGATCCGCTTCGCGAGTCTCGCTTTCGGGGCACTCGCGCTGGGGCAGAGCCTCATTGGGCTCTGCCTCGTCGGAAACCCGCTCCTAACCGACGAACCCATTCTGGGTGGCGTCGCCTTCAATGAGATCACGCTGGCCTTCGGCCTGCCGGCGATCGCCGCCTTCGCGCTCGCGCGTGCGGCCGAACCTACTCGCCCGATCTGGTATGTGCGCGCGGCCGCCCTGCTCGGCACGATTCTCGGTTTCGTCGGGTTGTCGCTAATGATCCGGCACGGTTTCAAGGGCGACCGGATCGGTTTCCTGCGCTCGACCACGGACGGCGAATGGTACGCCTATTCCGCCGGTTGGTTGGTGCTTGGCCTCGTGTTCCTGGCCTACGGCGTCCTGCGCGGTTCGCACATGGCACGGTTGGCCTCGGCGGCCCTGGTCTGCGTCACGACGCTCAAGGTGTTTCTGTTCGATCTCGCCGGGCTCGACGGGCCCTTGCGCGCGCTGTCCTTTCTGGGGCTCGGCGCTGTGCTGATCGGCATCGGCTTCGTGTATCAGCGCTTCGTTTTCGGAGCGCGCGGCGCGGATGCCGTGCGGGCGCCCTGATCGATCAGGGCAGCATCGCGTTGATCAACGGCGCGGCGGCGAGGCCGGCGATGAATGCGACCGTAATGATGCGACGGAACTGAACGCGTGTAACCATGCCCGCCTCCCGGGTGTCAGACCCTCGACGACGATCGGTCTGCCAGGAGCGGCCCCGATCTCGGGACGCGTTGTCGCCAAGTCGTGCTCCGGCCGTCGTGCTGGAGCGCACGAAACGGCCACAATCCGCCCCCTGCCCCCAGCCGCCTTTCGGTTTCGGAAGCGAATTCGTTACGGCCTCTCAGGATACCGGTCGGCCACGGCGCGGCCTTTGCCGCTCTGCGCTCGGCAGGGCGTCGGGCACGAGACTCACGCTGACGGGATTCGGCGTGTGGTCCATGGCAGCGCCGGTATAGGCATCGACCCCCATGCCGATCGCCCCGCCGACGAGGACGTTGCCGGCAAAGCTCGCCGCACCCTTGCCCGCGATATTCGTACGGACCGGGACGGTCTGAGATCGGAAGCCCGGCTTGGTGAAGGTTGCGTCGAACTCGTCGGAACGGGCGACTTCGAGCGAGCAGGGCGTCGCCGGGCAGGCATAGCCCATATTCGTCGTCATCGCCGCACCCGGCGGATCGGAGACGAAGGCGACCGGTTCGGTGGTACCCCGAGTGATGCTGCCACATGCGGAGAGCCCAGCCGCGACGAGGGTCGCAGCCAGAAGGCGATAGCCGGTCATGACGAGAAGTTCCCCCTGGCCGCCTTCACGATCCGAAAACGGCAAGCCGGGTTGTGAGATAGCCGAATTCGTGACGCAATCCCCCACGCGCTTCAGTTGAATCGACGCTGTGGATTGTTGCTATTCGGCATCATTGTGCCTTCTGGGCATCAGACTTTGTGACGGCCCTGCTTTGCGGGTCGAAAAGCAGGGTGGCATTTCCCGTTCTCGCGGCGCGGTATAAATCGCTACGACATGAACGCGGAATTCACGCTCGATCCCCGCCTCGCGGCCGACACTGTGCCGGTCGGCGATCTCCCGCTCTGCTCCGTCCTGCTGATGGACGATGCCCGCTTTCCCTGGTTGATCCTGGTGCCGCGCCAGCCGGGCGTCAGCGAGATCACCGACCTGTCCACTGAGGAGACGGAGGGACTCATGCAGGAGATGCGGCTGGCGATCGGCGTGATGCAGGCCCTGGCAAAACCGGACAAGGTCAATGTCGCCGCGCTCGGCAATGTCGTGACGCAGCTGCACGTCCACGTCGTGGGCCGCTATCGCTCCGATCCGGCCTGGCCCGGCCCTGTCTGGGGCCACGGCGCCCGAGCGCCCTACCCCGCTCATGCGCGTGCGCAGCTCGTCGAGCGGGCCGGCGCGCTGTTTGCGGCAGCCTGATCCGGTGAGCTCCGCCTTCGATCGCCTCGGCTTCACCCAGAGCCGTCTCATTCGCCATTCGGCCGAGCGCGATGGCGATCACGTCGCGGCGGGCGCCGATCCTGGAGCCGGGCTCGTCCTGGTGGCGGGCGACAGAATCGTGCTGCTGGCCGGGCCGAGCCCGAGCGCCATCCTCGAACGGACGGCACCGCGGCAGAGCGAGGTCTTTCTCGGACGGATCGGCGGGCGTCCGGTCTTCACGGCCGCGCTCGCCCCGGAAGAGTTTTCGGCCTTTCCCCAGCCCGATTTTACGATCCGCGATCTGCGGGCCATCGCCGCCGAGTCGCTGGTGGCTCCGGAGGAAATCGGCCTCTTGGCAACGGCGAAATCCCTGATCACTTGGCATGCCCGCCACGGATTCTGTGCGCAGTGTGGAACGCCGACCCAGGTCGCTGCCGGTGGATTCCGCCGCGATTGCCCCTCGTGCGGTGCACATCACTTTCCGCGCACCGATCCGGTCGCGATCATGCTGATCCAACATGGGGATTCCTGCCTGCTCGGCCGCTCGCCGCATTATCGCGAGGGCATGTATTCGTGTCTCGCCGGCTTCATCGAGCCGGGCGAGACGATCGAGGACGCGGTGCGCCGCGAGACCTTGGAGGAAGCCGGCATTCGGGTCGGCGCGGTCCGCTACCGGGCCTCACAGCCCTGGCCGTTTCCCGCCTCGCTGATGATCGGCTGTGTGGCCGAGGCGGAGAACGATACCATCGCGATCGACCCGGCCGAGCTCGCCGATGCGCGCTGGTTCGACCGCGACGAACTCGCCGCGATGTTCGAAGGCCGCCACCCACAAGGGCTTTTTCTTCCCCCCCCGATGGCCATCGCGCATGGGCTGGTGCGGGAATTCTGCGAGGCTGGTCGGCAATAGCGGAGGCGCCGCTATTGCGAGCAAAGCGAAGCAATCCGGAAACCAGCCGATTGCGGCCCTCCCGCAGGTCGAGAGCCATTTGCCGTCACAGCGCCGTCCCTGGGTGGCCCGCCCTAACGGCGCGCGACGTTCAAATCTCGATGGTGTTGGCCCCGAGAGCGCCGATATCAGCCGGATCGAACGCGACGCTCTTGACGATCGCGAAGACCGGCAGGCCCGGCGTGAGATCGAGCTCGCGGGCCGAGGCGCGAGTCAGACGCGCTGCGATCGTCACCCCGTTGCAATCGATCTCCGCGATCGCCGCACCGTTCGAATCCGTCACCGAGGCGATGCGTCCCTCAAGGATGTTGCGCGCGCTGAGGCCGATCGGCTTCTCCAGTGCGACGATGACGTCGCGGGCGGGCACGCGCAGGCGCACCTTGCGCGAGGGCGAAAGCGCCAGAAGCGGTACGCAGATCGTGCCGGCCGCTCCAGCCAGCCGCGTTACTCCGGCCGCCTCGTCGTGCTGCTCGACCGTCATCGAAAGCAGGGAGCCGAGATCGGTCGCCTCCCGCATCACGTCGTAGCGGTGCAGAACCGTCTCCGCCGGCCCGCTCGCCACGACACGACCGGCCTCCATCATCACGACGGTTGAAGCGAGCCGCGCCACCTCCGAAACCGAGTGGCTGACATAGACGATCGGCAGGCCGGCCTCGTCGCGCAGGCGCTCGATATAGGGCAGGATCTCGCGCTTGCGGGCCTCGTCGAGCGCGGAGAGCGGCTCATCCATCAGGAGGAGCCGGGGGCGGCTGAGCAAGGCCCGGCCGATCGCCACGCGCTGGCGTTCGCCCCCGGACAGGCCGGACGGGCGCCGATCGAGCAAGGCGCCGATGCCGAGCAGCGCGATCACCTGGTCGAACTCGGCGCTCGACACGTCCTGCCCTGCCCGCCGCCGGGCGAACCAGCGCCCGAACCCGAGATTCTGCGCGACGCTGAGATGAGGAAACAGCCGCGCTTCCTGAAACACGTAGCCGATCCGCCGGCGATAGGCGGGCAGATCGACGCCTCGTGACGTATCGAGCATGACCTCGCCATCGACCACGATGCGGCCCTGGTCGGGCCGGGCGAGCCCGGCGATCAGATCGATGATCGTCGACTTGCCGGAGCCCGATCTGCCGAACAGAGCGGTCAGACCTGCCCCTGCGGAAAAGGCCGCTTCGAGCTGGAAATCGCCGCGGCGCAGGCGCAGATCGACCTCGATCGTCACGAGTGCGCTTTCTGTATCGTCATGCGCCGAGCCTCCTTCCGACGCGGCGCGCGAGCATTTCCGACAGGATCAAGGCCGTCATTGAGACGGCGATCGAGATCAGCGTCAGGCGCATCGCGCCGGCCTCGCCGCCCGGCACCTGGGTCAGCGTGTAGATCGCCGAAGGCAGGGTCTGTGTTTCGCCCGGAATGTTCGAAACGAACGTGATCGTCGCGCCGAACTCGCCCATCGCCTTGGCGAAACCGAGCACCGCCCCGGCGAGCACGCCGGGCAGGCTGAGCGGCAAGGTCACGGTCAGGAAGACAGCGAAAGGTGAGGCGCCGAGCGTTGCCGCCGCCTGTTCAAGCTTGCGGTCGACCGCCTCGATCGACAGCCGCATCGCCCGCACGAGCAGCGGAAACCCCATCACCGCGCAGGCGAGCGCGGCACCGGTCCAGCGGAAGGCGAAGACGATGCCGATCTCGGAAAGCCAGGCGCCGATCAGCCCCTTTCGGCCGAAGCCGAGCAACAGCAGGTAGCCCGTCACCACCGGAGGCAGGATCAGCGGCAGGTGGACGAGACCGTCGAGGAGAGCGTGACCCGGAAACCGCTTTCGGGCCAGCAGCCAGGCGACGGCGACACCGGGCACGAGGCTGCACAGGGTCGCGACCGCCGCTACGCGCAGGCTGAGCGCCAAAGCCGTCCATTCGTCCGGAGTGAGACCGAGAGCGTCGCGGAAGAAGGCCGTCATGGTTTCGGCGTGCTCGCGCGTCGCTGCATCGCATCCTTCAGTTCAGCTTCGACACGCGAACGCATGGCATCGAGCCGCGATCCGGCGACATCTCATGCAACGTTCTGTTCGGTCACCGGAAAGGGCAAGACGCGCCGCTCATCACCGGCAGCGCCGGCTCGGGCCGCGTGCTCGCCCCCACATCGGCAACCATTGCCGCGCTCGCCGCGCAAATGCGATCTGCTCCGCCCGGACTGAGCCGTTCTCTTTCGAGATTCGTAGCAGCCGAAATCCCCGACTAGTCCGGCACGACGAGCAAAAGGGCTCGTTCTCAAGAGCGCTTCTCGGCCCCGATCACCGTGAAACCCTGCTCCTCGAAGAACGGTTTTGCCGCCGGGCTGCGCAGATAGCCGATGAACTCGCTCGCCGCCGCGCTCTGCGAATCCTTCGTGCGTGCGATCGGATAGACGATGGGCGGATGGCTGTCGGCCGGGAACTGCGCAATGACCTTCACGCTCGGATCGGAGACCGCGTCGGTCGCATAGACGATGCCCAGGGGCGCCTCGCCGCGCGAGACCAGAAGCAGAGCGGCGCGCACATTGTCGGCTTGAGCGACCTTGTCCTTCACGCCCTCCCAGGCACCGAGCGATTCGAGCGCGGCCTTGCCGTATTTCCCGGCGGGAACCGCCTCGACATTGCCCATGGCGAGACGGCCGCCGGCGAGTGCGGCAGCGAGATCGACGCCCTTTGCCAAACTCACTTTCGCCGTCGAATCCTTCGGCGCGATCAGCACGATGGCGTTGCGCAAGAGATCGGCCCTTGTATCGGGCAGGATGGTGCCGTTCTTCTGCGCGTAATCCATCCAGGCCTGATCTGCCGAGAAGAACACATCGGCCGGTGCACCGGATTCGATCTGCTTGGCGAGTGCGTTGGAGCCTGCATAGGAGACCTTGGCCGACTTGCCCGTCTGCTTGCTCCAGGACGCGATCGCCGCATCGAGCGCATTCTTGAGACTCGCGGCAGCGAAGACGACGACCGGTGCGCTATCGGCCTGGATGGCCTTCTGGCCACTCTGTTCGTCGCGCGCCGCCGCTCCAAAGGCCAGCGAGGCGCCGAGCAAACCCACGAGCCAGGCACGCCGTGTTGAGCGATGAAACATCATGAGGCGAACTCCGATTCGGCGAAAATCTGTAAGTTGAGAAGGGCTTTGCCGAGCGATTTCGGCCGCCGTTATAGCTGAACGGGAAGTCCGGAGCCACACGGTTGGATGGAGCTTCCACCATGCGAAACGTCCTGCCGAACGAAGAGCAAGCAAAGCGTGTAGCGCGCTTGCCTTGAAATGGTCGCTTGCAACGAAAAGGGTTCCGCACGGTGGGGGTCGGCACGTGGCGCATCTGAGCCGAGTGCCGGCACACCCCGATTTCGAAGCGAACATCCCAAAGCCCAAGCCCGGAGCGGCCTCGTGAAAAACCTGATCGTCGCGATCGCTTTGCTGCCGCTAGGTCTACTTTCCTTCGAGGTCTCTGCTCAGGATCTCGGAGGCGCGCTTAATCCCAGCGAAATCGGCAACGGGCAGGTGCTCAGCGGAATGATGCGCGGCCATGCTGAGCGTGGCTATGCCGAGCGCCGTCATGCGGAGCGTCACTATGGTGGAAGACGGCCTTTTTACGCCTATTCGAACTCCCCCTCCTATTCACCACGTGCGGCCCAGACCTGTGCGAATGTCCCGATTGTGCGCGCCCGCCTCGGCGCCGGCGATCCTCGGGTCCAGAAGCTGATCATTCTCTGCCGCCTTGGCGGATACTCGATAGCGGGACGGTAGCCGGCGCGCGGTCCAAGCCTGCAGCCTGATGCTTGGCGTACGACGAAAGACCGGACCTGCTGCCGCAGCGCCCTGGTGCCCGATCTGAAGGAGCCTATTTCGTAGGTTCCCGCCGCCAAACCCCGCTCGAGGATGTCGAACGACCGCGAGGCCAACCGCTTCTCTGCCCGCGCCTCGCGCTATGCCAGCGTCGGCGCGAATGTCGGCGGCGTGGCCGCGCGGATGGCGGCAGCCCGGCTGCTCGGCCGGGACGCCGGCAGCTCGAATGCGGCGGCCCTCGCGCAGGCGCTCGGCGGTTTGAAGGGGCCGATCATGAAGGTGGCGCAACTGCTTGCCACCGTCCCCGACCTGCTCCCGCCCGAATATGCTTCCGAGCTTCAGAAGCTGCAGGCCGATGCGCCACCGATGGGAGCGGCCTTCGTCAAGCGCCGCATGATGGCCGAACTCGGCTCCGACTGGCAGGCGCGCTTCTCTCGCTTCGATCTCAAGCCTGCAGCGGCGGCCTCATTGGGCCAGGTGCACCGGGCGGTCGGGCTCGATGGTTCAATACTCGCCTGCAAGCTGCAATATCCGGACATGGAATCGGCGGTCGAGGCCGATCTCAAGCAGCTGGAAGTCGTGTTCGCGCTCCACCGAAGGATGAATTCCTGGCTCGACACCACCGAGATCCGCAAGGAGATCGGTGCACGGGTTCGTGAAGAGCTGGATTACCAGCGTGAGGCGAAAAACGCCGCGCTCTACGCCGAGGTTCTCAAGGACATCGACGTGGTGCGAGTGCCCGCAATCCACGGCGATCTCTCGACGAAGCGCCTACTGACGCTCGATTGGCTCGACGGCGAGAAGATTCTCGGTTTTTCGGATACCCCGATCGAAACGCGCAACCGGATCGCGCAGGCCATGTTCAAGGCCTGGTGGCACCCCTTCAGCCGAGCGGCGGTGATCCATGGTGATCCCCATCTCGGCAACTACACGGTCTTCTCCGCAGGCGGCGAGCCCCAGGGTATCAATCTGCTCGATTACGGCTGCATTCGGATCTTCCATCCGCGCTTCGTAGGCGGCGTGGTCGATCTCTATCGCGGGCTCCTCGAAGAAGATCGCGCTCGCGTGGTGCACGCCTACGAAGTGTGGGGATTCAAGCAGCTCAACAAGGAAACGATCGATATCCTGAACATCTGGGCGCGCTTCATCTACGGTCCGTTGCTTGAGGACCGCGTCCGCACCGTGGCCGACGGCGTAAAGCCCAGTCACTACGGTCGTCGCGAAGCGTTCGCGGTGCATCAGGCGCTCAAGGAGCGTGGGCCCGTGACGGTACCGCAGGAATTCGTGTTCATGGACCGCGCGGCAGTGGGGCTAGGCGCGGTCTTCCTGCACCTGCGCTCGGAGCTGAACTACCACCGGCTCTTCGAGGCCGAGATCGAGCGTTTCTCGCTCGAAGCACTCAGCGAGCGACAGAAACAGGCTCTCGCGAACGCCAGGCTTCCACAGCCTGTATGACGAATTCTTCGCTGGCGGCTCTTATGAGGCCTCCAAGCAGATTGCCGGTCGCAGGGGCATGCGCTAAATGCCGCACGGGTCGACACCGAGACCACACCGGGGGAAGAGCGCGCCATGGCCGATACGAAGACATTGTCCGGAGCCGTTTACAGCCCGGCGATGGACGAGGAGACCCACGAACAAACCTATCGGGGGTTCGTGCGCTTCGTCGAAATCGGCACGGGCGTCGTGATCTGCTGGGTCCTGGCGCTTGCCATCGGCGGCATGCGGGAAGCCTGGCTCACCGCCGTCGGCGGGGTGCTTCTGTCCTGGGTCGCGGCCGCGCTCGGCGCTTTCGTCCCGTCGATCGGCTGGAAGGCACCCGCAGTGGTCGCCGCGCTGCTCATCGCCGCGCTCGTGTTTGCCTGAAGCGCGGGGCCATAAAAATCCAAGGCGTTGCTCGCGCGGTTTCCTGCGTTCTTCGCGGAAAATCGATGACGTCGCGCTCAAGGTCATGACGAAAGTCGACTAGGCTCGGATACCGGCGGACAACATATGCCGCTGTAAGAACGGGAGCTATGCATGCGGATCGGCGTCCTCACGGAATCGGAAGCGGGCGAACCACGCGTCGCAGCGGTTCCGGAGACGGTCAAAAAATACGTCGCGCTCGGGGCGGATGTTGCCGTCCAGTCTGGCGCCGGAAAAGGCGCTGGGATTCCCGACAAGGATTACGAGGATGCCGGCGCCAAGATCGTCGGCTCTGCCGCCGAGGCCGCTGGCGGTGCCGATCTCGTCCTCAAGGTCCGCCGCCCCAACGCCGACGAACTCGCCAAGCTGAAGAAGGGTGCCGTGGTCATCGGGATCATGGATCCCTATGGCCGCGAGGCCGAACTGAAGGCGATGGCGGATGCCGGCATCAGCGCCTTCGCAATGGAATTGATGCCGCGCATCACCCGCGCCCAGGTGATGGACGTGCTGTCCTCGCAGGCGAACCTCGCTGGCTACCGCGCCGTGGTCGATGCGGCTTCCGAGTTCGGCAAGGCCTTCCCGATGATGATGACGGCCGCCGGCACGGTGCCAGCGGCCAAGGCTTTCATCATGGGCGTCGGCGTTGCGGGCCTGCAGGCGATCGCCACGGCACGACGCCTGGGCGCGGTGGTCTCGGCCACCGACGTGCGCCCGGCGGTGAAGGAACAGGTCGCCTCGCTCGGCGGCAAGTTCATCGCCGTCGAGGATGAGGAGTTCAAGCAGGCCGAGACGTCCGGTGGTTATGCCAAGGAGATGTCGGCCGATTATCAGCGCAAGCAGGCCGAACTCGTCGCCTCGCACATCGCCAAGCAGGACATCGTCATCACCACCGCGCTGATCCCCGGTCGGCCGGCGCCGAAGCTCATCTCCAAGGCGATGGTCGATTCGATGAAGCCCGGTTCGGTCCTCATCGATCTGGCCGTCGAGCGCGGCGGCAATGTCGAGGGTGCCAAGCTCGGCGAGACAGTGGTCACCGAGAACGGCGTCAAGATCGTCGGCCATGCCAACGTCCCCGGACGTCTCGCCGCGACAGCATCGAGCCTCTACGCCCGCAACCTCTACGCCTTTGTCGAAACGCTGGTCGACAAGGAGAAGAAGGAGCTCGGGATCAAGTGGGACGACGAACTGGTCAAAGCGACCAACCTGACCCGCGACGGCGAGGTCGTGCACGATTCCTTCAAGCCCAAAGCCTGATCCGACGGACGGTGAACGATGCCAACTCTCGTTGCTGACGCCTCTGCCGAGCGGATACAATCGGCTGCTGAAGCCGCCCGAGCCGCGGCCGAGAAGGCCCAGGCCGCCGCCGACTACGCGGAAAGGATGGCCGACTCGCTCGCCCATGGCGTGACCGTCGCGACCCACGGCGCGGTCGATCCCACAGTGTTCCGACTGGCGATCTTCGTGCTGGCGATTTTCGTCGGCTATTACGTGGTCTGGTCGGTGACGCCCGCGTTGCACACGCCGCTGATGTCGGTGACCAACGCGATCTCCTCGGTGATCATCGTCGGCGCCCTGCTCGCCGTCGGCGTGCCGTATATGGAAGCCGGTACCGGCTGGGCCCGACTGTTCGGTTTCATCGCGCTGGTCTTTGCCAGCGTAAACATCTTCGGTGGCTTCCTCGTCACCCAGCGCATGCTCGCCATGTACAAGAAGAAGGCTTGAGACGATGTCGGAAAACGTCTCCTCTCTTCTCTACATCGTCGCCGGCATCCTGTTCATCATGGCCCTACGGGGCCTGTCGCATCCGACGACGTCCCGACAGGGTAACCTCTACGGCATGGTGGGTATGGCGGTCGCCATCCTCACCACCCTGGTCGGGCATCCGCCTGCCGGCGCCGTGGCCTGGATCCTCGTGCTGCTCGGCATCGGCATCGGCGGCGGCATCGGCGCGGTGATCGCCAAAAGGGTGCCGATGACGGCGATGCCGCAACTCGTCGCGGCCTTCCACTCGCTGGTCGGTCTCGCGGCCGTCTTCGTCGCAGCCGGCGCCCTCTACGCGCCGCAAGCCTTCGGCATCACCGAGGGTGGCCATATCCACGGGCAGTCGCTGTTCGAAATGGCGCTCGGTGTCGCGATCGGCGCGATCACCTTTACCGGCTCGGTCATCGCCTTCGCCAAGCTCGATGGGCGCATGTCCGGCAAGCCGATCATGCTGCCGGGCCGGCACATGATCAATCTCGGTCTCGGCATCGCTCTCGTCGTGTTTCTCGGCCTGTTCATCGCCACCGAGAGCAAGGCGCTGTTCTGGCTGATCGTGCTGTTGTCCTTCGCGCTCGGCATCCTGCTCATCATTCCGATCGGCGGCGCCGACATGCCTGTCGTCGTGTCGATGCTGAACTCCTATTCCGGATGGGCTGCGGCAGGCATCGGCTTCACGCTCGGCAACCTCGCACTGATCATCACCGGTTCGCTGGTCGGCTCCTCGGGCGCAATCCTGTCCTACATCATGTGCCACGCGATGAACCGCTCGTTCATCTCGGTCATTCTCGGCGGTTTCGGCGGCGAGACCGCAGGCCCGGGCGGCGGCTCTGCCGAGGCACGTCCCGTCAAGCAGGGCTCACCGGACGACGCCGCCTACATCATGAAGAATGCCGAGAAGGTCATCATCGTGCCCGGCTACGGCATGGCGGTCGCCCAGGCCCAGCACGCCCTGCGCGAAATGGCGGACGAGCTGAAGAAGGAAGGCGTCGACGTCAAATACGCGATCCATCCGGTCGCGGGCCGCATGCCCGGCCACATGAACGTGCTGCTCGCCGAAGCCAACGTGCCCTACGACGAGGTCTTCGAACTCGAGGACATCAACGGCGAGTTCCCGCAGGCCGACGTCGCCTTCGTCATCGGCGCGAACGACGTCACCAATCCGGCCGCCAAGACCGACAAGACCTCGCCGATCTACGGCATGCCGATCCTCGACGTCGAGAAGGCCAAGACCGTGCTGTTCGTGAAGCGCGGCATGGGCTCGGGCTATGCCGGCGTCGAGAACGAGTTGTTCTTCAAGGACAACACGATGATGCTGTTTGGCGATGCCAAGAAGGTTGTCGACTCGATCCTGAAGAACTTGTGAGGCGGCGGCGCGATCCGCGCCGCGCCTGAATGACCGCAGCGGCCTCCACTTGCAGGCCGCTGCCTAGCCGAAGTTCATCGGGTCCGGGCCGATCCGTCCATCTGCCCGATCGAGCTTTTCGATCGCGGCAAGATCTTCGGCGCTCAGCGCAAAATCGAACACGTCGAAATTCTCGGCGATGCGGGCTGGCGTCGCCGATTTGGGAATTGCGACCAGACCGTTCTCGACATGCCAGCGCAGCACGATCTGCGCGGAGCTACGCCCATGCCGGCTCGCGATCTCGAGCAAGACGGGATCGCCGAGCCCCTTGGCCCGACCGAGCGGGCTCCAGGATTCGGTCACGATGCCGAGCCGCTCATGCACCGCTCGCAAGGCCCGCTGCTGGAAATGCGGATGCAGCTCGATCTGGTTGATGGCTGGCACGGTACCGGTTTCCGAAACCAGCCGCTCCAGGTGCTCGGCCGTGAAGTTCGAAACACCGATCGACCGAGCCCTGCCCTCCTCCTTGAGCCGGATCAGCGCCCGCCAGGATTCGATATAGAGTTCGCGCTTCGGGCAGGGCCAGTGGATCAGGTAGAGATCGACGCTCTCGAGGCCTAGCCGTTCCAGGCTCACGTCGAAGGCCTGGAGCGCCGAATCGTAGCCCTGGCCGTCGTTCCAGAGCTTCGTCGTCAGAAAGATCTCGTTGCGCGGAACACCGCTCGCCTTCACGCCGCGCCCGACACCGCCTTCGTTGCCGTAGATCGCCGCCGTGTCGATCGAGCGATAGCCAGCCTCGAGCGCATGGCGCACCGTTGTCGGCGCGTCGCCATCGCTCAATTGCCAGACGCCGAATCCGAGTTGCGGAATGGCGGCGCCGTCATTCAGAGGCAGATGAGGCACGCGTGCGGCGTCGGTCATGGGCGAGACTCTGGAATCGCGGGATCCGCACAAGCGTGCGCGGCGTGTCGAACAGCCTCAATCTGTAGCGGAACACCAATCCGTCGAGATACGATCTCCCTCCGCAGCGGACCGAGGATCGTATTCAGTTCGCTGCCATAAGCCCTTTGTGTGGCATCGGCGATTTCGGAAGGGGATTCGCCGCGTTCAGAGCTGACGCTTTAGCGACGCTTGACCTGTGCAACGGCCGGACGGACAGGAGGGGAAATACGAAGAACACGGAAAACGCCTCGTGACGACAGACGATCGCCGCCCGCCGCCGCGCTTCAATGCGGCACGCCACTGTCTCGAAGAGAATGCCCGCCTGCGCGGCGACAAGACGGCTTTGGTGATGGTCGGCGATGCGGGCACCGTCCAGCGGCTCACTTATGCTGAAGCCGACCGAGCCGTGCGCGGCATTGCGGCCGGCCTTCTCGCGCTCGGGCTGCAGCGCGGCGATCGCGTGATGATCCGCATGGGCAACGAGCCCGACTACGTGCTCGTGTATTTCGGCGCGCTCGCGGCCGGACTCGTCGCGCTACCGTCCTCGCCGCAGCTGACGCCGGCCGAAGCTGCCTTCCTGATGGACAATGCCGAGGTCGCCGCCGTCGCCATCGGCCGCGACAGCGTGGTCGATCCGTCGAGCCTCGGCAGCCGGCGCCTGCTTCACCCGGAGGCGATCGCAGAGATGAAGGCCGGCGCGCCGCTCGACGCCTATGTCGACACTTTAGCCGACGATCCGGCCACGCTCGTCTACACCTCCGGTACGACCAGCGCCCCGAAAGGCGTCCTGCACGCGCACCGCTCGATCTGGGGCCGCCGGCCGATGCATGCGCATTGGCTCGGCCTCACCGAATCCGACGTCATGCTGCATGCCGGCACCATGAACTGGACCTATACGCTCGGCGTCGGCATCACCGATCCCTGGTCCTGCGGCGCGACGAGCGTGATCTATAACGGGCCGCGCGATCGTGGCATCTGGCCGGCCCTGATCGCGAGCCAGCGCGCGACACTCTTCGCCGCCGTGCCAAGCGTCTATCGCCAGATCCTCAAATACGCCGATCTCGGCCAGCACGACCTTTCGAGCCTGCGCCACGGGCTGACCGCCGGCGAGGCACTGCCGCCCGATCTCCTGGCAGCCTGGACCGAGGCGACCGGGAAGCCGCTCTACGAGGCGCTCGGAATGAGCGAGATCTCGACCTATGTGTCGAGCGGCCCGACAATTCCAGTGAAACCCGGCTCACCGGGCAAGCCTCAGCCCGGCCGCCGCGTCGCGATCCTGCCGGTCGAGGGCGTGCCGGAGCCACTTCCGCATGGCGAGACAGGCCTTCTCGCTATCCACCGCACCGAACCGGGGCTGATGCTCCGCTACTGGAATCGCCCCGACGAGGAGGCGGCCGTGATGCGCGGCGAATGGTTCGCGGGCGGAGACCGCGCCAGCCTCGATGCCGATGGCTACCTCTGGTTCCACGGCCGCAACGACGACCTCATGAACGCCATGGGCTACCGGGTCTCTCCGAACGAGGTCGAGAGCGTGCTCGGCAGCCACCCGGACGTCGCCGAAGTCGGCGTCGCCGAGCTCACCGTGAGGGCAGGCATCGCGGTCATCGCCGGCTTCGTCGTGCTGAAACCCGGTGCCGTACCCGATGCAGATGGACTGATCGTCTGGTGCAAGGAAAGACTCGCCGCCTACAAATGCCCGCGCGAGATCCGGTTTCTCGACGCGCTGCCGAGGACGGCCAACGGCAAGGTCCAGCGAAAGCGCCTCGCTCTGACGCAGGACTGAGCATCACCACCCAAGCTTGTTCGCGCGGCAGGAGACCGATAGAGCGGGCCGTCTCTCGGTCGAGCCCGATGTCCACCCTTCCGATCTCCGTCTTCATCATCGCCAAGAACGAGGCCGACCGCATCGGCGCGACGATCCGTGCCGTGCGCGATCTGACCGATGATCTCATTGTCGTCGATTCCGGCTCGACCGACGGCACGCAGGCCCTGTCGGAGAGCCTTGGCGCGCGGGTCATTCACAACGACTGGCCCGGCTATGGCGAGCAGAAGCGCTTTGCCGAGGAGGCCTGCCGCCACGTCTGGCTGCTCAATGTCGATGCCGACGAGGTCGTGCCGCCGGAGCTCGCCCGTGAAATCCGCGCGCTTTTCGCCCATGGCGAGCCGGCCCACCCCGCCTGGCGCATCGGCATCGCCGAGATCTTTCCCGGCGAGAGGCGGCCCCATCCCTGGTCCTACACGCTCACCCCGGTGCGACTCTATCGCAAGGATCGCGGACGCTACTCGCCCTCCCCTGTCCATGACCGGGTCGAGATGCAGCCCGGCACGAGCGATGGCCGACTCAAGGGCATCATCCATCATTTCTCGGTGCGCTCGCTCGGCGATCAGCTCGACAAGCTCAACCGCTATTCCGACCAGCAGGCCGACGATCTCGATGCGCGCGGCGTGACGATCCCGGCTTGGCGGGTCTTCGTCGAATTGCCGGGCAATTTCCTCAAAGCCTATTTCGGCCGCCGGCATTTCGTGCGCGGCATCTACGGCTTCCTGACCGCGATGAACTACGCGCTCTCTCGCCACTTACGGGTCGCCAAGCATTACGAGCGCCGGGTGACCGCGCCCCGGCCCACTCCTGCGGAATCGGTACCCGCCAAGCAGGTTGACCCGCCCAACGCGAGCTTCTAGAGGCAGTAGCCAAGGAGACGTGGCCGAGAGGCTGAAGGCACTCGTTTGCTAAATGAGCATACCCCTAATAAGGGTATCGAGGGTTCGAATCCCTCCGTCTCCGCCATTCCATTTTTTCATTTTATTTCAGATAGTTAGCCTGGCAATTGTGTGGTGCTTTGTAGCACCTTTGTGGCGGTGAATTTGTAGCAGCGCCAAAGCACCGTGGTTCCCGTTCTCAGCGTTGAGTCGGATGCTTGCGGTAGAAAGCCCCGGCGGGATGCGCCGGGGCTTGAGGGTCGTTTCAGTCGAACGATGCGACGGTTGCCGCGCGTGCGCGCCGATCGTCTTCAAGACGCTTTGCTTCGACGCTGGCGTGGTCGAGCCCGAAAGCCGCTAGCGTCTGCCGTATGCTCTCAGCGAGGTCGCGACGGTTCTTGTCGAGTTCCTGCGCTAGCGACTTAGCCAGCTCTTCCTCAATAAATTCTGGGTCGGGAGTCGGCGTGCTGCCATCTTCGAGGAACGCGGGATCTTCACTGAGGTCCGGTGGCGTCACATAAGCAACCAATGCAGCATGGTCGGTTTCCCGATCTCCTTCCGCTTCGGCTTCTCTAATGAGCTTCAAGGTGTTTTCGTCGGCGAGCTTAAAGCCGGCAGCGAACATCCCGAATCTGGAATTAAGAATCGCCTCTATATCCTCCTCATCGCCCCACTCGCGGAAGCTATCCGGCTGGCGCTGAGAGAACTTGAGCGCCCAATATAGGGCCTTTGCCATGATGTAATCGTCACGCCCGGTGACGCTGGTGTTGCTGGTTTGGGCCGTCATATCGTATGAGTTCCTTCTCTGTGGCAGCGCGCCAACGCTGCCGTTGGGTTGAAGTCGTCAGGGCTTCCGAACGGCGCGGCTTAGGTCGCGTCGTTCGTCGTTCGTCGTTCAGACGGTCGCTGTGCCTTCGTTCGTGATGACGATGGGCGGCAACGATCGGCGAACCTCTTTGCTGAGGAGCTTTTTCATCTCCTCAAGTGCGACCAGTTCCTTCAGAGCCTTGGCTCTTACTTCGGCGTCGGAAAGGTCGGTCTGTGCGATTCGAGCATGGGCCTTCTCGATCTCGGCCAGCTTGAAGCGATTGACGATGCCGGCGAGCGCTACCGCGCTGTCGAACAAGGCGCCCACCGCCCTCTCGGCCCGTCCGAGCGCTCCACGGCTAGGCGCTAAGCCCGCAAGCCCTTCGTCACTTTCCGGGTCCTCATCATTCGTGAAGTCGAGCCCGAGCCCGATGCTACCGAGGGTTTCGTCTAAGAACGACACCTCGTGGCGCTCGGCGTCGCTTCCCCAATGCTCCGGGAAGGGTGTTTCGATGAAGGCCGCCGTCGCATCCTCGCCGGCCTTTGTTGCGTTGCGTGTCTGCTGCTTTTTTCGATCGCGGTATGCGCGTTGCTTTTCAGCCGGTGATAGGGCCATGTCTGCCTCGTTGGTAACGGTAACGTTCTAATCGTTACCAACGAGGATGTCAAACGTCAGGCGGTGCTTTTTCTGGCGCGAGGATCGGCCGCTGTGTGAACCACTCGATCCAATTCTCAAGACCGTAATGGGAGACGACGCAGAGCCCGAGCGCCGGATGTTCTGCAATCGTCACGTCTTCCGCGCCATCAACACGGCGATCGAGAAAAACTAGCTCGCCCCAAAGCTCGGCGTGTAGGTCGCCGGTCTCGATAACCCTGTTGTGCATCATTATCCCCAAGAGGCCGGTCCGGGTCGCTGCATTGCGACTGCTTCGCCGGCTGCGGGTTAATGTAGCTTTGCCGTGGGTTCGTCAACTACATTTTTGCTAACGCAGTGTAATGATAAGTAATTACTGACTTATCTTCTTCCGATCCGGGTGATTTTGCTGCCGCCGAGATTCCTCCCAAAGCTCCTCTGCTCGTTGTCGGCAACCGCGCGTCACACTGAAAAGGCTCTTGGTGCCGAGGAGCGCGCGCGTCACGGCCGAGTTCTTCCGCAGGTAGCGGGTCCAACCGTCCGGCCCCCAAAGCACGGCCGCGTGCACCTGCTTATCCGCGTGGTTCTCCGAATCCCAAGCGCCGCCGACTTTGCGCAGGAGGGCTTCAAGAGCCGGAAGCTCGGCCTCAGTCACATCGATGATGCCATGAAGGTGCCAGCGACCGCCCTTGGTCTGTTCCGGCGCGAACACGAACTCACGGGCACCGAGGGGCGACGCCTTCAGGGCCTTCACGAGCCGGTCGTGCATCCTCTCCTTCAGGCCGTGCGGATTGTCGTTCGCAGCCTTTGCAACCTTGCCGCCGAGGTTGAGGGTCCACGAGATACCGCCGCCCGTCGTGCTGACGGTGCGTGCATAGGCGTGTCCCCTGATGATCTCGGTCGTGCGGTTCCAGGCCGGGGCTTTTCGGGTGTCGTTGGCGTTGGCGCGCTGTCGTTTCTGCGTGGTGTGAGAGGCTGGTTGTTGGGGAGTTCTGTGTGCTGCATGGGGTGTGGTGAGAGGGGATGAGAGAGGCGGTGTGAGAGAAGGGTGTGAGGGTGTGGTGTCGCATACTAAAGGCACCGGGGCCGGGGTCGGTCTCGCAGCCCGCACGTCCCTCACGAAGTCATTGAAAATGTTGA
Organism: Methylobacterium sp.; assembly: GCA_044227265.1. GTDB lineage: Bacteria > Pseudomonadota > Alphaproteobacteria > Rhizobiales > Beijerinckiaceae > Methylobacterium. The sequence goes on from JBGAFL010000002.1 coordinate 138,042, forward strand.
GATGCCGGCGATCCCGCGCGAAGGACGTGCGCGGCTTGGTGAGGGCATTTGGCGGAATTCGCGCCAGTCGCGCCGGAGCGGTTTCAGGGGTTTTCGGCGCATCATCATTCGCTGGAACTACCTGCCGCAGGTCGGCGAAAGCGGCATCGATTTCGATCGCTTCCCGTGCCTGGCGAACCTGAATTTCCTTGATGCGGCGCTGAGCATCCGCAAATGCTGCCGAGCGTATAGAGCGCGCAATCGGGCGAGCTTCTTCAATCTCTCTGGATAAAATTGCTTGTGCCGTAGCAGACATGTGTTTATATGGACTTGGCTCTGTTCTTGGAAGGGGCAGACTTTGAAACTATTAGGGCCGCCTGCGTGAAGAACGGGCGGCCCTCTTTTATTGGTCTCGATCGGGCGTCGCGCTCTGCGCCGCCTTCCACACTTGCCCTGCCAGGTCGCGCGCGATAATCGGCGCCAACGTCACGATGATGGGCTTGGCACCCCTTCCAGCCGGCGTGCCGCTTAACTTGATCGAAGTTCCGCGCCGCTCGACGGACCAACGCCCTGTGCGGTTCGTCCGATGGCCGGTGATCGTGTCGGCGGTGCCATTCTCGTTTCCGAGAAAACCAGCGACAGTCTCAGCATCCTCGCGGGTCATCGGCGGCATGTCGCCAGCTGGGGTCTTGATGACGACATAGGGTCCGGCATCGCGCTCGGTCGCAGCATCGAGGTCGAGGAGAAGGCTGACCGACAGGCCGGAGGCTTCGGGCTTGATCTCGCCGGACTCGACGGCCTGGCGCGTGAATGACGCGATCACTTCGACCATCGTGGTCGAACGCGCGGCGGCGAGCGCCTTCAATTGAGCGTGGATCGGATCGGGGAGTTTAATGAACTGAGGCATTGGGCTTCCTTGGTTATGGATTTAACTGGTAATACCAGTTTAACCTAACGGAAGCCGCTCATCAAGCGGGTTATTGATGACGAAATGAGATTATTTTAGAGCCACTAGAAGCATTCACGCACACGAGCGATCGATCATTTTCTTATCGACATAATCAATCAGCCCGCGCACGGCGCGCACGCGGGCTGATCTAGTCTTACGACTACCGACCACGCCTCCCAAAAATGAGAAAGAAAGCCGTCGATTCTCGGGGTTTTGGGCCACTCGCCGAGTTGGTCATGCTCCTCCTTGCCAGGGCACATTCCCGCTATAGCGGCGCGTCGCTCGCACTTGCATG
>JBGAFL010000081.1:0-18893 GCA_044227265.1 Methylobacterium sp.
CGACCCGGAGGCGGCGGCCTCCTCCTGGGCAAGCCCTTCGGCTTCGGCCTCGGTACGTGCCGCCCTGACCCGGCCGCGGACCAACCCCTTCTGGAGCATGTTCCGCTGATCGGAGATCGCAAGATGACACGCAAGAATGGAGCGCCCGTTCTCGCCGTGATCGGCGCGGGCTATGGCGATGAGGGCAAGGGTCTCCTGACCGATGCCCTCGCCCATGCGCTCGGGCCGGACACCGTCGTGATCCGCCACAATGGCGGGGCGCAGGCAGGCCACACCGTGACACTGCCTGACGGCCGCGCCCACGTCTTCCACCATGTCGGCTCCGGCAGCCTTGCCGGGGCGAAAACCTTCCTGTCGCGCCACTTCGTCTCGAATCCGATCGTACTTGCCGAGGAACTCGTTGGCCTGGCGAGGCTCGGCGTCGCGCCGCGGATCACGGCGGATGAGGCCGGGTGGTTCACGACGCCCTGGGACATGATGATCAACCAGTTCGTGGAAGAGGCGCGCGGCGGCGCCCGCCACGGCACCTGCGGCTTAGGCTTCGGCGAGACGATCGAGCGTTGCGGCCATCCGGATTTCGCGACGCCCCTCGCGATGCTGCGCGGCGATCCCGATCTGTTGCGCGCTCGCTTCGACCGAATCCGGCGAGAATGGGTCCCGGCGCGGCTGACCCGCCTCGGCCAGCCGGGTCTCTGGCTCGCCCATCGTGACCTCATCCTCTCGCAGGAAGGATTGGAGCGGGCGGTCGCGACGGCACTCGGCCTGCTCACCCAGGTCGATCTCGTCACGGAGCCGAGCGAGGCGATTGCCACGGATGCACCCATCGTGTTCGAAGGTGCGCAAGGGTTGATGCTCGACCAGAGCCGCGGAGCTTTCCCCTATGTGACACGCTCGCATACCGGAATCGTCAACGCGCTCGATGTCGCCGGCGCGCTCGGCATCGGCCGGATCGAGGCGATCTACGCGTCGCGCGTCTATGTCACCCGCCATGGAGCCGGCCCGCTCGCGCATGAGCAGGCAGGCCCTCCGAGCCCGAGCTTCTCCGACCCGACCAATCGCCCGAATCCCTGGCAGGGGCGGTTGCGCTTCGGCCTCCTCGATCTCGACATCCTGTCGGCGGCGATCCGGGCCGATCTGAGCGATGCGGCAGGCGGTGCGGTCACGGTCGAGCCTCGCCTCGCGCTGACCTGCCTCGATCAGTTGGAGGGCGGCCCGGCTGCCTGGATCGAGGGCGGCCGCAGAGTCGACGGCCCAGTGGATCGCCTTGCCGCACGCGCCGCATCGGCAGCGCCGTCATCCGGAAGTCCGATTCTCAGCCATGGCCCGACGCGCGCGACCTTGCGCGGGCGCGTCTCAGCACGCGTCTTCTGCGGAACAGAGCGGACCGACATGTCGTCCTGATCCCGAACGGCCCTGCGATCGGCCTTGGTTCAGACGGCTCCCGCCGCGATCGCCGAGAACCGCGCCGTGAAGCTGACGCGGTGATGGGGACTGCGGCCGATCAGGCCGAGACCCGCGAGATGCGCGGCCGTGCCATAACCGGCATTGCGCTCCCAGCCATAGGCTGGGTGGCGGCGCGCAAGGGTACGCATCAGATCGTCGCGGACCGTCTTGGCGACGATCGACGCAGCCGCGATCTGCGTCGCGCCCATCGACGACGACCGGAGCATCGAGCCCGAGACGGAGCACGGCCCGGCGCATCGCATCGAGCGTTGCCGCGCGCACGTTGATCGCATCGACGAGCCGGCACGAAGAGGCTGCGAGCGTCACGCTGGCATGCTCGCGGATCAGCGGCGTCAGGGCCTCGCGCGTCGCCCGGTCGAGGCGCTTGCTGTCGTCGAGCCGCACCAGCAGATCGGGCGGAAACAGCGCCGGATCGAAGAACACCGCGGCGACGACCACGGGGCCACACAAGGCGCCGCGCCCGACTTCGTCGCAGCCGATCAGCGCAGGATAGGCTCGCGCAGGATCGAAGGGACGCGACGGCCTCAGGGGGACCGGTTTTGATAAGGACGGTTTCGGCACGGCGCCGTCCTTGTCGCATCGCCGGGACGGGCCGTCACCCGGTGTTTGGCGATTTTCCGCGGGTCGCGCTCAGTGCGAGGCCGCGAGTGCCTGAGAGCCGCGCAACGGCACCGGCCCGAGTGCGTGGGCCGCATCGATATTCGCATAGAACTGGCGCGCGCTCTCCGCCCAGCTGTAGCGCAGGGCTACCTCCCGGCAGAGCTCGCGCGGGACGGCGAGCGCGGCAAGCGCGGCTGCCCGCAGATCGGTGTCGAGCACACCGGCCCCGGTTCCCTCGATCACGTCGAGCGGGCCGGTGACGGGATAGGCGGCAACCGGCAGACCGCTGGCCAAAGCTTCGAGCAGGACGATGCCGAACGTATCCGTCAGGCTCGGGAAGACGAAGACGTCGGCTGCGGCATAGGCCTCAGCCAGAGCCTGCCCCGTCCGCGTGCCGAGAAACCGCGCGGCCGGCGCCATTGCCTGGAGCCGTGCCCGGTCCGGCCCGTCGCCGACAACCACCTTGGTTCCGGGCAGATCGAGCGCGAGGAAGGCGCCGACATTCTTCTCGATCGCGAGCCGGCCAACGAACAGGAAGATCGGGCGCGGGAGGTCGTCGAAGACGGTGGTCGCCTGCGGCTGGAACAGATCGGTATCGACGCCGCGCGTCCACGGCATCAGGTTGGCAAAGCCTCGCCGCGCCAGTTCGCGAGAGAGCGAGGGCGTCGAGACCATGGTGCCGCTCGCAGCCATGTGGAAGCGGCGCAGCCAGGCATACCCCCACGATTCGGGCACGGGTGCGCGCGCCGCGAGATATTCGGGAAAGCGCGTGTGAAAACAGGTGGTGAAGGGACGTCCGCGAGCGATGCAGGCCCGCCGGGCGGCATGTCCGATCGGGCCTTCCGTCGCAATGTGGACGTGGCTCGGTTCATGCCGCTCGATCGCGGCGAGCGCTCGGGCGCGCGTGGCGAGCGAGAGCCGAATCTCGGGATAGCCCGGCATCGGCATGGACAGGAAATCCTGCGGAGTCAGGAAGACCGGCTCGATGCCGCGCGCTGGCCCGGCCTGCGCCATCTGTTCGAGCGAGCGCACGACCCCGTTGACCTGGGGATGCCAGGCATCGGTGGCGACGAGGAGTTTCACGCGACGGCCTGCCGCACCGGATCGGCATAGACTTGCGGCGCGGCAGCAGCTTCAGCGCGGGCTCGCAACAGGCTCGGATAATGCAGCACTTCCATTCGGCCGTCGTAGTGCTCGACGATGGCGGTGCAGGATTCGACCCAGTCGCCTGTATTGAGGTAGGCCAGCCCCTCGATGTCGCGCTGCGCCGCGTGGTGGATGTGGCCGCAGATTACGCCATCGGCGCCCTGACGCCGCGCCTCGGCCGCCAAGAAGGTCTCGAACTGGCCGATGAAATTGACGGCGTTCTTGACCTTGAGCTTCGCCCAGGCCGAGAGCGACCAATAGGACAGCCCGAGGCGCCTCCGCGCCTTGTTCAGAATGGTGTTGATGGCGAGCGCGGCCGTATAGGCGCCGTCGCCGAGCAAGGCGAGCCAGCGGGCATGGCGCACAACCATGTCGAATTGGTCGCCATGGATGACGAGGTAGCGCTTGCCGTCCGCGGCCTCGTGCAGCCGGCTCTCGGCGATCTCGATGCCGCCGAAATGCGTTCCGAGGTAATCGCGCAGGAACTCGTCGTGGTTGCCCGGCACATAGAAGATCTGCGCACCCTTGCGCGCCTTGCGCAGCAGCTTCTGCACCACGTCGTTGTGGGATTGCGGCCAGTACCAGCCCGAGCGCAAAGCCCAGCCATCGACGATGTCGCCGACGAGATAGATCACGTCGGCATCGATCGTGCGCAGAAAGTCGAGGAGCATTGCCGCCTGGCAGCCCCGCGTGCCCAGATGCGTATCGGACAAGAACAGCGTCCGAACGCGAATCGTCGTTTCCGGATCGTCTCCCACCTACCCCTCCGGCGACGGTATCCGCCGGAGCCAAACCTCATTCCCGTATCAGTTTGATGACGGCAGCCGCAGCGCAACATTGCTGGCCGGCCTGAAAAAAACTTGCGCAACGATTGAGTATTTTGAGTTTTCCTTTTGCGACGAAGGCTGCCATAGATGTGGCCAAGGAGAGCCACGACGGCGCCTCGCAAGGGCGCTGCCGGTTGTCGACAGGCAACGGGACATCTTCAAGTTCGGGATGGAACGACCCGATGCCCGGTCTCGTCGCGTGATCTCGCGCGGTGCGGAAGGCGGGCTCGAAGGTTGCAGGACGAGGAGGCGAACGTCGTGCGTCAGCACGCCGTGACGCGGACGGCTATGCCGTTCTGCCGCTCCGAGCCTGACCTATTCCGAATATGACTGTTGGCGATGTTGCCAGATGCGATTTCGTTCCGCCCCTGCGCGGGAACGACGCAGGCGGGCGCGCGTTCGGCAGGAGCAATGATCGCCTGGCCTCGACACCTGGGGCCCGGGTCGACGGAATCGACATCGTCGTGGGCGACGCCTGCGACTCATAACGAAGGCAGGTCCGGGCATCGTCCCGGCCATCGTACAAACGAGAAGATCGGAGGATACGCACATGGCGCCAGCGAGAAGGCCGGGTCGCAACCATCTCTTCGTGCCGGGTCCGACGAACATCCCGGATCGCGTGCAGCGCGCGATGATCGTCCCCTCCGAGGATCACCGTTCGGTGGAGTTTCCGGAGCTGACGAAGCCGCTGTTCGAGAAGACGCGGGCGGTGTTCGGCTCTAAGGACAGCACGATCTTCCTGTTCCCGGCCTCCGGTACCGGCATCTGGGAATCCGCGCTGACCAACACGCTCTCGCGCGGCGATAAGGTGCTGACCTCGCGTTACGGCCAGTTCAGCCATCTCTGGATCGACATGGCCCAGCGCCTCGGCCTCGACGTCATCGTCCAGGAAGAGGAATGGGGCACTGGCGCCAATCCGGAGCGGCTCGAGGCGGCCCTGCGCGCCGACAAGAACCACGAGATCAAGGCGGTCATGACGGTCCATAACGAGACCGCGACCGGCGTCACCAGCGATATCGGCGCGGTGCGCAAGGCGATCGACGCGGCCGGCCACCCGGCTCTGCTCTTTGTCGACGGCGTCTCCTCGATCGGCTCGCTGCCCTTCAAGCAGGACGAGTGGAAGGTCGATTGCGGCATCGCCGGTTCGCAGAAGGGCCTGATGCTCCCCGCCGGTCTCGGCGTGATCAGCGTCAGCAAGAAGGCGCTCAAGGCAGCCGAGGCTCTCGGCGGCAAGAACGACCGTCTCGCACACGTCTATTTCGACTGGGACGATCATGCCAAGCAGAACGGCGCCGGCTACTTCCCCTACACCCCGCCGCTGCCGCTGCTCTACGGCCTGCGCGAAGCGCTCGCCTGTCTCGAGGACGAGGGTCTCGAAAACGTGTACCAGCGCCACCGCGTGCTCGGTGAGGCGACCCGCCAGGCCGTCGCGGCCTGGGGTCTCAAGACCGTCGCCAAGGATCCGAAGTGGAACTCGGACACGGTCACGGCGATCTACGCCCCCGAGGGCGTCGATGCGGCCAAGATCATCAAGCATGCCTTCGTGCGCTACAACCTGGCGCTCGGCGCGGGCCTCTCCCAGGTGGCGGGCAAGGTGTTCCGCATCGGCCATGTCGGCGATCTGAACGAACTGTCCCTGCTCGGCGCGATCGCCGGTGCCGAGATGTCGCTGCTCGATAACGGCGTGAAGGTGACCCCCGGCTCCGGCGTCGCGGCAGCCTCGAGCTACCTGCGCGAGCATCCGCTCTACGTCGTCTGATCCGACGAGACGGTTCCGGGGCGCGCTCCAGCGCGCCCCGGAGCCCAAGAATTCGACCCCATAAATTGCCCGGGAGGCGACCGGCTGCTCCGGCTGGCCGGCCGAAGTCTAAGGACATCCGATGACGAAGAAAGTCGTATTCCTTGATCGTGAGTCGCTCGACGCCAAGGTGCGCTCCTTCAACTTCCCGAACGAGTATACGGAATACGAATCAACCTGGACGCCGGAAGAGATCGTCGAGCGCCTGAAAGGCGCCGAGATCGCAATCATCAACAAGGTCCCGATGCGGGCCGAAATCCTGAAACAGCTGCCCGACCTGAAGCTGATCGCGGTCGCCGCCACCGGCACCGACGTGGTCGACAAGGTTCAGGCTAAGGCACAAGGGATCACGGTTTCCAACATCCGCGGCTACGCCTTCAACACCGTGCCCGAGCACGTGATCGGGCTGATGTTCGCCCTGCGGCGCGCAATCGTTCCCTACGCCAATTCGGTGAAGCGCGGCGATTGGGCGAAATCCCGCCAGTTCTGCTATTTCGACTACCCGATCTACGACATCGCCGGCTCTACGATGGGCATCGTCGGCTATGGCGCGATCGGCAAGGCCATCGCCAAGCGCGCCGAAGCGCTCGGCATGAGGGTGCTGGCTCACGACGTCTACGACAGCCCTGAGCTCGTCAATCTGGAGACCGTGATCGAGCAGGCGGACGTCATCACGCTGCATCTGCCGCTGACCGACGTGACCCGCAACCTGTTTGGTGCGGCCGAGTTCAAAGCGATGAAGAAGAACGCCCTTCTCATCAACACGGCACGCGGCGGCCTCGTCGACGAGGCCGCGTTGCTGGAGGCCCTCAAATCGGGCGAGATCGGCGGCGCGGGCTTCGACGTCGTCGTGCCGGAACCGCCGCGTGACGGCAACATCCTGTGCGACGCGGATCTGCCGAACCTCATCGTGACTCCGCACGTGGCCTGGGCGAGCAAGGAAGCGATGCAGATCCTCGCCGACCAGCTCATCGACAACGTCGAAGCCTATGTCGCGGGCAAGCCGAACAACGTCGTCTGAGCGTAGCGCATTCGTCGGCCTCGCCGGACGACGAAATTAGCAAACTGGGTCGCCGGCCTGCCGCGCGGTCCTCGGAGGAAACGCGGCCCTTTTCAAAGGGCTCTGCCGCCGAAGAGCGGCCCGGGAAGAGGCATCATGACGAAAAAGCTACTGTTCCAATTCGACACCGATCCGACCCCGAGCGTGTTCGACGTGGTGGTCGGCTATGACGGCGGTGCCGATCACATCACCGGTTACGGCAACGTGACGCCGCAGAATGTCGGCGCCTATGTCGACGGCACGATCTACACCCGCGGTGGCAAGGAGAAGCAGTCGACCGCGATCTTCGTCGGCGGCGGCGACATGACGGCCGGCGAGGCCGTGTTCGATGCGGTCAAGAAGCGCTTCTTCGGCCCGTTCCGCGTTTCGGTGATGCTCGATTCGAACGGCTCCAACACCACCGCCGCGGCCGGCGTCGCGCTCGCGGTCAAGGCGGCCGGCGGTAGCGTGAAGGGCAAGAAGGCGGTGATCCTCGCCGGCACCGGCCCGGTCGGCATGCGCTCGGCCGCGATGCTCGGCAAGGAAGGCGCGATCGTCACCATCACCGGCCGCGCGCTCGACAAGACGCAGAAGGCGGCCGCAGCCATCGAGAAGCGCTTCGGCGTCAAGGTCGAAGCTGTCGCGGCCGCTGACGAGGCCGCCCGCGCCGCTGCGGTCAAGGGCGCGAACCTGGTCTTCGCTGCCGGCGCGATCGGCTTCGAGCTCCTGGCCGAGGAAAACTGGAAGAACGAGAGCTCGATCGAGATCGTCGTCGACTACAACGCGCAGCCCCCGCTCGGCATCGGCGGCATTGACGCGATGGACAAGGCCAAGGAGCGCCACGGCAAGCTCGCCATCGGCGCGCTCGGCCTCGGCGGGCTGAAGCTCAAGCTGCACCGCACTCTGATCGGCAAGCTCTTCGAGGCCGCCGACCAGGCCTACGATTCCGACGAGATCTACGCGCTCGCGAAGGAGATGGCGTAATGGCCGCGAACGAGACGATCGGCAAGTTCCTCGACGAACTGGCGAGCTCGGCCCCGACGCCCGGCGGCGGTGGCGCGGCGGCCCTGTCCGGCGCCATGGGCGCGGCCCTGGTCTCGATGGTGTGCAACCTCACCATCGGCAAGAAGAAATACGTCGAAGTCGAAGCTGAGTTGAAGGAGGTCCTCGCCAAATCCGAGGCGCTCCGCGCGACGCTCACCCGCATGATCGCCGACGACGTCGAGGTCTTCGACGCGCTGATGGCTGCCTACGGCCTGCCGAAGGAGACCGACGAGCAGAAGACGGCCCGCACGGCCAAGATCCAGGAGCAGCTCAAGAAGGCGACCGATGTGCCGCTCGCCTGCTGCAAGGTCTGCAGCGAGGTCATCGACCTGGCGAAGATCGTCGCCGACAAAGGCAATCTCGGCGTGATCTCGGATGCGGGCGTTGCCGTGCTCAACGCCTATTCCGGCCTGCGCAGCGCTGCCCTCAACGTCTACATCAACGCCAAGGGCATCGAGGATCGCGCCTTTGCCGAATCTCGCCTCGCTGAACTCGAAAAGCTGCTCGGCAATGCCGGCGCCTTGAACGAGCAGGTCTACGAAGTCGTCAAGAACAAGATCAATTGAAGAACGGACGCTTACTGCACAGCTTGAAATTTCGGCTGTGATCAGTCGAATTGAACGACGAAGAAAAGAAAAATTCAGAAGCAATATACTTCTCGCGAAGTGATTTTTGCGAGAAGATGCTTTCCAGGGAAACGCGACGGAGGTTTTCGATGGACGTCCACGAGTATCAAGCAAAAGAATTGCTTTCGAGCTTTGGCGTAGCCTGCGCGAAGGGCGCGGTGGCCTTCAGCCCCGACCAGGCCGTCTATGCCGCGACCGAACTCGGTGGTTCATTCTGGGCCGTGAAGGCGCAGATCCATGCCGGTGCACGTGGCAAGGCGGGCGGAATCAAGCTGTGCCGGACCTATAACGAGGTCCGCGATGCCGCCAAGGCCCTGCTCGGCAAGCGTCTCGTCACGCACCAGACCGGTCCGGAAGGCAAGCCTGTCCAGCGCGTCTATATCGAGACCGCCGATCCGTTCGACCGCGAACTCTATCTCGGCTTCGTCCTCGACCGGAAGGCCGAGCGTGTGCGCGTCATCGCCTCGCAGCGTGGCGGCATGGACATCGAGGAGATCGCGGCCAAGGAGCCCGAGGCTCTCATCCAGATCGTGGTCGAGCCCGCCGTCGGCCTGCAGCAGTTCCAGGCTCGCGAGATCGCCTTCCAGCTCGGCCTGAACATCAAGCAGGTCTCGGCCGCGGTGAAGACGATCATGAACGCCTATCGCGCCTTCCGCGATTGCGACGGCACCATGCTCGAGATCAACCCGCTCGTCGTCACCAAGGACGACCGCGTGCTCGCGCTCGATGCCAAGATGAGCTTCGACGACAACGCGCTGTTCCGCCGCCGCAACATCGCCGACATGCACGATCCGTCACAGAGCGATCCGCGTGAAGCAACGGCTGCCGAGCACAACCTCAACTACATCGGTCTCGAAGGCGAAATCGGCTGCATCGTCAATGGCGCCGGCCTCGCCATGGCGACCATGGACATGATCAAGCATGCCGGCGGCGAGCCGGCGAACTTCCTCGATGTCGGCGGCGGTGCCTCTCCCGAGCGCGTGGCCACGGCTTTCCGGCTCGTCCTCTCGGACGACAACGTCAAGACGATCCTCGTCAACATCTTTGCGGGCATCAACCGCTGCGACTGGATCGCCGAGGGCGTCGTCCAGGCCGCCAAGGAGGTCAAGCTCGGCGTGCCTCTGGTGGTGCGTCTTGCCGGCACCAATGTCGAGGCCGGCAAGAAGATCCTCGAGGAGAGCGGCCTCGATGTGATTACGGCCGACACGCTGACCGAAGCCGCCGAGAAGGCCGTCCAGGCCTGCAAGAGCGCCAAGAAGTGATGGTCCCTGGAACGGTCAGGAGGAATTTTACGCCATGAGCATTCTCATCAACGAAAAGACCCCGATTATCGTCCAGGGTATTACGGGCGATAAGGGCACCTTCCACGCCAAGGAGATGATCGAATACGGCACCAACGTCGTCGGCGGCGTCACCCCTGGCAAGGGCGGCAAGACGCATCTGGGCGTGCCGGTGTTCAACACGGTCAAGGACGCCGTTCGTGAGACCGGCGCCACGACCTCGATCACCTTCGTCGCTCCGCCCTTCGCGATGGACGCGATCATGGAGGGCGCCGACGCCGGATTGTCGCTGATCTGCTCGATCACCGACGGTATCCCGGCCCAGGACATGATGCGCGTGAAGCGCTACCTGCTGCGCTATCCCAAGGAAAAGCGCACCATGGTGGTCGGCCCGAACTGCGCCGGCATCATCTCGCCCGGCAAGGCGATGCTCGGCATCATGCCCGGCCATATCTATAGCCGAGGCAATGTCGGCGTGATCTCGCGCTCGGGCACGCTCGGCTACGAAGCGGCCGCGCAGCTCAAGGAACTGGGCCTGGGCATCACCACTTCGGTCGGCATCGGCGGCGACCCGATCAACGGCTCGTCCTTCCTCGATCACCTCGCTCTGTTTGCGGAGGATCCGGAGACCGAGGCCGTGCTGATCATCGGCGAGATCGGTGGTCCGCAGGAGGCCGAGGCCTCGGCCTGGATCAAGGAGAACTTCAAGAAGCCGGTGATCGGCTTCGTCGCCGGCCTCACTGCCCCGAAGGGCCGCCGCATGGGCCATGCCGGCGCAATCATCTCGGCGACCGGCGACAGCGCCGCCGAGAAGGCCGAGATCATGCGCTCCTACGGCTTGGCCGTGGCGCCCGATCCGGGCTCCTTCGGCACGACCGTCGCCGAGGTGCTGCGCAAGGCGGCCTGAGGCACAGCGCTAAGCCCTCCCCCCGTTGCGGGGGAGGGTGGCCTCGCGTCAGCGAGGGTCGGGAGAGGGCAGCGCCGACCTCTCCGGATGGACCTGAGCCGGCCCCTCTCCCGCCTGCTCCGCAGGCACCCTCCCCCGCCGAGGGGGGAGGGATTTCGCCGAGCACTCACGAGAGACAAGGTGACCACCCGATGACCGTCACCCTGCATGCCACGCCCACCGCCGCCGGCGAAAGCAGCTTCGCACCGCCGGTGATTACGGGCACCTCGCCCGAACAAGCCCTCGAAATCCTGTTCCAGGCTCTCGTCGACGTGGCGCGCCGGCACGAGCCGGAACTCGAAGACGTGTTGCGAGGCAGTGCCAATATTTCCGAGTTCACGCCGGAGATGCTGGCCCGCGCGCTGCAGGTCCAGGGCATCTGGTTCCAGCTCCTGTCGATTGCCGAGCAGAACGCAGCGATGCGCCGGCGCCGGCACATCGAGCGCGACAGCGGCCGCGCGGCGCTCAACGGCTCATTCGCCAAGGTTCTCAGCAAGGCGGCCAAGGACGGGATCAAGCCGGACGAGATCCACGCGCTCCTCAAGAATCTGCGCATCCGGCCGACCATCACCGCGCACCCGACCGAGGGCAAGCGCGTCACCGTGCTGGAGAAGCTGCGTCGCATCTATCTGGCGTTGCGCGAACTCGAACTGCCGCGCTGGACCGAGCGCGAGCGCAATAGCCTCATGAACGAGTTGCGCGACCAGATCGAACTCGTCTGGATGACGGGCGAACTGCACCTGGAGAAGGCCACCGTCGAGCGCGAGGTCGCCTGGGGCCTGCACTTCTTCGATGAATCGCTCTTCGAGATGCTGCCCGAGGTGCTCTACTCGCTCGAGGAAAGCCTCGCTCAATATTATCCGGATGAAACTTTCGAGGTTCCGCCCTTCTTCCAGTTCGGCTGCTGGATCGGCGGCGACCGCGACGGCAACCCCTACGTCACCTCCTCGGTCACCCGCGAGACTCTGCAGCACAACGCGCTGCGCTCGCTGCGGCGCTACCGCGAACAGATCACCAATCTCGGCCGGGTCCTCTCGCTCACCGAGCGCTCGCTGCCGGTGCCAGAGACCTTCAAGAGTGAACTAGCGCATCAGCTTGCCGAGAGCGGCGACGGCAAGGCGATTGCCAGCCGCAATCCCGGTGAAGCCTATCGCCAGTTCCTCACCTGCATCCACCGCAAGCTCGAGGCGACGATCAAGCGCAACGAGGGCGCTCGCTCGACCGGCCCGGATTATCCGAGCGCCGACGGGCTGATCAACGATCTGCGTACCCTGGAACAGGGGCTGACCGACGCGAAATGCCCTTCGCTCGCTGTCGACATGGTGCGGCCGGTGCGCCGCATGGTCGAGATCTTCCGCTTCTCGACCGTGCGCCTCGACCTGCGCGAGAACACCACGCGCACCACCAAGACCCTGCAGGCCCTATGGCGGCGCCAGAATCCCGCTGGCGAGCCACCACCCGAGGATTCGCAGAAGTGGCATGACTGGCTGATGACCGAACTCGCCCGGCCGGTCCTCAGCGAGGTCTCGTTCGAAGGCCTGCCCGACGATGCCCGTGAGACGCTGGAGACCTTCGCGCTCGTCGGTGAGATGCGCGAGCAGCTCGACCGCGAGGCTTTCGGCAGCTTCATCCTGTCGATGACGCGCTCGGTCAACGACGTGCTCGGCGCCTATCTGCTCGCCAAGGAAGCCGGCATCTTCCTGGATACCGCCGGCACCGAAATCTGCCCGCTGCCGATCGTGCCGCTCTTCGAGACGATCGACGATCTGCGCGCCGCCCCGGCCATCATGAAGGAGCTGCTGAGCACGCCCGTCGTGCGCCGCTCGACCCGCTGGCAGGGTGGCATCCAGGAAGTGATGATCGGCTACTCGGATTCGAACAAGGATGGCGGCTTCGTCGCCTCGAACTGGGAGCTGAACAAGGCGCAATCCCGGCTGACCGAGACCGGCAAGCAGGCCGGCGTACCGATCGCCTTCTTCCACGGCCGCGGCGGCTCGGTCAGCCGCGGCGGTGTGCCGACCCGCCGGGGCATCGCCGCCCAGCCGCCCGGCTCGATCAACGGACGCTTCCGCACCACGGAACAGGGCGAGGTCGTCTCCTTCAAATACGCCAATCGCGGCACGGCCGCCTATCAGATGGAGCTGCTCGCCGCCTCGGTGCTGGAGCATGCGCTGCAATCCGAGCGCGCCACCAGGAACCAGCCGCGCAGCGAGTTCGACGATGCGCTCGAGGCGTTCTCGGGCGCCTCGCGTGCGGCCTATGTCAACCTGATCCATACCGAGGGTCTGGTCGATTATTTCCAGCAGGCGAGCCCGCTCGACGAAATCGCGCTCCTGAATATCGGCTCGCGGCCGGCCCGGCGCTTCGGCGCCAAGTCGCTCTCGGATCTGCGCGCGATTCCCTGGGTCTTCGCCTGGTCGCAGAATCGGCACGTCATCACCGGCTGGTATGGCGTCGGCTCGGGCCTGAAGAGCTTCATCGACGTGCGCGGCGAGCAGGGCGAGGCTCAGCTCAAGCGCCTCTTCAAGGAATCGCTGCTGTTCCGGCTGATTCTCGACGAGGTCGAGAAGACGCTGCTGATGGTCGATCTCGACATCGCCCGCGAATATGCCGGTCTCGTCGCCGACGAGAATGTCCGGAAGCGCATCTTCTCGATGATCGAGGCCGAGTACGCGCTGACCAAGGAGATGGCCCAGCGCGTCAGCGGTGGGAAGGAGCTCGCCGAGCGCTTTCCGCTGTTCCGCGAGCGGCTCAAGGGCCGGTTGCCGACCATCAACCAGGTCAGCCGCGAGCAGGTCGAGCTGCTGCGCCGCTACCGCACCGAAGAGGACGAGGACAAGCGCGAGGCGGTGAAATCCGCTCTGCTTCTCTCGATCAACTGCATCGCTGTCGGCTTCGGTTCGACCGGCTGACGGATTTCGCCGACCCGCCCATCCGGCGGCCATTCACGACAGGGTCGCCAGAAGGCACCCGACAAGGAGGAAACCCATGAGCTTCACCCTGGTCCAGCAGGCGACCCCGCGTCTGCACCGCTCCGAGCTGGCCGTGCCCGGCTCCAACCCGACCTTCATGGAAAAGTCGGCTCAGTCGAATGCAGACATCATCTTCCTCGACCTCGAGGATGCGGTGGCGCCCGACGACAAGGTCCAGGCCCGCAAGAACATCATCGCGGCCCTGAACGACGTCGATTGGGGCAACAAGACCATGATGATTCGCATCAATGGTCTCGATACCCACTACATGTACCGCGACGTCATCGAGGTCGTGGAGAAATGCCCGCGCCTCGACATGATCCTGATCCCCAAGGTCGGCGTGCCGCAGGACGTCTATGCGGTCGACATGCTGGTCACCCAGGTCGAGCAGGAGATCAAGCGCGAGAAGAAGATCGGCTTCGAGGTGCTGATCGAGACCGCGCTCGGCATGGCCAATGTCGAGGCGATCGCGACCTCCTCCAAGCGTCTCGAGGCAATGTCCTTCGGCGTGGCCGACTATGCCGCGTCCTGCCGCACCCGTTCGACCGTGATCGGCGGCGTCAACCCGGATTACTCGGTGCTCACCGACAAGGACGAGTCCGGCAAGCGCGAGACGCATTGGCAGGATCCGTGGCTGTTCGCCCAGCAGCGCATGCTCGTCGCCTGCCGCGCCTACGGTCTTCGCCCGATCGACGGTCCGTTCGGCGATTTCAACGATCCGGACGGCTACACTTCGGCGGCCCGCCGCTGCGCGTCGGCCGGCTACGAGGGCAAGTGGGCGATCCACCCCTCGCAGATCGACCTCGCCAACGAGGTGTTCACGCCGTCCGAGGCCGAGGTGAACAAGGCTCGCCGCATCCTCGCGGCCATGGAAGAAGCTGCCAAGGCTGGCCGCGGCGCCGTCTCGCTTGACGGCCGCCTGATCGACATCGCCTCCATCCGCATGGCCGAGGCGCTGATCTCGAAGGCCGAGGCGATGAGCGGCAAATAGTTCGGTCGCCTCCAAGCGTCCGATTCGCGAAGCGGGCCGAAGACGTCCGTATCGCTCCAAACTCTCGACCGCCCCGGACGATCTCCGGGGCGGTTTCTTTTCGTGAGGGAAGCAGCGAGACATCTCGCCGGCCGCACGGATTCCGTCACGCACGATGGCGCTCAAGCAGGGCGAACCGGCTCCTACCGTTCCGCTTTCGGGTGGCGGCCGCCGCACTCGGGAAACGGTGCCGGCGGATCGGCCGAGAGAGCGACGATCTTTCCGGGATTGAGGAGATCCTGCGGGTCGAGCGCGCGTTTGATCGCCCGCATCAACTCGAGCCCGACCGTATCGCCATAGAGCGCCAACTCGTCGCGCTTGATCAGGCCGATTCCGTGCTCGGCGGCGATCGAGCCGCCCATCCGATCGACGATGTCATGGACGATCCGGTTGAAGTGGCCCCATTCCGCCAGGAACGCGCCCTTGTCCATGCCGACCGGCTGGCTAAGATTGAAGTGGATGTTGCCGTCGCCGAGATGGCCGAAGGCACAGACGCGCAAGCCCGGCATCGCCGCCTCGCAGGCCGCGCTCGCCTCGACCAAAAAATCGGCGATGCGCGAGAGCGGCACAGAAACATCGTGCTTGATCGAGCCGCCCTCGAATTTCTGGACCTCGGAAATGCTCTCGCGCAGCCTCCAGAGGGCGGCATTCTGCGCCTCGCTCGCGCCGATCGTCGCGTTTCGGACAAGACCATCCTCGATCGCCCCGGAGAGCAGCGCCTCGAGTTCGGCGCCCGTATCGGCACCAGGCCGGCTCGAGGAGAGTTCGACGAGGGCATAGACCGGATATCGGCCTTTGAGCGGCCGCACCGCACCCGGCAGGTGTCCCAGCACGATGTCGAGGGCGAAGGCAGGGATGAATTCGAAGCCGGTCAGCTCACGGTCGGCCGCCTTGCGCAATCGCGAGAACAGGGCGAACGCGTCGTGGGGCGAATCGAGGCCGACGAAGCCGACGCTGCGCGAGAGCGGCCTCGGGAACAGCTTCAGCACCGCAACCGTGATGATCCCGAGCGTGCCTTCCGAACCGACGAAGAGCTGTTTGAGATCGTAGCCCGCATTGTTCTTGCGCAGGGCTTTCAGGCCGCTCCAGATCCGCCCGTCCGCGAGGACGACTTCGAGCCCGAGGACCAGATCGCGGGCATTGCCATAGGCGAGCACCGCGACCCCGCCGGCATTCGTCGAGAGCGCGCCACCGATGCGCGCCGAGCCTTCCGAGGCGAAGGAGAGCGGGAAGAGCATGCCGGCAGCTTCGGCCGCAGCCTGCACCTCGGCGACAATCGCACCCGCTTCCACTGTGATCGCGGCATCGCCCGGATCGACCGAGCGGATACGATCGAGCCGGGCGAGCGAGAGCACGATGCCTCCGAAAGGCACGCCGCCGCCGACGAGGCCGGTATTGCCCCCTTGCGCGACGACGGGAACGCCCGCCGCAGCGCAGACGCGGACCGCGAACGAAACCTCTTCCGTATTGCCGGGACGGATCACGGCAATCGCTGTGCCGTGAAACAGGCCGCGCGTCTCGGTGAGATGAGGCGCGATGTCCTCTGGCGCCGTCAGGACGTGGCCGGCTCCGAGCCGATCAGTGAGCGTGGCGAGAAGCGTCCTGTCGGAGCTGAGAGAACGGGACATTGCGGAGCCGATGTTCTGTCAATTGCTTGGCCGGCAAGGTTGGCTGACAAGCATGGTCAGACAACCGCGCGCTGGTCTACATAGCGGGCCGGCCCGTCGCTTGCAGGACGCCGCTGCAAGAGGTCTCCGCCGGACAGCCGAGCCAAGCCGCCATGCTCTCAGTCATCCCGAATCCGCCGCGCATGGTTCTGCCGATCGTCGGCAGAGACGGTCTGTTCCCGGTCCGCCGGGTCTATTGCGTCGGCCGCAATTATGGAGCCCATGCCCGCGAGATGGGCGCCGACCCGGATCGGGAGCCGCCCTTCTTCTTCCTGAAGCCGGCCGATGCCCTCCAGGTCGTGCCGGGTGGGGAGGCCATCGCACATCCCTATCCGCCCCGGACGCAGAATTATCATTTCGAGGTCGAGCTAGTTGCGGCTCTCGGGCTCGGCGGCCACGACATCCCGGTCGAAAATGCTGCCGACCATGTCTACGGCTACGCGATCGGCCTCGACATGACGCGCCGCGACCTTCAGGAGGAGGCCAAGAAGCTGTCGCGCCCCTGGGATACGGGCAAGGGCGCCGATTTCTCGGCACCGATCGGACCGCTCCATCCGGTCACCAGCCTCGGGCACCCGGCGCGCGGGGCGATCACCCTGACCGTCGACGGCGCGTTGCGCCAGAGCGGCGATCTTTCCGAGATGATCTGGTCCGTGCCGGAGCAGATCGCGCAGCTCTCCACCCTGTTCACGCTCCAGCCGGGCGATCTGATCTTCACGGGCACGCCCTCGGGCGTCGGCCCGGTCCGCCGTGGCCAGACCATGCAAGCCGCCATCGAAGGGCTTGGCGCTATCACGTTGAACGTCGTTTGAGCCCGTCTCCGCGGCAGGCGGAGGCAAACTGGTCTCACCCAACACGGCAAGCCCGCTCCGACGGAATCGGAGCGGGCTTGCCGGCGAAAATTCAGCGAAAGCGGAAGGCGGTTATTCGGCCGCGGCGGGCGCTTTGGGGGCAGGCGAGGCTGCGCCGGCCTTGGCGGCCTTCTCGGCGCGGTCGGTACGCTCGACGATACGGGCCGACTTTCCGCGGCGGTCGCGCAGGTAATAGAGCTTGGCCCGGCGGACCTTGCCGCGCCGCGCCACCTTGATCGAATCGATCGAGGGCGAATGCACGGGGAAGACGCGCTCGACGCCCTCGCCATAGGAGATCTTGCGGACGGTGAAGCTCTCGTTGAGACCACCACCGGAGCGCGCGATGCAGACACCCTCATAGGCCTGGACGCGGGTGCGGTCGCCTTCCTTGACGCGGACGTTGACGATCAAGGTGTCGCCCGGCTCGAAATCGGGAATGGTCTTGTTGAGCCGAGCAATTTCTTCCTGCTCGAGCTGCTGGATGATGTTCATGACAAAGCTCCGGCCGTCGCGCCTGGCCAGTAGGCCGGGCGTCAGGATTTCGGCATCCTGTTGTGAGTTGGCACGCGCCTTACACGAGCCGGCCCGGCTTGTCGATGCAGGCCTCGCAACGCTCAGATGCCGGATTGCCGGCGACGGTCCATCCCGCTGAGTTGACATCGCGGAGAGCGGGCCGGGAAAACCCACACGACGCGGTATCAGAGAATATCCGTCGGCATTGGTTCGAGCTTCACTATCCCGTCCGAGCCGGCGTCATAGTCGGAGGCGCCTTCGAGCCCCTCGACGAGATCGTAGCCATCCCGAATCACCGATCCGAGCACCGAGCGCGAATTGAACATCAGCACGTCGACGATCGACAGCCACGGCACGAAGGATTGGCCGAGCTGCGGATAGACAAAGGGCCGTGAGTACAGGAAGCGGAGTGTAAGCCCGCACCGCGCGAAGGCAGGCGGCTCGTAGAAGCCCATGCCGCCGATCGCATCGATGTAGGTCGTCGCACCGAGGCGCTCGCAGATGTCGAGCACCCGGTCCTGCCGGCGCAGGTCGGTGCTTCCCTCGATTTCGGAGGAAGCCCGGATCGGCGTGTCGATGCCGAGATGGGCGCAGCTGCTTGTGAGGGCATGCCGAAGGTGATCGAATAAAGTGTCGGCTTGGTAGGACAGCGCCTCTTCGACCAGCGGCATCGTCTCGGATAGGTACGGCGCGCACCGATAGGCCTGCGCGAACTTTCCGCAGAGCTTTTCGGCGTTGAAACAGGCCGCAACCCGGCGCTCGCGGATGTCGAGCTGGTCGGTATCCTTCTCGATCGGCAACGTGAACACGACCGGAGCGCCGTCCCGCAGGAAGCGGTTGCGGTTGATCCAACCCTTCTTGGCGTACTTGACCGTATCGTAGATCACGAACTGATCGACGGCCGCGATGAGCTGGAAATAGCCGATATACGGGAAGAGATACGGCGGCACGATCGCGACCCGCATCTTTTGCCTCACGGGTTTGCGATCGTCTCGATCACACGCCTCACGACGGCCTCTTCCAGATCCGGATAGATCGGCAGGCAGAGTACGCGATCGGCGGTCTCGGCAGCTACCGGCAAGGCGTCGCG
>JBGAFL010000082.1:0-19065 GCA_044227265.1 Methylobacterium sp.
GCGATCTGGCCGCCTTGCTGAAGGGCGACCATGGCCGGATTCATGCCGCCCGCGAGCGACGTGACAATGTCCGTGCCCTGATAGAGCAGGTTCTGTGTCTGCCACGGGGCTAACCGGCCATTCTGATTGGCCGCCGTCCGATTCATCTCCTCCGCATGTGCATCGTGCCGCTGCGTGACATAGCGGGTATAATCGGTCTCGCTGACGAGGCCTGTCTCGCGCAGCTTCTTCGCCTCGGCGAGAGATGCATTCAGCCGCTCCCGCGACGCCCAAACCGGATCGATTTCCGCCCGTGTCCTGGCAAGATGCGCGGGGGTCGAATCGCCGCCGCGATCGATGCGCGCGTTCATCTGCGCGAAGCGATCTAGCATTTGCGTTCTGGTTTCCAGGGCGCGCCGATAACCCTCTGTGCCGCTGAGGCCCGCTTCGGCCGCCCTGTCGATCGTGAGGTTCACGGCCTCGAGCTGTCGCTGCGCGCGGTATTGCGCATTATAGCGCGTGCTGGTCCTCTCTAGCTCCTTGCCGAGATCGCCCAGCGTCCTTGTCTGCTTCACCGCCGACGAGGAGACAGCATCGTTCGCGGACGCAATGCGAGCGGCATCGGCGGCGACCTTGTCGGCTCCGGTCGATGCGTATTCGATTCTGTAAGTGTCGCGGATTTCGCGGGTCGAGACCATCGCGTCTCCTCGAACGTCAAGCTGCCACGAGTTCGCCGGAAGAGGCCTGAATAGCGCTGGTCGCGCGCTCCGCTCGGCCTGAAAGCCGAAGTCTCAGGGATTTCCGATGAGTCAGGCCCAAGTTGTCTTTTTCTTCGTTGCCGCAGTAGCGGTCATAGCTCTTGGCGTCGCCTCTCAAAGACTGCGAGACGCGGCACCGGAGACCAGCCAAGCCGATCGGGTCAAGGCTGAATGCCAACGCGAATACGGACCTGAGGGCGAGTTGCGTGTTTTGGAATGCACGAATCGTATTTTAATGCGCTCTCTCGTTGATCGAGAGCGCTCGCGCTTAGATAACGTTCAACAGAGAAGCCGCTGAACACACAGAATCATGTTTGCTCATAGAATGGCTCAACAAATGATTGAGATAATTTTTTGTATTGAACAAAAATTACGAAGCGTTTATCAAGATGAGAAAATCGCATTCACCGATAACACGAACCGACTGACCTTTAAGTGATAGTTTTTCTGCTTTCCGGTGCTTCGTACTCTTTTGTTCCCCGTTCAAGCGGCGAACATCTTGATCGCCAACGACAAGAATGGTTGTTCGAGCGGTCACATCAGCATCGACATTGAACCCTGCGGCGCAAGCTAGGTCCGCACACTCGCTGCGCTCGCGGCTAAGCCTACCAGTAAAGACGATCGTTTCGCTTGAATGGGCGTAATTCGGATCCACCCGACGAACTGGTCGCCCGTTCTCGCTCTCCTGCCAACCAAGCGGCTGCTCTACGCGAGCAAACCAATCGTTAAGCGGTCGGCCCGTTTCGTCGATTGCGGCTAGGAGAACTAAACCGCACGCCCGCGCGTCATCGGCCGCATCATGATGTTCAAATTCGATTCCAAGCATCTGCGACAGGTCGCGCAGGCCGTAGCCAGAATATGCGCATGCTTCCCACGATCGCCGTGCGACTCGTGAGCTATCGAGCCAGTGGCAGGCAAGCGGCTCCAGGCCATACTTCTGCGCCGCTCGCGCCATCGCGATTTTGTCGAATTGAGTATGGTGTATAACAATTTGCTCGGTCAGATGCTGGCGCAAAATCGCTATTACGTCCGGCATCTTAGGAGCATCCCCTATATGCTCCTCGTTGATGCCGTGAATACCGATGTGGAATGGATCGAAATAGTCCTCTGGATTGACAAGAAGCTTGAACTTTTGAACGAACTCGCCATCTCGAAACACGGCCAAGCCAATACAGCATATGCTAGACTGATCCGCGTTCGCGGTTTCAACATCTAAGCAAACGAAATCGTAGCCCATCGCTTGATTCGTGCCCCCATTGCAGAGGAGGCACTCGACGCTCAAGTAGTTGTCGGTTGTAAGGCAGCTTCAGTGCCGCCGGACGTGGTGGAATGGCTCGAACACCTTGCTGCCGCCCATCTCGCTCATCCGGCGCCGACCGAATGGCGGCGGCGCTCGGCCGCGTGACCGACAACCGCGCAACCCCTCACGTCTCCGTCGATTGAGACTTCTTCGCCAGTTCCTCCATGTGCTCGAGGTAGACGTCATCTTGTGCTCGAACCATGCGACGGAGCCGATCGAACGCGTCCGCGCTGTGGAACCCATGTCGATCTGCGTAGGTGTCGATTGCCCCCCATGGGATCGGCTGTTCGAACGCGATAAGCGGCGGCCAGAGTTCCGGCCGATCCATGAGCGCCTTTGGCTGGAAGGTCGGGTCTTCCTCAACCTGGTCTTCGAGCCATTTGACGTGCTTGCCCCATTTCAGGGTCCAGCGGAGGCTATCGGCGAGTTTCCCTCATCTTCCTTGGCAGCTTTCTCGTCTTCCTCGCCGACGATGGTCGCGGCATAGATCACCGCCTCCCGGAACCGGCGAAAGTTGGGGTCCGTGAGATAGCCCTCGGCCACCTTCTTCGAGTGGCGCAAAGGCGATCCCTTTTCGTCCTCCAGGTTGCGCCAGTTCGTGAGGATGGTCTCGTTCAGACAGATCGCCGTGATCCGGTCTTCCTCGGCGGGATCGAGGCGGTTGCCCCGCCACTTGGCGCGCGGGACGGCCGCGGTCAGTTCGTTGCGTAGCCGCCGGTAATCGGCATTGCCGAGGCCGCGCACCTGCAATTCGAGATCGCCCATCTCCGGGATGTTGCCGATCCAGGCGCCGGCCTCGATCTTGGCGGCATCGACTTTCGTGCTGGAGATCCTCACAGGACGGGTTCCTCTTCGGTGTGATCGGTCGGTTCGGCGGCGTCCTGCTCGTCCTCGGGATCGGGATCGGGCGACGGATTGGGTTCAGGCTGAGGCTGGGGGCTACCGCTCGTCCCGGACGTGGCGTCGGCGTATTCCGCCCATGCTCGTGTCACGACGAGGAACGTCGCGTGCGCGTCGGGGACGTCACCTTCATCGCCTGGTTTCCAAAGGTGTTCGCTGTCCTCGGTGCCGTCGGGATAGCTGTAGAACGGCGTGTCCCTTGTGATCCTGATCCTTCGCATTGGAAAACTCCTGAACTTCGGCCTCAAGGCGAGAAAGACTTACGCCAGACCTCGTGTGACCTTGATTGAGGCCAGCTCGGTCGGGTCGTAGATGGCCTGGAATGGCAGGCTCAGCATGTAGTCGTCGGTGTTGCCGCCGGGTCGGCGCTCGCCATCCAGGAAGCGGACTTTTGGGAACAGCAGGCCGTATTTGTTGTTGTTCTCAACGCCGAGCGTCAGAGAAATCGTCGTCTGGTCGTGACTGAGCACGGCCTGATATTGATCATTTGCTTCGAAATACGCTTCGACCGTGCCCGTAATCGTACAAGGGCCGGCGCCGAATTCTCTCGAATAGAGCGACCCAACCTCGTCGCGGATGCGCAGACCATTGTCGATCGTAAACTGCACCGACTTCATGCGAAGCGGCGTCGTCACCCCCGCAACGGACAGACTGCCGACATTCGAAGAGGCCGTCGCAGGCTGCGTCGTCTCGATGGGGTCGTAGGTCGCGCCGGCGAACATGCTGCTGGCGAGCAGTTCCCGGCGGCCCATCAGCGACATGGAGCCGGTGACGATCTGGCGCGATGCGATGTTGAGCGAAAGAGAATTCAGCGAGGAGCCGATGAAGCGCGAATACGTGTAGACGTCTGCCCTCGATCGCTCTTCGAAGGTGTAGAAGCGGGATGCCGCCCCGTTCTTCAGGATATTGGTCGCCCAGGTGCTGCGCAGTGCTCCCTGGAGCATGTCGTCAATGGCGGTGCCCGAGGCGAATTCGAAATCGTAAGTTCCGATGACATCCTGGCTCACCATCAGGACGTCTGCGATGTTTCGGTCGGACCGAACCTCGTTGGAGACAGCGATGCCCTTCCGCGTCCGCAGACTGCCCCCGGTGATGCGCAGGAGCTTGAAGGCCGGGTTGTCGGGTGTGATGCCCTGGTCAACTTCGGGCACATACGCGACGCGGCGATGGCTTCCGGGTGCGAAAGTCATGGCAGTCTTCCAATTTTTGGAGGGCAGGAGCGCCGCTAGGAGGCTGCCGGCGCAGGACAATCCGCCTTCAGGCGAGGCGGGGCTTCACGCGCGCCGAACCATCATCGGGGCGTCGGGCGGCGTAAGGTGCTCAGGGGCGAGAGCCAGGCTCGACGTGAGGGCCGGCAAGTCTTCGGCGGGACTAGCCTTCAGCCGAAGAAGTCGTGCTTGTAGGGCGATGAAACTTAGGGTGAACCGGGCGGCGGCATCACGCCGAACACTGCCTCGGCCACATTCGCGAAGGGCATGAGGATCCGCGATTGTCGAGGGACGGCCCTCCGCGCTAAGATGAGCGAGGCGCAGGACAACCCGTCCTCACGAAGGGCGGCTCTGCTCACTCACCGCTTCGGCGGACGGGCTTCGCGGACCGAGCAATGGCGAGTGATGTGGTGGGCCCCTTCTGCGAATGGGGAACCGGTGAGAGCCCGGCGGCGCCGCTTCTCAGCCGAAGATGTCGTGCTGATACGGAACGCTGAAACTCAGACTGAACCAACCGCCCGCATCGTTGCGGTCATCGATCACCGGTGGAGACGGCGCGTCTGTGCGCACGCCGTCGAAGAGCTTGCCGCGGAACAGGGAAGCGAGCTCGTCGATCCAGGTGAGGGCGCGAAGGGTGCCCTCGCCAGTCTCGACGTTGAGCACGAAGCGGATGGCGCCCTCGTCGCGGAACACGTTGGCGCCCGGCGCTCCGGTGCTGATCTGCGCCGCCGAGCCGACCGGATACTGCACCACCAGGAAGGCGCTGTTGTCGGCCGGGGTGTCGCCCTCGGTGCTGTTCAGGGTACGGACGGGACAACGCGTCCAATGCGCCGCCAGCCGCGCCTCAACGGCGGTGGAGACCGCGAGAAGAGACATGGGCTCAGTTCAGGCTCACCACGATCGCCGGCTGGCGGGTGTCGCGCTCGCGCTTGACGACCTGAGACGCCTCGCGCCGGCCCATGGTCTTGCGCAGGTCGGAGACGGCAGCGGTCGTGACCATTCCGCCCTCCTGGAACGAGCGATAGCTGAAGCGGATGCGGGCGAGATTGCCGAAGCGCCGGCTGGCGAGCGTGGCGACGCCCTCGTAGACGCCATCGGGCGCCTGATCCGACAGGCCGCGCTCGATCTTCCGGGCGTAAGGGGTCGTATTCAGAACGACGTAGGTTTCAGCCGCAGGCGGGTTCTCGACGTCGTCGAACTCGACGCCATCCGCGAACCAGACGTGGCTCTTGGCGTATTGCGGCGACTTCGGTGTCCGGCCGATCGGCGAGTGAGCGATCAATTGGAAGTCGATCCAGGCGATCAGGTCGTTGATCAGCTCGAACTTGTGGACGATCGTGCCGCGATCCGGGTTGAGGCGGGCGAGCGCCTCGTCCTCGCGGCCATCGACGAAGGTCTGATGCGGCGGCACGCGGCCGAGTGCGGCGCGGTTGATCTCCTGGCTTTCGCGGAGGCCTTCAAACGCCCTCTCCCGGATCAGAGCGATGCGGCGCTCGGGCGAGAGCGCTTCCGAGACGGCCAATCTGACATCAATGCCGCTCGTTTTGAGCCGGGCGATGGGCATCAGGCGGCCGGCTGGAAAAACTCACACACGCCAGGGGCGGGGCGCAATCCAAGGCCGACAATCCAAAATCGCCCACCTGGAACAGCAGGAACCCAAACGTGAGAGCAGCAATCTTCGCATGAAGATTGGTCAGTAAAATCAAATCCGGTGTTGAGACGTAGCATTTCGATATGATTCGGATCGTATCCGAGCTCGTCGATACGGTTGCGCGCCTGTTCTTTCTGGAAGCCGCAGACAACCCCAACAACCTGCTCGGTCCCAATCTTGCGGAAAACCCAGGACTTCATAGACATCAGCGGCTATCCGATCACGGTGACATTCATGCGGACGAGAACAGGACCGACGCGCACCGGTTCGATGGCAATGACTGTCCGAGTTCTGCCGTCGAAGGTGATTTTGTCGTCACGGCGCAATCGCGTGTTGTCGGCATCAGCGAATTCAACCGGCAAGTTCGTCGGCGACATCGTGATGTCGGTTTCGCCCTGATTGATGCCGCCCACCAGTTCAGCCGGTCGATAGCCCCGAACGAAGGCCCGGAACGGCTTCTCGATCGCGGGAGCGTTTGCGACGACCCGGCGGAGGATGATGTCCTGGCCGTTCCTGGCGATCTCGTCGTCGAGATCGGCGATGTCCTGCTCAGCCTCGGTCAAGCGTAGATCCGATATCGCCGAAGCAACCTGTCGACCGTCGAGTGAATGAGCTTCTGTGCCGTGTCGGACACGGTCCACGTCCGCGACCCGAGGCCCTCGACGGTGCGGCTGCGCAGCGCCAAATCCTGCGTGCCGAGCGAGCGAAGATGCGAGGCCGCCAGAACGATGGCCTGCTTCACGGGGAGAAGCTGCGGGTCGTTCTCGACGTATCCGGCCACAAATCGGACGCGGATCGCATCTTGCCGCCGGCCGATCGCAGGCCGGGACGCTCCCTCCCGCAAGCCCAGACCGCCCCGCGAGCTGCCTATGCCGAAGACGGCGTAGTTCGACGGATTGAGCGTCTGCTCCATTCCGTCCACATCGTCGTAGGTGACTGACGTGACCGAGCGTAGTGGCGGGAATGGCATGCGCAGGTCGCGGCACGACCAGTCGCAGAACCGAGCCTCAAGCGTCTGCAGGCCGAATGCGCGGCCGATCTCACTGTCTGGCGGCTCGATCTCGGCTTGGGCGGCCTGGAGCAACGCTGTCACGCGCTCGTCGGCGTCGTCCGCAAAGACCGGCTGCCAAGCCTTCGCCTCCGCCGGCGTCACGAGATCAGCCGGTGGAGTGATGACGATCACGCTCAAGGCGCGATGTCCCGCGCGGGCAAGCGGGCAGACATGCGCACGCTCCCGCTCCCCGCCTCAGTTCTTCACGACCAGGAACGACAAAACGAGTGTGCCGTTGAAAGCCGCCGATGCATCGACGTTGCGCACGACGATCGCGACTGTCCCGGCACCGGGCGTCACGCGGCTGACCACCGGGGCGCCGGCGCTGCTCGTGCCGTTGGCGACGGAGGCGAGCACCTGGTCAGCCGCCGCGATGGCGCTATTCGAGATCGTGAGCGTGTAGTTCGCGCCAGCGGCCGTTGTCAGCGCCTCAGAGGTGACCTTGCCGGCCGCCTTGTTCAGCGTCGCGGCGCCGGCGGTGGCAGTGGCGGTCTTGGTGCCCGTGTCGAGACGCAGACCATATGCGGTGATCGTTGACGGCGAGCTGGTCTGCGCGAGTGCGCCAGCCACTCCGAGACACAGGAAAGCGATCGCGCTCGGAAAGAAGCGGCGCATGGCAATCTCCAGGAATTTTGAGGGGATGGTGAAGGCAGGGGTCAGCCGCGGCGCGGCCGGCCCTTGTCGTCGGCCTGCGGCGCCTGAGGCGCGAGCGGCGGATCGTCCTGCGGGGCAGGCTCGGCCTTGGATTCCTTGGCCTCTTCCACGAGACCGTTGGCCTTCAGTTCGGCAAAGCGCGCGCGGGCGGCGCGGAACGGTTCCTGGCAGGCCATGACCAGGCCGTCTGGCCCCCGCCCTTCGCCTGGCTCGCCACGAAACGTCTTGAGCGGCCGCACCAGAACGGTACCCGCTTCCTCTTCCTTCGACATGATGACCTCGCAAGACGGGAGAAGGCGGCAGGCGGCCCCGTAGGATCGCCCATGTGTCGGCCTACGGCAGCGAGCCGGTGATGAAGGCGTCGGGGCGCTTCACCACGAGCGCGAGCCGCTCCTCGGCCCGAATGGTGATCATATTCTTCTCGAAGTCATCGACGTTCTCGGTCGAGATCAGAACCTCGATCGCCATTCGGTCGAAGATCTGCGCCGCCGCTTTGAAGGCCCCAGTGAGGAAAGTGCCGGCGGGCATGGCGAGCGACGGAACGACCGGCAGGCCCCACATGCGCGGAGTGGCCATTCCCTGCGGGTCGCCGATGATGTACCGGCCCATGCCGTCCTTCACCATTTCGATCTTCGCCCAATCGGTTGGATTCAGCACGAAGCCGCTCATCGGGTAGAGCGCGAGCACGCCCTGCAGCGCGGCCAGACGCAGCCGGTCGATGGCTGTCTCACCGGTGACGGAGAAGGCGGCCGAGTAGGCGGTCGCCTGCGGCAGGAGGCCAAGCAGATGCGCTCCGGTGCCGTCACCGGAGAGCAGTTCGGCCTCCTCCGCCAGCTCCAGCCCGTAGCGCATCTCCGCATCGATCGTGCTGCGCAGCGCCGGAGCATCGTCCATGATCTGGCGGGACGCCTTGACGATGTGCGCGATCGTTCGCACCGGGAAGTTCTTGAGGTTCCAGGTGTAGGCGGATTCGGGCTTCTTCGCTCCTTCCACGACGACGGCCGCGTTGTTCGTGCGTGCGGTCTGCACGGCGAACTCGACGGCGTTCGATGAGGTCTGTCCCGGCGCCAGCAGGTCGCGGATCGTCATCTGCCGCATCGGAATGCCGATGACGCCGACGAGCCGCTCGGCTGGCACCAGCGAGTTGCTGACCGAAGCCGTGCTGCCCCACGAGGAGGTCGCGCTCGTGATGGCCTTGGTCTCGATCGCGACCTTGGCGTTGCCGGTCTTGCTCTCGAGCAGGCACTTTACCTTCTCGTGGTCGACGACGAGGTCACCGAGCGACTTCAATTCCGCTGGCTGGGCCGCGCCGCCGCGACGTGCCGCCTTCTGCTCGACCTCAAGGAGGCGCGCATCGAACGCGGAGATCTTGCCGTTAACCTCGGCTAGCGCTTTGTCGGCGCCGCTCTTGGTCTCCTCGGTCAGCTTTCCGAGGGTCTTCATTTCGCCTTCCGCCTTTTCGGCGAAGCGCTTGACCTCATCGGTAGCAGCCTTGAGCCCGGCCGCGAGCGTCTTCATCTCGCTGTCGCCGGCGCCGGGCTGCGAGCCGGCCGCAGCAGCAGCGCCGCTGTCGGGCGGAGCGAGCGCGATGCGAATGCCGCCAATCCCGCAGGCAGCGAGGAACGATGCGTGGAAGGCAGCCGGGGTCGCCCCGGCAGGCAGGGTGTGCTTGGTCATCATCATTTTCCTGAAGGTGACTAGGGGAGCTTGAAGCCGGCGAGGCTGCTACCGAGGTCGGCGAGCGCGTTTCGGTCTTCGCTTACGGCCTTGTCGCGCCCCTCATCCCGAGGACCCGCCTTGAACAGACGCCCGGCCATGGCGTCCGCCTGGGAGTGCGAGAGCTCGAACTCCTCCCGGAGCCAAGCCTTCACTTCCCGTTCCGTCGGCGCGCCCTTCGTCCAGCCGGTCAGGCCGTCCGGAGCGCGCGAACCGGTGAGCGCCTCATAGGCGTCGCGAAGCGCGTCCATCAAAAGCGCGCCGTCCTTGCCCGATGGTCCGATGAAGTACGTCGCCAAGAAACTGTCCTGCAGCCTGATCGCGGACTCGATGCGCTCCACGGCGCGCGATATGTCGGGATCGGTCAGGGCCTGCGCCTTCATCTCGGCTCGAGCCAATCGCTTCATCTCGGTGACGCGAGCCTGTGCATTCGAGGGATCGTCGACGAGGCTGATCTCGCCGAGATGCAGCGCCTTGAGGGTGCGTTTCGGCTCGCCTGGCTTCTGTCCGTAGCTGACGCCGTTCTTCTTGACGCGGTAGCCGATCGACAGGCCAGATAGCGCTCCGTCCTTGATGAGCTCATAGCGCATGCGGCCGACGTCGGTGTTCATGCCCGACAGCCTGCCCTCGACTTTCAAGCCCCTGTCGTCCTCCTCAACCGAGGTCCAAACGCCGACCGGCACGCCATCTCCGCCGAAGACGCCGTGCATGACGTGCATCGGCACGCCGCGGCCTTGCGCTTTCTTCTCGGCGAGCGAGTCCATAAAGGCACCCGGCACGATGACATCGCCATGCCCGTCGATGTTGCCGAATACGGCCGCATAACCGGAAAAGCTGCCGGCGACCTGCGTGTCCGCGAATTTGAGCTCCAGCGGAGCGACGAAGACGTCGGGCTGCATCAGTGTCATCCTCGCTCACGAAGGCAAAGAACTCCGAGCGCGCTCATTGAATGGAGCGGCCGGCAATGTTAGGTTCGGAAAGTCGTGAGGCGTTTTGGACGTTTGCGCGGGGACGGTCGCAAGACCGGGCATCGAGCATCACGACAGTTTTCACCAGACCGTTATGATTTCGATCCGCCTCTTACCGGCGTGAACCTCGCCGACGAGGCCATAACGTCTGCCTGCGATGGTCTTTTCGACCTGCACGCGCGGCTGGCCATTGGCGCCAGAGCGTGTGCCGGGCATCACCTGATCGGGTTTCTGGAGCACGCTTTTCAGCAGGGCGAAGTCACTCTCCTGCGCCAGAAGCGCCGGCCGCTTCTTACGGATGTGGGACAGCCCCTGGTTCGTGATCGTGAACGAGTAGCCCCGGACGTCGAGTCCGGTCGCGGACCGATACGCCATCGCTTGGCTGACCTTGCCGATGGTTGCTCGAACCGGCTTGCCGCCCAAGCCGACAGCCGACAGCGCGAGAGCGAAGCCGGAGGTCCAGCGCCCTCGCGCGTCCCTTCTTTGACCCGGGTTGAAGGCTTTCGTAGCGAGGCGATCTGCGAACCACGATAGGTCGGTAAGGGCTCGAAAATCAAAAGGGTGATCGTCGAGCGCACCCCCGCGCTTCTCGGCCGATTCCTTTGTTTGCCCGGTCTGCCGCTGTGGCAGCGACACTGGAGCGTCGCCGAGTTGGTCGATCGGCAGCAGGTTCGACTGGACCGTAAGCGCCGCCGCGCCGCCGCCGCGTTTCGGCAGGTTCTCCTTCTCGCGGATCTCGTCGCGATCCATGATGCCGTTCTGGGCGAACGAGGCATAGAGCGCGGCCCGGCCGGCACTGTCGGCCCGCAGCAGTCCCTCCACCGCGAACTCGGCATAGATGCGCGACCGCTCGGCCGGTTCGATAAGGCGCAGCTGAATCGCGGCCTCGATGCGCCGGAGCTGACTGCGCAGGCCAAGCGTGAGCCATGACAGGGCGATCTGTTCGACGCCTGTGCCCCACATGGTCTGACCCTGCGAGGCGTGCCCGATCAGGATCGGCGGGATGCCGAACCATCTCGCAATCTCCTCCACATGCCAGCGGCGAGTCTCGAGGAGTTGGCTATCGGCCGGAGAGAGACTTATCGCCGTAAACTTCATGCCACCTTCGAGCACGAAGACGCCGCCGGCGTTCTGCGCCCCGGCCAACGGGGCGACGATATTCTCCTTCAGGTCCTTGCGCTGATCAGGCTTCAAAACCTGCCCGACCTCAAGTACTCCGGAAGGTCGCACGCCGTTGGCGAAGAGTTTGCCGGCGGCTTCGTCCGCGGCGATGGCAGACCCGATGGTCTGCCGGGCATAACGTAGGGGGGAAAGGCCCCTATTACCTGCGCCGCCAAAGGCGCGCAGATGGAAGATTGCGTCTTCTGTAAAGGACCGTAGCCCGCGCGGGTCTGAATATTCGTAGACGAGTGCGCCGTCCTCATTGCGCCTGACGACCATCCACTCGGCGAGCAAGGGCTGCAGGGCAATGATGCGCCCGCCGGCGCGAACCTTTTCGGCAAACGCATCGCCGTGCAGGCAGAGCGAAAGGACAGCCCCTTCCCAAAACTCGACGGCCGTATGCTCACCGTCTGGCGTGACCCGCAGCAGATAAGCGAGCGGGTGATCGTTCGCGGGGACCCGCCCGCCTTGCGCATCGCGATTATAGATCCCGAGCGGCAACGTGGCGATCGTCTCGGCGAGCAGCTTGACACAGGCCCAGAAGGCCGAGACCTGCATCGCCGTGTCGACGGTGACAGACTTGCCGGCTGCGGTCTCGCCCCAGCCGAACAGACGGCCCCAGACCCGCGCGTCCTTGGTGTCTCTGATCGATAGGGATGCGCTCTTCCCCTCGAGCCCGACCAAGCGTGCGAGCGCGTTTCCGACGCCCATATGCGGTCAAGCCCAGATCGGATTCTTGAGGAAGTCGTTCAAAT
Organism: Methylobacterium sp.; assembly: GCA_044227265.1. Taxonomy (GTDB): domain Bacteria; phylum Pseudomonadota; class Alphaproteobacteria; order Rhizobiales; family Beijerinckiaceae; genus Methylobacterium. The sequence continues at coordinate 12,102 of JBGAFL010000082.1, forward strand.
CGCCTTGCTCCGCGCGCACGAGCGTCGCCATTCCGACCGACATCGCCAGCGAGACCGCGCCGTCGATGCGCGTCGTCGCCCTATCCTTGGCGAACATGCGGTGGCCCGTCCGATTGAACTCGTAGACGACACCCATCAGCCCGCTCGCCATTCCTGGATTGGGATCGATGACAATCCGTTCCTCGAGGATCGCGGCCTCGAGCTTGTTGATGCTGTCCGGCATCCAGAGCGAGACGTCTTCGGCGCCGGCCGGCGCCTCGAACGCCTCGCCGACCTTCCTCTTCTGAAAGCCTTGCGGGTGGACGACACACGGCAGTGAGGCGCCGCGCTCAGTGAGATGATCGCGCAGGTTTTCGAGGCCGTATTGGTCGCAGCCGATCGAGACGGGGCCGAACTTGGCGCATAGTGCCAAGAGTGCGTCCGCCATCCAGCCGTAGCCGATGCGCTTGCCCGGCACGGCCTCGAAATGCCCCTCGCGCACCCAAAGCTCGTAAGGGGCCCGGTCCTTCTTCGCTCGCACAGCGAGCGTCTCCTTCGGGGTCCAGAACCACGTCTTTGAGGCGAAGCGCCATTGATCCGGCGCCCCATCGAGCAGCCACGTCAACGTGAAAGCGGTCAGGTCCTTCGTTCGCGAGAGGTCCAAGCCGCCGAAACACGGATACCCTTTTTCCGAAAGCGTCTCCGCGGCGACCTCGCCCATGACCTTTTCGAGGATGGGGCGCGAGAAGGCGGCCGCTTCGCTGTCGGTCCACTGGCAGAAGTGCAGCCGCCGGACGATGTTCTCCTTGGAGCCCATACCGGTCGCCTCGACGACCTGCTCCCGAATGAACGGCTTCTGGATCGAAACCCCGAGGTTCGGGTTCGCCTTGATCCAGCACGTTTCGTCTTCAAATGGCTCGTCGCCCTCGTCCAGCGAAGCGATGTACCCGAACCAGGCATCGTTCTCGATCTCGCCGGACACGACCTTGACGGTGTATTCGTGTTCCGATCGGCAGACGCTTTTGCGGTCGAAGCCTGAATTCGTGATCTCGAAGATCAGCGCGTCTTGGTTCCCCTTCGTGCCGGCGCGCAACATCTCGATGACGTCGGCATTCGGGTGTTCGTGCACCTCGTCGATCAGTGCGCAGTAGGGCCTGATGCCCGACTTGCCCTTATTCTCCGATGAGATCGGCTTGAAGAATGAGCTGCGGGCGATGTCGGTGAGCTGCCAAACCGGATTGACACCGCTCGGTAGGAGCCGACCGTTCAGTGCCGGCGAGCGCTCCCACATCGCCACCGCATCGCGGAACATGACCATTGCCTGGTCTTTCTGCGAAGCCGCAGCGTAAACCTCGGCTCGAAGCTTCCCGGTTGCCGTCAGCATGTAGTGGCCGATGCCGGCGGCGAGGGGGCTATTGTGCGTTGGCACCAAGTGCTCGCCGGCAAGAAACATGTGCGACGGGCTGTCGACACTGATGCACTTGACGGGGACCGACTCCACGAGATCGCAGGCCACGATCATCCGCCCTTCGGAGATCGGCCTGCTCGCAGGCCTTGTCTTCTGACGGGCGAATTTCCTTTCGAGGCGAAATACGGGCTTGTCAGAATAAGCCCAAAATTGAATGCGGTGCCTTATTCCAACGTCTCGGCCATGTAGGCGGGATGCGCTCGTCTTCCGAGTCGGCTTTAGGCCGAGTGAGCGGATAAGCTGAACCGCATCGTCCGCCAGACGACCGCAGCAGAGGGTTAGTTCGCACTGCCCGCCAACGGCAATTGTGCCATCCGTATCCATGAGCCCCTGCAGGAGAGCAAGGCGCTGTTCCTCAGACGCCCACAGGTACACTTGCGGGATGTGTTTGGAGCCCAGAACCCCGAGAGACCTCAATCGCGCTTGAACCGAGACATTGCGCGACGATTGCTTTCGACAGGCCGAGCCGAGAATCACGCGAGCCGTAGTGTCCGAATGACTAGCTCTTTCCGAAACCTCAACTCCTTCGGAAATGATCTGGTCGACAACGCCCCATTCTGCATAAGCAACCGTAAGCCGGGCGTCGTCCGTGTTTCCATCTCCCAACCATGCGCCCAAAACGTAGGGCTGAAGAGGAAGCTCTGGTCCCTCAATCTGCAACGCGCCGGCTATGCCGACCCGGTGATTCCATTTTGCTTGAGGGTGCTTCGAGGTCGACGGCCCAACTGTCAATGTGGCTGCGATCTGCGCTGTTGTGCGGATCGCGGGAATGCCCTTTCGGGGCTCTGTTGGAGATTTTGGCCCCTTTGGAAGGCCTGTCCTCATGGCGCTAGTCAGCCAAAGGTGATCTGCGTCCGCGACAATTTCAGCGCCGTCTGAGAACTTGACCCGATAGCAAGTGCGCCCGGACATCTCGGCGGTCGCGCCCGTCACATTGCATGGCGAGCCACGATCGTCGAAGACTCGATCGCCGACCTGAAGATCTCCCATTTGACGCCAGCCATCCGGCGTCGGGATGATCGTGTCGATCGCCAAGGCTTTTCCGTTTCCCTTTCCGATCTCGACGTAGGCCCGGCGGAATCGGCGAAACCCGTCTCGCCTCTTCCATCCGAACAGCGAGCCGACGATGAATTCTTGCCAGGGCTGCAGCACGAATGGCGCCGCGCGACTGGACGCCGTGCCGTCGTCGTCCTGCTCTTCGACTTCGACCGTCAGGACATCGCGAAAGTAGCCGATGATGCGCTCAGCAGCCGCGCGGTCGAAGCTGAGGCCGGCATTCGCTGCGCGAGTCAGATCTCTCAGGTGCCGCGCGCACGCTGCTCGCACATGCGGGCCGGCAGCGACGCGGCCTTCGGCAACGTCCAGAGCGTAGCGTGTGACGGGATCAACCGAAGTACGTGGCGGCTGGGTCTTCGCTGCTCGCTTCGCCATCTGCCTTCACACGAGATCGCGCGCTGGGCGTCATGCCGAATTCGGCGAGCCAGCCTCGGATGCGCCGATCGGCATCCTGCTTCTTTGCGAGCGCCGGGTGCGCCCGATACATGGTCGAGCCCGATTGGTTGGTCGTCTCGTAGAAGTCGGAGCCTAGGCCTTCCAATTCGCCCGCGGCCGAGAGGAAGTCCGCATACGCCTCGCACAGCATCTCGAGCGCCATGGCGTCGACTTCGGCCAGAACTCCCATCCGGTCGAGGAGGGCCGAGACATAGCCCCACGTCTCGCGCGCCCGGTCGCTCATGTGCGCCGGAGCCGATGGACGCGAACGCGCAACCTTCGGCTCGGCCTTGTTCAGCGCCTTTTTGCCAGGGTTGCCTGTGACGAGCTTCAGGTGCGTCGGCTTAGGTTTGCGACCACGCATCGAGGCCAGCTTTTCGTTTCAATTTCGCGGTGTTGCGTGGAAGTGCCCCGGACCGGTTCGCGAGGTCCAAGCTCTCAAGTCTGGACCCGCCCCCCCCCAGGGCGTCAGATTACCGCCTGGGCGCTCGGCATCGGCCCGCACGGATGAGGGTGTTGGACAAACCCCAACGAGCGGACATCGAGCACATCTCGGCCACGCTCGCGCATTGCATTGAGCGGGTCGGCGTCAATCCATTCGCGCGTGCGGTCGGCCGCGCAGCCGCTTACGGTCCACGAGGTGCCGTAAGCTTTGATTGCGACCCACGGAGCTTCGCGTGTCTTGCGCTGCTTTGCCCTGGCCATCTGTTCGTTCTTGGTCATGCTGTTGGCCATCCATCGGCTCCGATTACCTGCCTGGCCCGGCCACCACGCTCGATCCGCTGCTCATCGATGTCGTGACAAGGGGCGCAACTGCTGGCGAAGGGGCCGGACCAGAACAGGGTCGGATCGCCTCTGTGCGGAACCGTGTGGTGGCAGACCGTTGCCGGTGGTACCAGCGGCGCCAGGGCTGGTTTCGAAGTCGCCGGGTGTCGTGCTCTCGACTTCGCTTCCGGCGCGCTACGGAATCGATAGGCACTGCGTCGAACCCTACCGCCGTACCACCCTCACCTCGCCGCTCGCAGGCACGATGCGATAACGCGTGCCATCCAATCCGGTGATGAAGCCATGAGCGTTGTCTTTGACGAGGCGCTGGACGAGGCCGCGCTCTGGATCAGCCATAATGGCGTCGGGGACGGGCTTGCCGTCGAGCATGACGGTGAAGCGTGAGGGCTCGGCGATAGAGCGAACACCGCCGAACTGCGTCGAGACGCGCATGAGGTGCCTCGTTGGATCGGAGGATGGCGAGCGACTTGGCGGACTCGGCGGCCATCAGGTCGTCGAAGATGACTGGCGCGGCCTGCACCCCACCGTCTCGGCCCGAGAGACTTCGCCGATTATCGCTTTAAAGAGAAGAAACCGCACATTAGCGCTTGACCAATGTGCGGTTTCAGCATATAACAATCATGTCCGGCGGTGGTTCGCCGGATACCAAAGAGGAGAAAGAGATGTTGATCATCTCAATCACTCTGCGGTGGAAGGCCTGGAGCGTCACGATCTCCCTAGCCTTCTAACCCGCAGGGGCCGGGGTGGGGCGAAAGCCTCATCCCGGTTCCCAAAGCGGAATGTAAGCTCAGGCGAGGTAGCCCGCAATGACCCTTCGACGCCTCAGGGTAATTGGACCGTCTTCCTCTTACCTCATCGACATCAGGGAGCGGCTTGAATTTACGCAGGCGGCGATGGCGGACGCTCTCGGTATGAGCCGCCGGGCCTACAGCGACCTCGAGACCGGAAAGTCGGAGATCCGGCAAATCCACCTTGACGCGGCAGAGCGGGTAGCCCTGCGAGAGGCACGATCACACGCCAGTCCCTTTGACATCCTGCCAAAGCCCATCGCTGACGACGTGAGAGCGATTATGGCGCTACTGGATTGATGCGCGGCTCTCCGGGCATGTAGCTCGAGAACGGCGTCATCCCTGAGATAACCGTTCCCGTCCGGCCCGGAGAGAGGACATCGACTGTTCAAGCTTTGATGATCGCCTTAACTTTGTCGGTGAAAGTCGTCAAAGTCTCACTCATTGCAATCTCATCGCACTTCATCCAATATCCACTAAATATATATTGGCTGATCTCCGTTGAGATATCAATTTTACTAATTTCTAAGCAATTCGTCTTTGCATTACCTCTGAATTGCAATCTTTCTTCTAAAGTCAATACATTTCCAGATTTGTAAATTACACAAAATTTCTCTGTGCTGGCGTATTCGTTAACATCCAAACATCGAAAATACAGAGGAAATTCCAAATCAACCGTCTCGGTCGAGGTCTCGGCAGTTGTGCGGCGGACATCGACTTTCATTTGCTCGGCTCCATCGATGGTATCGGGGAGCGCATCGTTTGAACCGGCCCGAAGAGCAGAAACGAGAAACGGCGCCGGTCCAGCCCCAAAAGCCGGACGCAAAGCGCCGCATACCCAATGTGATAGCTTGGTTTCCGGGAACGAGCAACCCCCTCAGACATGCTGCAAGGCTCGCTCCATCGCCTCCACGGCCTTGGAAGGCTTCGACAGGCAGTAGAACCGCGCCACGGCGTCGATTGCGGCCATGAACAGGATCCCGAGCCGCTCGGGGTCCCCAATGCCTTGCGCCGCCATCCATTCGAACGAGTGACGATCGAAGATGCGCAGGTGCAGGATGGCGAGCGCTTCCTCACCGATCCGGGCCGAGAGCCGCCGCATCTCGGCCATCGCATCCGAGCGGGGCGGCGGCACGCCGGGGATGCGCGAGACATCGACGCCGCGCTCGAACCGAGGCTCGGGATAGAGTCCGGCATAGGCGCGGTGGCAGAGGTCGTCGAAGGCCGCGATCGCCTTGGTGCGGGCTTCCGTGCGCTCGGATTGGCGCTTGATGAGTGAACCGGGATCGGCGAGCGAGGCGCGTTTCCTGGACTGGTTGTTCTCGTCGATGAAGGGCCGCACCTCGATGTCGCGCTGGCCGGCGGCGATGCGGGGGTCGAACGCCACATTGGCGGCGTTGAGATCGCGGCGGCGCGCGGCGTCCTGCCGTTCGGCACGGCGAGCATCGGCGCGGGCCTTCTTGGTTCTGGCCTTACCGCTCACGCCGCCTCCTTCAGCTTGCCCCGGATGCGGTAGAGGGGGCGGTTAAGCCAACGCGATTCCACGATTTCGCAAGTGCGGCGGCTCGTTGTGAGCGGTCCGAACCACTGGCGGACGGCGCCCGACCCCGAGTAGACAGATATCCAGTATTCGCGCATCAACGACGATCTCTCGCGGCGTCGAGAACTTGACGCATCAACGCGTACGCTTTTGGTGCTCGCGCACCGGGGTAGGGCTCTAATCCGCCAATCTCGGCACGGATCGTTTGCTCGATCTCATCCCAGTGCGCGACTAGAACCGCCCAATACGCAGAAACTGCCGACATTTCCGGCAGGCGGGCACGCCACTCTGGAATCTCCCGTAAAAGTCTTAGACATCGAACCATGTCATCCGGGTCATGTGGGTGATCCCAACGGGCAGCTTCGACGCCCAACATCGTCGCCCAAATCGCCTTTGAAGAAAGGCCGGTTTGGCCACCTAAAATCCAAGCACAGGCGCGCTTCTCGAGATCATCCATCACGCCGCCTCCCCTCGCTCGATCTCTCCTTGCCGATAGGCGAGCCGGGCATGGTCTGCGCAGTACGGCCGCAAGCCATCGCGAGGGGCTCCGCAGAAGCGGTGCTGATCGCCAGCGACATCATGCGCGGTGCAGGCGAAGCGGCATTGGCCGGGGCGAAGGTCCGAGAGGCGTAAATGCTTGGGCTCAGAGCCGCACACAGCCGGCTCAGCGGCGATCGGCTGGGCTGCTTTCCGGGCGAGCCTCTTCGCGGCCATGTGGGTCGTCCGTCGCGCTCCCTTGCCGCTCAAGCCCATGCGGGCCAGACGACCGAAAACCGCCTGAGGCGAGTATTCCCGGCCAGTGCGAGCCTCAATGTCGGCGGCGATCTCCCCTGTGCTGAGGCCGGCCTGCGTCCAGAGATGCGCAGCGCGATCGGAGAGGCCGGGGAGGGTCCAGAGGGAGGCGGTCATGCG
>JBGAFL010000003.1:0-137098 GCA_044227265.1 Methylobacterium sp.
CAAAGACAGCAAAAATACCCCGGTCACACCGGAATACCCGCTAACCTTGTAAAAGATCACCCCGAAAACCCCGCGATCACCGCAGTAGTCCCGAAGAGGAGGCGCCGTTTAATCGCCCCAAAACTCAGTGTCAATCGTCTTTTTCGAACCCGTCGAAAGAGAGCCCGACACCCATCCTTAGAGACAAGAAGCCACCCGACCGGGACTTACCGGATCGAACCAGCAACCATGCTCGAAAGATGCGTCAGCGCCCGGGCCACTTCCGCGGCCGGCGCCGACGAATGGGGATATAAGGATGGGCCGCTCAGCCGTCAACCAGGAAATGCTGCAATTGCGAAATTTTTCGTGAGCCCGCCCTCACGATTCTGAGCAAGTGCTTGTTTTCAAAAGCCTTTCTTGACCTTCGCAAGTGCTCGACCGATCTCCTCGGCGATCGAGGCGCGGACGGACGGGGCCGCATCGCGCGCCACATCAACCTTCTGGCGCCGTGACACGAGGGTCAGACGCATCAGGCCAAATTCCTCATCCTCGACACGCTCGAGCTTCGTCCAAAGCGGGTTGAAGCGCCATTCCTGGCGAGTGCCGCGATGATTGACTCGCGCAAGCGACACTTCGAGTGGCGTGATCGCCACTTCCTCGAACGAATCCCCTCGCCGGAAACTCACCTTGAGAGCGACGTAGAGCGCGAGCATGTCGAGCCCTAAGAAGCCGGCGATGGGCCAGACGCCTAAGCGCCAACTGGCGATCGACAGGATGAGCGAGACCACGCAGCAGAGGATCATCACGACCCTGAAGCCGTTCTGGCTCAAGGATTGGTACGGGCGGATGACCGCCGCGTAGACCGGATGCTCGACCGCAGCAGGATCGAAACCGTCCGGATGGGCTGGAAGATTGCCGCTGGCCATCGCCTCAGTATAACGGGCCCATGTCTCCGAGGAAGCCGCCCCTTCCCGCTTCCGCCAGAAGCGTGCCGTCCCGCTCGGCACATCTCGATCCGGCAGCCGCCACATCCGAGGCATCGGTCAAAAAGACCGCCAGACGGGCGGCTCCGGAACTGCGATCGATCCCAGTTGAGATGGGAACGAAGCCGGTCGATGCAAAGACCGTCAGGGAAATCTTCGCAAGGCTGAGCATGGCCAATCCCGAGCCACGCAGCGAACTCGTCTATCACAATCCCTATACGCTGCTGGTCGCCGTCGCATTGTCCGCCCAGGCGACCGATCGCAGCGTGAACCTCGCGACCGCGCCACTGTTCGCGACCGTCGCGACACCTCAGCAGATGCTCGATCTCGGCGAGGAGCGCCTACGGCATTTCATCCGCACGATCGGCCTGTTCAACACCAAGGCCAAGAACGTGATCGCCCTCTCCCGCATCCTGGTCGAGCGGCATGGAGGCGAAGTCCCGCGCACTCTGTCCGAACTCTCCGCTTTGCCGGGCGTCGGCACTAAGACGGCGAGCGTCGTGCTCAACGTGGCTTTCGGCGTGCCGCGAATCGCGGTCGATACTCACATCTTCCGGGTCGCGAACCGGATTCCGCTGGTCGTGGCTACGACGACTGACAAGGTCCAGGCCGGCCTCGAAGCGATCGTGCCCGAGCCCTTCCTGCTCCATGCCCATCACTGGCTCATTCTTCTCGGGCGCTACATCTGCAAGGCCCGCAAGCCCGATTGCCCGATCTGCCCGATCGCCGATCTGTGCCGGTATCCCGCAAAGACATCGGCGCCGGCCTGAATCAGCGCACCTCTTGTCGACGATGCTTCGGGCCGCCAATCGGACAGACGAGAGGCCGAAATTCGCCCGATCTGAGCACTTTCCGAATCACGGTATCGAGACCCGATCCTGGGTCGGCCCGGCGAAACCCGGGATACCCGTGCACCGGCTAACGCGTTGTGCTGCAATCTTGCATCGGGTAGTTTAGGGGCCGGCCGCGGAGACTGTTCGAGAACGTCATCCGCCGTCCGACCCGCTCATCCGGGTCGCCGCGCCGCGGATCCCGCTCAAGTTCAGTCCCGAAGGAGCCACGGCCCCATGGACTTCCTCAAACCACGGTACACGCCTATGAACCGCCGCCGTCGCATCTACGAGGGCAAGGCGAAGGTCCTTTATGAGGGACCCGAGCCGGGTACGCTGATCCAGCATTTCAAGGATGACGCGACGGCCTTCAACGCCAAGAAACACGAGGTGATCGACGGCAAGGGCGTGCTGAACAACCGGATCTCCGAGTTCCTGTTCCAGCATCTCAACGATATCGGCGTGCCGACGCATTTCATCCGCCGGCTGAACATGCGCGAGCAGTTGATCCGCGAGGTCGAGATCATTCCGCTCGAAGTCGTGGTGCGCAATGTCGCGGCCGGCTCGCTCGCCACCCGGCTCGGTCTCGAGGAAGGCACGCAGCTGCCGCGCTCGATCATCGAGTTCTACTACAAGAACGATCAGCTCAACGATCCGATGGTTTCCGAAGAGCACATCACCGCCTTCGGCTGGGCGACGCCGCAGGAGATCGACGACATCATGGCGCTCGCCATCCGGGTCAACGACTTCCTGTCGGGTCTCTTCCTCGGCGTCGGCATCCGGCTCGTCGATTTCAAGATGGAGACCGGGCGGCTCTGGGAAGGCGATCTGATGCGCATCGTCGTCGCCGACGAGATCTCCCCCGATTCCTGCCGGCTCTGGGACATCAAGTCGGCCGACAAGCTCGACAAGGACCGTTTCCGAAAGGATCTTGGCGGCCTGATAGAGGCCTATACCGAAGTCGCGCGCCGCCTCGGCATCATCAGCGAGAACGAGAAGGTTCAGACCGGCGGACCGCGCCTCGTTCAGTAACGCTCAACGCAGGGCGGCCGGCTCGCTGCCGGTCCAGCCCGCGCGCAAGCTGGCATGGGTCGAGAGGCCGGGATCGAAGCCCGGATGATAATGGGGGTCCTGCGCGAGCAGCGGCCCCCATCGTTTTCTGAGGGCGGCGATCTCACCCTCGTGGCGCGCTCGCGCGGCAGGATTCCAGCGGCGGCTTGCCGCCTCGCGGTGGATCAGGACGGCATCAGGCACCAGAAGCGTGCGAAAGCCCGCAGCATTGAGGCGCAGGCACAGATCGACGTCGTTGAAATCGACCGAGAAATTCTGCGCGTCGAACCCACCGACGCTCCGGAACTTGCTGGTTTCGACGACGAGGCAGGCCGCCGTCACGGCAGAGACCGCATGCGTGGCAAGGAGCGCCGAGAGGTAGCCCGGCGCATCACCTTGGAAATGGCGGTGGCCATGCGTGACGAGGCCGCCCGTGCCGAGCACGATCCCCCCATGCTGGATCCGCCGCTCGCCATCGATCAATTTGGCGCCGACCGCACCGATCTCCGGCCTGAGCGCCTCGCGAACCATCCGGTCCAGCCAGTCCGGCTGCGGAGCTTCGACATCGTTATTGACGAAGGCGAGCACGCTGCCGCGCGCTTCAGCCGCCGCGCCGTTGTTCATGCCGGCAAAGTCGAAGGGACCGGGGCAGGAGAGGACACGCGCCTCTCGGCGCGCCGTGATTTCCTTGAAGAAGCCGAGCGTCGCCGGATCCCGGCTCTCGTTGTCGCAGATCAGGATTTCCTTGTTCGGCCAGTTGGTGCGCTGGAGGCTGCGAAGACAGGGCTCGAGCAGGTCGAGCCGGTCGCGCGTCGGCACGATCAGGCTGACGAGAGGCGCCGGCTCGGGAAGACGTCTCGCAATACGGATCACGCCATCCGCGAAAACCTGTGCGGTCGCCGTACCTGCGCCGCTTCGTGCCAGACTGCGCCGGACGGCTGCGAGCCGGACCTGCCGCGCCGCGCATCCGCTTGAATCCGCGCAGGCCGATGGCCGCCAGAGCGAGAGCACCTGCGGACAATGCCGGATCGCTTGGCGTCCGAATCGGTCGGCGATCTGGAGGAGCAGGTCGAAGGCTTCGGCGCTGGGCATCGGCACAGAGCCAAACGCATCGAGGACGCTGCGACGGAACGCGACGACGGGTCCGACATAGTCGACGCCCCGGAGATAATCCTCGTCGAAAGCCGGACGCAGAACCGGCAGCAGCGGCCCTGCGCGGACGCGCTCCAACAGGGCATCTCCATAGAGCGCCTGCATGGCCGGCTCCGCGCGAAACGCGGCTGCGATGCGTTCGGCCGCGCCGGCGACCAGATGATGACCTTCTGGCGCGAGCACGACGACAGGCGCGGTGCCATGCGTGTGATCGGATGGCGTGCCGGGCGCGAACACATCGATGCCAGCGCCGGAGAGCGCGGCATCGGTCTCCATCGCAGGCCTGTCACCTCCAGGGCGCGACAGACCATGGTCGACGCCGATCAGGGCCGCGAGCATCTGGCGGGCTCGGAGACGTTTCCCCGAAAGGCGCGCCGGCACGATCGCGGAGGCTCTGCGCGGATGGCGCAGCATCTGCGCAAGTGCCGACAGGAAAAGCCGAATTCCGCCCTTGCGGGCCGCTTGAGCGAAAAGCAGAACATCGAGCCGCTCATCGCCTTGCTCGTCTGACCGGGATGCGGCCGGCTCAGCGGCCCTCACTCCAAATCCTCGCCGAAGGTCGTGAGCGACAGAACCGGATGATAGAACGGATCATGTCGGATGACGTCGCGCCAGCGCTCCTCGAAGGCTGCCGCTTCGCGCTCGAAGCGCTCTCGCTCGGCCCCTTTCGGCGCGCCGCGGCTCGTCGATTCGAGATGCGACAACGTCGCCTTCGGCGTCCAGATCGTCTTGTAGCCGGCCGCGCCGAGACGCAGGCAGAAATCGACGTCGTTGAAGTCGATCGGAAAGGTCCGGGCGTCGAATCCGCCGATCACCTGGTATTTCTTGCGCTCGACCGCGAGACAGGCGGCCGTGACCGCTGAAACCTCGTGCGCAACGCGAAGCGCACCGAGATGGCCGGGGCTGTCGGCCGGCCGCCGACGCAGAATGTGCCCGGCCCGGCCGCCCAGTCCGACCACGACACCGGCATGCTGGAGCCGGCCATTGCCATAGAGCAGCTTCGCGCCGACCGCGCCGACCTCCGGCCGGCAGGCCTGCGCGACGAGATGGCCGAGCCAATCCGGTTGCAGGACGCCGATATCGTTGTTGAGCAGGACGACGACCGCTCCCTGCGCCAGCGAGACACCGGCATTGACCATGCCGGAGAAATTGAAGGGCAGCGGATAGGGCATGATCCGCACGCGAGGATCGCTGCCCAAAGTCTCGTAGAGGCTCATGACCTCGGGGTCGGTCGAGCCGTTGTCGACGATGATGAGTTCGAGCGCCGGATACGACGTGCCGCGCAGAACGTCTTGGGTGATGCGCGAGATCAGACCGAGCTGATTGCGGGTCGGAATGACGATGCTGGCGAGCGGAAGCGGATCGGGCGTTTGCCAGACGAGATCGACCACGCCATCCGTGATCGTCGCCCGAGCCGGATGTCCACTTGCGCACAAATGCCGATCGAGGCGCTCTGCATAAAGATCGGCGGGCAGCCGCGTCGCCGGCGCGGATCGGCACAGGATTCGCGGGAGATGCGCCACGTACCGCGCCGACTGCGCCGCCGCCAGGCAGAGATCCAGGCCATCGGCCGCTCCGACGGGGGTGGCGCCGATCCGCTCGATCAGGCGCGCAGCGAACAGGCTCGGGCTGCGGAAATAGGCCGTGACGAGCGCCAGATCCGGGCTCCAGTCGGGCTTGAGACGCGGTGCGGGATCAGCGGTGCCACCTTCGTCGTCTCCATAGACCAGATCCGGCTCGCCGGGGCCGTTCAGGGCCTGCGCCAGCAAGGCGAGGCACTGCGGCGAGAGACGATTGCCGACCCGCAGGAGACCGAGCGCATCCGCGCCGTCGAGAAGTTTGGCGAGCGGAGTGGTTTCGTCCCAGTGCGACACGCCGATCCTCGGATCGCCTCCACTGAGCGGCCCGATGGCCTGCGCATCGCAGCCCGTCACGGCGAGTTGCCAATCCCGGTGCGCCTGCCCGAGGAGGCTGTCGATCGTGGTTTTCAGGCCGTCCGCATCCTCGTTCGCGGGCAGAACCAGCCGGATTTTCGCTCGGCTCGGCGGGATCGCCTGGACTTGCGCATCCATGCGCTGCGCACGCCAGGACGGATAATGCGCGCGCGGCGTGACCGCGCAGGCGCCCCGGATGATGTCGCGATAGCGGCGCTCGTCGCCACGCAGGCGGTTAAAGAGCGCCGGCACCGCACGCACCGGACGCTTCGTCAAGCATTCCGCGAACAGGCTCGCATGCCCGCGCAATCCTACCCGTTCGAGGACGAAACCCGGCTCGGCCAGGATATGGATCGCCTCGAGATCCGGCGGCAGCAGGCCGAGCCAATGGGCGCGATCGAGCACGACACCCGGCATCGGGAAGAGCTGCGTGACATCGGCCGCCCGTCGGAACCGGATGAGTGGCCGCAACGGTCGCGCACCCGCCTCGCAGCGATAGCTCAACACGATCCAGCGATTGCGGAACGGAGCCTCGATCTCGAGGCGGCGATCGAAGGGTGCCGTGTCGCTGAGGATCCGGAACGGGCTCTCGCGGCCGAGCCAGACACGCGCGCGGGACACGATCGATGTGTCTTCGTGTTGTCTGTCTTGGCTCAGCGCAGATATCTCTCGGCGGGGCCAGCCCGATCGTCCCGGTTCACTGTCCGGCTGTCTCGCCACCGGCTGCGACCGCTCCGTCTTCGGCGGGCTTCGCGCCACGTCTTGCTGCGGATCGCGCCGGGGCTTTGACGTGGGCCGGCTACCCGCCAAGCGCAACCTCGATATCGTAGCCCATTGCCATGTCGGCCGGCACGATCAACCCATCCTCGACGGCACTCGCGGTTCCCTGCGCTGCGCCTGCGGGCACGGTGATGGATAGACGCCGCGTGCGCGAGACCACGGTCTTCTCGTTGTACTTGATCGCGAAGGTCAGCGGCGCGTCGAAATGGCCGGGCGCTCCGGCCGGACCGAGCAAGACCCTCACCATGGCGCCGATTTTCACGGTAATCGAACCGTCGGGTCTCGTCGCGCATTCGCGGCTGAGTTGCCCGAACACGATCTGGTGACGGAGGCGGTTATTGTCGCCCGCGGCTCCCGCAAAGGATTGGAGAACCGCCGTGCCGTCAGTCACCGCGACATACGGACAATACGCTTCGTTCGGGTCGAGCGCTTTCGGCGCCATCATCGACGGCGAATCCCGGCCCCCGCTGAACATGTCCTTGAAGAATCCGCCGGATTCGGCAAGAGCCGGTCCGCTGACGGAGAAGAGGCCAAGGGCGAAGACGCCGAGAAGCCGGATCATGCGCATCGTCTCGCCTCGCTGAGCTCGCGGTCCATGGCGCCCCTCCGGGGGATCCCAAACCATCACTTCAGGAATTCGAACCCGGCTCCGAACCCCTTGAGCGCCAGCGGGATGCCCACACCCTCTTCCGGCGTCTGGAACACGATGAAGGTCGCCTGCGTGCCGTTCTTGAAGGTGCGGATCAGTCCGTCATCCATGACCACCTCGGCAACGCAGCCCGTGGTCAGGCAGCGCACGAATCCGGCGCGACCAATGTCGTTCTGATCGATCTTCAGGCCGAGGCCCGAGGGCAACAGAACGCCGAGCGGCGCAACCACCCGCAGGAGATAGCCGCGGTTATCCGCCGTCTTCAGTACGATGACGACCAAAGTAAGGTTGGGACGGTCTTCGGCGGCAACATATTGCACGAGGGCGCATTGCTCGGCCTTGGCGCCGGCGGGAGTCTCGCAGCGCAATTGCCAATCGTCGTAGGTGTTGCGCACCTCGCCCTGCGCCTTCGCGCCCTGCGAGGCGAAACCGAGGCCCCAGATCATTGCGGAGATGCCCGCAACGAGGGCTCGCCGCCGGTGCCGCGCAATCAACTTCACCCGTCGTTCCTCATGATCGATGACGCGTCCGGCATCCGTTCCGGACCCGACGGCCGGGTGTTGGGACCATTTGTGCCTTGGCCTGTCAAGCGACGCGCCCGCCGGTGTGGCCGGCTTGCGCTATTGCCAGCGAGCCCCGCGGCCTAGTGTGAGCGAGACGCGCGAGCAGGATGTCCGCCCCTGCGCCGCCTGCAGCGGATTTTCATCATGCGATTCCAGAAGCTCGGCCCATTGTTGGTATCGATCGCCCTGGTCATGGGTAGTGCGATACCGGCCTTTGCGACCTCGCTGCCGATCGAAGAGAACGACTATCTGCCGCCTGAGGATACCACGACCTACAAGGAGCGCTCGCTGCATCGTCAGGGTTCGCTGACGATCGAGCACCCCTACGAGAGGGGCATACGCGGCAGCAACAGCGCCGCTGCCATGGCGGGTTTCTGCCATGATGGCGGTCTCGTGCGTCGGCGCGGCTCGGGCCTCGTGCGCCAACGCGAGGTCTGCGAAAACGTCGCGCCTCGGACCCTGGCACCGGGCGACAGCGCGCCTCGCCCGCGATGGACCGGTCAGCCGAGTTTCTTCCAGCCGCTGCTCGATATCGAGCATTGGTTCGATTTCTAGAGCGCACTGGACAGGCCGCGCGCGAAACCGATGGCGATAGGTCTCCGGATTCGGAGCCCCTCCGGCCTGACCTATCCGTAACGGTGCAATTCCGAACCGTGTCGCTTCAACCAGGTTTCAGCCTCGTCGACATTCGGACAGATCCCGCGCACCACGGCCCAGAACCGGGCCGAGTGGTTCATCTCCTTCAGATGCGCGACCTCGTGGGCGACGAGGTAATCGAGCACCAGGGGCGGCGCGAGAATCAGCCGCCATGAGAAATTGAGCGCGCCTCCGGCCGTGCAGGAACCCCAGCGGCTGCGCGTATCGCGGATCGTGATCCGGGTCGGCCGCACGCCGAGCCGTCCGGCATAACGAGTCACGGCAGCGGTCAGATCCTGCCGCGCCTCTCGCTGGAGAAAATCGCGAACCCGGCGCGGCAGGTGCACCGCGTCGCAAGTGACGCCGATGATCGCCTCGCCCTCCGCGTTCGTCGCCCTCACGAGGCCACGCCCGGAAAGCCGGACGATTCTGTGCACGACGCCCCGCAAGGGTATGCGTGCCTCAGGTTCGAAGGGAACACGCTCGGGCACGCGCGCGAGTCGTGCCGCAATCCATCCGCCATGGCTCGCGGCGAATTTCCGGGCCGCGGCCAGTGAGGTTCGCATCGGCAGGGTCATGATGACCTCGCCGGTGGCGTTCGAGACGCGCAGGGTCAGGCGTCGCGCAGCTGGCCGGCGGCGCAGGGCGATCCGCAACAGCGTACCGTCGTGGTCGAGATCCAGGACGTCGGGATCGGTCTGCCGCAGTCCAATCGATCGCAGCATGGCTGCCCGCGCGATGATCATTGTCGGGCCCCAAGTGCTCGCGGACCGATGCACCAAGCTATGCCATCTTGAAAGCGGGCCGTCGTGATTCCGGCATCCGCCAAGCGCCTCAGCCGACCTTGCGCAGGTAGCGCGTGGCGCTCGGCACCGCGTCGGCCTGCATCTCCCGGATGAAGCGGGCGATCCGCGGAACGATCACCGAACGGAAGCGTGAGCCGTTGAACACGCCGTAATGCCCGACCCGTTCCTGGAGGTGATAGGCCTTTCGAGCCTCCGGAAGGTTCGGCGTGAGGTCGAGTGCGGCACGCGTCTGCCCGACGCCGGAAATGTCGTCGTTCTCGCCCTCGACGGCGAGGATCCCGCAATGCCGGATGGCGCTGAGATCGACCGGCATCGAACCGTGGCGCATCGTCCCCTTGGGCAGCGCCTGGTCGACGAACACGGTCTGCACCGTCTGGAGATAGAATTCCGCCGTCAGGTCCATGACCGCGAGGTACTCGTCGTAGAAGTCGCGATGCTTCTCTGCCGAGTCGCCATCGTTGTTGACGAGATGGTGGAACATGTCCGTATGCGCGCTCAGGTGGCGATCGAAATTCATCGCCATGAAGCCCGAAAGCTGCAGGAAGCCGGGATAAACGCGGCGGAACACGCCGGGATACATCGCCGGAACGAGCGTGATGCAGTTCTTCTCGAACCAGTCCATCCCGCGTGCCTGCGCGAGCTGATTGACGGCGGTCGGCGAGCGGCGGGTATCGATCGGGCCGCCCATCAGCGTCATCGAATGCGGCACCGACGGGTCGTCCTGCGCCTCCATCAGCGCGACGGCGGCGAAGACCGGAACTGCCGGCTGGCACACCGCCATGACATGCAGGTCCGGACCGAGGTCGCGGAACATCTCCATCAGGTAGTCGATATAGGTGTCGAGATCGAAGCGCCCGTCGAGCAGCGGCACCATGCGCGCGTCCGACCAGTCGGTGATGAAGACCTGATGGTTCGGCAGCATCGCCTCGACCGTGCCACGCAGTAGGGTCGCGTAATGGCCTGACATCGGCGCGACGATCAGGAGTTTGGGATCGGGTTCCGCCGGGCCTTTGACGAGGCCGCGGTCGAAGCTGATCACGCGGCAGAAGGGCCGCGCCCAGACGACCCGTTCGGACACCGGGACCCGGACCCCGTCGATCACCGTGGAATCGAGCCCGAAAGCCGGCTTGCCGTAGCGGCGCGTGATCCGCTCGAACATCTCGCAGCCTGCGGCGATCGGGCGCATGTATTGGGAATAGGCGAGCGGATTGGCAGGATTCTGCAGAGTGTGACGCGTCATGTCCGCTGCAATGCGCGCCGGCGTGAGCATCGCGCGAACGCTCTCATACCAGACGTATGCGAGATCCATGTGCCAGCCCCAGTCTCTTCTTCTGGTGCGAGGATCGTCGCCCCACACCGGGGGAGCCCATATGCCACCGACTAACGCGCGGGTCACGATGCACTTTTTGCGGATCGCGATTTCTGATGCGAATTAATCCTGTACCCATGCAACGATGCATCATCCTGCATGACATCAGGGGAAATCCGGCGTCCTGCAGCCATCGCTTCGATTCCGAGTGATGACGAGCGCCGATTTGCTTCATTCGAGCGCTGATCCAGATTGGCCGCGGCATGGACCCTATGAGCACCGGCGCCGGCCTGCACGACGTCAGGCATCTGCGCCTCGATACCTTCGTTCGTCTCCGCTGGCTCGCCATCACCGGACAGAGCGCCGCCGTACTCGGCGCGCAATTCGGCCTCGGCCTGAACCTGCCTTTCGGCTGGTGCTTCCTGGTGATCGCGGCCTCGTCCTGGCTCAATCTCGCGCTGCGGATCCGGTTCCCCGCGAGCTATCGGCTCGGCGATGATTCCGCCGCGCTCCTTCTCGCCTTCGACATCATTCAGCTCGCCGCCTTGCTCTTCCTGACGGGAGGCCTGCAGAACCCTTTCTCGCTGCTCTTTCTGGCGCCGGTCCTGATTTCGGCGACCGCTCTGCCACCTGAGCGCACACTCGCTCTGGGCCTGCTCGCGATCGGTCTTGCCACGCTCCTGGCGCTGATCCACCGGCCATTGCCCTGGTTCGCCGATGGCCGGCTGGAACTGCCCTTTCTCTATGTTTCGGGCGTCTGGACCGCGATCCTGCTCGGCACGGCCTTTACGGCAGTCTACGCATGGCGCGTCGCCGACGAGGCACGAAAACTCGCGCAAGCCCTGGCTGCGACCGAACTCGTGCTCGCGCGCGAGCAGCACCTGTCCCAGCTCGACGGGCTCGCCGCGGCTGCGGCTCATGAACTCGGCACTCCTCTCGGGACGATCATGGTCGTCGCCAAGGAGCTCGATCGGCAGCTCGGGCCGAGCGCGACGCCTGCCGTCGCCGAAGACCTCGGACTTCTGCGCGAACAGGTCGACCGCTGCCGCAGCATCCTGTCGAAGCTGACCTCGCTCGACGAGGACGGCGAAGGCTTCCTGCAGACGCTGACCTTCAGCCATCTCATCGAGGAACTCGTCGCTCCGCAGCGTGCACTCGGCATCGTCGTCGACGTCACGCAGTCGGGCGAGGGCCCCGAGCCAGTCTGCCGTCGCAATCCCGGCGTGATGTACGGGCTCGCCAACTTTCTCGACAACGCCATCGATTTCGCCGAGACGCGCGTGGTGGTCGAAGCGCGCTGGTCCACCGACCGCGTATCTCTCGCCATTTGCGATGATGGGCCGGGCTTTCCGGCAGAGGTGCTGCTGCGCGCGGGCGAGCCCTATGTGACGATGCGCCCGCGCGACCGGGCGGCCTCCACCGAGACGACCGGCGCCGGACTCGGGCTCGGATTGTTCATCGCAAAGACCCTGATCGAGCGGTCCGGCGCCCAGATCACGCTGTCGAACGCGTCGGAACTCTCGTCGAAAGGTGCGGTGGTGCGGGTCTCATGGTCCCGCCAGGCGTTCGAGCGCGCGCCGGCCACACCCAATTATATTGAACACAATTTGTCGAATCCACTAACGGATCGTGACGCCGCCACCATATAATGGGGCGTGGGGGCTAGGGTAGACGAGGTTTGTTGCATGCTGACCCAGTCTGGTGGTGTGGCGCCGGTGCCCGACATCGCGGTTCTGTCGGAACGTGATCCGCTTGAGGCTCATGCCGACCGCAGCCTCCTGATCGTCGATGACGATCGTCCGTTTTCGACGCGGCTTGCACGCGCGATGGAAGCTCGGGGCTACCATGTCCGAGTTGCCGAGAGCGTGGCGGAAGGTGTTTCCTCGGTCGACACGCTGCCACCGGCCTTTGCCGTAATCGACATGCGCCTTGCCGATGGCAACGGGCTCGACGTGATCGCCCGGCTCAAGGCCCGTCGTCCCGAGGCGCGCGGCGTCATCCTGACCGGCTACGGCAATATCGCGACGGCCGTGACCGCCGTGAAACTCGGTGCGTTCGACTATCTCGCCAAGCCCGCCGATGCCGACGAGATCCATGGCACGCTGATGGCCGAGCCGGGCGAGCGGGCGGATCCGCCGGAGAACCCGATGTCGGCCGACCGGGTCCGCTGGGAGCATATCCAGCGAGTCTATGAGCTGTGCGGCCGCAATGTCTCCGAGACGGCGCGTCGTCTCAACATGCACCGCAGGACGCTGCAGCGCATCCTCGCCAAGCGCGCGCCACGCTGACGCGACGACCGATTCGCAAAGCTGGCGATTCGCGAGAGCAGCAATCGCGAAGCCGGGCATGCGTTGCATCGGCTCCGCAGTTCGGGCTAGAGGCGGGATCTGATCGTCGGCTCATCTCATCAATGGGCCGTCCGCGGTCCATCGCCGCCTGAGCTTGACGGGTCTTCGTGTCGTGAATCTGCGCAACCTCATCACGATCGTCAGCCTGATGGTGCTGGTCGGAACCGAGGTCTTCGCCGCGGCCATCGCCGCGGGTTGGGCGATCGCCGGTCTGTTCGAACTCGGCGACACGGTCGGGCACGTGCTGATGGGCCTGTTCAGCCTTGGCGCGGCCTGGATCCTTCTGCAGCTCTGGCGCCGGGCCATCAGCATCGAGCCGCTGCGCACGGCCGCGCCGCGCCGCTGAGAGGCCGCACGCTGCGTCGCGCCGTCCCCTTTAGCTCCAGCTCCCGCTAGGCGCGGGCGCTGCGACGCGGTAAACCTTGAGGGCTACGGCATCCCGACGGCTGGCGCGCTTCGCGTGGTGCGGACCCTGGTCGGCGGCAGGACGGCGTAATGGCTGACAAGGCGATTCCTCATTTTCACAACCAGCCCGGCATTCCGCGTGTCGCGGTGGGCGCACGGGAATTCATGTGCATCGGCGCGCTGCCGCCCTTCGATCATCCGCATGTCTTCCTCGACATGGGCGGCGACAGCGAGATCATCTGCCAATATTGTTCGACCCTGTTCCGCTTCGATCCGAAGCTGAAACCGGGCAGCGCCGATCCGACCGCCTGCATCTGGTCCGACGCCACGCCCGGGATTCTTGCATCGGGCTGAGGTCACGCGCACCGCAATGGGCTTGTCGATCGCCATCGTCGGAGCCGGTATCGGCGGCTTGACGGCCGCGCTCGCCTTGAATGGCGCCGGCCATGCGGTCACCGTGATCGAGCGCCGCACCGGCTTTTCCGAAGTCGGCGCCGGATTGCAGATTTCGCCGAATGCGAGCCGCGTCCTGATCGAACTCGGCCTCGGCGCCGCCCTGCGTCGCGCGGCCAACGAACCGCCACATGTCGCGGTCCGCGCACTCAAGAGCGGGCGCGGCATCGGCGCGATCGCCCTCGGGGCGGAGGCTCGCGAACGCTACGGCGCGCCCTATTACGTCATTCACCGCGCCGATCTGCAGACGATCCTGCTCGACGCCCTGCGCAGCCGTCCCGGCATCCGGCTCATGGTCGGGCGCCAGGTCGTGGACTTGCGGGAAACAGAGCGTCGCGTGGCTTTGACGCTCGAGAGTTCCTCGGGCGGTCGCATCAGCGACGTCGTGGCCGATTTCGTCATAGCCGCGGACGGAGTGCGCTCACGCTTCCGTGCCCGCTTCGACGAGCGTCCGCTGCGCGCCCATCGGCAGGCCGCCTGGCGCGCGACCATTCCACGCGAAGCGGCGCCGGTCGCGCTTCAAGGCGACGAGACCGGCCTCTGGCTCGGCCCGAATCGGCATGTCGTGCACTATCCGATTGCCGCCGGACAGCGCCTCAACGTCGTCGCGATCGTGCCGGAGCGCGAGGGTGACGACGATTGGGGCCGGCTCGGCGATCCTGCTGTTTTGCGGGACCATTTTCCCGATGCGGCCCCTCTGCTCTCCGACCTGCTCGGCCTGCCAGATACCTGGATGGTGTGGTCATTGGTCGATCGGCGGCCGGCCGCTCCGGTTGCCGCTGGGCGAATCGCGCTTCTCGGCGATGCCGCGCATCCGGTCCTGCCCTTCCTCGCGCAGGGCGCGGCCATGGCAATCGAGGATGCGTCGGTGCTCACGGCGAGCCTTGCCGCAGCCGCCGACGTTCCGACGGCCCTCGCCGACTACGCTCACGCCCGTGCGGCGCGCATCCAGCGGGTTCACAAGGCGGCCCGTGCCAATGGCCGCGCCTACCATGCCGGACCGCTCAAGAGCCTCGCGCGCAATGCCGTGATGCGCCATCTCGGCCCCTCCGGATTGAGCCGCCGCTACGCCTGGCTCTACGGTTGGCGGCCCGAGCCGGCACCTTGATCCTTAGCTTGATCTGAATGAACGGCACCGTTACCGGTTGGCCGGTGTTGCGGACGTGGCGAAATCGGTAGACGCAGCAGACTTCAATTGGAGTGCCCGCGGGGAAATCCGCGGAGTAGAACCGCTCAAAGTCGGGGAACGCTAACGGGCCTCCGGGCCTCAGGCCAATCCCGAGCCAAGCCTCTCTTGGAGCAAATGGCTCTTTCAGAGGAAGGTGTAGAGACTGGATGGGTGGCGCCTAAAGCCTTCGGGCCATGGCGAAGGGACAGTCCAGACCACGAACGTTCGAGACGGCGGCGAAAGCCGAAGTGGTACGAAAATCTGCTTCTCATCGAGAGTACGGGTTCGAGTCCCGTCGTCCGCACCAGTCGATTTTTCCGGCCACCGGCCCCGCCGGCGCCGGAATCCGCCGATCGTTCGCGACGCGGATTCCGGCGCGAAACGTTCAACCTCATTGAGTCCGAAGCGGGCCGGCGACCGGAAAACGGCCAACCCCATCGGCTGCCATGCTTGAGGTTGCCCTCGCGGACAACGTCCGCTTCTGTTGAAGTGAGCGCATGCGAATCTGCGCGAGGCGCCGGGACGTATCCATACGACAAGTCGAATCAGCTCGAAGTGCACGGGCATGCCGCCAACCGACATCTTCGCAGGCCGGACTCTTCAAATCGGCAAAGCGGGAGCGCAAACAGCATCTATAAAGTTTTATCGGACGAGAGAAATTCACGCGAAGCGCGTATCAGTTCGGCAATTCTTTACGATGAGCCCGTAGCTGCGACAATCTTTCCACCCAATACGCGATCATGATCGAGCATCTTGTTCATCGCTTAACGATTGCCCGGCAACTCTAGGGTCGTACTCCAGCGCGGCCCGTCGAATCACACCAGGCAGGACAGCTTGCTCGACCACCTGCATCTGCCGGCAGGAGCGCCCCTCTTCTCGGCCGGCGATCCCGGACAGGCGGCTTATCTCATCCAGACGGGGTGCCTTGAGATCTATCTCGCGCAACCCGAGGGGGATCTCGTTCTGGCGCGTCGCGGCCCCGGCGAGATCGTCGGAGAGATGGCCATTCTCGACCGGCGCCCGCGCGCGACCTCGGTCCGCGCGATCGTCCAGAGCACGCTCCTCGCCATTACGGAGGATCATCTCAACCAGCGCATCAGCGAGATCGATCCGATCCTGCGCATGTGCCTCGGCGTGGTCGTCGAACGCTATCGGGAAACCATCGCACTCCTTGGGCGGATGAAGGGGTCGACCCCACCGCCGATCACCGAATCGAGCGCGAATCCCGTCGAGGTCCCAGCCGATTTCACCGCTGCCCTGGAGAGGCTCGCGCTCGAGCGCGATCTGCGCGGGGCGCTCGAGCGCTCCGAACTCGAACTCTTCTTTCAGCCGATCGTCCGACTGCGCGGGCGCCGGCTTGCCGGCTTCGAGGCCCTGCTGCGCTGGCGTCATCCGGAGCGCGGCATGGTGCCGCCCGCCGCCTTCATCCCGGTCGCCGAAGCGAGCGGGCTGATCAGCGAATTGACGCGATGGGTCCTCGACGAGGTCGGCCGGGTCTTCCCCGGCATTCTGCTGGCAGCTTTGGACAATCAGGAAGAGGTCGAGGGCCCCCTCTTCATGAGCGTCAACGTCACGGGGCACGATCTCGCGCAATCGTCGTTTCCGCAAATCATCGCGGACATGCTCCAGCGTACCGGGATCCCGCCCAGCAATTTCAAGCTCGAAGTCACTGAATCGACGCTGATGAAGGACCCGGAACAGGCGGCCGCCGCGCTCGCCACCTGCCGCGCGGGCGGCATGGGCATCGCCATCGACGATTTCGGCACCGGCTATTCCTCGCTGAGCTATCTCAACACCTTGCCGATCACCACGCTCAAGATCGACCGCGCCTTCGTGCGCAACATGCTCGCCGACCCGACCAGCCGACGCATCGTCAAGACCATCCTGCGGCTTGCCGACGAACTTGGAATCCCCGTGGTCGCCGAGGGCGTGGAGCAGGGACCGGAAGCCGATGCGCTCGCCAAGATGGGCTGCGATTTCGGCCAGGGCTGGCTGTTCGGCAAGGCCGTCCCGCTTGCCGACACGATCGCGCTCGTCAGGAACTGGACCGTCCCGCCACGCCGCCGGACCCGCGTCGCCGCCTGAGCCGGCTGGTCCGGCAAGGACCGGTCGGTCTATGCTCGCGCCCGTGCCCGCCGACCTCGCCCCAGCTCCGACGCCCTGCTTTCTCGACGTGTCCTGCTCGGTGCTCGGCCAACCCTGGCGCGAGCGCTGCGCCGATCCACGGCTGCAGGCGATCGCCGCCACGATGGTCCAGGCGCATGGATTGCCGGACCCACTCGCGCGCGTCCTCGCCGGGCGCGGCGTGCTGGCCTCGGAGGTGGACGCTCATCTGAACCCACGCCTGCGCGAGCTGATGCCGGACCCTTTCGTGCTTCTCGATATGGAGGCGGCGGTCGATCGACTGGCATCGGCCGTTGCCGCCGGAGAGCGCGTGGCGATTTTCGGAGATTACGATGTCGACGGGGCAGCGAGCGCGGGCATGCTCGCCGAATATCTTCGTGCGCTCGGGCTGACTGTGCACATCCATATTCCCGACCGTATCACCGAGGGCTATGGACCGAACGTAGCGGCCATCAATTCGCTGGCGCGCGAGGCCGATCTCCTCGTCTGCGTCGATTGCGGTACGGCGGCTCTTGAGCCGCTCGCCGCCGCCCGAGCGCTGGGGTTCGACGTGATCGTGCTCGATCACCATGCCGCGCCGGAGACGCTCCCCGAGGTGCGGGCGCTCGTCAATCCGAACCGCCTCGACGACCTCTCGGGGCTCGGCCATCTCTGCGCGGCCGGCATCGTTTTCATGACGCTCGTCGCATTGAATAGGGCCTTGCGCGCCCGTGGGGCGTTCCGGACCTCGCAGGAGCCTCGGCTCACCGATGCGCTCGACCTTGCGGCATTGGCGACGGTCGCCGATGTGGTTCCGCTCGTCGGTCTCAACCGCGCCTTCGTCGTCCAGGGGCTTACCGTCATGCGCGGGCGCGGGCGGATCGGGCTTGCGGCCCTGTTCGATGCGGCCGGTCTCAACGAGGCGCCGGAAGCCTGGCATCTCGGCTTTTTGCTCGGGCCGCGCATCAATGCCGGCGGCCGGATCGGCAATGCAGCGCTCGGCGCCCGGCTCCTGACGGTGACGGATGCGACGGAGGCGGCCCGCATGGCGGCCGAACTCGACCGTCTCAACCGCGAGCGCCAGGTCATCGAGACCGAGGCCGTGACCGAGGCGCAAGCAGAGATGGATCACGCATTGGCCGCCGATCCCGACCGGCCGGTGCTGGTCGCCGCCTCGCCGGATTGGCATCCCGGCATCGTCGGATTGATCGCGGCGCGGCTCAAGGAGCGTTTCGGCAGGCCGGCCTTCGCCTTCGCGCTGAGACCCGACGGCACGGCGGTCGGCTCGGGGCGCTCGATTCCGGGCGCCGATCTCGGCCGGGCGGTGCAGGCCGCCGTGGCTGAGGGGCTTGCCTTGAAGGGAGGCGGCCATGCCATGGCAGCGGGCGCGACCCTGCCGTCGGGCGACACGACGGCCTTCGCGAAGCATCTCGCACAGGAACTTGCCGCCTCCGTGAACAAGGCGCGCGAGGCCGTGGCTCTCTTGATCGATGGGACGCTCAGCGCGGGCGGCGCGAGCGCCGAACTCGTGCGCATGATCCAGCGGGCCGGACCGTTCGGGCAAGGCGCGCCGGAACCGGTTTTCGCGTTGCCGCGCCATCAGATCGTCGATGCAGGCATCGTCGGCAACGGTCATGTCCGTGCACGATTGCGCAGCCGCGACGGCCAGGCGATCGGCGCCATTGCCTTTCGCGCCGCGCAGAATCCGCTCGGCCAGGCATTGCTCGGCGGGGTCGGCCGTTCGTTTCACGTTGCCGGGACGCTCGGCAGAGACCGCTGGCGTGGCGCCGAGCGAGCGCAATTGCGGATCTGCGATCTCGCGCCCTGCTCCTGAGCCGGGACGTGACGCCAATGGCTCGGAGCCCGCTCCCATAACCGGTGAAAAGCGGCCCGCCCCTGCCCCGGCGGATCGGAATTCGCATTCGCTCCGATGCGCCACGTCATTGTGTTGACACCCGGCGCACCC
The DNA here is from genome assembly GCA_044227265.1 of Methylobacterium sp. Taxonomy (GTDB): domain Bacteria; phylum Pseudomonadota; class Alphaproteobacteria; order Rhizobiales; family Beijerinckiaceae; genus Methylobacterium. Next base: position 19,115 of record JBGAFL010000003.1, read on the forward strand.
CCAACCATAAGGGCCCGCGCATCCTGCCACCGGCCGATTGGCCCCATTGGCAGTTTGGATGGCGCACTTGGGGGAATGTCCCGAGCGGCAAAGGGGGCGGACTGTAAATCCGCTGCGTAAGCTTCGTAGGTTCGAGTCCTACTTCCCCCACCAAGAGCGCCCCTTGCCCGGTTTTCCGAGAACGACTTGCCCGGTTTCCGGATCGGGCGCGGCTTCCGATGCCTCTTTCGCGTGGGCCTCGTCGCCGCGGACGCGTCTTGCCAGCTCGAACACCATATGGGTCAGGAAGCGCAACTGCTCCTGCTGAACCTCGGCGGCATCGGCATAGATATAGTTCCGATGATCGACCGGCTTGAACAGGCGCTTTCTGCCCGGAAAATACTTGTCGCACAGATGCTGGTTCTGCCGCCCGTAGAACCTGATGATATTGTCGCGCTGCGATTTTGACATCACAGAATATCGCTTGCTGGAAACATAATGATTTCCAGTAAATTCTCCGATCAAATCGTAGAAAAAGCTGTCATGGACATCCTTGAAGATACTTTTATTCCCTGCGACCAGCGGCGTTATGAATTCGCTGTAGGTCGGGTTCAAAGTGTCGTTGGAAAAGTTGAACGACTCGTCTGTCGCTGAAACTCCGATCGCGCCGAGAAAATCCTTTGCGATGCTTCCGTCCGGAAATTCGTCGCGCTCGTAAATGCGGACCGTGACGGAGCCGGGCCCGGCCACGTTTTCCCAACCATTGATCAGCGTTTCCCAATGACCAATCGATTGCAGGCCATTGATGAGCCATGCGTTGAAATCGGATTCAAATTTTGAGTACCATTGCTGCCAAGACGAAGCCAGCAAGTCATCCTGTCTTCTGATATAGAGGATGATCTTTGTTTTATACTTCTTGCAAACGTCCCGAAAGTGCGCGGAATGTCCTGGATTTGAGAGATTCTCAGCTGAGATCAGGATCGGCACCTGTTCCGGGCGTGCCGAGAACAGCTTCTCGAAAGCCGCGGTGATCTGAGCACGCGCATCCTGGCTCGCGAGCATGGCTTGCAGGGATGCGACATGGGCGCCGGTGACGAGGCTCGTCCAATCGAGAGCCTCGCCGGGAATCTGGAAGCCGGCACGCCGGATCGCCTTGAGATTTCGCCACAGGAAGTACTGGATGGCGGTACTGCCGGTCTTGTTGGCCCCGATATGGAGAACAAGATCGTGGGTCATCTGGTCGGCCAAGGGCATTCGCCTCGTGCTTGATCGTCTCTGTTGTAGTTCGAGCGTGCTGCGTTCAGATGGAAAGAGCGGCAGCATCTGGTTCCGTCGGCCATGCTCGAGAACCCGCCGCCGCCTTTTTTTGCCTGACGCTTTAGCGGCCGCTCATCTGGCTCGTCGAGCGCCACCAGTCGATCGTGCGGATCAGGCCGTCGTCGAGCGTCACGCCAGGCCGCCATTCCAGCATCTCCGCCGCGCGCCGGTTCGACAGCACGATGCTCGGTGCGTCGACGGGGCGTCCGCGTTCGAACCGAATGTCGATCGATCGCTGACTGAGCGCCTCGATCCGCCGGCAGATGTCGATCAGCGTATGCCCCTCGCCCGTTCCGATATTGAGGATTTCGGCCCCGGCGCGAACGGACAGGGCCTTCACGAAAGCCTCGGCGACATCCTCCACGAACACGAAGTCCCTTACGACGGTGCCATCACCCCACACCTTCAAGGGCGTTCCGTTGACGGCTGCATCGCAGGCGGCCGCGACGAACCCCTGGCCGGCCTTGACGAATTGCCTCGGCCCGAAGGGATTGGCCATCCTCAACGACACGGTCACGAGGCCCGTGCGGCGTGAGATCAGTCGGAGCCCATGCTCGACGACGAGCTTGGCCAGGCCATAGGCGGAGATCGGCTGTGTGGGCGAGGTCTCGTCGATCACCGTGCCCTGGTCCACGATCCCATAGACGGTTCCGCCCGACGACGCGAAAACGAAGCGTCTGACGCCGCGCGCGGTGCAGAATTCGGCGAGATCGATCACATGGTTCGATTCGCGGGCGATCTCGTCGCTGATCCGCGCCATGCCGACGGCCGGCCGGCTGCTGCCGCCGAGATAGATGACGTTCTCGCAGTCTTCGAGCGCGTCCTCCAGCAACTCGGTCGTCTCCGACCGTCCGGCGAAGAAGGCATCGCAGGGAATGCGGCGCGACCATCGCGGGCCGAGCCCGACCACCTGGATTCCCGCCCCACGCAGCGATTCCGCGACGTGGGAGCCGATGAAACCGGAAATGCCGATGATCAGCGTCCGTCCGCTCACATCGTTCCTCTCGCCAGCATGACCCGGAGAAGCCGAACTGAGCTCACCCAAAACGTCATGCACAACCAGTAACTTAAGGCGTGCTGTCGCCGATCTGGAATGACAACATGCTCACGCGGCTCCTCGAACTGAGCTGTGGTTCGCTTTGCGCGCAACCAAGCGCGGTTTCACAGATGCGATCCGGATGCGCCTGTAAAGGCCTGCCAGCACGGCCAATCTCTGGTGGTCGGTCGTGATGCGGGCGTTCGCCGCCAATACACGAGCCGCGGCAAGCGTCTCCGCGCCCTCGCCAAGGCCGCAGGCAGTGAGTCTGATCGCAGATGAAGAAGTCGACGAAACCGGATGGAGGTCCAACGGCATGGCGATGGCAAGAAAGCGCCGTCGCCTTTCAGGCTACCGCTTTGCTCAGCCGTTCTGCGGCGGACCGCCCTGGGTCAGTTCCTGCCCCTGAGGCCCGCATCCTGAGCCGGTGCCGCGACGACCTTTTTCGTCGCTGCCGCATCCGAAGTCCCTTCCTTGGCAGGCAGGCCGGCCTTCTTGGCGACATGAGCCGCAAGACGGGTCGAGGGCGTCACGGACGGCGCCTTCGCGAGCTCGGATTTCGCATCGGCCGCGCTTGCGGACTCCTCCGGGCTTGCCGCGGCGGCACCGGTCTTCTCGGCGTCCTGCTTGCCGAGGATGCCGCCGAGCAGCTTCTGGTAGCTGATCATGCCGCCATCGGCATCCGCGACCGTGATGCGGCCGGTCGTTTCCGGCTCCTTCGGCGCGGTCGCCGGCTCCTGCCTGGCCATCAGCGTCGCGGGCGGCGCCTTCTGCTTCTCGCCCTTCTTCAGCGCAGCCGCAGCGGCCTTGGTCGGGCCGAGCGCATCGGCCGACGCGGCGGCGACCAAGATCGGCCGGCCCTTGGCGTCGATCTCGATCTCACGCGGCCCGGCCGCGAGCGATTCCGGGCGACTGACATCGCCGAGATTGTGCCGCGCGTATTCGCCCGCCGAATAGGGAAGTTCCTTGTCGGATTGCAGGCTCGCAAAGGCGCTGGCGCGCGCCTGCGGGCTGAAGACCGGATTCTGGCCGCCATCCTCGTAGACGACGCGCGTCGCCCTCTCGCCCTTGGCGACGAGTTCTGCGATCTCCCGGTTATCCCGGTCGCGCTTCTCGGCGACCATCGGTTCGACTCTCGGGGTGCAGGATCCGGCCGACACATCCGAGCCGCCGAAGGCGTAGCGCGTGCCGCAGGCCGCAACACGCGGCTCCTCGCGCAGCGCCTCGAAATAATCCGAGCCCTCCTTGAGGTTCTTCCAGAAGGTCACGTTCGGGTCGTTGCGGAACTTGGCCATGTTCTGGGCCGTCATCCGGAACGGATAGCTCTGGAACTGGACCGCGCGCTGGCCGCCGGAAAAGGCGTCACGCGCCAGCGCATAGACCTCGGCGATCGAGGCGTCGGTCATCGCGAAGCAACCGGCGGACGAGCAGGTACCGTGGACCATGATGTAATTGCCGGTCGCGCCCTTGGCGCGATCGATGGCATTCGGATAGCCGACATCGAAGGACAGGTAATAGGCCGAGTTCGGATTCATCTGGCCCGGCGTGATGGTGTAGAAACCTTCCGGTGCCTGGCGGTCGCCCTGCTTGATCTTGGGACCGAGCTGGCCGGACCAGCGGCAGATCGGGAAGGTCTTCAGGAGCGCGTACTGGCCGGTGCCGGTGCGCTTCCAGACCTCCATCTCCGCTTCCTTCTTGTAGGCGCGGATCACGATCGGATCGGTCTGTCTCATGCCCTTGGTTTGCATGAGCGACATCGTCTGGGCCGGAACCGGAGCGAGGCTGCGCCCCGACACGCCGCCGAGCACGCTGCTGTCCTGGCAGGCACCGAGAGAAATCGTCAGAGCGACGAGACCCGTCGTCGCAAGCGGACGTACAGCCATCGGGGATCCCCGTAACTATAGACACGCACCCGTGAGGGCCCTGCCCTCGCGAACGCTACTCCCCAACCCATAGCGTCGGTAGACTTACCTCGAGCTTACCACAAGACAGCCGAGCTTCCGGCTACAGAAAGCTGGGCGGTGTGATCTTCGCGCATCAGGCCGGCTCCTGCGGCTTGCGCCGGTCAGGGTGCCTTGGCGTGCGCGCGAACCAGATCGTCGAGCATCGCGTCGTCCGACGGGTCGGCAAAGCGCAGCCCTACGGACCGCGACAGGGTCTCGATTCTCAGCCAGGACAGATTCGGCAGCGGCGCCGTCTGTGTCGTGACTCGCCTGGTCGCCGCCTCCGGGACGATCTCGAAGAAGGCCAGCCGATTTCCGCGTCCCAGCTTTGCAAGGCGCTCGGCGAGTGCCAACACGGTCGCGCCCGGTATGCGCATTTCGGTCAGCACATAGAACCGGTTGTCGGCCCCGGCATTCGCCAAAGCCGTGCGCAGGCGACGCACGCCGTTCTGCAGGAAGAGGTAGTCCGCCTCGCTCGTCGCCGGGTCGTGGTGATTGAACACGAAGGGGACCGCATGCCGTTCGGCATAGAGCCTGTGGCGGCAGCGGCATTCGTTCGGATTCGGACGCTGGGATAGCGGCGTGCTCTCGTAGTACGAGCGGTCGAGCAGCTGCGAGAAATCATCGCCGAGGCAATCTCTCACCATGCCTGGCGAGGAGAAGATCCAGTCGAACGGACCGGACCAGGTGCGAAGGCCCGTCCGCTTCAGCACCTGCGTCATATGGCAATGGCTGCCGAGCGAGACGTGATTGACAAGACCGGGCTCGCGTCTGTCCGGCCCGCGCAGGCGGCGAAACAGATTGAAGCCCGGCAGGGTGCCCATCGCGCTTGCGCCTTACAGCCTCCGCCCGATCTCGAGGAATTTCTGGGCGCGCCGATCGCGGATTTCGTCGGGGCTGAGACCGTCGAAGGCTTCCAGGGCCCTGGCCAAGGCCTCTCCGACCGCCGCGATGGCGCCATCTCGGTCACGATGGGCGCCGCCGGTCGCCTCGGGTACGATCACGTCGATGATGCCGAGCCGGTAGAGATCCTGCGCCGTGATTTTCATGGCGGTGGCGGCCTCGTGCGCCCTGCCCTGGTCGCGCCACAGGATCGAGGCGGCCCCCTCGGGCGAGATCACGCCGTAGATGGCGTGCTCCAACATCAGCACGCGATTGGCCGTCGCAATCGCGATCGCGCCGCCCGATCCACCCTCGCCGATGATGATGGCGACGTTTGGCACGCCCAGGGCGAGGCAGGCTTCGGTCGAGCGGGCGATGGCTTCGGCCTGGCCGCGCTCTTCCGCCTCGATTCCGGGATAGGCGCCGGCCGTGTCGACGAAGGCGATGACGGGCAGGCCGAAACGGTCTGCGGTTTCCATCAGGCGCACCGCCTTGCGGTAGCCCTCGGGCCGCGCCATGCCGAAATTGTGCCGGATCCGGGCCTCGGTCGTCGCGCCCTTCTCCTGGCCGAGCACCAGGACCGGCCGGCCGCGAAACCGCCCGAAGCCGCCGACGATCGCCTCGTCTTCGCCGTAGCTGCGATCGCCTGCGAGCGGGATGAAATCCGTGATCAGGCCCGCGCAGTAATCGACGAAATGCGGGCGTTGCGGGTGGCGCGCGACCTGGGTCTTCTGCCAGGGCGTGAGCGCGGCATAGATGTCGGAGAGCGCCGTCGCGGCCTTGGCCTCGAGCCGGCTGACCTCCTCACCGATCGAGACCGCGCCGTCGCGCTCGGCGATGGCGCGCAGTTCCTCGACCTTCGCCTCCAATTCGGCGACCGGCTTCTCGAAATCCAGGTAGGAACGCATCACCATGGTGCAGGATCGGTCACTTTGTCGTCGTCAAAGGCGGGAGGGTGCATGAAGGCGCCCGGCGGGCGGAATCGACGTGTGTCGAGGCCGAAATGCGGCAGAGGACCGAGTTGCGCCCGGCCGGCGCCTTGCGCTTCGGCCGATCGCGGCGGACCCTGGCGAAGCACTCTTGACCTGTCAACGCCGCGCACAGATGGGAATGCGACGCGATGGGTTTCAAGGCGCTGCGAGAACGCCGACATTCGGGCGGCAGGCGACGGGCGAGCGTCCCTCAACGAATTTCGCGATGGCGGCCGGCGCGACGGGTGAGATCGAGCGAGATGCAGAGTCTTGAGTGTTTCGCGCAAGACAGGCTCGCGGACCTCGAAGCCGAGTGTCTGCGCCGGCGGCTGGTACCGACAGCGCGCGGTGCCCGAGCCGAAGCGATCCGCGATGGGCGGGCGCTCGTCTCGTTCTCCTGCAACGATTATCTCGGGCTGAGTCAGGACCCGCGCGTGATCGCGGCAGCGCAGCAGGCACTCGCCCGGTACGGGGCGGGGGCTGGCGCCTCCCGGCTCGTGACCGGCAACCACCCCGATCTCGTCGCGCTGGAGGAGCGGCTCGCGCGCTTTAAGGGCAAGGAGGCCGCGCTCGTCTTCGGCAGCGGCTATCTCGCCAATGTCGGGATCGCGCCGGCCCTCGTCGGAGCGGGCGACCTGATCCTCGTCGACGCGCTCGGCCATTCCTGCCTGTTTTCCGGCGCGCGGCTCTCGGGCGCCGACATACTGCGCTTCCGCCATAACGACGTGACGCATCTCGAAAGCCTGCTCGCCAAGAAGCGGGCCAAGGCGAAGCGCGTGCTGATCCTGACCGAGCGCGTCTTCAGCATGGATGGTGACCGGGCGCCGCTCGGCGAGATCCTGTCACTCGCCGAGCGTTGCGATGCCTGGACGCTTGTCGACGATGCTCACGGGCTCGGCGTGGTCGAGCCAGGTGCGCGGGCGCCGCTCGAAATGGGCACACTCTCGAAGACGCTCGGCTCCTATGGTGGCTATCTCTGCGCCTCGCGGGCCGTGATCGACCTTTTGACCAGCCGCGCCCGCAGCTTCGTCTACACGACCGGCCTGCCCCCGGCCTCGGCTGCTGCGGCGCTCGCAGCTCTGGACATCGTCGAGATCGAGCCGGAGCGCGCTGCTCGGCCGCTCGCGCTGGCGCGCCGGTTCACCGCCAAGCTCGGGCTGCCGGAGGCACAGAGCCCCATCGTGCCGGTGCTGATCGGGCAGGCCGAGGCCGCGCTCGACCTCTCGGCAGCCTTGGAGGCGCGCGGATTCCTCGTCGTCGCGATCCGCCCGCCGACCGTTCCTGCCGGCACGGCGCGCCTGCGCGTCGCCCTCTCGGCCGCACATGAGGAGGCGCAGGTCGATGCGCTGGCCGATGTCTTGCGCGACCTGATGCAGTCTTCGCGGATCGGCTGCGAACCGACGACCAGAGCGCCAGGGTGATGGAATTCGCGATGCGGCCCTGCAACCACGACTACGCCGCCGGTCGGCGGGGATCGAAGGCATCGAGCATCGCGTAGTGGGCCAGCGTCGCCAGCAGATCCGTCTGCGTGATCACGCCGAGGACCGTCCGATCGGGTCCGATAACGATGATCGCGTGCGTTCGGCCATCGGTGAGCGACCGGACGAGACCCACAGCCGAATCGCCTGGCGAGGCGGTCTTCGCTGCCGTGACGAGCCCCGCCACGATTCTCGAGTCCTTCACGGCGAGTTCGCGAAGACCGACCGTCCCAGCCAGCCGGCCGGCTCCATCGACCACCGGTAGCGTCCGGATATTGTGTTCGAGCAGAAGCCTGCGCGCTTCCTCGACGGTCCCTGTCAGCACGATCGTGACGACATCCCGGGACATCACGTCCTGGCAGCGGACGCCGCGATGACTATGGGCCAGCGCCTGAAGCTCGACCTGGCGCAGCAGGAGGTCGAGATCCGCCCGGTCGATGTCCAGCGTTTCGTTCATTGCTGCCAGCGCCGCGTCGACGTCCTCGGATTTGAACCCGACACGCAATTGCGCGGGCAGGTCAGCCGTCCCGTGCGTGTTCGCCGGTTGCCGCGCCAGGACATGCGGATAGTTGCGACGCGAGAGCTTGTGGAAGACGATGCCCAGGGTGACGAGGATCATCGAGTTCACGCAGACGGGGAAAAGCGGGAAGAGAAATCCGGCAGAGCTGACGGCCGGGCCGCCGATCAACGCCGTCAGGGCCGCCGCCCCTCCGGGCGGGTGAAGCGAGCGGGTGAGCGACATGGCCGCGATGGCGAGCGACACGCCGACACCGATCGCGGCCACCGGGTCCGGAACATAGCGGGCCGCCAACACCCCCATGAAGGCGGAGATCGTATTGCCGCCGATGATCGACCAGGGTTGTGCCAGCGGGCTCGCGGGTACGGCGAACAGCAGGACCGCCGAGGCGCCCATGGGAGCGACGATGAGCGGGATCTGCGGCCCGTCCCCGAAGAACCATCCGCAGATGAGCCCGGTCAAGGTGATGCCGACCAGGGCCCCTAGGCAGGCGATGAGACGCTCGCGAAGCGTCGCTCCCGCAAGGATCGGGCTGAAGATGCGAAAGCCCGGACGCTGGCCGTCTTTTCGCGATGAGCCCTTGCGGCTGGCCATCAGGACGCCTGCCTCGAAACGGAGTGGTGTGTGTTGGCGAACGGACGAGCCGGCAGGCGCGCTACGGCGCGGAGGCCCGGCCGATCACTGCGCCTGCGCGAATGACCAAGCGGGCCGAAGAATCCCGAAGCGTGCAAGGTCGAGCGAGTCGCATGGAGAGTCCGAAAAGGGGCTTATCGACACAGTCGACGCACCGAGGCCTGATGCTTTTGTATCCAATGTGCCTCGTTCATAGGCAGATCCAATTGCGGATTGCAGCCCCCACGAATCCGCATGCCGCCTCTCGAACGCCGGCAGTTGATGGCAGCGATCGCGAGGCGGGACGTTGCAGGCCGCGTTGGCTGGCATACGGGTTGCTCCCGAGGCTTCGAAAAACCCGGCCTTACCTGATGGCCGGTCGATCGCACGCTCGGACGTTGCAGCTTTGCAAGACGAAACAACCCGCCGACTTCCGAGGAATTCAGACGCAGGAAATCACGTCGTCTCCATCGTGAATTCTACGATCGACCATGTCGCCTTGATCGGTGCCTGCTATCTCGTCGCGATCCTGGCAGCGCAGTTGATGCTCTATCTGAAAGGAGGCGACTGGATCGGGGCTGCTCTGCCTTTGTTCTCGAAGCTGACCGGCATGAGCGGCGTCGCCGACAGTGGCGGCTTCGTCCTGAATGGCGGGATCGGTTCATACCGTGTCACGGAGGTAAACGTCTTGGTGCCGGCCGGCGCATTCCTCCTCGTTCTCCTGACGGCAAAGCTAGCGCTCGGCTCGGTAGCGCGCGGTTTCACGCCTTCGCCGGCAGCCGTGCGCGCTACGCCACGGTCGGCACACTGCCCCCTGCGAGTCGCTTCGTGGGTGACACCGATCATAGGTCGCCGCGTTTCGTAAGGCGCATGCGGCGTATTACGGCCACACCTTCACCGCGAGCGGCCGGCGCATCAGGTCCCGGTCCGAGGTGATGTCGCAGTCCTCGTGGGATAAGCGCGCATAGACGAGCAGGGCGCGGTCTCCGACATCGTCGAAATTGCGCCCCTGCGCCCCGGGATCGAGGAGCGAAGGATAGGCGATGATGTCGCCCTTTGCCGTGCAGGCGTCGTCGTAGAGGGTTGCTCCCGCCATCAGCAGGCGCGGCTCGTCCCAGACCAGGAGATCGCGCGAGGTGGTCCAGTAAAAGCCCGATTGCGGGAAGGGTCCGCCGGCCGAGGCCATGAAAACGGCGATATAGGCGCCGCTGCCGCGGTGACGCACAACCGCTCCGACCGGCGCCGGGAAGGGCGCGATGGTCTTGCAGGTGTCGGGGATTTTCACTGGTTTGCGGTAGGGATCGGGAAACGCGGCGGAAAAGCCGGTGCCGGTCCAGGCCCGCCAGCTCGTTGGATCGGAGGGCGTCTCCGTGCGGAACAGGCAGACGCCGCCCTGCTGGTCGCTGCCCGCCCGGTTCCAGCCGGTGGTCGAGGCGAGGAAGTAGCGATAGCGCCCATCCGAAAAGATGTTCGACGGATTGAAGAATCCGCGATGCCGGCCCTGTTCGGCGTCTTGCGTGAACGGCGCGCCGGCCACGACGATGGGCGGGTTCTTGCGGAGGAAGCTGGCGCCGCCATCGGTGGACGCGGCGCCGAGCAGCGTGTTGAACCAGCATTCCATGTAGAGCTTCGAGCGGCAGCGGCCCTCGTGCTCGTTCGCCTGGTATTCGTGGTGGAGGATGGCTGCGACAATGCGCCCGTCCTCGGTCCAAGTCGCGGTGATCCAGGAGCGGTCGTCATAGAGGGCGGGGTCGGAATTTTCGCCCGAATCGAGCACGATCCGGCAGTCGATCTTCAGGTGATCGAGATCCGGGCCACGCAAAGCCCGATTCCGGTAATGCAGCCCGTAGAGCGCAACTGCCCCCCCCGCATCGCGAAAGGCGCGGGCCGGGGCATCGGGCACGTCGACGCCGTCGCAGGCGTCCTTCTTGGCCGAGAAGATCGTCGACGGCGCGCCGACCAGCGTCAGTGCCGATAGAGGTGGGGCTTTCTTGAGCTTGAGTGGGGTGTCTGTGGCGTGCCCGTCACCGGCTGCCAGACATACCGACAGGGCGGCCAAAGCGCCGGCAAACAGAACGCGCGCAAGGACGGCCAGCCTGGACATGGCCGCCAGTTCAGTCTTGAACGGTTACGAACTGCTATGCGGATGCAGGGGATGTCCACCGCGCGATGTCCGCACGGTTACGCATTTCAAAGTTCCCCTGCACCGGCATGCGCTGCCCGGTCGGTTCCTCGAAGGCCTTCGCGAATCGATGATTGTTCTGATCCTCGGCCTCGTGCTGTTCCTCGGCCCGCATGCCTTCACCATGGCGCGCGGGCCCCGTGCCGAATTGATCGGCCGGATCGGCGAGAAGCCGTACAAGCTCGGCTACACGGTCCTGTCGATCCTCGGCTTTGTGCTGATGATCTACGGTTTCGGCCTCTATCGGTCAGAGGGGATGATCCCGGTCTGGACCCCACCGGTCTGGAGGCGCCATCTCGCCCTGCTGCTGATGCTGCCGGCCTTCATCTGCTTGGCCGCGGCCAATCCGAGGCCGACCCACATCAAGGCGGCCGTCAAGCATCCGATGCTGCTCGGTGTGAAAATCTGGGCGACCGCGCATCTCCTGGCGAATGGCGATCTCGGCTCGATCCTGCTCTTCGGCGGCTTCCTGGCCTGGGCGGTCGTCGCGCGGATCAGCCTGAAACGCCGGAGCGACGAGCCCGCCCACAAGCTGCCGGGAGCCGCGCCCGCCGGTTGGAGCGCGGACATCATCGCGATCTGCGGAGGACTTGCCGTCTGGTTCGTGTTCGCCCGGTATCTTCACCCGCTGCTGATCGGCGTTCCGGTCTTCCCTGGAAGTACCTGACAGGGCAATCGCTCGAAGCCGCATGAGCGGCTTCGCGGCGCGAAGAGCGCCGCGCGGAGCGGGCTTTTCAGGACGGACGTCCTAAAAGGCATCGAGCGGAGCGAAGCCTGAGCCCGCAGAGGCGGGCGCCGGCGATTGAGGCCAAGGAAAAACCAGGGTGATCGCTTTCAAGCGATTGCCCTGAAGCGCCTGACACGACGGGTCGCCAAATCCCGGCCGGCATGCTAGGCGCGCCGCCCTGGGACGAATGAGGCAGGCGCGGGCAATCGCGCCTTCGGAACGGTATGGCTCAAGAGAACGAGTTCTTCCGCGAGGTCAACGAGGACTATCGCAGGGACCAGATCGCCAAGATCTGGAAACGCTACAGCGGCCTCATCGTCGCTCTCGCGGTGCTCGCCGTCGGCGCCGTGGGGGGCTGGCGCTACTGGCAGCATGCGCAGCTCGTGCGCGCCGAGGAGGCCTCCGCCCAATTCGATGCTGCGATCAAACTCGCGCAGGGCGGCAAGACGGAGGAAGCGGACAAAGCCTTCGCCGCTTTGCGCACCGACGCACCGGCCGGCTACCGTATTCTCGCGGATTTCCGCGCGGCGGCCGAGGCCGGCAAGCGCGATGCCGCCGCCGGTGCCGCCGCCTATGACAAGCTTGCCGCCGATACCGCGCTCGGCGACGGGCTGCGCGATCTTGCACGCCTGCGCGCCGCCTTGCTGCGCCTCGATAGTCCGGACCCATCCGCCGCGCTGACCAGCCTGCAGGGCCTTGCCGCCCCGAACGGCACCTTCCGGCATTCGGCGCGCGAAATGCTCGGACTCGCTGCGCTGAAGCGCGGCGATTTCGAAGCGGCCGGCCGTTGGTTCGACCAGATCGCCGGTGATCCCGAGACGCCCCAGGCCCTGCGCCAGCGCGTCGAGGTCTACGAGGCGCTCGTCGCCGGCGGGCCCGTCACCGTCACCGAGGCGAAGCCCGAAACCGCCGCCCCGCCGCCGATCACCCGCTGAGGCGGCCTCCAACCCTTCGAGACCACCATCATGACATTGCCGACCGTCGTGATCGTCGGCCGGCCGAATGTCGGCAAGTCGACCCTGTTCAACCGCCTGATCGGGCGCAAGCTCGCACTGGTCGATGACCGGCCGGGCGTGACCCGCGACCGCCGCGAGGGCGACGTCGCGCTGGGCGGCCTGCAGTTCCGGCTGATCGACACAGCCGGGCTCGAGGAGGCCGATGCCGATTCGCTGACCGGCCGCATGCGCGCCCAGACCGAGGCCGCTATCCTCGAAGCCGATGTCGTGCTGTTCGTGATCGATGCGCGCGCCGGCCTGCTGCCGGCCGACCAGCCTTTCGCCGAACTTGTGCGGCGGGCCGGCTGCCCGGTGATCCTGATCGCCAACAAGGCCGAGGGCGGCGTCGGCCTCACCGGCGCTTACGAAGCGTTTGGCTTGGGGCTAGGGGATCCGATCCCGTTCTCGGCCGAGCATGGTGAGGGGGTCGGCACCCTGCTCGATGCGATCGAAGAAGCCCTGCCGGAGAGCGACGAGGAGGAGGACGGGCCGGAAGGGCGCGCCTTGCGCGTCGCGATCGTCGGGCGGCCCAATGCCGGCAAGTCGACGCTGATCAACCGGATGATCGGTGAGGAGCGCCTGCTTGTCGGACCCGAGGCCGGCATCACACGCGATGCGATCTCGCTCGACTGGGAGTGGCGGGGGCATAAGATCAAGCTGTTCGACACCGCCGGCATGCGCCGCCGCGCCCGCATCGACGACAAGCTCGAAAAGCTCGCGGTCTCCGACGGTCTGCGGGCGGTGCGTTTCGCCGAGGTCGTCGTCGTGCTGCTCGACGCGACGATTCCCTTCGAGAAACAGGACCTCACCATCGTCGACCTCGTCGAGAGCGAGGGCCGCGCTTTGGTGATCGGCCTCAACAAATGGGATCTCGTCGCCGACCAGCCGGGCCTGCTCAAGACGCTTCGCGAGCAATGCACCCGCCTGCTGCCGCAGGTGCGCGGCGTTGCCGTGGTGCCGCTCTCAGGATTAGCCGGGGACGGCATCGCCAAGCTGATGCAGGCGGTGGTCGGGGCCTCCGAAGTCTGGAGCCGGCGCGTGCCGACGGCCAAGATCAATGCCTGGCTGAGCGAGGCGACCCAGCGCAATCCGCCGCCGGCCGTCTCAGGGAGGCGCATCAAGATCCGCTATGCAACGCAGGTGAAATCCCGGCCGCCGCATTTCGCCCTGTTCGGCAATCAGCTCTCGGCCCTGCCGAAATCCTACACGCGTTATCTCGTCAATGATTTGCGCGAGGCCTTCGATCTGCCGGGCACGCCGATCCGCCTGAGCCTGCGCACGACCAAAAATCCCTTCGACAAGAGCTGAGCCAGCCTGCCACCCGCGCCCGTTCGCGATCATCGCCGGCGTGCTGCCTCATCGCCGAGTGCTAGAGCGTCCTGTGTTTACGCGGAAGCGGCAGCACGCTCTAAGTTGTTGGTGCCGCATGATGTTCTCGGTGAACCGGTTTCCTCTTCACCGCATCTTGCTCTAGCGCCCGGAAGGCACGGCGTGACCGGCGAGCCATGGCCGGCGACGAAATGACAGCCTCCCACTAGGGGCGGGTGACGCTCAGGGTGCGGCAGGGTATAGGCGAGGCGAGACACGACCGCGCGCGGATACCGGGGAGCCGCGGCGACCCGTGAAGGCCCGAGCTTCTCTGCCCCATCGTTCGTAAGGCCATGCCGTTCTCCATCCTCGACCTCGTGGTGCTCGGCATCGTGGTCATCTCCGCCCTGCTCGCTGCGGTCCGCGGCGTCACCCGCGAGGTGCTCGCCATCGTCGCCTGGGTGGTCGCCGCCGTGGTCGCCTGGTGGCTGCATCCCCTGCTGCTGCCGACGATCAAGCAGCATGTGACCAGCGACACCGTCTCGCTCGTCGCCTCGATCGCGGCGATCTTTCTCGGCACATTGCTCGTCGTCTCGATCATCACCGTGCGGATCTCCGACCTCGTGCTCGACTCGCGCATCGGCGCCGTCGACCGGTCGCTCGGTTTCCTGTTCGGCGCCGGCCGCGGCTTCCTGATCTGCGTGATCGGCTGGGTGTTCCTGGCCTGGCTCGTCCAGGACAAGGTGCCCGAATGGGCCGCGCAGGCGAAGACGCGCCCGCTCCTCGAGAAATCCGGCAACGCGCTCGTCGCGCAGCTGCCCGACAATCCCGAAGGCCTTTTGAAGCAGTTGCGCAAGCCGAAGTCTGAGGGCGCCGGCGAACCAGCCGAGCCGCCCTCGGAGACCGAACCGCCGGCAGCGCCCTCGCCCACGCCGGAGCGCTGATCCATTCCAGCACTCTGCGGCTGGAACCGTTCTTGGTTGCGGCACGAAAGCCGCCTACATAGCGGTCTCGTGCGAAATCCGGATGGGCGCCTCGCCATGCGGATTTCTGCGTTGCTCAGGTGCCGCGCTCAGCTTCGTGCCACGGCTTTCGCCCTCGACCAGCGGAAGCGGTGGCACCGACAGTTCCGGGCCGGCCGCCCTGGCCCAAAGATCTGGAACCCGGCATGTCTGCACGCGGCCTGAGCCTCACCGACCCGCATCAGGGCCTCGACGGGTTCGATTGCGAGGGCGACACCCTGCGCGAAGAATGCGGCGTCTTCGGCATTTTCGGCCATGACGACGCTTCGGCTGTGGTCGCGCTCGGGCTTCACGCCCTGCAGCATCGCGGCCAGGAAGCCTCCGGCATCGTCTCCTTCGACGGCCAGGTCTTCCATTCCGAGCGCAAGCAAGGACTCGTCGGCGATTCCTTCTCGGATCGCGCCACGATCGAGCGTCTGCGCGGCCGCGCCGCGATCGGCCATGTGCGCTATTCGACGACGGGCGACACCATCCTGCGCAACGTGCAGCCGCTCTTTGCCGAACTTGCGAGCGGGGGCCTTGCGGTCGCTCATAACGGCAACCTGACCAATGCGCTCGCGATCCGGCGCGACCTCGTGCAATCGGGCGCGATCACGCAATCGACCTCGGATACCGAGGTGATTCTCCACCTTGCCGCGCGCAGCCGGAAGCCGCTGATCGTCGAGCGCTTCATCGATGCGCTCCGGCAGATCGAGGGTGCCTATGCCCTGGTCGCGCTGACCAACAAGAAGCTGATCGGCGCGCGCGACCCTCTCGGCATCCGCCCGCTCGTGCTTGGCGAACTCGACGGCCGCTACATCCTGGCCTCGGAAACCTGCGCCCTCGACATCATCGGCGCCCGCTTCGTGCGCGATGTCGAGAATGGCGAGGTCATCGTGATTTCCGACGAGGGCGTCGAGTCGATCCGCTTCGCCCCGCGCCAGCCGATGCGCCCCTGCATCTTCGAATACATCTATTTCTCGCGGCCCGATTCGATCGTGAACGGCAAGAGCGTCTATTCGGTTCGCAAGGCGATCGGACACGAGCTCGCCCGCGAAGCCCCCGCCAAGGCCGACATCGTGATTCCGGTGCCGGATTCCGGCGTGCCCGCGGCGCTCGGCTATGCCCAGGAGACCGGCCTGCCCTTCGAGATGGGCATCATCCGGAACCACTATGTCGGGCGCACCTTCATCCAGCCGACGCAGACCGTGCGCGAACTCGGCGTGCGCATGAAGCATTCGGCCAACCGTGCCGCGGTCGAGGGCAAGCGCATCGTGCTCGTCGACGACAGCCTGGTGCGCGGCACCACCTCGGTGAAGATCGTGGCGATGATGCGCGATGCCGGCGCGCGCGAGGTGCATTTCCGGATCGCCTCGCCGCCGATCACCCATCCGGATTTCTACGGGATCGACACGCCCGAGCGCGAGAAACTGCTCGCAGCAACCTACGATCTCGACGGCATGCGCGACTATATCGGCGCGGATTCGCTGGCTTTCCTGTCGATCCCCGGCCTCTACCGGGCGATGGGCGAGGAACGGCGCGACCCCGATTGCCCGCAATATACCGACCATTGCTTCACCGGCGATTATCCGACCGGCCTGACCGATCTCCAGATCGCCGGCCCGCGGCGCTTTGCCATGCTCGCCGAGGCCGACTGAGCCCATGCTGGAGCGCAGCAAGACAGACGGTCCGCTCGCCGGCCGGATCGCAGTCGTCACCGGCGCCTCGCGCGGCATCGGCCGCGCCGCCGCCCTCGCCTTGGCGAAGGCCGGCGCGCATGTCGTCGCGGTGGCACGCACGCAAGGGGCCCTGGAAGAACTCGACGACGAGATCACGGCCGCCGGCTCCAGCGCGACTTTGGTGCCGCTCGACCTCACCGATTATGACGGAATCGACCGTCTGGGCGCGACGATCGATCAGCGCTGGGGGCTCGTCGACATCGTCCTCGGCAATGCCGGCATCCTCGGAAACCTGACCCCCCTCGGCCATGTCACGCCGAAGGTCTGGAGCCAGGTGATGGACGTCAACGTGACGGCCAATTGGCGCCTCTTGCGCTCGCTCGATCCGCTCCTGCACCGGGCCGATGCCGGACGGGCGATCTTCGTGACCTCCGCCGCTGCCTCGAAATGCCGCGCCTATTGGGGCCCCTATTCCGCCTCCAAGGCAGCACTCGACGCGCTGGTGCGCACCTATGCCGCCGAGACCGAGCGGACCAGCATCAAGGCGATGCTCGTCAATCCGGGCCCGTTGCGCACGGCGATGCGGCGCGCGGCAATGCCGGGCGAGGACCCGGAAACCTTACGCACGCCGGACGATCTCGCCCCCGAGATCCTGCGCCTGGCGAGCCCCGACTGGACCGAGACGGGCAAGATTTTCGATTTTCCGACCGGCAAGGTGCTGAGTTTTCGCCTACCGGAGTGAACTAAGAACCACGGCACCAATCGGACCTTTCCCACTCACACCCTCATCCTGAGGTGCTGCCGCTCAAGCGGTAGCCTCGAAGGAGATTCCAGTGATCGCAGTGGATCCTGGAGGGCTCCTTCGAGGCCGCTGCGCGGCACCTCAGGATGAGGGAGTTGGGTGGGGGAAAGGTCGTTGGCCTGAAACACAGGGCGACCCATGATCGACGTCCGCTGCATCTGCGCGATCGGCCAGCGCGGCCAGCTTGGCCTCAACGGGCAATTGCCCTGGGAGGGCAATACGGATCCGCTCTTCGTCGAGGACGTGACGCGGTTCTTCGCCCTGACCATGGGCCATGTGCTGATCGCGGGCCCGAAGACCGTCGCCTCCGTGCCGGCCTTCGCGTTCCTCGACCGGACCATCGACGTGATCCGCTCGCACGAGGACCCGGAGGTTGTGCTCAAGCGCTATCCGGGCCGGCGCATCTTCGTCGGCGGCGGCATCGCGGTCTGGAACGTCTACGCCAAGTACATCCAGAACTGGGACATCACGCGCCTGCCCTATGACGGGCCGGCCGATCGCTGGTTCGATCCGGCCTGGCTCGTCGGCGGCCCTCTTCGGGGCTGAACCGAAACCCCGTCTTCCCGCGTTGCCTCTCACCGACTCAAGTTCGGGCGCGAGGGCGAGGAGACGCGATGGCCGGCCACAGCTACCGCTTCGGCATCGAGGAAGAGTATTTTCTCGCGGATGCCGAAACCCGCGGGACGCCGAGGCGATCGGTCCGGCCCTTCCACAAGGAGGCGGGCGAGCGGCTGCCCGAGATCGGGCGCGAATTGCTGCAATGTCAGATCGAAGTCTGCACGCCGCCCTCGACCGATTTCACGCAAGCCCGCAAAGTGCTCAGGGACCAGCGCCAGCAGCTCGCTGAAATCGGGCACGAGCACGGGCTCATCGTCTTCGCCGCCGGCACCCATCCGGTTGCCGATTGGGCGCGCCAGCTTCCGACCAAGGCCGACCGCTATCGCGGCATCCTGCGCGATGTCGGGCTTGCGGGGCGACGCAGCCTGATCTGCGGGATGCACGTCCATGTCGAGGTCGAGGACCCGCGCCACCGCGTCGACCTGATGAACCGGCTCCTGCCGTTCCAGCCCTTCCTGTTCGCGCTCTCCGCCTCCTCGCCCTTCTGGCAAGGCAAGCCGACCGGGCTTGCGGCCTATCGCATGAGCGCCTTCGGCGAACTACCCCGCACCGGCCTGCCGGACCTGATCGCGACGCAAGCCGAATACGAGCGCTACGTGCGCATCATGATCCAGGCCGGCTCGATCCAGGATGCGAGCTACCTCTGGTATTCGCTGCGCCCCTCGATCAAGTTCCCGACCCTGGAACTGCGCATCGCCGATAGCTGCACGCGGCTTGCCGACGCCATCGTCATCGCCGCGCTCTATCGATGCCTCGTGCGCCTCGTCGAGCGCCGGCCCGACATCAATCGTGGGCTCACCGGCGTGTCACGGGCGATCGCGCAGGAGAATCTGTGGCGTGCCCAGCGCAGCGGAACCGAGGCCGAGCTGATCGACGAGCCGGCCGAGCAAGCCTATCCGTTCCCCGAGTATCTCGACCTCGTCCTGTCGCTGATCGCCGAAGACGCTGCTGCGCTCGGCTGCGAGGCGGAGGTGACCGACGCCCGCCGGATCGTTCAGGAAGGGACCAGCGCCTCTCGAATGCCCTAGCCACCAGCCGGCGCGCAGCTCCTCGCCCCCAGGGCGAGGGGGACCGCGCGCAGCGCGGTCGAGTGGGAAGGCCGCGCGACGCCTAGCCACTCTGGCGCTGCCCCCTCCGTCCGCTTCGCAGCCACCTCCCCCAAAGGTGGAGGAACGGCGCGCTCAACACGCCTCACGGATGAAGGCGATCGAGCTCCGGCAGCAGCACCACGCTTTCCTGCTCGTTCGGATCGGTGCGCGCGATGATCGCCGTGCAGGGCTCGGTGCTGCTCGGGTTGTACGGCAGATGCGGGACGTTCGCGGGGATATGCAGATAGTCGCCCGGCTCGACCACGGCGTGATGCTCGAGATTCTCGCCCCACCACATGCATGAGGTGCCCGACAGCGCGTAGATCGCAGTCTCGTGGCCCTCGTGCTTGTGGGCCTTGGCCCGCGCGCCGGGCGGGATCGTCACGATCTGCAGGTGGATCGCCCTCGCACCGACCGATTCGGCCGAGATGCCCGGCGCATAGGTCAGGCCCTGCTTTCCGACGAAATCCGCCCCGGCCCGCACCACCCGGCAGATCGCCTCCTTCTCGCTCATGCCGCTCCCCGCTCAGAAATCTCCCAGCGTCAGCTGGCCCTGCTTGGGCGCCTTTGCCGGGCGGGCCGCCTTTTCGCGCGTGGTGCCCTTCTTGGCTTTGGCGGCGCGAGCCGGCTTGTCCTCGCCCCGGATACGCGCCTTGGCTGCGTCTCGCGCCACCGCTTCGGGTGCGGCGGGATCTTCATTCAGCCATTTGCCGTGCTTGATCACCTCGTTCACGCGGCCCTGGTTCACGCCGAGCTTGAACGCGATTTCCTGCTGCGTCATGCCGGTGGTCGCGTGGAGTTCAAGAACGGCGCGGGCGAGATCCGGCGTCATCTTCTTGCCGGTCAGGCGCCGGGCGGGCTTGATGCTGCGCGCGGCCTTGTCGCGCTCGCGCAGCCGCTGCAGCAGGGCGAGCGCCATATGCATGCCGTGCTCGCGCAAAGCCTCCTCGAATTCCTTCAGCGTGGCCATGCGGCTCCTCGCGTCTCTGGCAACCGCTGCGGCGCCCGAGTGAAAAACGTGCGGCGGGCGAGCAGGTTGCCCGGTTCGGGCGACTCGCGAGAATGCGAGTCCGGTCCGGCATGCCGCAACCGGGCGATGGCGCTGTCCACCGGAATCGGCAGGCTTGGAATACTCGGTTGCCATCGTGCCGCACCTTGGCGCCGCAACTTGGCACCGCGCTGCACGCTCGGCTACACCCGCGCGATTCGATTGCTCGCGAGGCCCGCCCGATGATCAGCCCGATCCTGCCCGTCACCGCCGCGAGTGCGACACAGGGCGCCGGCTCGCTCGTCGATGCGTTGGAGAGCGGCTCGGTCCTGGTGTTTCGCGAGCTCGATTTTCCCTTGAGTGCCTTCGAGCAGCGTTTCGTCGAGACACCTTTTGCGGACGGCAAGGCGAAGAACGTCAACATCCGCGGCGAGAAGGCGGAATTGAAGGGCGCTGCCGGCACCGAGCAGGAGCAGGAGGCTCTGCGCCAGTTGCTGATCCGCTACCGCGCCTTCGCCACGAGCCTGATCGAGACGTATCTGCCCGCCTATGCGGGCAAGATTTCGCTCGCTGGCACCTCCTACCGCCCCTTCGACGTCGACAAGCGCAAGCTGAGCTGGCGGCGCGACGACACCCGCATGCATGTCGACGCCTTCCCCTCCAACCCGCTCGGCGAGAAGCGAATTCTTCGCATCTTCCGCAACATCAACGCCGAGGGGCAGCCGCGTCTGTGGCGGGTCGGCGAGGATTTTTCGTCGATGGCCGAAAAGTTTCTGCCGAAGTTGCCGGGCTATTCCGGCCTGAAGGCGGGGGCGCTCGCCGCGTTGAAGATCACCAAGGCCAAGCGCAGCGAATACGACCACCTGATGCTGCACCTGCACGACGCGCTCAAGCAGGACATGGAATACCAGGCACAGGCGCCCCAGGCCGACGTGCAGTTCCAGCCGGGCGAGACCTGGGTGACCTTCTCCGATCTCGTCATGCACGGCGCCATGGGCGGCCGCTACATGCTGGAGCAGACCGCCTATCTCCAGGTCGCCGATCAGGCCGATCCGGACAAGAGCCCGCAGCGAATCCTGGCGCGGAAGCTCGGGCGGCCGCTGAAGCATTGAGGGCTGATGCCTGGACGTCCCCCGTTCCGCCGCGCCATTGCGAGCGGAGCGAAGCAACCTAGGGATGCGCGGTGCTTTACGACCGAGGCTGGATTGCTTCGGCTTCGCCTCGCAATGACGGCGCGTGCGGCGTGAGGGCGGGCTCGATTGGGGATTCCGGTTCGTCTTCGGGAATTGGGTAAGGCGGAATACGAATTTCGCTGTATTCCCATTGCTTTAGGTCGCCCTGAGCCAGCAGGTCGCCACGTGCGACGAGGGCCTCGATACGCTCGGCAATGTCCGTCCCATCGCCTCGGTACAGGCCACGCTGCTTCAACATGACATCTCCGATGATGCGCGCGACCTTCAGCCATCGCTGCCGGGCATAGGTCAGGATCCAGACATCGAGTTGGCCTGCACTGGGCGGCTGCGTGAAGTCCCGCCACAGCAGGATCAGCGCCGCCATCACCGCCGGCCCGACGAACAGGCCGAGCAGCCCGAGCGATTCGACGCCGCCGAGAATGCCGAGCAGGACCCAGAGGAACGGCAGCCGCGTGGTGCCGCCGATCAGGACCGGCCGCACGAAATGATCGGCGACGAAGGTGACGACGAGGCCGGCCGCTATCACGGCGAGGGCCGCGCCGAACGCATTCCCCGCCGCCAGCGTCAACGCCGCGATGCCGAAGGCGAGCGGGGCGCCGAAGGGAATGATCGCCGCCACCGCCGTGAAGGCGCCGAACAGGATCGGATGCGGCACGCCCGCGATCGCATAGACGATCCCGAGCAAAAACCCCTCGCCGATCCCGACGAGCACCAGCCCGGCGACGGTGCCGTGCACCGAGGCGACCATCTGGCGTGCGACGCGCTCGCCGCGCGGGCCGAACAGGCGATGGCTCGCGGTCAGGCCTTGCTCGACCAGTGTCTCGCCGTCGCGGAACAGGAAGAACAGAGCGAGCAGGCAGGTCAGGAACAGCACGATGCGGTGAACGAGGCCTGCCCCGAGATCGCGGGTCAATTCGCGGTTCGAGGTGGTGTTGAGGCGCTCCAGCAACGCATGCGCCCAGCCGGCCTTCGCCAGGTTGGCGTTCCACCAATCCGTGACCGCCGCCGCTCCGAAGGGCAGATGCCCGACCACATCCGGCACCGGGATGCCGGATTGCTCGGCCGATTTCAGATAGGTCAGGAGATCGCGCGCTTCGGTCAGTGCCTCGACCGCGAGCAGCACGAGCGGCACCAGGAAGGCCAGTGCGACGAGGGCCGTAAACAGCGCCGGCCAGACGATGCCGTGCGGGCCATGTCTGCTCGATGCGAACCGGCGCCGCATGCCGGCAAAGAGCGGCCACAGGGCGGTTCCGAGAATGACGGCCCAGATCAGGGCGCGCAGGAAACCCCAGAGCACGAACAGGCCGAGTGCGAGCAGGCCAAGGGCGAGCAAGGCGCCCGCGCCGAGCCGCAAAGTGCTATCGCCCGTGCCGAGCGAAGCGTGAGCGTCGGCATTCCCGTTTTCGCTGTCGGCCGTCATCTCTCACTCCACGATGGCTCGTTCTCGTCGGGTCGAGCTTTTGACACCGGCCCGGATCGCTTCGCTATCGCTCGCGATGACGCGAGCGGCATGGTTGCCCGGCCTTGCCCCCATCGTGTAAGGGCTCGCGTTCCATTTGCGAGCCTTCGGAACCGGCGGGGGCGAGCCGGACCGATCCGGCTTGGCGCCGATGCGACGCGATCAGCCATCATCGTGGCGAAATCGTCCGGTTCACCGGCAGACGAGATATACGAAAGCGGCCACAACGCATGTCCACCGAGACCGCCACCGGCACGAGTGCCACCTTCGACCGCGTCGCAGACATCATCAGTGAGACCGCCGACATCCCGCGCGACAAGATCTCGCCGGAGAGCCACGCCATCGACGATCTCGGCATCGATTCGCTCGCCTTTCTCGACATCGCCTTCGCGGTCGACAAGGCCTTCGGCATCAAGCTGCCGCTCGAGCGTTGGACTCAGGAAGTCAACGAGGGCAAGGTTCCGGCCGAAGAGTATTTCGTGCTGAAGAACCTCTGCGCGCGCATCGACGCGCTCGTCGCCGAGAAAGCCGCCAAGGCGTAATAAGCAGAGCAATTTCAAGCGAAGTGGATCCGGTTCGCGTGAAGAAATTGCGTCAATCGACAAGCACGAAATCGTATTCGGCCCGTCAGGGCCGCAAGCGATTTTGAGGGCCGAGGGCCATGCGGCTCGAATATTTCGAGATGATCGACCAGGTGGTGTCGCTCGATCGTGCCGCCGGCAGGATCGAGGCGCTCGCCATCGTGCCCGACGCGAGCCCCGTCTTCGAGGGGCATTTTCCTGGCCATCCGCTGGTGCCCGGCGTGCTGCTCACCGAGACCATGGCCCAGGCTTCCGGCTATCTCGTGCTCGCCCATCTCGATTTCGCGCAGATGCCGTTCCTGATGGCGGTCGACAAGGCGCGCTTCCGCTCCTTCGTCGGGCCCGGCGCAAAGCTCGCGATCACGGCGAGCCTGGAGCATGACGGTTCGGGCTATGCCGTGACCAAGGCGTCGATCCGACATGAGGGCAAGGCGCTCTGCGACGCGGAGCTGCGCTTCCGCACGATGCCGTTTCCGGACGGCCTCGACGCGCCGATGCGCGAGCGTGCAGAGAAAATCGGGCTCCTCGCCCTCACCACGCCGATCGGAGCCGCATCATGAGCGGGCGTGACGTCGTCGTCACCGGCATCGGCCTCGTCTCCTGTGCGGGCGAAGGCGTTGCCGCCCATCTTGCCGCCTTCGAGGCTGGCGGCCCGCCGCGCACCGATGCCGAGACCTTCGCGCCCTATCCGGTCCATCCGGTGGTGCCGCTCGCGCTCGATACCCAGATTCCGAAGAAATCCGACCAGCGCCAGATGGAGCCCTGGCAGCGGCTCGGGGTCTATGCGGCCGGGCTCGCGCTCGATGCGGCCGGCGTGAAGTCGGACGCTGCCTTCAAGAGCGCGCTGCATCTGATCGTCTCCTCCGGTGGCGGCGAGCGCGACTATGCTGTCGACGGCGCGATCCTCACGGGATTGCGCGATGCCTCCGATCCCGGCGCCTATCTCAACGAGCATCTCCAGAACGATCTGCGGCCGACGCTCTTCCTGGCGCAGCTCTCGAACCTGCTCGCCGGCAACATCGCCATCGTCCATGGTGTCACCGGTGCCTCGCGCACCTTCATGGGCGAGGAATCCTCCGGCGTCGACGCGCTGCGGATCGGCCAGGCACGGATCGCTTCCGGGCAGATCGACGCGATCCTGGTCGGCGGCTCCTACAATGCCGAGCGGGCCGACGTGCTGCTCGTCCATGAGATGGGTGGTTTCTACCAGAAGCCCGATTACCGGCCGGTGTTCGAGCGCGGCGGGCAAGGCAATGGCGGCTTCATCCTGGGCAGCGCCGCGGCCTTCTTGATGCTGGAATCGGCCGAGCATGCCAAGGCGCGCGGGGCCAAGGCTTTGGCGCGGATCGCGGCCGTCGCGAACGATTCCCCGCGCCGCGAGAAGGGCAGCGTCGGCGCCACGCTGAAGCGCCTGATCGGCGAGGCCGGTATCTCCGAAAAACCCGATCTCGTGCTCTCGGGCGCAACCGGCGTCGCCGACATCGCGGAAGAAGAGGCGGCGGCCCTGCGAAATACATTACCGGGTGTGCCGGTCCGCGCGACGGGCGACATAGTCGGCCATCCGATCGAGGCGGTACCGCCCTTCGGCGCGGCGCTTGCCGCTGCGCTCTGCGAAGCCGGTCAGGTACGCGAGGTCGCGATCACCTCGGTCGGCCACCGGCGCGGCGAAGGTGTGATCCGCGTCGTCGCCGTGTGACGTGTGAGGCCCTGGCGGGATAGGCAGCGGCCGAAAACATGCGCTAAGGCAGGCGAATGAGTACCTCTTCCGCCCGCGATGCCAAAGGCCGTCCCCTCGTCGCCGTGACGGGGATCGGGATCGTTACCTCGCTCGGCCAGGGCGCGGCCGCGAATTGGGAGGCGCTGACGGCGGGGCGCTCCGGCATTCGCACCATCTCGCGCTTCCCGATCGACACCCTGCGCACCAGCATCGCCGGCACGGTCGATTTCCTCGATACCGATCCGGTCTGCGCACCCCTCCTCTCGGAGCGTTTCGCGGCTGTGGCCGGGGATGAGGCCGTGGCGCAATCTGGCATCGGCACCGACTTTCCCGGTGCCCTGTTCATCGCGGTGCCGCCGGTCGAGCTCGAATGGCCGCAGCGCGAGGCGCTGGCCAAGGCCTCCGGCGAGAATGGCGAGATCAGCTATCGCAGCCTGCTCAAGGCAGCCGAGAGCCGCAAGTTCGATGCCTGGCACGACCTCTTCATCTTCCGCACCGTGGCCGACCGCTTGAGCGATCGCTTCGGCACCAGGGGCTCGCCGATCTCGCTCTCGACCGCCTGTTCTTCCGGCGCGACCGCGATCCAGCTCGGCGTCGAGGCGATCCAGCGCGGCGAGATGAAGGCCGCGCTCTGCATTGGCACGGACGGCTCGGTGAACCCGGAATCGCTGATCCGCTTCTCGCTGCTCTCGGCGCTCTCGACCCAGAACGATCCGCCCGAGAGCGCCTCGAAACCCTTCTCGAAGAACCGCGACGGTTTCGTCATGGGCGAGGGCGCAGCGGCGCTCGTGCTGGAGGATGCGGAGGCCGCAAGAGCGCGCGGCGCGAAAATCCTCGGCTACGTGCTCGGCTGCGGCGAGAAGGGCGACGGCTTCCACCGCACCCGCTCCAGCCCGAATGGCGAGCCGATCATCGCCGCGATCCGCGCCGCGCTCGAGGATGCCGGGGTCGAGCCCGACACGATCGACACGATCAACGCGCACGGCACCTCGACCCCTGAGAACGACAAGATGGAGGCGATGGGCTGCTCGGTCGTGTTCGGCGAGCGGATCGCGTCGCTGCCGATCTCGTCCAACAAGTCGATGATCGGCCACACGCTGACGGCGGCCGGCGCGATCGAGGCGGTGATCTCGCTTCTGACGATTCAGAACGGGCGGATACCCCCGACGATCAACCACCGCATCCCCGATCCGAGCCTGAAGCTCGATGTGGTGGGCGAGGCGCGGGATGCGCGCGTCTCGCGGGTCCTGTCGAATTCCTTCGGCTTCGGCGGGCAGAATACCTGCCTCGTTCTGGCGGACGAGCCGGCATGAGCGGGGAGCAAAAGCGCGTTCTCGTCACCGGCGGCGCCTCGGGCCTTGGCGCCGCGATCGTGCACGCGCTTGCTGGCGCTGGATTTGACGTCGCTTTCACCTACCGGTCCTCGGCCGCTCAGGCCGAAGAACTTGCCGCTTCCCTGCAGGCCGCCCATCCCGGCGGCAGCTTTGCCACGCATGCCCTGGACCTCTCCGACCGGACCGCGATCGACGCATTCTGCGAAACAATCGAGGCCGATCGTTTCCATGGCTATGTCCACAATGCCGGCCAGTCGGCCGATGCGCTTGCCCTGATGCTCGACCAGGACCGGGCCGAGGCGGCGATGCAGGTGAACTTCTGGTCGCTGACCCGGATCGCCAAGACGCTGATGCGCGGCATGATCCGGGCACGCTCGGGCCGCATCGTGGCGATCGGCTCGGTGGCGGCCCTGCGCGGCAATACCGGCAATGCCGCCTATGCGGCAACAAAGGGCGCCTTGATCGCCTATTGCCGCACGCTGGCGATCGAATCGGCCAAGCGCGGCGTCACCGTCAACGTGATCGCGCCGGGCTTCATCGATACGGCGATGCTGGAAGGCTATGCGGCCTATCGCGCGAGCATGGAAAAGCAGATTCCCGCCGGCCGCTTCGCCAGACCCGAGGAGGTCGCCGCGCTCGCAAGCTTCCTGATGGGCGAGAGCGCCGCCTATATCACCGGGGCGGTGCTGCCCGTCGATGGCGGGTTGACCGCGATGATGGGCGTACACCGCTCCTGATTTTTCGAGGCTGATCATGCGCCGCCTCGTAGCCTTGGTGATCGCAATCCTTGCCTATGGTGCGGGGCCGGCTGCGGCCGAGCCCGAAGCCTTCCGCGTCACCGGCCTGCCGCGCGACGAGCCGCTCTCGATCCGCGAGGGTCCCGATGCCGGCGAGCCGGTGGTGGCGGAGGTCCCGGTCGGACGCCGCCTGATCGGCTTCGGCTGCACCACCGATACGCCGAGCGGCCTCACCTGGTGCCGCGTGAAATACGGCAACGCTCTCGGATGGGCGCGCCGGCGTTATCTCGCGCCGGATTAAGCGGGGATCGCTACCAGACCAGACCTCCGAGCGACTCTGGTCGCTGGTTGCGGATTTGAATGTGAGCCCAACCGTGTCATTCCGGGGCCGCGCAGCGGAACCCGGAATCCAGAACCGCCGGGCTTACTCAACGAAGCGCAACCCTGTCGCGTCATTCGACGTGACCGGAGGATCTGGATTCCGGGTTCTCGCCTGTGGCGAGCCCCGGAATGACGGACAGGGAAACATCGGACTCATCCCAATGCTCTTCGAGCGAGACGCGAGTGATGCAAGCTCTCCAACTCTTCGGTGATCGTGACCTGCGCCTCGTCGAGGTCGAGCCCGCGCCAAAGTCTGGGCACGGCGAAGAGCGCGTGCGGGTTTGCATTCGATTCGTGGAGAGTGAGAATAGAGAGATGTTGCAGGACTGATGGGTACGTTGAATATGGCGACTTAGGTAGATTTCATCTGGTCGACCCAATGCGCCTCCGAAACAATATTGATCGGCTTTCCAGACGAGCGCCAAGTGGCGGCTTGCTCGATTTTGCGTCCGAACGATGATTGCGACCAGCTCTCGGTCGCGTAGGCGCCAATCACTAGGTATCGAGTCTTTTGGGTCAGGCTCCCTGGCAATGCACCGCGCGTCCGAACTGCCTCCTCACAGGCTTTGCGATCCCCAAAAGCAAAGGTGCCGGTGAAGCATATGGCACTGCCGAAAAAAGAAATGGTCGGTGCGGGGTTGCAGAGAGGGAGGGTAGTAGCCTTGGTGATTTCGCCTTCTTCAAAGTCGCCGCCAGCAAGTGCCGTCAGCGTCACCAACAGATCATCGGCTTCTTCAACATCAAGAATACCGTCAGCTAGCACCATGTCTACACGATTAGACAAGATTCTGACGACAGGATTGTTAGTAATATGTTGACGAGCCGCAAGATATTTGCGGAGATATTCTATCTCTGATTGTGAAACTGAGCCATCTGAGATTATGCCGTGAGCAATGCCAATGATCTCAGCTATCTGCCGATCATCGATACGTGCAGCTCCGATCCGGGCGAATTTGATATCTTCATCTGACATGTGATTCACGCTCTCGTTGAGTTATGAGCATCTACACGCTGAGAATGATGTCAGTCGTGGGGCAGCTTCACGGTCAGGTCGCTTGTCGAGACTTATAGGCCGCACATGCAGCTCGACTGCAGGATCCGAGAGCTGTGCGTTCAAGGTTGGCCGCAAAAGTCGGCTGGGCGCGGCGGCGCGATCTCGCGCCGGATTGAGCCGGGGACGCTTTCGACCCATAAGGCGGCCCATCCCACCCACCGCCCTCATCCTGAGGTGCCGGAGCGAAGTGGAGGCCTCGAAGGAGCCCTCCAGATGACGCATCGGGTCCTGGAGGCCTCCTTCGAGGCCGCTGACGCGGCACCTCAGGATGAGGGCGGTGGGTGGGGTGTTCGGCTTTTCTGAGCGGGTACGATGCAAGCTCTCCAACTCTTCGGTGATCGTGACCTGCGCCTCGTCGAGGTCGAGCCCGCGCCAAAGCCAGGACCCGGCGAGGTGCGGGTGCGGGTGCGCGCGGTCGGGCTCAACTTCATCGATGTCTGGGGTTTTCGCGGGATGGCGTTTGCCAAGCGCAAGCTGCCC
The DNA here is from genome assembly GCA_044227265.1 of Methylobacterium sp. Lineage (GTDB taxonomy): Bacteria > Pseudomonadota > Alphaproteobacteria > Rhizobiales > Beijerinckiaceae > Methylobacterium. The sequence goes on from JBGAFL010000003.1 coordinate 48,174, forward strand.
CTGACGGTCGGGGCGGAGGGCGCGGGCGAGATCGCCGAAATCGGCGAAGGCGTCGAGGGGCTCGAAGTCGGCGATGCCGTCGCGCTCTACGGGGCGCTGACCTGCGGCAAATGCAAAGCCTGCGTCGAGGGCCGCGACAATCTCTGCGAGGAGGTCGGCGGCGTCTACGGCTTCCACATCGACGGGTTTTCACGCGAATTCGTGACGATGCCCGCCCGGCTCGTGGTCAAGGTCCCGGAAGGCGTCGATCACATCCAGGCGGCCTGCGCCGGCATTGCCTTCGGCACGGTGCAGCACATGTTGTTCGACAATGCCAAGCTCGAGCCAGGCGAGAGCATTTTGGTCCATGCCGGGGGCTCAGGGATCGGCACGGGGGCGATCAAGATGGCCAAGGCGATCGGCTGCACCGTCTTCACCACGGTGGGCGACGATGCCAAGGGCGAGAAGGCGAAGGCGCTCGGCGCCGATTACGTGATCAACTATCGCGAGGAGCGTTTCGAGGGTGAAGTGCGCCGGCTAACCAAACGCAAGGGCGTCGATGTGGTCTTCGAGCATGTCGGAGCCGAGACCTGGAACGGTTCGCTGCTCTGCCTGAAGCGCGGCGGTCGCCTCGTCACCTGCGGCTCGACCTCCGGGCCATCGACCACGATCAACCTGATGCAACTGTTCCAACAGCAATACCGCATCACCGGCTCGTTCGGCTGCCGCATCGAGAATATCCGCCAATCGCTCGACAAGATGGCCGCCGGCATCACGCCGGTGATCGACACGGTGCTGCCGCTCGCGGACTTCGCGCAGGGGCTGGAGCGGCTCGAATCGCGAAAGGTGTTCGGGAAGATTCTGGTTACACTCTGACGCGTCACGGTGAACCTCGCCGGCAAACCCGACCCCTACCCAAGCCCCTTGCCCGGCAGCGCGCAGGGTGATCGGGTGGCCGCGATGCCGCGACCTCCGATTGCGCTCACGCTCGATCTGATCTCCCGTGCCCATACCTGCTCGGTCGCGGATGACGAGAGCGCCCTGACGCTGCTCACCGACGAAGAGCTTGCTCCAGGGCTCGCCCGCGCCATCGCTGGCCGCTCCGATCCCGCCGGCGCGCTCTGGGTGTTCGGCTACGGCTCGCTGCTCTGGAAGCCGGAGTTCACGATCGCCGAGCAGCGCATCGCGACCTTACGTGGCTATCATCGCCGCTTCTGCCTGCTGCAGCGGCGGTTTCGCGGCTCGCCCGAGCGGCCGGGCCTGGTGCTGGCATTGGAGCGCGGCGGGTCGTGCAAGGGCGTCGCCTTCCGGCTCGACGGCGCGGACCCGCATGTGAGCCTGATGCCGGTCTGGCGGCGCGAGATGAAGGGCAAGGGCTACCTGCCGCGCTGGGTCGATGTGGCGACTGAGCAGGGGCCGGTGCGGGCGCTGACCTTCCTCGCCAACCGCGCCAGCGACCGCTACACCGGCCGCCTCGACGAGGAGGCCATCGCCGAGGTCATCGCCACCGGCTGCGGCCATCTCGGACCGAGCGCCGAATATCTCCTGCACACGGTCGAAGCCTGCGCCGCGCTCGGCCTCCGGGACCGGCATTTGTGGCGGCTGCAGGCGCTAGTGGCGGAGCGGCTCAGCGCGGAGTGGTAAGCACAGCCAGCGAGATCGCCCCGTTGCCATGCCGCTCGACGCGCCCGTCGAGCTCCAGTTCCAGGAGCAGAATCTGCACCGCCCGGACGGGGAGGCAAGCGGCGCGGGCGAGGTCGTCGGTGCCAATCGGGGTCGGGCTGAGCGCGGCGAGAAGTTTTTCGCGATCGCCCTGCGGAGAATCCGGCTCTTCGAGATCGAGCCTCGGTTCGGAGGGGCTGTCGACGTCGAGTTCGTCCCAGAAATCTGGCTGCTCCTCCAGCACGGGCCGGTCGAGCGCCAGAGCCTTGCCGAACGGGTCGGTGGCGGCAATCAGCGGGGCCAGCACGGCGAGAACGTGCTCGAGATCGGCGACCAGGGTCGCGCCCTGGCGGATCAGGTCGTTGGTTCCTTCCGCGCGCGGATCGAGCGGCGAGCCCGGCACGGCAAAAACCTCACGGCCCTGCTCCAGGGCATAGCGCGCGGTGATGAGCGAGCCGGAGCGGCGCGCCGCCTCGACCACCAGCGTGCCGTAGGCAAGACCTGAAATGATGCGGTTGCGCCGGGGAAAGTCGCGCCCGCGCGGCTCCCAGGCCATCGGCATCTCGGCGACGACCGCGCCGCCCTCGTCGAGAATCTGCTTGAGCAGGGCTGCGTGATTGGCCGGATAGATCCGGTCATGCCCTCCCGCCAGCACCGCCACGGTGCCGGTCGGCAGAGCCGCCTTGTGGGCGGCCGCGTCGATGCCGCGGGCGAGCCCCGAGACCACGACGAGCCCGGCCTCGCCCAGCCCGCGCGCGAGCTTTGCCGTAAAAGTCAGGCCGGCGGCCGAAGCGTTGCGCGAGCCGACCAGCGCGATCGAGGGCTTGCCGAGTGCAGCCGGATCGCCCCGCACAGCGAGGATCGGCGGCGCGACATTGGTCACCTGCAGGCCTTTCGGATAGGCCGCCTCGCCCATCGCGACGAAGCGCACGCCGAGTCGCGCGGCCGCCGCAACCTCGCGTTCGATCTCGGTACGGGTGGGTGGGCTCACCGGCTTGCCGGCGCGCTTCGTGAGAGACGGCAGCGCGTCGAGCGCGGCTGCAGCACCGCCGAAGCGGTTGATCAGGCTGCGGAAGGTGCGCGGGCCGATGCCCTCGGTGCGGATCAGGCGCAGCCAGTCGAGGCGCTGCGCATCGGTGAGCTCCATGGGCGAACATCTCCGCGTTTCGGGAGACCTCTCAGCCCTTCTGCCCGATGCGCCCCTCGGTGCCGTCGATCAGCCGGCGGATGTTGCCCGCGTGTTTCCACCATAGCAGCGCGCCGAGCAGGAGGAACAGCACCGCAACTTGCGGCTGTCCGAGCATCCACAGCACGAGCGGGGTCGCGGCCGAGGCGGCGAGTGCGGAGAGCGAGGAGTATTTCAGCGCGAAGGCGAGGCCGAGCCAGATCGCGGCGAAGGCAAGCAGAGCCAGTGGGCTGAAGGCGAGGAGCAGGCCGAGGAAGGTCGCCACCCCCTTGCCGCCCTTGAAGCCGAGCCAGACCGGAAACAGGTGGCCGAGAAAGGCACCGAGCCCGGCCGCCAAAGCCGGCCCCTCGCCCCAATGGCTCGCGATCAGCACGGGGATCGTACCTTTCAGCGCATCGAGCAGCAGGGTCGCGGCGGCGAGCTTCTTGTTGCCGGTGCGCAAGACATTGGTCGCGCCGATATTGCCCGAGCCGATCGCGCGCACATCGCCGAGCCCGGCGAGCTTGGTCAGGATCAGCCCGAAGGGAATCGAGCCGCAGAGATAGCCGAAGGTCAGAGTCGCAAGAAGGATCGGCCAGCCGGCCTCGAGCAACGTGTTCATGACGCCTCGAACAGCTCGGAGCGATGGACGACGCGGCCGCCGACGAGCGTCAGCATCGCAGCTCCCTGCAGCCGCGCTTCGTCGAAGGGCGAGTTTTTGGAGCGCGAATGCAGTTTCGTCTTGTCGAGCAGGTAGGGGATCTCGGTATCGATCAGAACGAGATCGGCCGGCGCGCCAACCGCGAGGCGGCCGGATTCGCGGCCCAGCAGCTTGGCCGGGTTCACCGTCAGCGCCGCGAGCAGGCGCCCGAGGGACAGATCGCCAGTATGGACGAGACGCAAGGCTGCGCCGAGCAGGGTCTCGATCCCGAGCGCGCCATCCTCGGCCTCGGCGAAGGGCAGGCGCTTGGTCTCGACATCCTGCGGGTTGTGATCGGAGACGATCACGTCGATGACGCCCTCGTTCAGAGCCTGCACCACGGCCTGGCGGTCGGCCTCGCCGCGCAAGGGCGGCGAGAGCTTGCAGAAGGTGCGATAGTGACCGATGTCGCCCTCGTTCAGCACCAGGTTGTTGACCGAGACGCCGCAGGTCACGGGCAACCCGTCCTGCTTCGCCTTCCGCATGATCTCGACGGAATCGGCGCAGGAGATCATCGCCGCATGATAGCGCCCGCCGGTGAGGCGCACGAGGCGGATGTCGCGTTCGAGCATCACCGTCTCGGCCTCGCGCGGAATGCCGGCTAGCCCGAGCCGCGAAGCCATCTCGCCCTCGTTCATCACGCCCTCGCCGACGAGGTCCGGCTCCTCGACATGCTGCATCAGAAGCGCGCCGAAATCGCGGGCATAGGTGAGGGCGCGGCGCATCACCTGCGCGTTGGTCACCGCCTTGAGCCCATCGGTGAAGGCGACGGCGCCCGCCTCCTGGAGCAGGCCGAACTCGGTCATCTCCTTGCCGGCGATACCCTTGGTGATCGCGGCGGCAGGCAACACGGTGACACTTGCGGTGTCGCGCGCACGGCGGAGCACGAAATCGACGATGGCTGGCCCGTCGATGACGGGGTTCGTGTCCGGCATGCAGACGAGGGTGGTGACACCGCCCGCCGCTGCGGCAGCGCTGGCCGAAGCCAAGGTTTCGCGATGCTCCGCGCCGGGCTCGCCGACGAAGGCGCGCAGGTCGATCAGGCCGGGCGCGAGGGTGAGGCCGGCGCAGTCGATTCGTTCCGCGCTCTCCACCGCCTCCTGCGCCTGCCCCCAGGCGATGCCGGCGATGTGGCCGTGGCGGACGAGCAGGCTGCCAGGCCCCTCGCGGCCCGTAGCGGGATCGAGGAGATGGGCGTTCTTCAGAAGGATCGCTGTCATGGTCCAGGCTCCACGTCTCCCTCCCCCCTTTGCGGGGGAGGGTACCCTGCGTGAGCAGGGGGGGAGAGGGGAGCGCCCTTTCCGGAAAGACCTGTGCCGACCCCTCTCCCACCCCCACTTCGGGGGGCACCCTCCCCCGCAGAGGGGGGAGGGAGACGTGCGTCGATGGCCGCGCCGATAGCGCCCAGCACCGCGCCGAGATTGCCGATCACTAGATCGTTCGAGAAGCGGAGCACCGTGAACCCCTGGGCGGTCAGCCAAGCATCGCGCCTTGCATCGTATCTGCGCCGGGTTTCGTCGTCGTGCAGCGGGCCGTCAAGCTCGATCACAACGCGCGCCGACAGGCAGACGAAATCGGCGACGTAAGCAGGGATCGGCATCTGCCGCTTGAACTTCAATCCTCGGAAGCGGCCGGCGCGGACCTGCTGCCAGAACAGAGCCTCGGCTGTCGGCATGTCGTGGCGCTGGCTGCGGGCAAAATCGCGCAGGGAGGGATCAACGGGCCGGTGCTTGCGCGGATGATCCGGCACACGGCCACGATTACACGAAAAACGATTGAACTGCAGCCGTACAACCCTCCCCCCTCTGCGGGGGAGGGTGGCCCGCGAAGCGGGTCGGGAGAGGGGCCGGCTCAGGTCTATCCGGAAACGTCGCGGTCCCCTCTCCCGACCCTCGCTGACGCGAGGCCCACCCTCTCCCGCAGAGGGGAGAGGGGACACGCACGGCACCGTTTCTCAGAATGTACGATCGCGGTTCACCCGCGGCATTGCTGCAGGTAGCGCTGCGCCTTCCGCTCGTGGATCATCCAGAGAACGAGGGCCCCGCCCACGCAAACGGGATAGGTCGCCGCAAAAATCGCGATCAGAACAGATTCCTGGCCATGAAACGATGCCCAGTCTGGAATTGCCGCGCGCCATTCCGGTCCGAACATCACCCCCCAGAATGGAACGAACAGATTGAGTGGAATAATGATCAGGATAGCCAGGAAGGCACCGTGACCGGCGAGCAGGTAGGGCAACAAAGGAATCAAGCGGGTCGAGCGCTTCGCCACGATCTCAACCGTTCGGCAAATGTATCGCCAAAGCCTCCAACACCGCCATGCGCACAGCGACGCCCATTTCGACCTGCTCCTTGATGAGCGATTGCGCCCCGTCGGCGATGTCGGAGGAAATCTCGACGCCGCGGTTCATCGGGCCGGGATGCATCACCAGAGCGTCGGGCGCGGCCAAAGCGAGCTTGTCAGCATCGAGGCCAAAATAGCGAAAGTATTCCTTCACGCTGGGCACGAAGGAGCCGTTCATGCGCTCGCGCTGAAGGCGCAGCATCATGACGATGTCGCAGCCCTTCAGTCCCTCGCGCATGTCGGTGAACACCACGACACCGAAACGCTCGATTCCCGTCGGCAGCAAAGTCGAGGGGCCGATCACGCGCACCTGCGCGCCGAGCGCCTGGAGCAGGATGATGTTCGAGCGTGCGACGCGCGAATGCAGCACGTCGCCGCAGATCGCGACGGTGAGGCCCTCGATCCGGCCCTTGTTGCGGCGGATGGTGAGCGCGTCGAGCAGGGCCTGGGTCGGGTGCTCATGCGCGCCATCGCCGGCATTGACCACGGCGCAATCGACCTTGCGGGCAAGGAGATGCACGGCGCCAGCCGAATGATGGCGCACCACGATGATGTCGGGCCGCATCGCGTTCAGCGTCGCCGCTGTGTCGATCAGGGTCTCGCCCTTCTTCACCGAGGAGGAGGCGACAGACATGTTCATCACGTCGGCCCCGAGCCTTTTGCCGGCGAGCTCGAACGAGGCCTGCGTGCGCGTCGAGGGCTCGAAGAACAGGTTGATCTGGGTGCGTCCGCGCAAGGTGGTGCGCTTCTTCTCGACCTGTCGCGAGAGGCCGACCGCATCGTCGGCACGCACGAGCAGGGCCTCGATGTCGGGGCGGGACAGACCCTCGATGCCGAGCAGATGGCGGTGGGGAAAGCTCGGCTGTGCGGGCTCGGAATTCATCGAGGGGTTCTTGGCTCGATCGGGGGAACCGCGCGATGGCTATAGGCAGGGGCGGCGCGGGGCAAGACGGTGACGGTTTCGGGAGGGCGCACCGATTCTAGGCCACCAAACGGTCGTCGGTTCCGCGACGTTGGCGCTGTAACTTTTCGAGCCCTTCCGCCGTATGGGGAGAGCGTCGCGTCACCCGTCCAGTTCAGCCGGGCGGTGTCGAGACCGGCTACGAGGAGGTTCCGCCATGGCGAGCCAAACCAGGATCGAACCGCCCGACCGCATCGTCACGTTGCGCCATCACTGGATCTTCCGGCATCCGCTGGTGATTCGCGTCGCGCATTGGATCAATGTCGTCTGCCTTGCCGTACTGCTGATGAGCGGCCTGCAGATCTTCAACGCCCATCCCGCTCTGTATTGGGGCCAGGCCTCGCATTTCGACACGCCGTTCCTGGCGATCACCGAGGCGCAGAACGATGTGGGCGAGACGCGCGGTGTCGTGAAGATCGGCGGATTGAGCTTCGATACGACCGGCTGGCTCGGTGTCTCGACCGTCAACGGCGAAGAGCGGGAGCGGGCTTTTCCCTCGTGGATCACTTTGCCGTCGAACCAGGATCTCGGAACGGGAAGGCGCTGGCATTTCCTGTTCGCCTGGGCCTTCGTCATCAACGGGCTGATCTACCTCGCCTACGGCATCGGCAGTGGCCAGTTGCGCCGGCGGATCGTGCCGGAAGGCGACCAGGTCCGTACCATCGGCGCATCGATCAAGGAGCATTTCCGCCTGCATTTCCCCGAAGGCGACGAGGCGCGGCGCTACAACGTGCTGCAGAAGCTGACCTATCTCGTCGTGGTGCTCGTGCTGCTGCCGCTGATGCTGCTGACCGGGATCTCGATGTCGCCGGGCATGAACGCGGCCTTTCCCTGGCTCCTCGACCTGTTCGGCGGGCGGCAATCGGCGCGCTCCATCCACTTCATCGTCGTGAACCTGCTGGTCCTGTTCGTGATCGTGCATGTGGTGCTCGTCATCGTCTCGGGCCTCTGGAACAACCTGCGCAGCATGGTCACCGGCTGGTACGTCATCGAGACGAGGCGGCTGCCGGAATCGGGAGGCACGCGATGAGACCTCGCCTGAAGATCCCCCCGCGCACGCGCCGCGGCTTCCTCGCCACCGTGTCAGGCCTGTTCGGCTCGGCCGTTTTGACCGGCTGCGATCGCTTCGCCGACTCGGCGTTCGGCGAGCGCACCTTGAAGCTCGGCGAGGATGCCAACCTCTTCGTGCAGCGCCTGATCCTCAAGCCCGCACCGCTGGCCCGGGAATTCTCCGAGACCGACATCTCGCCCTGGTTCAAGCCGAACGGCACCACCGATCCCGAGGATCGGGCCTACAAGGCGCTCGCCGCCGAGGAGTTCGCGAGCTGGCGGCTGCGGCTCGATGGGCTGGTCGAGCGGCCGCTCGCCCTGTCGCTGGCGGATTTGCGCGCCCTGCCCTCCCGCACCCAGATCACGCGCCACGATTGCGTCGAGGGCTGGAGCGCCATCGGCAAATGGACCGGAGTGCCGCTGGCTCATCTTCTCGAGAAGGCAGGCCTCAAGCCCGAGGCCCGCTACATCGTGCTGCGCTGCGCCGATACCATGGATTACGAGGGCGGCGGCCTGGAGCGTGGAGACGAGGTCGCTGCCGCGGATACAGCGGACAGCGCCGTGCCGGCCTCGGCCCTCGCCGCGCCGGAAGAGGATTCCTCACCCAAGGGCAGACCGGTCCGCTACTACGAGAGCATCGACCTCGTCGACGCCTTCCACCCGCAGACCCTCCTCGCCTACGCCCTCAACGGTCAACCGTTGCCGGTCTCGAACGGCGCGCCCTTGCGCCTGCGGGTCGAGCGCCAGCTCGGCTACAAGCAGGCCAAATACGTGATGCGCGTCGAGGTGGTGGCGAGCCTCGATGGGATCGGCGGGGGCAAGGGCGGCTATTGGGAGGATAACGGCTACGATTGGTATGCCGGGATTTGACGGTCGAGATCTGAAGCTTGGCTGCCCATGGGGATAGTTTCGCCAACGCGGTCTGAAATCTGCGCTTTGCCGGGATCGGAATGATCGCTTCCATGAGAGAAGCGCCGAGAGGCGGACCCGACTCGGGCCAGGGCCGCCAATCCCATGGCAGTCAACAGCCCTCCAGGGCCATCAACTCAGCTTCGGCTGCGGATGTCCTCCCGCGCGCTGGGGCAAGATCACGATGGCAGCGACGATCAGGGCCGCCAGGACCGCCGAAGCCAGCGGGCGGCTAAGATCCAGGCCGCCTTGGGCGACGGGCTTGTCGAGGAAATCGCCGACCGTCGCGCCGAGCGGCCGGGTCAGGATGAAGGCCGCCCAGAACAGCAGCACGCGCGACACCTGCGTCCGGTAGTACAGGGCGATGATCAGGAGGAGACCGGCCCCGAAGACGAGCGCACCGCCTTCGTAGCCGAGCCCGCCGGTATCGGCGAGCCAGTCACCGAGCGCCGTGCCGAGCGTTTGCGAGAAGGTGATCGCGGCCCAGTAATACGCTTCCACGCGGGGGGTCGAGACGGTGTCGACGGAGATCGTGCGCTCGGACGCGTACCACAGCCCCAGAACCGCTGCGAGGCAGGCGAACAGCAAGGTCGAGCCGCCGGTATAGCCGATGCCGAGGGAGCGGTCGGCAAAGTCCGCCATGGTCGTCCCGAAGGTCGTCGAGGCGACGATGGTCGCCCAGTAGAGCACCGGGTTGAACCGGGGTGACAGGATCTGTGCGACGACGAGGGCGATGAGCAGGGCGGCGAACAGCGCCGTGCCGGCGAGATAACCCCAATTCAGGGTCATCGTCACGGTGTCGCCGCCGGTCTCGCCGAGCGTCGTCGCCAGGATCTTCACGATCCAGAACCCCAGAGTGACTGCCGGCACCTTGCTCAGCGTCGCCTTCACATCCGCATCCGTCATGCCTCGATCCTCGCGTCAGTGGACGGAGGCGCTGTGTCCAGGAAGACGCCGCGCCCTCTGGCGAGGCTTGTTGCCCTGTAGAATGAGGACAGACTTAGAAGGGCTGGCGAGAACGATGGGCCGAGCCGCTTTGCGGCACAACGCATCTGACGTATGATACGCACCTTACGCAAAGGACGGCCGTGAAAGGACCGCCATGGACGACATCACCCGCGTCAGTTCGAAGGATCTGGTCCGCAATTTCGGCCCACTCTCCGACAGGGCGCTCACCTCGCCTGTCGCGATCACCCGCAATGGGCGCGACCGTTTGGTGCTGCTGTCGGCAGAAGAATATGCCCGACTCAAGCGGCGCGACCGTGCAGTCCATGCCGCCGCCGACCTGCCGGATGCCATCCTCGACGCGATCGAGCGCACCGAGATGGATGGACGCCATGCTCCGCTCAATGCGTTGCTCGACGAGTAGCACGCCATGAGTCTGCCGATATGAGCTTGCCGAGGCCGGAAGCCGGTCTCGTGATCCGTTATTCCTATCTCTGGCTCTCGGAATTCCAAGCCGGGCGAGAGGAGGGCGTCAAGGATCGGCCCTGCGCCATCGTCCTGACGGTACTCGGCGAGGCCGGCAACCCGCGCGTGATCGTCGTGCCCGTCACCCATACGGTCCCATCGGACCCGCTTTCCGCCATCGAGCTGCCGCCCGCCGTCAAGACGCATCTCGGACTCGATACCTCGCGCTCCTGGGCGATCCTGTCCGAGTACAACGATTTCGTCTGGCCCGGCCCGGACCTACGGCGCGTCGGCGAGCGCGGCAATGACACTGCTGCCCACGGCTTTCTCCCGCCGCGCTTCTTCGACCAACTCCGACAGCGGTTCGTCACGCTGGCACGAGAGGGGCGGAATCGCCGCATCATCCGCACCGAATGAACGACTGCCCCGCGCGGGCGCGGCACGTCCCGATTTGACAAGCCGCCTCCCCTGACCCACTTCTGCGCCGCGCGGGGCCGGCTTGGCCGGTTGTGAGTGCCGCGCCATTCCGACATCGACCGTCCATCGCGGTGAGGCTCGGCTGAAAGGCAGAGGTTCATGAAAGTCGTCGTCGTCGAGTCGCCCGCCAAGGCCAAGACGATCAACAAATATCTCGGCAAGGATTACGAGGTGCTCGCCTCGTTCGGCCATATCCGCGACCTGCCGGCCAAGGACGGCTCGGTCGATCCGGATGCGGATTTCCGCATGGTCTGGGAGCTCGAGGATCGCGGCGCCAAGCGCGTCTCGGAGATCGCCAAGGCGGTCAAGGGCGCGGAGAAGCTGATTCTCGCGACCGACCCGGATCGCGAGGGCGAGGCGATCTCCTGGCACGTCGTCGAGGCACTGAATGCCAAGAAGGCGCTGAAGGACGTGCCGATCGAGCGCGTCACCTTCAACGCCATCACCAAGGCCTCGGTCGATGCGGCGATGAGGAAGCCGCGCGCGATCGACCAGGCTTTGGTCGATGCCTATCTCGCCCGCCGTGCGCTCGACTATCTCGTCGGCTTCAACCTCTCGCCGGTTTTGTGGCGCAAGCTCCCCGGTGCGAAATCGGCCGGCCGCGTGCAATCGGTCGCGCTCCGCCTCGTGGTCGAGCGGGAGATGGAGATCGAGGCGTTCAAGCCTCGCGAATATTGGTCGATCGTCGCAACGCTCTCGACCAAGGATGGCGGCGTGTTCGAGGCGCGGCTCGTCGGCGCCGACGGCAAGAAGATCGCCCGGCTCGATGTCGGCACGGGCGACGAGGCGGCCCGATTCAAGAAGGACCTCGAACTCGCGACCTTTTCGGTCGCCAGCGTCGAGGCCAAGCCCGCCAAGCGCCACCCGCAGCCGCCCTTCACCACCTCGACGCTGCAGCAGGAAGCCTCGCGAAAACTCGGCATGGCGCCGGCCCAAACCATGCGGGTCGCCCAAAAGCTCTATGAGGGCGTCGCGGTCGACGGTGAGACGGTCGGCCTCATCACCTATATGCGGACCGACGGCGTCGATATGGCGGCGGAGGCGATCAAGGATGCCCGCCGCGTCATCGGACGCGATTACGGCCCTGACTACGTCCCGGACGTCCCGCGAAAATATTCGGTCAAGGCCAAGAACGCGCAGGAAGCGCACGAGGCCGTGCGCCCGACCGATATGGGCCGGCTGCCGAAACAGGTCGCCCGCTTCGTCGACGATGAACAGGCCCGGCTCTACGAGCTGATCTGGAAGCGCACGCTCGCCAGTCAGATGGAATCGGCCGAGCTCGAGCGCACCACGGTCGATGTCCATGCCCAGGTCGGCCCGCGCCGGCTGGAACTGCGCGCCACCGGCCAGGTCGTGAAGTTCGACGGGTTCCTCGCGCTCTATCAGGAGAGCAAGGACGACGAGGAGGACGAGGAAAGCAAGCGCCTGCCGCCGATGAAGGCGGGCGATCCGCTGAAACGCGAGCGCATCACGTCCACCCAGCATTTCACGGAGCCGCCGCCGCGCTATTCCGAGGCCAGCCTCGTCAAGCGCATGGAGGAACTCGGCATCGGCCGGCCCTCGACCTATGCCGCGATCCTGCAGACCCTTCGCGATCGGGAGTATGTGAAGATCGAGAAGAAGCGGCTTCAGCCCGAGGACAAGGGACGGCTCGTCACCGGCTTCCTCGAGAGCTTCTTCAAGCGCTACGTCGAGTATGATTTCACGGCCGATCTCGAAGGCCAGCTCGACCGCGTCTCGAATGCCGAGATCGACTGGCGTGCGGTGCTCCGCGATTTCTGGCGCGATTTCAGCGCGGCGATCGACGGCACCAAGGAATTGCGCGTCGCGCAGGTGCTGGAGGCGCTCAACACCCTGCTCGGGCCACACATCTTCCCGGAGAAGGCGGATGGCGGCGATCCACGCCTGTGCCCGACCTGCGGCTCGGGCCAGCTCTCGCTGAAGCTCGGAAAATTCGGCGCCTTCATCGGCTGCTCGAACTATCCCGAATGCAAGTACACCCGCCAGCTCTCGGTGCCTGAGGGCGGCACGGACGGCGCCTCCGAGGATGGTTCGCAGCCGGGCATCCGCGTGCTCGGAGACGATCCCGAGACCGGCCTGCCGGTGACCTTGCGCGATGGCCGCTTCGGACCCTTCCTGCAACTCGGCGAAGCCTCGACCGAGAAAGGCGCCGAGAAGCCGAAACGCTCCTCGCTGCCGCGCGGCCTCTCGCCGGCCGATGTCGATCTCGACAAGGCCCTGCGGCTGCTCGCCCTGCCCCGCGAAGTCGCCAAGCACCCCGAGAGCGGCGAGCCGATCCTCGCCAATATCGGCCGCTACGGTCCTTATGTGCAGCATGGCCGCACCTACGCCAATCTCGGCAAGGACGACGACGTGCTCGAGATTGGCGGCAACCGCGCCATCGACCTGATCGTCGCCAAGGAGCAGGGCGGCGGCCGCCCGGCCCGCGATCCCGGCCGGGTGATCGGCAAGGACGAGAGTGGGAAGGAGCTCACGGTCAAAGCCGGCCGCTACGGCGCCTATGTCACCGACGGTACCGTCAACGCGACATTGCCGAAGTCGATGAGCGCCGATGCGCTCAGCCTCGAACAGGCGATCGAGCTGGTGAAGGCGAAGCTCGCCTCGGGCGGCGGAGGGAAGAAGGCGTCGGGCCGTGCCAGGACGGCCGCAGGCAAGAGCACCAGCACCAAGGGAACGAGCACCAAGAGTGGAGCGGCAAAGGGGACAGGCGCCAAAGGTGCTGTAACCAAGTCGACGGCGGCCAAAAGAACCGCTGCCAAGGGAGCGGCCGGCACAGAGAAAGGCACGTCGAAACCGCGTTCAGCCGCAGCCAAGCGGTGAAGCGGCGCTGCTCCGCGCGCTCCCCAATGGCGACAACAGGGCTCGGAATCGGCGTGATCCGCGGGATGCCCCCTTACGGTAGTATGGCGAGAATCTCCGTGCTACCTGCGGCCTGGGCCGGTGATTTCAAGCCCCGCTCTCGGTAGCCGAAGTTGCGGCTCCGCATTGGTTTCAAGTCGCTCGTGACGGAGAAGACTGTTGGTGACCTGGGTCGATGGAGCAATCCCGAATCCGCCTCCGGCAGCCAAAGAGGCGGTGCGCCTGGCCCAAAATCAGTTGAGGGTCGATTTTCCTGCGGACTTCCTGGCAGTGGCGAAAGACCATCAGGGCGCTGCGCCCCAGCCCGCGAAGATTGCGTTGCCGAATGGTTTCACCACCGCCGTCGCGCACCTGTTTCACTTCGAGTCCACGCCGTTCGTCAGCAACATCGTGGGCGCATGGCTCCCGGTGCAGAAAGTTCTCGACAAGGGCATCATCCCGTTCGCCGCGGATGTCGGGGGCGACCTGTTCTGTTTCAGCTATCGGCAGGATTACGATAATCCACCGGTGGTGTTTTGGGGCGTCGATTTCGGTGTTGTGCCGCTCGCGCCAAGTTTTACCGAATTCGTAGCACTGTTGCGCGATTAATCGCTTCTTACAAACTATTGACCGCACCGCGACTGATGCCCTGACGCTCGCCGAGCGGGGCATTGTCGGTCACGCGCCAGAGCGCGGGCAGAGCAACTTCGCTTGCCACATATCGCGAGCGCGTTGCCGCGAGTGCGGACGTGCTCCCTCGACGAACGTCGCACGCGAACTCGGAGCCGACTCGACGACGTATCGAAAGGTGCGATTCGGCGGCGAGCCTTGTGATACGGTTTCCGACTGAATCAGTCGGAAACCGTATCACCAAGCCCGTGCGGCGATTGAGCAAAGTGAAATCCGCTTGCGAAGCAATCAATCGGATTACGTATGACAGTCGGCTTGGAATGACGACGCTTGCCCCGGTCCAGGCGTCGATCGGGCTCGGCAACCGAAGTCGCCTGGAGTTTTCGGCGCGGCGCGAAAGCGCCATGCCATGTGTGCCGCCGAGAGCCCTAAGCGCTCTTTCGTGACGTCGATTTTGCGGAACGCCTTGGCGTTTCTCGACCTTATATGCTTATTAGAAGAATTCGGAGGAGCAGGTGTCGGCACGCCGCATGGGACAGGCTTCGACCGAATGCGCGATCGAGGTTCGTGGCTCAACGACGTGGCAAGCCTGAATGGCTCAAGCGCGCAAAGGGCCGGGGCCTTCGAAAGCTGTGGCGTCTCATGCCTGGAAGAAGCGCAGTTGCCTGACGGGCCGTCCTTCCCCCATGCGGGGCTCATCCGACCTTCGGAATGGCCATGCGCCAGTTCCGCTGGATTGCGGATCGCAGAGGCCGACCTCACGGTCCGCCGAGGGCACGGGACCGCGCGCCGCCGTGAGGATGCGACGATCTCACGGAACGGGCAACACGCTTTGGCGGCTCCCAGCACGGAGCTGAATGGCAGCGCCCAATTCCCGAAGTTGGTTCGTCGCCATTTCGCAAGCAGCCCACCCACAAAACAAGCCAATGCTCTGTAGAAATCTGCGCAACCTGTCTTGCAGATGAGAAGTTGGTAAGAGGAAGGAAACAGACAATGAAATATAACAAACGTTTCGCCATCGCGGCTGCGAGCCTGTTCATGATGGCTGGTTCAGCGCTCGCGGCGGAAGGGCCGTTCACGCAAGCACAGCTCGACAAGGGCGCGGGGGAATACAACACCCATTGCCGAACCTGCCACGCCGGCAAGGGCAAGGGCGCGCTCGGTCCGGCACTGGTCGGGGACCAGTTCAAGGGTCGGTTCGGCGGACAATCGGTTGGCGACCTGGCGACCTGGATTCACGACAACATGCCACAAACCGCGCCAGGCTCGCTCAAGGATGAGCAGCTCTACCCGATCGTGGCCTACATCCTGTCACTCAACGAGTTCACCCCAGGCCAGGCCGAGCTGACGAAAGACAACGCCAAGGGCGTGAACATTCCCAAATAATCGCAGCGCAGCGCGCCGATTGGCGCCGGGCCGGAAGCTTTCCACCGGCGCTTCTCGGCCCGGCTCGCCGCAAGCGCGTGTGGCGGCCCGGGCAGCGGAGTATCTGGCCACCGGCTCGGCACTCCTTCGTGAGATGTGGTTCGGCGCGCGCAGGCGTGTGCCGAACCGGGCTATGGCGCTCTCCAGCCATCGGAGGACGATCGTTCCGGCGGCAAACGAGGAGTCGCTTGCCCCCGCCGCACACCGGTGAAGAAGCGCTTCGATCGCGGCACGCTGCTCCCCGACCTTGCGAGGGTCTCGGACGACTGGCGCTTACGGCCGATGCGGCAAGCAGCTAGGCTGGCGCCAACCCGAATGGCAGGATCCAGGCCGTGCCAGCGCCCCTCCCGGAACAGCAATTTGCCAGCGACAATTATTCCGGCATCTGCCCTGAGGCCTTCGCGGCCATGTCCCGGGCGAATGACGGCCATGCGCCTGCCTATGGCGCCGATATCTGGACGCAGCGCGCGGCCGACGAATTCCGGAAGCTGTTCGAGACCGATTGCG
The DNA here is from genome assembly GCA_044227265.1 of Methylobacterium sp. GTDB lineage: Bacteria > Pseudomonadota > Alphaproteobacteria > Rhizobiales > Beijerinckiaceae > Methylobacterium. Next base: position 64,251 of record JBGAFL010000003.1, read on the forward strand.
AGGTCTTCTTCGCCTTCAACGGCACCGCGGCCAATGCGCTCGCACTCGCCACGCTCTGCCAGAGCTACCACAGCGTGATCTGCGCCGAGAGCGCGCATGTCGAGACCGACGAATGCGGCGCGCCGGAATTCTTCTCCAACGGCTCGAAACTGCTCGTTGCGCCGACCGAGGACGGTAAGCTGACGCCGGAAGCGATTAGTGCCATCGCCGAGAAGCGCAACGACATCCACTACCCCAAGCCCCGGGTCGTCACGATCACGCAATCGACCGAGACCGGCCGCGTCTACACGGTCGCGGAACTGGAAGCCCTCTCGGCGACCTGCCGGGAGAAGGGCCTGCATCTGCACATGGACGGCGCCCGCTTCGCCAATGCCTGTGCCGCTCTCCAATGCTCGCCGGCCGAGCTGAGCTGGAAATCCGGCACCGAGGTGCTCTGCTTCGGCGGCACCAAGAACGGCATGGCTGTGGGCGAGGCGATCCTGTTTTTCGATCCCCGGCTCGCCGAGGATTTCGGCTATCGCTGCAAGCAGGCCGGGCAGCTCGCCTCGAAGATGCGCTTCCTCGCCGCGCCCTGGCTCGGCATGCTGGAAAGCGGGGCCTGGCTCAGAAACGCCGCCCACGCCAATGCCTGCGCGCGGCGTCTCGCTGAAGCCATCGCCGATGTGCCGAATGTCCGCCTGATGTTCCCGGTCGAGGCGAATGCCGTATTTCTGCAGGCCACGCCCGAGACGCTCGATGCGCTGCGCGCACGCGGCTGGCGCTTCTATACCTTCATCGGCGGGGGTGCCCGCTTCATGTTCGCCTGGGATTCGAGCCCTGAGCGGATCGACGCGCTGGCGCGCGACATCCGCGATTGCGCGACGGAAACGGGCTGAGGGGCGACGCCGTGCGGCTCCCAGCCGAAACGAGAATAACCCCGCCACTCCCACCCACACCCTCATCCTGAGGTGCGAGGCGAAGCCGAGCCTCGAAGGAGCCTTCCAGCCAGCGCCCCTGCATCTGGAGGGCTCCTTCGAGGCCGCTGACGCGACACCTCAGGATGAGGGCGGAGGATGGGATAAGGGTATAGATCCGACCAGCTAAAGCCGAACGGATCAGTGGCGTGCTCAGACCAGATAGGTGATCGTGGCGGCGAGCGCGGTCGCGAAAGTGGCAAGCGTGATCGCGGTGGGGCTGAAGAACAGCGCGCCGCGCGACCGCGCAGCCGGCTCCGCATCCTCAGGACACCCGAAAACCTGGCCGGCAGCCTGTTCCAGCCGCACGAGGGAGAGATGACGCGCTTGGGCGGCGGCATTGGTCATCGCGATTCCCTCCTCTGGCTTATGGTCAAGCTTATGCGTTTCATGGGGAACGTGCAAATCGTGAGCTTCGTTCCCCACAAGACAAGTCCAATGCCGGCTTCATTCTACGCAAGCATCGTCAACGCTTTGATGACGGCGGGCCACAGGTCGCGGGAAGCTTCGCCGGGCCGTTGCCGCTGCCCCCGCGATATGCCACGCAAAGGGGCACGGTTCGTGCTTTTTGTTCCCATTTTGTTCTGATACGATCGAGGGCATGACAGCCCATGCGCGCGCAAACCCGCCTGGAAGGCCACCACAACCGCGAAAAGGCCGGCCCTCGCAGCCCGGCGGGCGGAGCCTGCGCGTGACCGATCTGTTCGATGCCGAAGAGACTCCAGAGCCCGGCAAGGACGCTCGCGGCAAGGAGCCCACTGGGAAGAGCGAGCGCCGCAAGCCGGCCTCCCCTCCCCCGGCCAATCCGGAAGCCGGCTACGATGCCTCCTCGATCGAGGTGCTGGAGGGGCTGGAACCGGTGCGGCGCCGGCCCGGCATGTATATCGGCGGCACGGACGACCGCGCCCTGCACCACCTCTTCGCCGAGGTGATCGACAATTCGATGGACGAGGCGGTGGCCGGCCATGCCAGCTTCATCGAGGTGGAGCTGGAGGCAGGCGGCTTCCTCACCGTGACCGACAATGGCCGCGGCATCCCGGTCGACCGCCACGCCAAATTCCCGGACAAGTCGGCGCTCGAGGTCATCATGACCACGCTGCATGCCGGCGGAAAATTCGATTCCAACGCCTACCAGACGTCAGGCGGCCTTCACGGCGTCGGCGTCTCGGTGGTGAACGCGCTCTCGGACGTTCTCGAAGTCGAGGTCGCCCGCAACCAGACTCTCTATCGCCAGATCTATTCGCGCGGGATTCCGCAGGGGCCGCTGGTGGAAGTCGGCCGCGTGCAGAACCGGCGCGGCACCCGCACCCGCTTCCACCCGGATGCGCAGATTTTCGGTGCCCACCATTTCGACCCGCGCCGCCTCTTCAAGATGGCGCGCTCGAAGGCCTACCTGTTCGGCGGCGTCGAAATCCGCTGGCGTTGCGCCCCCGCCCTCGTCGAGGGGATGGAAGGCGTGCCGGCGGAGGCCGTGCACAAATTCCCCGGAGGCCTGCGCGACTATCTCCTGCGCGAGATCGAGGGCAAGGAACTCGTCACCGACGCCTTGTTCTCCGGCAAGGTGACGAAACCCGGCGGGCACGGCTCGCTCGAATGGGCGGTTGCCTGGATGGTGCAGGATGACGGCGTTTCGTCCTCCTATTGCAACACGATCCCCACGCCTGAGGGCGGCACCCACGAATCGGGCCTGCGCGTCGCCTTGCTGCGGGCCCTGCGCGAACATGCCGAGCGCGTGAACCAGGGCAAGCGCATGGGGAGCGTCACCACGGACGACGTGATGGCGACCTGCGCCTCGATGCTCTCCGTCTTCATCCGCGAGCCGGAATTCCAGGGGCAGACCAAGGACAAGCTCGCCACGGTCGAGGCCTCGCGCATCGTCGAGGGCACCATCCGCGATGCCTTCGACCATTGGCTCGCCGCCTCGCCTGCCGGCGCCAACAAGCTACTCGACTGGGTGATCGACCGGGCCGAGGAGCGTCTGCGCCGCCGCCAGGAGAAGGAGGTCGCGCGCAAATCCGCCACCCGCAAACTGCGCCTGCCGGGAAAACTCGCCGATTGCTCGGCGGCCGGCACGGCGGGCTCGGAAATCTTCATTGTCGAGGGCGATTCGGCCGGCGGCTCCGCCAAGCAGGCGCGCGACCGCGCCACCCAGGCCATTCTCCCGTTGCGCGGAAAAATCCTCAACGTGGCGAGCGCCAGCCGCGACAAGCTCGGGGCGAACCAGCTGATCTCGGACCTGACCTTGGCCTTGGGATGCGGCACCGGCGCCCAGTTCCGCGAGGCGGATCTGCGCTACGACAAGGTGATCATCATGACGGACGCCGATGTCGACGGCGCCCATATCGCCTCGCTCTTGATCACCTTCTTCTACCGGCAGATGCCCAAGCTGATCGACCGCGGCCACCTCTATCTGGCGGTGCCTCCGCTCTACAAAGTCAGCCAGGGCGCCAAATCGGCCTATGCCCGCGACGACGAGGACCGAGCGCGGATCATCCGAACCGTCTTCAAGAACGGCAAGGTCGAGATCAGCCGCTTCAAGGGCCTCGGCGAGATGATGCCGGCGCAGCTGAAAGAGACCACGATGGACCCGAAGAAGCGGACCCTTCTGCGCGTCGCGGTGTTGGATGAAGCGCGGGAATCGACGGGGGATACCGTGGACCGGCTGATGGGGAACAAGCCGGAAGCGCGGTTCGCGTTCATTCAGGAGCGGGCAGCGTTTGCGGATGGGGCTGAGTTGGATATTTGATATACAATAGATTTTATTTCATAATATCTATTGTATCCCAATTCTTCTTTGAATCCATTTCACGACACCTTCGATTCCAGGAAATATAGTCATGCTATTGATCCTCATCATTTGCAAATCATCCAACACATCTATTTCACAGGCAGCCGGAAAATCAAAGCGAATAAGACTGGGCGGCCCTGTATCGAGCTTATGATCGTATGATCTGCTATTCTGCCTAAACAATTCAGTAACATCACTGTTAGATGTATAATTTCTGACAAACATTCCCATTTGCCACAAATTTCTTACATTACCTCTATAAAGATCTCGCGTAACAACAATTTCGGATTTCGAAAAATGTTCCAAAACTTTTCTATCTAACGACCAAATAGAAACTTTTCCAGATTGGCACAGATCAACACGAGAAAACGCAAAGAACGCTGCAACATATACGCTCAATGACCAATCCAGCAATCTTGTCGATAGTCCGTAATGTTGCGCGATTCCTTCGATTTCTTCAGGTGTAATTTTCGAAATATCCTCAAATTCGTCTGAGAATTGTGATTTTCCTATATTTCCAAAAACAGAATAATTTTCACGAAATAGGCGCATTTGTTGTTCATATTTCCTATCTCGCTCAACAGGAGACAAACTACTGTTGGCACGATCGAAACTTGGCTGAAGCAACCATTTCGCACAAGACTGTCCTCTAAATAAATATCTATCACTTATGGCACTGCCTCCTGCATTTGCTTTGAGAACATCGCGAATACATCGACGAAAATCCTCCCAGTCGGTGCAATCGATACTGGCAAGCTGACCATCACGCATACTAAAAGACCGGACCATGCTCCGAAACTCCCAAGCCGCACTTTCCAATTAGGGACGAATGAAACCCAACGTGATCCCCAGATCTAGGTGGACTGTCTTCACGGGGTGTCCACGAAAAAGTCCAACCCGGCTTCGCCAGTCGTCTATCCCAGAATGCTATTACATTACTACGCCAAAGTATACTTTCTACAATTCTTAAAATTGGTTCAATTCTTTGCAAAGACTCATCTAGCATACTTACTCCCGTTAGAATCGAACTAACGAATGAAAACAGGAACGCTTCATATTCTTTCCAATCTAATGCCTCGCGTTCTGCATCACGAATTGCCCTCTCTAGCGCAGATGCTACCCACATCAATACTCCCTCAGAGTTGCTCTCTGAAGGAACCGCACTTGAAACTTCCGTAACGAACGCAATAATCTCTTCGGCCGCAGTTTTTAGCATCAGCTCTGCAACCTTATCGGCAGTTCTATTCACAATTTCACAATATTCATCCGGACCAAAGGGCCTTCCAGAAGACAAGCATCGATTTTTTTCTTCACAGATCATATTGAATTGTTTGATCAAATTCCTCGGTGACAACCTGGTATGTCGCAGAAAATAGCTTTCTACTGATTCTTTTCCTTTGCGCCTTATGCCGGCAATCGAATCAAAGCCCAACCACTCTGCTAATGGTCTATCTGCTGTAAGTTTGACTGCATCAGCAAATTGTCCACTAGATATTTGATGAAGCCTTCGATTCAAAAATTCAATAGCTGAATTTGGAGACCAATTGAGAGAGAGCAAATTTCGAATTCTGTCGATATGTGGACTTTGCGCAGCTGCTTGAAAAACAAAATTACGAATTGCAACTGTAACAACTACTTGTTCGCTGTTTCTTTGCGTTGCGGCAAAATAAAATACAGCATCAAAAAGGCCAACTTGAAAATCCAACCACGTTCTTGGTTGGCGCCACGAAATATCATCCACGCCATCTATAATCAAATGAAAAGGCCTATATAATTTTGCCAGCGATGCAATATCTGCCTCCAAGCTAGAAATATCAACACTATCAATAAACTGATCTAAAGTATCAATGTTATAAATGCTATCTAATACAGTATGTAATAATGATGCAGGGCTACTGTTATGTCTCAACTCAGATATTCTAAAATGTCCACTCTGTGGAAAATAATAATCTTCGAAATGAGAGATTAATTTTGGGCGTGTCGTATGCCACTCGTTCGCTTTCACTCCATCCGAAGAATATCCCTGCTCCACCAAAAATCTCGAAGCTGCGCGTCTGGCGGGCAGGCTCGCCTGCCGATTTGTAAATCGACTTAATACAGTTAAACAAAAAATTACTCTCCAAAGTTTGGACCATCGACTTCTAGCATTTGGATGATCAACAGCTCTAGAAAATTGTTTTTCAAGCCGTGCAGGAACTGCATTATCGTCCAGAGGGCTAAAAATTACTTCTCTATGCTGCTTTGCGGCCTCTTCTATATAGCGAAGCATATGTGTTTTTCCAGAGCCTTTCCGGCCAACAATTATTTTGATTGCAGTTAGATCTCTAGTATGCAAATCTGGCTGAGGAATCAGATCTCTTACGTCAACAAAAACAGCCTCTACGTCGTCTCTTCGGGCCGCGTCTTCAACTCCAAGTGGTGCATTTTCAATCATGCTCGCGTACCTCCTGAATTTTGTGATTTAATTTTGAATTGTAATAGAAATTCCAAGATAGCAAACAATAAATATTTGATATAATCTGACATATTTCCATTGAAACTAAATAATGTCAATACATCCTAATTGATTTCAACGCAAGATGCACATTTTTATTTCGCTTAGATCGTATTTCGACACGCATGATAGAAGATATTTTCGTTTCTTCGCTTCACCTGCCTTCACAGAATTTGCTCGTCCATTTCTCGATCATAGAACGATGGTCGTGGAAGCTCAACCATCAAGCGTAAATTGTTTAGATTTTCAGTGACAGCTCATTCATTCAATAAAGATTTCACGAATTGCGCGAATTGCGGTGGTAGTTTACTCCTTTTCCTATTCTGCGGCTCAGTCCAGGGGGGACGATGAACCCGAGACTCAAGGGCAAGTTCCGGGAAGCGCGTGATCTGGAGGGCTCCTTCGAGGCTCGGCTTCGCCTCGCTCCTCAGGATGAGGGTGTCGGTGGGATTTCCCGACCGGACCCGCCGTCATCGCGAGCGGCAGCGAAGCGATCAAGCTGGGCGCCTTGGTCGAATGGGGTGAGGTTGCCCTCGGTGGCTTCGCTTCGCTCGCCATGACGGGGGCTCGGCCTTGGTTCCGTGCGCGATTTCAACGGCTCACGGTCGATCGGCGCGGAGGATGCGCATCTCGTTTCCCCCTTGGGAGGGAAGCGGCGACCTTGTCGGCGGCGCGGCGGCAGGCCGGGGTGAGCGTGAGGGGGTTCGTGGCGCGCGACCTGCCCGGAAACGTCGCTGGCCCTCTGCATCGCTTTGGCTTCGCCTCCGCTTCCTTCATGTGTGCGAAGGCCTCTCCCAGGGGAAGAGGAGATGCCTGCACACCCCGACGCCATCACCCGAGCCGGGTTTCCGCTCTCGGAAAGCGGGCGAGGCTCGCCAGTTAATAGGAATATTATCAGAGGAACTTATCGGTCATCAAGAGCCGGCATCGGCTCGTGCGCGGGAGGTGGAGCCGGATCCGGGCCGCCCGGCACGTGGGACGGCCTGGGACAGCCGGGACGATCGTCCCGAATGTCCGCTGAAACGAACTATCCCCGCCGCCGCGCCCCGGCCCAAACCTTCGCCTCGCCCGGCGCGGTTTCCACCCCGAGATCGGGAATCGCGATCAGCGGCGCCCCGCGCAAATCCCGGCGGGTGACGATGACGCCCTGCTCTTCGAGATGGCCGAGCACGCGCCGGGCGCGGCCGCCCGAGCTGGTGCCGTAGGCCGCCGCCAGGGCCGCGTCGGAGGGGCATGGCGCGCCCTCCAGGGCCGCGCGGGCCACGACCAGGAACAGGCCGGCGAGTTCTTCGGGCAGGCTGGCAGCCAGCGCCTGCGCCCGCTCCCAGCCGGCCGCATCCTCGATGGAGACGCCCGCCTCGGCCCTCACCAGAGCAAGGCGGCGGCGGAATTCGGACAGGCTCAGGGGCTCGCCCCCGAGCCGGCGCACCCGGCAGCGCACGCAAAAATCCTGGTAGAGCGTGGCCGGCGTCGAGGCGGCGGCATCGGAATCGGCGAGGACCTCGGCGAGGACGGACGCGATCGCCGCCTCGCGCTCCGCAGGGTCGATCGGCTCGCGCTCGGGCAGGTCGGCGGGCGGCGGCGGGCGGTAGGCGGCAAGCTGCACCAGCACGTCGTCGGGCGCAGCCGGGCGCGGGCGTTGGCGCGGGAGCAGTCCCTCCGGCCGGGACGGGACCGGGGCAAGAACCAAAGCGCGGGCCTCCTCGCTCGGCTCCGGGAGCGGCGTCAGGGCGGGCGCGCCGCCGCGGCTTACCGTCTCGGTCGGGCCGATGGTGAGAGTGAGCGGGCGCCGCGACAAAGCGGGGCCAAGCGCCACGAATTGCCCGCGCGCGAGATCGCGAAACGCCTCGGCCTGGCGCCGCTCCAATCCCAAAAGGTCGGCGGCGCGGGCCATGTCGATGTCGAGAAAGGTGCGGCCCATCAGGAAGTTGGAGGCTTCCGCGGCGACGTTCTTGGCGAGTTTCGCGAGGCGCTGCGTGGCGATGATTCCGGCGAGGCCCCGCTTGCGGCCCCGGCACATCAGGTTGGTCATCGCCCCGAGCGAGAGCCGGCGCGCCTCGTCGGAGACCTCGCCGGCGGCGGCCGGGGCGAAGAGCTGCGCCTCGTCGACCACGACCAGGACCGGATACCACAGCGCACGCTCGGCCTCGAACAGCCCGCCGAGGAAAGCGGCGGCCGCGCGCATCTGGGCCTCGGCATCGAGGGCCTCCAGCGAGAGCACGACCGAGACGCGGTGCTCGCGCACCCGCGCGGCGATGGCCTGCAGGGCCGCCTCGTCCCCATCCGCCTCGATCACGACATGGCCGAAACGTTCGGCAAGCGTGACGAAATCGCCCTCCGGGTCGATCACCACCTGCTGCACGAGGCCGGCGCTGCGCTCGAGCAGGCGGCGCAGCAGATGCGACTTGCCGGAGCCGGAATTGCCCTGGACCAGCAACCGGGTGGCGAGCAGCTCGACGAGGTCGAGCATTGCCGGCTCGTTGCCGGCAAGTCCCAGATCGATACCGTGTCCCATACACTCTCCTCGCGCGGGGTTCGATAGCATGGCCAAGCTCGATCCGCCGAGCTTGCGCCGCGCTACCCACGATTTTCATTCAACCAATCGGTTGACAATCACGTCGACACACCGATATTCAACCGTATGGTTGAATTACAGCAGCCCCCGCTCGATCACGTCTTCCACGCGCTCAGCGATGCGACGCGGCGGCAGATGCTGCGGGAACTGTCTGGTGGCGCGCGCACGGTCGGGCAATTGGCGCAGCCCTTTTCGATCTCGCTCGCAGCGGCCTCAAAGCACATCAAGGTGCTCGAGAAGGCCGCGTTGATCCGGCGCGAGGTGCGCGGGCGGACGCATTGGTGCCGCAGACCTTCTGGGACGAGCGCCTCGACGCACTGGAGCGGCTGCTCATCGAAGACGACGCGAACAGGACCAACGGAGAGAATGCATGACGAGCCGCGAAAACCCCGACGCCTACGGAACCTTGCCCGAGCCTGCCACGCTCAGAATCGAGCGCCTGCTGCCCGGCCCGATCGAGCGCGTCTGGTCTTATCTGACGCAAAGCGATCTGCGCCGGCAATGGCTCGCCTCGGGCACCATGGATTTGCGCCTCGGCGCGCCATTCGAGCTCACCTGGCGCAACGACGAGTTGACCGAGCCGCCGGGCGCCCGTCCGCCCGGCTTCTCCGAAGAGCACCGCATGGAGAGCACGATCACCGCGCTCGACCCGCCGCGCTTTCTCGCCTTCGCCTGGGGCGGCGGCGAGGTCAGTTTCAACCTCGAGCCAAGAGGCGAGAAGGTGCTGCTCACCGTGGTCCATAAGCGCGTTTCGGATCGGACCAACCTCGTGCGCGTCAGCGGCGGTTGGCATGTCCATCTCGATATCCTTGCCGCGCGCCTCGCCGGCACGAGGCCGGCGCCGTTCTGGGATACCTGGAGCCGCCTTCGCGACGAGTATGATCGGCGCATTCCGGCCTGAGCGCGCTCGAATTGAAGGAGGACAGGATGACGACGCATGCCGTTGGAACCCGCGCCGAATGGCTCACCGCCCGGCTCGCCCTGCTGGAGGCCGAGAAGGAGCTGACCCGCAGGAGCGACGCGCTGGCGGAGCAGCGCCAGGCCCTGCCCTGGGTGCGGATCGAGAAGGATTATCGCTTCGAGACCGAATCCGGGCCGGCCTCTCTCCCCGACCTGTTCGGCGGCCGCTCGCAGCTCATTGTCTACCACTTCATGTTCGGGCGGGACTGGAGCGCGGGCTGCCCCTCCTGCTCGGCGATCGCCGATGGCTTCAACGGGGTCGTCACGCATCTCGCGAACCACGACGTCGCGTTCTGGGCCGTCTCGATCGCCCCGCTCGACACGCTCTTGGCCTATCGCAGCCGGATGGGCTGGCTCTTTCCCTGGGCTTCCTCGGGAGGCAGCGATTTCAACGCCGATTTCAGTGTCGCTTTCGAGGAGGCCGAGCAGCAGGCCGGAACGGTCGAGTACAATTACCGCCGCGAGCCGGGTTTCGCCTGGCGCGATGGCGAGGCGGCCGGCAGTGGCGCGGAGCAGAAGCTCGCCGCCTCCTGCGGCACCGACGTGCCGTCCTACCATCGCGACAGGCCGGGCCTCAGCAGCTTCGCGCGCGAGGACGGGGCGGTCTACCACGCCTATTCGGCCTATGCGCGCGGGCTCGACGCCATCTGGAGCATGTACCCCTGGCTCGACCGGGCGCCGAAGGGCCGCAACGAGAGCGGCATCTGGTGGCGCCGGCACGACGAATATCCGAAGGGCTGAGGCCGTCATCGTGAGCCTTGGCGAAGCGATCCAGCGGAGCGCCTCGGCCGGATGCAGCGCGTCGCACTGCGTTGCTTCGCTGCGCTCGCAATGACAGCCTCCCGCTGGTCAGCATTCAGCGGGGCGCGGGCGGGTCGGAACAGGTCGCATATGCCACGGCGTAGCGCGGGATGTTCCGGTCCTCGGAGAGCAAGGTGGCGCCTTCCGCATTCGCCTGCGCGACCAGCAGATGATCGAACGGGTCGCGATGATCGGGAAGCCGAGGCAGATCGACGAGCGCCTGGAGATGGGCGCGATCGACGCCGAGCAGGACGAAGCCTTGGTCGTCGATCGCCGCGATGATCTGGCCGATCTCGGCTTCCAGCTTCCCGACACGGATTTTCACCACGATCTCCCAGAGCGAGGCCGCGCTGACCAGCACCATGGTGTCCGGGTCCGCGATCCAATTCCGCGCCCGCTGCCCGAGCCGCGCGTCGTCGGCAAGCCACCAGAGCAGGGTATGGGTGTCGAGCAGGAGCTTCACGTCTCCTCGCCCTCCATCGCCGCCAGCAGGTCGGCCGAGAGCATATCGAAATCGGGCGCCATGCAGATCTTGCCGCGCAGGGCGCCGGGCCGCCGACGGGCCTGCTCCGATGCCGAGGGCGGTCGGATCTCAGCCAGCACCTCGCCGCGCGCGGTCACGAGAAACGACGCGCCCTGCCGGACCTCCCGCAGGATACTCGACAGGTTCTCGCGGAACTCGCGCACCCCGAGCCGACGGAGCCTTTCTTCATCGGTCCGGTTCGGTTTGGGCATAGGCAGGATCTCAATGTGTACACGATTTGTGTACACTTGATGGCGAATGGAGTCGAGCCGGGCGCGGCTTTCATGGCCGATCCGCTGCCCCGAAATCCTCCAGCACGGTCGAGAGGGCGTGCGGCTCGACCTTCACCGCGCCTGCGAAGGGGTGGTCGAGGGCCGTGATGACGAGGAGGCCCGAAAAGATCAGGAAAGCGAGGATGCCCGTCATCAGCGACTGGGCGAGCGCGCCACTCGACAGGATGAACCAGAGCACCCGCGGCACGACGCCGGGCGCGAGGACCAGCCGCAGGCGGCGGGCCTGAGTAAGGCCGTCGAGCTGGTCGAGGGATTCGGCCAGTACGGCACTGCCGCGATCATCGTTCGGGTGGAAGGCGAGGAGGGCCGCATAGACCGCGTCCAGCGCCCGCTTTGCGGCAAGGCTTCCCTCTCCCCGCTCCATGGCAGGCCATTCCTCGGCGAGAACAGTCTGCGCGTAGCGGGATATGGCCGTGCGGAAAGCCGTTCCGGCTTCACCCTCGATCCCGCCCGACAGGCGATGGAGGTTGGCGACGGCCCCGGCTTCCAGCGCCGCGGCATTCTCGGCTTCGCTGAATTTTTCCCAGGCGATGATGACGGCGAAGGCCAGCAGCACCGCATAGAGAACGCCGACTGTCGCGAATTTGAAGCCGGCGACCTCGTTGTTGAGGCGCAGCCGCTCCAGGCCGACGCGCCGTCGCACCAGGATCGGGGCGGCCATGGACAGGAGCGTCATCAGGCCGACCAGGATCGTGCCGGAGAGCCAAATCGGCTGGGTGGCCAGGAGTGACAACAGCATGTCCGCCCACCCGTCCTGATCGCGCCCGACTATGACAAGCGGTGTGGGTCCGCGCAAATGGCGATGGGTGCTTATCCCTTCGTGCCGACGCTCACCACCGGGGTCGCCTCGCGGTCGCCGACGATCATGATGAGCATGTTCTGAGCCATGGCGGCCCGTCCCGCATCGTCGAAGGCGATGCCGGGATGGCCGTCCTGTGGCTTTTCGAGACGGTCGATCGTGTCCCGCACGATCGCGACCGCACCCTCGACAATTTGGCGGCGGGCCGCAATGATCGCACCGGCCTGCTGGCGCTTCAGCATGGCGCCGGCAATTTCCGGTGCATAGGCGAGATGGGTGAGGCGCATCTCCTCGACCTCGACGCCGGCGAGTGCGACGCGCTGGCCGAGTTCGCCGATCAGTTCGCCGTGGATGGCATCGCGATCGGCCCTCAGCGAGGCGACACGCGCGGCCTGCGCGGCGAGCTGCTTCTTGGCGGCGCCTGCCTCCTCGCCGAGATTCTCCGTCTCCTCGTGATCGTAGGGGCGGGTCGAGGCGATGTTGCGCAGGGCGGCCTCGGCCTGGAGCGAGACGAATTCGCGGTAATCGCTGACGTCGAAGGTGGCGCGGGCCGCATCCCGCACCCGCCAGATTGCGGCCGCCGCGATGGTGATCGGGTTACCCATCAGGTCGTTGACGGTGATGATCTTGGTCTCGTGCGCTTCTGTCGCCAGCGAGACTTTTGTCACTGCGGTGAGCGGGTTGCGCCACCACAGGCCGTCCTTGGCAATGGTGCCGTGATAGCGCCCGAACAGGGTCAGCACCGCGGCCTGGCGCGGCCGGATCGTTACGAGGCCCTTCAGCAGCACGATCGCCGCGATGATCGCCACCGGCGCGAGCAGCACGAGAACGACGCCGAGGGCGCCATCTCCGACGAGCGCGCCGAGACCGCCGAGGAACGAGAGAGCGCCGAAGGCGAGGCAGAGCAGAGCGAGGCCCAATGCCCACCAGCCACCCATCGCCGCATAGGGCACGTCTTGTGTCGCGCGCGGCGCGGTCTGCGATGGTGTGGAGGGAACGAGCCCGGACATCTTTATCTCCTTGGGAATGGTGTGGTGGGCGCAGCACTACTCGGAACGCGGCGAGCTCTTCTGTGCGCGGACGCCCATGCCGCTGCTTGCCGGGTCGCCATCAAGACAGGTCTACAAGATGAGGCACGGCATCGGGTAAGCGGGCCACACGACATCCGGCTTTGCGATGACATTTGCCTTGCCTGCCCTCTCGCCCATGCGAGGCTCCGAAGGCACCCCTTACCGTGCTCCTCGATCTTCTCACCGCGCTTCTCACTCCGGCCCCGCTCGCCCATCGCCAGCTCGGCTGCGTAACCGACAGCATCCGCACCGGCTCGCGGGCGCGGCGTTGCCGCAAGGCCTGGGCGCCGCATTGCGAGGCGACGAAGGCCGTGATCCGCGGTGCGATCGCGGCTTGCCCGCAACGCCGCAAGGCCGTGGTGCTCGGCTCAGGCTATTGCGATGATGTGCCCCTCGAAGAGCTCGCCGCCGCCTTCGATCGCGTCGTCCTCGTCGATGCGGTCCACCCACTTGGCCTGCGGCAGCGGGCACGGGCGCATCCCCAAGTCGAGCTTCTCACGGCCGATCTCAGCGGCAGTTTCGCGCTGCTGACGGGGCGCGCAAACGCGCTTGCCCCGCCGCTGCCGCCGGTCTGCGCGCAGCTCGGCACCGATCTCGTGATCAGCGTCAACCTGCTCTCGCAGCTGCCGATCCGGCCGGTGGAGAGGCTCGAGCGCTCGCGGCGCGGCCTCGGCCCCTGGCGGCCGGAGGATTGCGATCGCTTCGGCCGGGCGATCATCGCGGGGCACCTTGCCGCGCTCGCGCGCCTCACCGCCCGCATCTGCCTCGTCACCGATCTCGACGAGACCGAGGAGGATCGCGACGGGCGCGTCCATGAGCATGTCGATCTGCTCTACGGAATCGATCCAGGGCGGCCCCAGCAAAGCTGGACCTGGGAGCTTGCGCCCTTCGGCGAGACTGGGCGCGGGCGGCGTCTCCTCCACCGTGTAGCCGCCTATCCCGACTGGCGGCCCTGAGCGCGCCGACGTTCAGCCCCGCTTCACGCCACGATGAAGAAATCCGCGTTGGTGAGCACGGCAGGCCTGTTCTCGAGGACCGCGAATTCGATGCGATCGCCCGCTCCGGAACCGTCCGCGTCGTAGAAGAGCTGGCCGGTATTGTGGTTGTAGAGAATGCGATCGGTCGAATCGACCACCGCACCGGCATTGCCGATATCCTTGTAGGCGGCCGCGCTCAGCGTCCCGAGACCGAGCTCGGTAAAGATCGTCTGGTCGAGCCGGATCGTGTCGTCGGCCGCCGAGAAATCGGCGATGCGATCGACATTGTCAGTGCCCAGAGCCGTCGAGAATCGGAACGTATCGTTGCCGCCCAAACCGTACAGCCGGTCGCTGCCGCCCCCGCCGTCGAGAACGTTGTTGCCGGCATTGCCGATCAAAGTCTGCGCGAATTCGTTGCCGACGAGATAGTAAGCGGCCGTTCCCGTAACCGGCGCGAGACTCATGACCTCGACCGACTGGCCGGCCTGAAGAGCATAGGATACGTGCGCCAGGATCGTATCGGTGCCCTGACCCGCTACCTCGATCACCCGGTCGCCGGCATTGTCGATCACATAGAGGTCGTTGCCGCCATAGCCGTACAGCCGATCGGCGCCGCCGCCGCCGTCGAGGGTATTGGCCCCGGCATTGCCGCGCAGTTGCTGGGCAAGTTCGTTGCCCGTCAGGTTCAGCGCGGCGGTGCCGGTCGAGGGCGAGAGGCTCAAGAACTCGATCGACTGGCCGGCCGCGAGGACATAGGACACGCTCGCATTGACCCTGTCCGTGCCCTGATTGGCCACCTCGAAGACCAGGTCGCCCGCATTGTCGACCACATAGGTGTCATCGCCACCCCTGCCGATCAGCTGGTCGGCGCCGGCGCGGCCATCGAGGAGATTGTTGCCGTCATTGCCCGTGATGATGTTGTCCAGGGCGTTTCCATAGCCGTCGATATTCGGATGCTCGGCTCCGAGATAGCCGTTGAGGGTCAGGTTCTCGACCTCGCCCTGGACGCGGGCCGCATTCGCGAGATCGAAGCTGCCGGTCGAAATCACCGTGTCGATTCCGCCGGCCGCGCCGGCCACCGTCTCGATCACGGTGTCGGTCGGATCGATATAGTAGGTGTCGTTGCCACGCCCACCATAAAGCCTGTCCTGCCCCTGCGCTCCGATCGAGAAGTCGGCTCCGCCGAGATAATCGTTGCCGTCGCCGCCCCGCAGGGTGTCGTTGAAGTTGGACCCGAACAGCCAGTCGTTGCCCAGGCTGCCGGTGACGGTGACGGCCGAGCCGGCATGGTAGGCGGCGAGCCTGACGGATTCGCCGGCTCCGGTGATCTTCGTCGTGAAATCGATCGTCCCGCCAGCGCTCGTGCCGAGGTCGACTGAGATCAGGCCGGCATTGCCGCCGGTAATCCTGGCGAAGGAATTGAGCTGGCCGAGATTGGCGAAGAGATATTGATCGCCGACGACGAGCCGCTCGACATTGGTGAAGGTCGCATCGCCGAGATCGCCGCGATGGTCCTGGAAGGTCCCCGTGAACTGATAGGCGACGACCGTATCCGTCCCGCTGCCGCCATCGATCGTTCCGGATTGCTTGCGCAGATAGAAGGTATCGGCTCCGGCTCCGCCCTCGAGCGTGTCGAAGCCGCCATTGCCGGTGAGATAGACGCCCCAGAAGCTGTCGTTGCCCTGTCCGCCGCGCACCGTGTCGTCGAAGTTCGAATTCTTGAAGACGTCGTCGAGAGCCGAGCCGGTGACGTCGTAGCCGGATGACAGGCCAAGCGCGTTGAACTCGATCGATTTGCCCGCTGCCATCTTCGTTGAGAGGTCGATCGTCCCACCCGTACCCTGCAGGTAGACCATGATCCGATTCATGGTCGGAACGGCGCTGGTGATGGTCGAGAACGCATTGAGCTGGTCGAGCCGCGCGCTGAACTCGAAGGCGTCGATCGACAGGATCTCGACGTTCAGGAAGGTGAGCGTGCCGAGATCGTAGCCATAGGCATGGACCGTATCGGTATCGGCGCCGCCATCGATGGTTCCGGCGACCGAGGTCAGCTGGCGATCGATCAGAAAGATGTCGTTGCCGCCACGTCCGTTGAGCGTATCGGTGCCCCCCGTCGCGCCGATGCCGTCATCGCCAGCATAGCCGTCGAATGTGTCGGCCCCATTGGTACCGTTGCGCGTGTCGTTGCCCGTGGTCAGGACATAAGTGGTCACGATTTGCCCTCCCTGCCTCATTTTTTTATCAGATTAGCAGAGGAAGCGCCCGCTGCCAGAGCGGTTTTTTCAATAATGACCGCTCGTTATGTCGATACGTTCGACACCAAGTCTGTAATCCGTACAATCTTCGGAGTGTTGCCGGAATCAAAATACCACCATTGGGTAGGTTTTCCAGCCTCGGAACAATTGTGGTCAGCTCCCGCATTGTCGGGAATCTCGGCGACTGGATGCGGCCGATTCGGCAAGACGATGGGCATCATCACCGGCGGTCGGCCGCGCGCATGGCGGTCGCGGAACGGTCGAGCTTGCTTCTAACACGCAAATGAATCGGGCTGCTGACACTCCCCGAATTGTTGCCTAGATTGGATACAACCCGGTCTGAGAACCCGGAGCACGCCTTGAGCCAAATTGCCGTTCCGGGCCTCGCCACCCCGGGTCTCGCACCAGGCGAAGGAGAACGGGGCACGGCGCGGCCGGCCCTGCTGCTTGGAGCGCTCGGCGTCGTCTATGGCGATATCGGCACCAGCCCGCTCTATGCCTTCAAGGAGGCGATCAAGGCGGCAAGCCCAGGCGGCGTGCCGAGCCCGATGGCAGTGAACGGGGCGGTCTCCCTGATCCTGTGGGCGCTGATCCTCGTCGTCTCGCTGAAATACGCCGTGCTGATCCTGCGCGCGGACAACAAGGGCGAAGGCGGCATCGTCGCCATGCTGGCCCTCCTCGGCGCACGCCATGCCGCGCCCGGCAGCTGGAAGGCCGTGCTGCTGGTCGTCGGCCTCATCGGTGCAGCGCTCCTCTACGGCGACGGCGCCATAACCCCGGCGATCTCTGTGCTCTCGGCGGTGGAGGGCCTGCAGGTCGACGCCCCGGCGCTCCACCATTTCGTGGTGCCGACCACAGTCGCCATCCTGGTTGGCATCTTCTTGATGCAGAAACAGGGGGCCGGCTTCATCGGCCGCCTATTCGGCCCCGTGATGGTGGTCTGGTTCCTGGTGCTGGCGATGCTCGGCATCGGCAGCATCGTCCATGCACCGCAGATTCTCGCTGCCGCCAATCCCTGGCGCGCGGTCGATTTCCTCACCCACGCACCTTTGCATGTCAGCTTCGCGATGCTCGGCGCCGCCTTCCTTGCGGTCACCGGCGGCGAGGCGATGTATGCCGATCTCGGCCATTTCGGCGCGAGCGCTATCCGCATCGCCTGGTTCGGGCTCGTGCTTCCGGCCCTCGTCATCCACTATTTCGGCCAGGGCGCCCTTATCCTGACATCACCCGAAGCGATCGAGAATCCGTTCTTCCTGCTGGCGCCGGGCTGGGCGCATTACCCGCTGATCGCACTCGCGACGCTCGCCACCATCATCGCCTCGCAGGCCGTGATCTGCGGGGTGTTCTCGCTGACCGAGCAATCGATCAAGCTCGGCTTTCTGCCGCCGATGCGGGTAGTCCATACCGCTCATGAGGAGCGCGGCCAGATCTACGTGCCGACCGTCAATCTCCTGCTCGCTCTCGGCACGATCAGCGCAGTGCTGATCTTCAAATCCTCGAGCGCACTAGCCGGAGCCTATGGCGTTGCCGTCTCGACACTGATGGCGATCACCACCCTGCTCGCGGCGCTCGTCGCCCTGAAATGGGGTTTCAATCCGCTGCTGGTCATCGCCGCCAACGGCTTCTTCCTGGTGATCGACCTGATCTTCCTCGGCGCCAACAGTGCCAAGCTCTTCGACGGCGGCTGGTTTCCCCTGCTCATCGCCGCCACCATCGCCTTCCTGATGCTGACATGGCGGCGCGGCAATGCCTGCCTCGAACAGGAGCGGGTCTCCCTGCGCCAGCCGGAATCCGCGTTCCTGGAGCGCCTGAAGCGCGACCCGCCGCTGACCCTTCCCGGCAATGCCGCCTTTCTGTCCTCGGCGACGAAGGGAATTCCGCTGCCGCTGACCCGGCTGGTCGAGCGCTCGGGCGCCCTGCAGAAGCGCGTGCTGATCGTGACCTGCCTGTTCACCGAGGTTCCGGTGATGCCGCCTGCCGAGCGCGCGGTCGGCGGGCCGATCACGCCGGACATCTTTCGCGTGGTGCTGCGCTACGGCTTCATGGAGCAGGCCTCGATTCCGGAGGGTCTGCAATGCGCCGTCGCGCACGGGCTGATCCCGCCGGAGATCCTCGATGACCTCACCTACTTCATCGGGCAGGAGACGATCATTCCGGGGAGCAACGGGCGCGGCATGTCGGATCAGCGAGAAGCCCTCTTTGCCCTCATGCAGCGCAACGCCGAGCGCAGCGGCGCGCATTTCTGCGTGCCGGCGCGGCAAGTGATCGAGGTCGGGACCGAGATCGAGATTTGAACTCGATCGGCGACAGGAGCGGTTACCTCAGGCTACGCCGGTCACGCGACCCGCGTAACGATGCGGCACCGGCTTTGCCCTGAAGCGATACCTGCCGCGCAGCGGGCGTGCCGATTCCACACCGTGACGAGAAAGGGTGCGCCTTCGACCTATTCCTCGCCCGCGTTCTGCACCCCGGCCACCGCGGTCATTTGCCCGTAGGCGTCACGCTTGCGCCCGGTCGGATCTTCGAAGGAGCCACCCCACAGGCCGATCCTTTTGCCCCAGGCCGGCGTCTCGACCCGGACATAGGAGGTCTGGACACGGCGGTCGGCGACGGCATGGCCCTGCCCGACCATCCAGGCACCGAGGTCTTCCTGGCGCAGGCGGCAGACCGCGAGTGCCCGCTTGGACGCATCGGTCTCACCCAGATCGCAGGTCAGGTTCGCCTGCCGGATATGGTGCTGAAGCGCATTGGCTGAAGCGCGGCCGCATTCGTAGCTGCGCCCCTTGGCGTTCAGGCAGGTGTCCTTGAGGCCGGGTGCAGCAATCCCATAGAGACCAACGACCTTGCCGGCCACGACCAGCGTGTCTCCATCAAGGACCTTCGCAGGCCCGCTCACCATCTCGCCGGACCAGCCGGTGGTCGGGCCAAGAACCGGCAGAAGGACCAATCCGATCGACGCGAGACGCTTCATCACTCTAGCTCTTCACCACATGCACCCCGTTCGGTGAAGCTACGCAATGGCTGCGCCATTTGTATGGCAAAGCTCGGCCCGCCTCATGGATCATGCGATCGGCTTTGGCGGCGGGGGTGTGAAGAGCGGGTTCAACCCAACCCCAGCTTCTGCGCCAGCCCAATCCGCTGCAGCTTGCCGGTCGCGCCCTTGGGGATTTCTTCGAGGATCACGATTTTTGCCGGGACCTTGAACGGGGCGAGGCGTTCGGAGGCGAAGCCACGGATCTCCTTCTCCGCCGCCGCTGCACCCTCGCGCAGAACGATCGCTGCCGCGACATCCTCGCCGAGCTTGTCGTGCGGCATCGCGAAAGTCACGCATTGGGCCACAGCCGGATGGTCCATCAGGATCTCGTCGACCTCGCGCGGGGAAATCTTTTCGCCGCCGCGATTGATGATCTCCTTCAAGCGCCCAGTGATTGAGAGATAGCCTTCGGGCGTGAGCACCCCCTGGTCGCCGGTGCGGAACCAGCCCTGCCGGGTGAAGGCCTCGGCATTGGCTTTGGGGTTGTTCTCATAGCCTGCCATCACGTTGTCGCCGCGGATCACGATCTCGCCAGTCTCCCCCGCCGGCAGGCTCTCGCCCTCCTCGTCGACCACCGCGATTTCCGGCCCCGCCGCCAGGCCGACCGAGCCCGCATGATGCGCTTTTGGCGGCAGCGGGTTCGACGCCATCTGGTGGGCGGCCTCGGTCATGCCATAGGCCTCGATCACCGGAGCCCCGAACGTCTCCTCGAGTTCCTTCATCACCTGCGGCGGCAGCGAGGAGGAGGAGGAGCGGATGAATCGCAGCGGATTGGCGGTGATCACCTCCCTGTTGCGCGCGGCACGGCCCAGGATCGCCTGATGCATGGTCGGGACGCCCGTGTACCAGGTCGGGCGCGCCTCGCTCATCCAGCCGAAGAATTTCAGCGCGTTGAAGCCCGGCGTGCAGCAAACCTGCCCACCGGCCGAGAGCGGCGCCAGGATGCCCGCGATCAGGCCGTGGATATGGAACAGCGGCATGATGTTGAGGCCGCGATCCTGCGCCGAGAAGGCGAGCGCCCGCCGGATGTTGCGCGCGGAGGCGCAGACATTGGCCTGGGTCAGCGGCACGATCTTGGGCCGCGAGGTCGTGCCGGAAGTGTGCAGCACGAGCGCGACGTCATCTGAACGCGCCAGACCGCCCTCTACCGTCGGCGCTTTCGCTTTGCCGGCAAAATCGAGCGTGAAGCTGCCGGCGCCGCCCTGCGGCGTCGGGATCAGGCGGGCAACCGGCACGCCGAGCTTTTCGGCGACGGCAATGGCAGGCGTGTCGCTGCCCTGCGCGACCACGACGAGCTTCGCACCGAGATCGTTCAGGTAGAACTCGAACTCGTCAGCCTTGTAGGAGGGATTCAGAGGTGCCGAGGTGGTGCCGGCAGCGATCGCGATGAAGGCGGCCGCCATTTCCGGCCCGTTCGGCAACACGATCGCGACACGGTCGCCGCGCCCGATACCGTGCGCATTGAGTGTCGCAACGATGCGATCGGTCAGCGCGCGCAAAGCGGAAAAGCTCAGCGGGAGGCCGCCTGGGCTCGAGAGAGCGGTGGCCTCGCCAGTGCCGTCCGCAATGAGTGCTTGAAGTGTTGTTGCGTCGGCCACGGATTGTCCTCGGGAAGTCGGCTTGGGTTCGATCGCTGCGGACAGGCCGCGTTGCTCACCCGGAGGCGATGGCGAGGCGGCCATTCGCGCGCTCCAGGCTCTGCGCGAGCAGCCGCATCAGCGCATAGACGGTATCGATATGAGGCGTCGGCACGCCGACGAGGCGACCGAGCTCGATCACCGAGCCGACCAAAGCCTCGAGTTCGATCGGGCGTCCGGCTTCGACATCCTGCAGCATCGAGGTCTTGTGGGCGCCGACCTTCTCGGCCCCCGCGATGCGCTTGTCGATGCCGAGCTTGAACCGCACGCCGAGCGCATTGGCGATGGCCTCCGCCTCTCGCATCATCGCGGCGGCGATCTCGCGCGTGTCGGGGAAGCGGCAGATGTCCTCGAGCGTTGCGTGGCTCAATGCGGAGATCGGGTTGAAGCTCAGGTTCCCCCAGAGCTTGAGCCAGATCTCGGCCCGGATGTCCCCGGTGACCGGCGCCTTGAACCCGGCCTTGGTCAGGCGCTGCGAAAGGTCGAGCACGCGCTCGGATTTCGAACCGTCGAGTTCGCCGAGGCCGAAACGGTTGCCCTCGATTACCGTGACGGTATCTGGCGCGGTCAGGACTGCCGCCGGATAGACCACCGAGCCGATGACCCGCTTCGGATCGAGATGCGCGGCGATGGTGCCGCCGGGATCGGCCGCCTCGATCTGCGTGCCCTCGTATTGGCCGCCATGGCCGCCGGCGAAGTACCACCAGGGAATGCCGTTCTGCATGGTCACGACGCTCGTGTCGGGACCGATCAGGTGGGTGAGTTCGGCCGCGATCGGTCCGACTTGATGCGCCTTGACCGTGAGCAGCACGATGTCGTGCGGGCCGGCCTCCGCCATCGAGCGGAAGGCTTTTGGCTTGGCGTGCTTCTTCGAGCCGTCCTCCTCGATCAGAGTGAGGCCGTGCTCGCGGATCGCCTGCGCATTCGAGCGCGCGATGAAGGTGACGTCCTCGCCGGCTTCCGCCAGCCGGACACCGAGATAGCCGCCGATGGCGCCGGCTCCGACGATCGCGATACTCATGGCGCGTATCCTGTCTGCGCTGCGAAAAGCGTCCTC
Organism: Methylobacterium sp.; assembly: GCA_044227265.1. Lineage (GTDB taxonomy): Bacteria > Pseudomonadota > Alphaproteobacteria > Rhizobiales > Beijerinckiaceae > Methylobacterium. The sequence goes on from JBGAFL010000003.1 coordinate 86,467, forward strand.
ACTGGCTCGCGGCCACGAACCGGGCGCGCAGCGGCTTCAGCGCGACAATCGCCAGGATGCCTGCCGCAAACGCCATGCCCGCGGCGACGTAGAACACCGCCTGCCAGCTGCCCGTCAGAGAGTGGATGCCGAGGAACATCGGCAGCAGCAGAGCGGCCGTGCCCTTGGCGGTGTAGAGCAGCCCGGCATTGGTCGTCGCGTTCTTGTCGCCGAAGGTGTCGCCGCAGGTCGCGGGGAACAGCGAATAGATCTCGCCCCAGGCGAAGAAGACGAGGCCGGTCAGCAGCACGAAGGCCAACGGGTTATGAGCGAACAGGCCGAGCGTCAGGATACCGGCCCCCTCGATCATGAAGGCGAGAAACATCGTATTCTCGCGCCCGATCTTGTCGGAGACCCAGCCGAAGAAGGGCCGGGTCAGCCCGTTGAGGATCCGGTCGATGGTGAGCGCGAAGGTCAGGGCCGGAAGCGTCAGGCCGAGGATCGAGACCGGAATTCCGTCGACCTTGAAGTCCTTGGCGATCGGGGCGAGCGAGGCGGTCGCCATCAAGCCTCCGGCCGCCATCATCACGAACATCAGGTACATCAGCCAGAAGACCGGGGTCCGCACCATCTCGCGCCAGGAATACTGGTGGCGGGTCACGGCATTGGCGACCGTCCGGCCAGCGAGCATCCGATCCTTGTAGCCGGCGCTCGGGGCCGAGAGCATCAAGGCGGCAAGCATCACGACCAGACCCTGGCCGATGCCGAAGACCAGGAAGGTCTGCTCGTAGCCGCTCTCGGCGATCATCGCTGCGATCGGCACGACCGTCATGGCCGAGCCGGCACCGAAGCCTGCGGCGGTGAGGCCGGCTGCAAGGCCGCGCCGGTCGGGAAACCATTTCAGCGCGTTGCCGACACAGGTGCCATAAACCGCGCCCGCGCCGATGCCGCTGATCGCAGCGGCGAAATAGAGGAACCATAGGGAATCGGCGACGGAATTCATCGCCCAGCCGATCAGGCAGAGCAGCCCGCCGAACAAAGTCACCACGCGCGGGCCGTAGCGATCGACGAACCAGCCCTCGATCGGCACCAGCCAGGTCTCGGTCACCACGAAGATGGTGAAGGCGATCTGGATCGCCGGCTTGCCCCATTGGTACTTGTCGTTGATCGGGTTGACGAACAGCGTCCAGCCATATTGCAGGTTGGCGATCATCGACATGCAGAGCACACCGAGGAAGAGCTGCCCCCAGCGGCCGAGGATGGGCGCATCGGCCTTTTCATCGGAATAGGCGGCCGCGCGCAGGGCTGGATCGGCTGCTTGCACGGCCATGTGCGTCCCCTCCTGATTGGTCTCGTTGAACCTCCTGTTTCTAGACGGAGGAATTTTGAATTCAATTATCTCGCGACGCTTCGTTCCCGAAAGGCTTCTGCAAAATTTTTGAACGGCGTCGCAATATTCGATGAGGAATCTTTTCTGACCGTCGGAACCCTCCGGCCGGTCCCGAGACGGTAGCCACGCACCGCCGACCGGACACGACCAGGCGCGGAACCTTCGTCTTCGACATCCCGTTCCTTCTGCCGAGAGGCGGTCCCATCCGTGCGGCCGACCGATGCGGAGCGTGTCCGATGAGCAGCACCACAGACAGGATCAAGGGCGCGGTCAATCAGGTTGCCGGCGCCGCCAAGCGGAATGTCGGCCGGGTCACCGGCAACACGCGGCTTCAATCGGAAGGCATGGCCCAGGAGGTCCGGGGCAAGGCCCAGACACTGGTCGGCGATGCCAAGCAGGGGATGAGGGACGCCGCCACGCGGATGAAGCGGGGCTTCTGAAGGGCGCGCCAAGACGCGCGGCCAAGACGCGCGGCCAAGAAAGCGGCCAAGAAAAAGGATATCCATGAACAGAGACCAGATCGAAGGTGGGCTGCGGAACCTGCGTGGACGCGGCCGGAGCGCGCTCGGCGCGATGAGCGGCCGTGCCCGGCCGCAGATGGAGGGCGCCTACGAGCAGGTCGCCGGTGCTGCTCAATCAGCCTATGGCCGCGCCCATTCCCATGCCGACCAATTGGTCCGCGACGGCCGAGACTTCGCCGACGGTGTCGTGGAACGCGGGCGCGATCTTCGTGACGATACGTTCGAGCGCGGCCGAGCCTTTCGCGACGAGGCGGCCGGGCGGGCGCGGTATTACGGAGATGCCGTCGGACAGAGAGGGCGAGCGCTCGCCACCCGGGCCGAGGACAACAAGGCGACGACCCTCGCCCTGGTCGCTGCGGTGGCATTCGGCCTCGGCTGGCTGCTGAGCCAGCGCCGCTGAACAATTCGAGCGGCGAGGCGCATCCGCATCGACGGCGCGGCGCTTCCGTGCCAAGGCTTGCGCCATGCCCGCAACGCCCTGGTTCGACCTGACGACGGAGGAGATGCGATCGCGTGATTGGACGCGCGCGATCGCGGTCCTGCCCGTTGCAGCGATCGAGCAGCATGGGCCGCATCTGCCACTCGGCACCGACACGATCATCGCTCGGGGCTATCTCGACAAGGTCGCCGCCTTAGTGCCCGACGGCCTCGACGTGCTGACCTTGCCAATTCAGACGATCGGCCTCTCCGAAGAGCACGACGCCTTTCCAGGCACTCTGACTCTCACTCCCGAGACTGCACTGAGGGGCTGGAGCGAGATAGGCGCGAGCGTGTTTCGCGCAGGCTGCTCACGGCTCGTCATCGTCTCTTCGCATGGCGGCAACAGCCCAGTGATCGACCTCGTCGCGGGCCGGCTACGCGGCCTCGGCATGATCGCGGTGACGACCTCCTGGAGCCGGCTCGGGTTTCCGGACGGGCTGTTTCCGGAGGACGAGATCCGCCACGGCATCCATGCGGGCGGCATCGAGACGGCCCTGATGCTGGAATTGAGGCCGGATCTCGTGCGCAGGGACAAGATCGCGGAATTCGCGCCGCGCACGCTCTCGATGGAACGGGAGTTTTCGGTGTTGCGGGCCGGGCGCCCGGCCGGCTTCGCCTGGAAGGCCGGCGATCTTCACCCCTCCGGCGCAATCGGCGATGCGCGGCTCGGCAGGGCGGACGCGGGACGCGCACTGATCGAGCACGGCGCGAAGTGTTTCGTCGAGCTGTTATGGGATGTCAGCCGGTTCGCCTTGTGAGGCAGACACGCCTCAAACCCCCTCCCCCCTCTGCGGGGGAGGGAGAAGCGCGCGTATCGCCTCAATGCCCTCCACCACCGCCAGGGCCGGCCGCCTGGGGCTTGCGCACCAGCGGAATGGCGCAGGTCATGGCGATGAAGAGCAGGGTGAGGACGAGAAACACGTCCTCGAAGCTCATCACCATCGCCTGCAGACGCACCGTGTTCGTGAGGCTCTTCAAAGCCATCGTATCGGCATTGGCGGCGAGCGACCGGAAATTCCGCGTAATCTGGTCGAGCCGCTCCAACGCCTGCGGATTGGACCAGGTGACGGCCTCGTGCAGGCGCGCGAGATGCAGGTCCCAGCGCTGGTTCAGAACCGTGTTGATCAGCGCGAGGCCGACGGCGCCGCCGAGATTGCGCGTGAGGTTGTAGAGGCCGCTCGCATTCTTCATTCGCGCCGGCGGCAGCGTGCCGAGCGCGACGATGTTGATCGGGATCATGCACAACATCAGCGAGCAACCGCGCAGGATCTGCGGCCAGAGCAGTTCCCAGAAATCCCAATCCTTGGTCAGGCCGGTCATGATCCAGGTGCTGGCGGCGAGCCCGAGGAAGCCCGCGCCCATCAGGAGGCGCGGATCGGCATTGCGCAGGAAGCGTCCGGCGATCGGCGCCGTCGCGAACATGCAGAGGCCTGAGACGAACATCGTCTCGCCGATCATCAGGGCCGAGTAGCCGCGCACGCGGGCGAGATAGACCGGATAGAGATAGGTCAGTCCGTAGAGCCCGATGCCGAGCACGAAGCTGGCGATGCAACCGGTGGCGAAGTTGCGGTCGGTGAAGGCGTAGAGGTCGACGATCGGCTGGCGCGCGCTCAGCACCCGCCAGAAGAACGCCAGCGCCGAGACCCCGCCGATCACCGCGCAGGTAAAGACCGCCTCGTCCTGCAGCCAGTCGTGGTTCGGGCCCTCCTCCAGCACATATTCGAGGCAGCCGAGGAAGCCCGCCATGCTCGCGAGGCCGAACCAGTCGAAATTCTCGAGCAGGCTGAAATCCGGTTCGTCGAAATCGACGAGCATCCAGGTCGAGATCGTCACGAAGGTGCCGGGCACGAGGTTGATCAGGAACAGCCAGTGCCAGGAGAACAGATCGGTGAGGTAGCCGCCGATCGTCGGGCCGATCGTAGGGGCGAGCGTTGCGACGAGCCCGATCATCGGCGAGATCAGGCTGCGCTTGCTCGGCGGAAAGATCGTGAAGGCCGAGGCGAACACGGTCGGAATCATGCCGCCGCCGATAAAGCCCTGAAGCGCACGCCAGACGATCATTTCGTTGATCGTCGAGGCGGTGGCGCACATCAGGCTCATCAGCGTGAAGCCGGCGGCCGAGATCACGAACATCCAGCGCGTCGAGAGCACCCGTGAGAGCATGCCGGAGAGCGGGATCGCGATGACCTCGGCGATGAGGTAGCTCGTCTGCACCCAGGGGATCTCGTCGGCCGAGGCCGAAAGTCCCGCCTGGATCTCGTTCAGCGAGGCCGAGACGATCTGGATGTCCAGGATCGCCATGAACATCCCGAACACCATGCACAGGAAGGCGACCATCCGCCTCCTGTCGATCGGCGGATCGGCAGGGGCGGCGGCCGGTGCGATGGCGGCGGTGGCGGCCATGGCCGAGCCCTCCGCTCAGTGATGCCCGGCGGATTGACGGGCGCCCGCGACCGCAGCCGAGGGCGCACTCGCCATCCCGTTCACGGCCGGCTTCGCGTCAGGCGTAACGGAACTCGTCGCGGGCGCGCTTTCGGATTCCGGCTCGGTCGCTTTCGGCTGTCTCGATTTCGGGCCACGGATATCGACGCTGACCGTGACCGAAAGGCCTGGCCGCAGCAGGCCCTCGCGCGCGACCTGCCCCGGCACCTGGATCCGCACGGGCAGGCGCTGCACGATCTTGGTGAAGTTGCCAGTGGCATTGTCCGGCGGCAGCAGGCTGAACACCGAGCCGGAGGCCGGCGAGAAAGACTCGACCGTGCCGAGAATGTCGCGATCGGGATAGGCATCGACCCGGATATGGGCTGTCTGGCCGACCCTCATGTGCTCGACCTGCGTCTCCTTGAAATTCGCATCGACCCGCACGCTCGAAAGCGGCACCAGGGCGGCGACGCGCGAGCCGGGCTGCACATAGGCGCCGGCCTCGACCGCCTTGTTGCCGATGACGCCATCGGTCGGCGCACGGATCACCGTGAAGTCGAGATCGCGCTGGGCACGGTCGACCGCGGTGGCGAACTCCCTGGCGACATTCTCGGCCTCGCGCTTCTGCGCGGCGAGCACCTCGACATTGGCCTTTGCCGCAATCAGCGCCGCCTCGGCGCCCTTCACCGCAGCCTCGGTGCGGTCGCGATCGGCTTTCGTCTGATCGAGCCGGGTCTTGGCGACGAAATCCGCCTGGATCTGGCTCGCCCGCGAATAATCGTTCGCGGCGCGCAGGGCATCGGCCCGGGCGGCATCGACCTGCGCGGCGCTCTGCGCGACCTGAGCCTGCGAGGCCTCGACCTGGCGGCCGATGCGGAACACCGTGCTCTCTTGTGTCGCCAGCTTGTCCTTGGCCGCCTGCAGCGCGAGGCGGTAATCGCCATCGTCGAGCCGCGCGAGGACATCGTCCTTCTTGAGCGCCTGCCCGTTGATGACTGGTATGGCGGCTACATAGCCCGGCACCTTGGCGGCGAGGACCGAGATATCCGCCTGGACATAGGCATCGTCGGTCGAGACCAGGAAACGCCCGACCGTGACGTAATGCCAGGCCTCATAGGCGCCGCCGCCGAGCACGCCGAGCGCGAGAAGCGAAAGCACCAGCCTGCGTAGTGGGCGCTTGCGGACCGGGGCCGTCACATCGCCGCCGGCCTGCATGGTCACGGCAGGCGATGGCTCTCCAGCCTTCGATTCCGGCATGGGCTTGGGGGGATCGGGCTTGCGGGGATCGGATTTGGCGCGATCCGGCCCGGCCTCGCGGGCGACCGCCGGGGATGCGTCCTGTTCGGGCTCCTCGTCCAGAAACTGATCCCGCCGAAACTGATCCCGATGAGCCTCTTCGCGCAGGGTCATGGCTCGCTCTCCGCTTTATGACCGAACCGTTCGGTCATCGCATTGGGCAGGTTGACGCCCTGAGGATTCGGGATCATACATAGATTGACTGAACGGTTCGGTCAATGATGTCGGGGCGGCATTCGATCATGGGCATCTTGGCGGGGTGGGAGCGGGCAGAACGGCGCGCAGCACAGCAACCGGCCCAGACCGACGGCAACAAGCGGAGCCAGATTCTGGACGGCGCGCGCGCGGTGTTTCGCGCATCCGGCTTTGACGGCGCCAGCATGGGCGAAATCGCCAAGGCGGCCGGCGTCTCGAAGGGCACGCTGTATGTCTATTTCGACTCGAAGGAGGCTCTGTTCGAGGCGTTGACCTCGTCGGAGAAGCGCTGCCTTGCCGAAGCCCTGTTCCAGCTCGATCCCGAAGACCCGGATGTCGAAGGCGCGCTGACCCGGCTCGGGCTGAGCTATCTCACCGAGATGCTCAAGCCCGCGCATGTCTCGGTGATCCGCATGGTGATCGGTGCCACCGAAAAATTCCCGCGTTTCGGCCAGGCCTTTTTCGAAGCGGGCCCGGCCTGCGGCATCGGCCGGCTCGCTACCTATTTCGACACGCAGGTCGCGGCCGGGCGGCTGCGCGCGGCCGATACGGAACTTGCTGCCGCGCATTTCCTGCATCTCTGCCAAGCCGGCCTCTTCACCCGCCACCTTTTCGCGAGCGGCGAACCGCCGACCGAAGAGGAGAAGGCACGCCGCGTCGCCGAGGCGGTGCGAGTGTTTCTGGCTGGGTATGGGGCGTGAGCCAAAACCCTCCCCCCTCTGCGGGGGAGGGTGCCTGCGGAGCAGGCGGGAGAGGGGCGGCGCGACAATTCCAGATCGAGCTGAGTGCCGATAGGAATGCACGGCATCAGCTCAAACCGAGCATGCAATAGACGAGGCCATGCGCGCTGGTCTCGCGAGCCGCGTCGTTCTTGCCGCCGCGCCGCAGCAGTGCCGCGTGACGAACCAGGTAGGCCCCGAAGCTGCAATGCAGAGCCCTGTGTAGCTCACAGGCATGCAGGTAATGCGCCGCCTGTTCGAAGATGTGGGCGACGTCTCTTGCGAAGGCGACATACGGGTTGCATTCGGCCGCGATGGCCATGAGGATCAAGGGCAACATTGCTTGGGTTCCGTCTTAAGTTGCGACGGTTCCCCACAGACTGCAGATTGCCCGGCACTCTCGACGTCCTCGAATGCACTCTTCGGCCCCGCCGGACTCTTGCGGAACTTCGCGGAATAATCCGGAACCCAGTTCCTTCGCCGAAGCACTCGATCGGCATTTGAAGAACGGGACGCGGCCAGACGGGCAGCCGGATCGGCCCGGCAAGCGCTGGGGCATCAAGGAATTCGCGGGCGCCGTCGGCGTGAGCGACCGCGCCGTGCGCAAATGGCTCTCGGGCGAATCGGACCGAGTGAACGATTTCGCCAGCATCGAAAAGGCTCTGTTCGGCGATAATCCCGCTTACGATGCCGCGCGCATCGCGCTGCGGCAGGCCTATGATGGCGAAGCTCCAATTGCGGAGCCCACACCGTGCGCCTCACCACCAACCAAGCGCATCCCCATCCCCCGCCCGACCGCACATTTCCTCGGCCGCGATGAGATCGTCACCGCCCTGCGCGATGCGCTGCTGGCTTCGAGCGAAGGCGCGGCCATTCTGGTCCAGGGCGGGCCGGGCATCGGCAAGACCGCGCTGACCCAGGCCATCGGCAATCATTCTGACGTCGTAGCGCGCTTCGGTGAATGCCGGTGGTTCGTCGCGCTGGAGAATGCTCCGAGCACCGAGACCCTTTGCGATGCTGTGCTCGGCGCGCTCGGCTTGGAGCCGAAGGACGGGTTCGGGGCCGCGTTACAGCGGCTCGGCGCTGCGCCGGGCCTCATCGTGCTCGACAATCTCGAAACGCCCTGGGACCCGAGAGCCGAGCGCCGTGCCACTGAGGCGACCCTGGCAGACCTCGCCGCGATTCCCGGCCTGACCCTGCTCGCCTCCTTCCGCGGTTCGGATTTCGTCGACGGTCCGGACTGGCAGGTCGAGGAGATCCACGGCCTTGATGCGGGCGATGCCGCCACCCTGTTCCGCCACTATGCCAAAAGAATCGCCCCGGACGACCCCGACCTGCCCCGCTTCATCGCGGCGCTCGGCGGCATCCCGCTGGCGATCGAACTCGTCGCCCGCCAGGCCTATTCCCGCACCACGCTCGCCGCCTTGTGGATGCGTTGGACCGAGATCGGCGCAGAACTCGCCACTGACCCGGACTACGAGGCCGCCCGCCTCACCTCGCTGCCGCACTCGATCGAGCTGTCGCTGCGCTCGCAGCGCCTGACCGACGAGGCGCGCCGCCTGTTCCGCCTGCTCGGCCATCTGCCGGCCGGCCTCTGCGCGGAAGATCGCGACGCGCTACTCGGCAGGAGTGGCGATACGGCCGAGAACGCACTGATCCGCATCGGCCTCGCGATCGAGCGCGACACCCGCCTCGATATGCTTCCGCCGATCCGCGACCACGCCAAACGGCACCATAGGCCGGAATCACCGGACGGTACGGCTTGGCCGGCGCATTTTCTCACGCTGACGCGCGAGCGTGGTGAGGCGATAGGCACAAAGGCCGGTGTGGGGGCGGTGGCACGCCTGACGCCAGAATATCCCAACGTTGATGCCGCGATACGCGCCGTGATTGAGGGCGGGCGGCGCCACGAAGCAATGGCTGCGCTTCATGGGTTCTACAGATTTACGTCCATTGCGTCGCTTTCTGCGCCCGTGCTCAGCGAACTTGGTGTCACTTGCCGCGAAGATGGAGATCTGCACGGCGAAGCGCTGTGCATTGAGCACTCGGGCGACATCGCGCTGGCGCGTTTTGACCACGAGGTAGCGAAGTCCGCCTACGAGAAGGCAATACCGCTCTATCGTCTGGTTGGCGACGTGCGCAGCGAGGCGCACTGTATCAAGGACATCGGCCGGATCGCCCTGGTCCGCTCGGATCATGACTCTGCGCGCGCCGCTTTCGAATCAGCCTTGCCGCTCTACCGCCAAGTGGGCTCCCTGCTCGGCGAAGCAAACTGCATTCAGAACTTGGGCAACATTGCGCTGGCATGCTCGGATCATGAAGCTGCACGCGCCGCTATCGAGACTGCCTTGCCGCTCCATCGCCAGATCGGAGACCTACTCGGCGAGGCAAACTGCATCCTGAGCCTGGGCGAGATCGCCCTGGCCCGCTCCGATCACGAGGCGGCGCGCGACGCCTTTGAGACGGCCTTGCCGCTCTTTCGACAGATCGGCGACCTGCTCGGCGAGGCAAATTGCATTAAGAGCCGGGGCAATATCGCCCTGGCCCGCTCCGATCACGAGGCGGCACGCGAGGCCTATGAGACGGCGTTGCCGCTCTATCGCCGGATCGGAGACAGGGACAGCGAGCGGGAGTGCCAAGGCAAGCTCGACAAACTGGCGGTCGGGTGAGCCAACTCGGTAATAAGGGCGAGGCACGGAGGTCGACCCTCCCCCCTTTGCGGGGGAGGGTGCCTGCGGAGCAGGCGGGAGAGGGGCCGGCTCAGGTCTATCCGGAGAGGGCGGTGCTCCCCTCTCCCGACCCTCGCTGACGCGAGGCCCACCCTCTCCCGCAGAGGGGCGAGGGAAAATCGCCTAATCCTGCAAGCTCTCTCGCAGGCGCATCACCTGCGGCTTGAGCGCGGCGCAGTTCATCGAGCGGGCGAACGCGTCGACGGATTTGAGGTCGGGGGACGCGCGCAGGCGCTCCAGCGTGCGGCCTTCCTGCGCGCAGGAGGCCGATGGCGGACCTGAGTTCGCGGCCGGAATCGGCGCAACTTTCGGGCGGGTTGCCGGCGGCTCTGCCGTGGCGACGGCGGGTTTGACGATCGACTGCGGCGCCGTGATCGCGGGCGTCTTCGGAAGGGGCAGCGGGTCGGGCTTTGCCGCAACCGGCGCCTGTCGGACCGGAGCCACGGCGAGTGGGGCCGTCTCGGCGGGATCGGCCGTGCTCTCCAGAAGCCGCGTGACCTGCGGCCGCAAGGCCGCGCAGGCGAGATCACGCGAAAACTTCACGATCTCGGCGACGACCGGCTCCTCGCGCAGCCGCGTCAGCCGTTCCCGGTCACGCGCGCAGGAATCGCCCGTGCCGGGAGCAGCCGGGTTGGGCGTGGTCAGCGGGGGCTTGGCGATGAGCGGCGGGATGGGATCGGGCGGCTTCACCGCCACGACCTCGGGCGTCGCGATCGAGGGCCGGCGCGTCTCCGGCTTGCTGACGTCGAGCGCGGCGGTCTTGGGCGGCGGCTTGCCGGCGGCCTCCTGCGGCTGGTCCTTGCTCAGCTGGGTGCGCGCGAGATCGGCGAGGAAGCCCTCGGGGTGCGCCTCCAGAAAGTGCATCCAGGCCTGGCGCGTGCCGATCCGCTCGGCGAATTCGTAGTCGCGGCGCGTCTCGGCAGCCATGTCGCGCGGTGGAGCGGCCGGCTTCTGGGCGACGGGCGGCGCGGCATCGCCGGGCACGAGGCTGATCGTCGAGCCGCCGAGCGAGCCGTAGACGAAGGGCTCCTGCTTGCCGTCCGTCGTCTTGAGCACATCGTCGCGCACCCGGCCGAAGGCGATGCGAATGTCGAGGCCCGGCGTCGGCAGGTGCTTCAGCAGGGCGGCCGTGAACGGGCTGTGGTTGCGCTCCCCGTCGCGGGCGACCGAGCCGGCCCGCGCCGCGAAGGCGACGAGGGTATCGCTCGCCTCCGGCTCGACCTTGCCGAGCCCGGCGGTGATGGCGCGCATGCCGACCGTGCGCTGCATGGTGTTGAGGAAGGGATTGTCCCGGCAGGCATCGAGGATCACCAGCCGCAGGCGCCTTGCCGGCTCGACCGCGCGGATGATCCGCTCGAGCGCCACGCCTTCGTCTTCCGCGTCGAAATCCGTCTTCAGCCGGGCATCGACCGGGATGACGTAGTTCATGTTGTTCACTTCGATGCCGTGTCCGGCGAAATACAGCACCGCGATGTCGGAATTCTCGGCGGTGAGCAGGAAGGCGCGCACCGCGCGCTTCAATTCCAGGCTTTCGAGATCGAGCTGTAGATCGACGCTGTCGAAGCCGGCCGCCTTGAACATCTCGGCGACGGCCTTGGCATCCCTCACGGGATTGTCGAGGCGCGGTGCGTTGCGATAGCCGGAATTGCCGATCACGAGCGCCACGCGACGATCCGCAGCCCAGCCTTCCCCCGGCAGAATCAGCAGGGCGAGGCAGGCGAGCAGAACCCAGCAACGTGCGAGCCTGACGCACAGCATCACGCGACTCCGGGCGCCGCAACTGGCGCCCTCGCGATCATCAAACCGCAAGGCGCGGCCATAAGCAATCAATCTTGCTGCGTTTCCAATGGCCTGACCATCGGAATCGACAGCTCTCGCCTCAGCCGCGCCGCTTGCGCCGCTGTTTGACCCGCGGAGGCCGGCCGGTCGCGGTCACGGTCACCGTGATCGGCGCGGAATAGATCGGTGGATCATGCGGCACATGGTCCTCGTCGGCGAGCAGGAGCTGCAGCTTGTGCTTGCCGAGCGGCAGGCTGACCTTGGCCTCGGTCTGGCCGGCACCGAAATGCAGGTGATTGAAGTCGTTGGGGATTTCTTTGTCGAAGGGCGGCAGGTCGGTATCGACCAGGAGGTGATGGTGGCCGGTATTGGGCTTGGCAAAGCCCGCCGGCGCCACGCCCATATTCACGAGCCCGAACCGAATCAGGGCGTTGCGTCCGACATAGCCGCCATCCTTGGGATCGACGATGTAGACCTTGGCGCCGGGAGGCGACGGGCGCCTGACATGCGGGGGCTTGGCCCCACCCGCCGGCACGGCCTCCTTCACGATGACCTTGATTCGCTCCGACATCACCGGCGGGCTGTGGGGGATGTGCTTGGAATCGGCGAGCAGAAGCTGCAGCGTATGTTCGCCCGGCGGCAATTCGAGCGTGGTCTCGGTCTGGCCCGCACCGAAATGCAGGTGATTGGCATCGTTCGGGATTTCCTTGTCGAGCGGCGGTAGCGGAGCATCGACGAGAAGATGATGGTGGCCGGTATTGTCCTTCTGCTGCCCGGCCGCCGTGACGCCCATGCCGCGCAGGCCGAAATGCACCACGGTCGACGTCCCGATCGTGGCGCCGTCCTTGATGTCGATGAAATACACCGCGGCGCCGGGTGGCGAGGGTGTCGGTCCCCCCTGTTTCGGTCCCTCCGCCAGGGCGGCGAATGGCAGGAACAGGATCAGCGAGACGATCGGCAGATGCCGGACTCGCCAAAGCTTCGCGCGCATCGCACGGGTCTCCTTCCGCTCGGCCCGCGGATTGCTCGATCCTGGCAGACGTCGCACAGCTGCGAACGTCTGGCGCGGATACCCGCGAAAGGGCACGAAGACAGGATGCAGCGAACCTCATCTTCTGGCAAATTCAAAAGACAGCGCGGCCCGACCGGACCGACGTCGTCATGCGGGATTTTTCGGGAGGCCGGGATTCTCGTGAGCGGAGCGGTTTCGTCTTGAGCAGGATCGCAAGCGCAGTCGCGATGGTTTTTCTGGCGTTGGCCTGGGTGATTCCGGGCCCTCGCGCCCAGGACACCGCGCCGCGAGGACCACGGCTCGCGCTGCTCATCTCCGCACCCGTGCCGCGGCCGGGCGGGGCAGCCACAGAGCGGGCCTTCCGGCCGATCGCCGAATTGCTCGGCCGGTCGGGCTTTGCGACGACGGTCGTCGAGCATGCCGATACGGTGCGCTTGAAGGAAGCTCTGCGGGATTTCACGAGCAGAATCCGCAAGGGCACGACTGCGATGATTCTGTTCCGCGGCGCCATGCTGCGAATCCAGCAGACCACGCTCCTGATGCCGGCCGATGCAAGGGGCGTCTCGGAAAACGATGCCCGCGAGGCAGGCGTCGATCTCAATGCCTTCGAGAGCGAATTGTCGCGCAGGGGCGCAGCGATCAAGATTTTCGTCGTCGATGCAGCGCGCAGCGACGTCGTCGCCGATCGGTTCGGGCTGACGGCCGGCGGCCCCGCAGCACTCGAACTGCATGACGGGACGCTCGCCATCGTCAATTCCGCCCCGCAGCGGACGGGGCAGCGTGCAGCCGAGCCGCGCCCCGGCGAGGACGATCTGTTCCTCGACGAGCTTCAGCGCCAAACCGCCGCACCCGATGTCACGCTCGAAACCGCCTTCTCGAAAACCCGCCAAGCGGTGGCCATGGCGAGCGGCCGGCGTCTGGTCCCGCAGGTCTCCTCCTCGCTCTCGACCGATTTCTACATTGCCCGAGACACGGCGCCCCAAGCGCCGACCGCGAGCGCGACTGCGCCGCCTGTCGCGCCGGTCAAAGGGGCGGTCGACAAGCGAGCAGAGGCCGGCGGGGAAAGCGGCGCGGCTGCGCCCCCCCCATCCGGGGGGCCAAATCCCGGCGAGATCTTCAAGGATTGCGACACCTGCCCCGACCTCGTCGTGGTTCCGCCCGGCGATTTCGCGATGGGCTCGACCGACAGCGATTTCGAGAAGCCGGTCCATCGCGTCGTGATCGCCAAGGCCTTCGCCATCGGCCGCCACGAGATCACATTCGCGCAATGGGATGCCTGCGCGGCCGCCAATGCCTGCAAGACCGATATCGACGATCACGGGTTCGGCCGTGGCGACCGGCCGGTGATCGACGTCAGCTGGGACGAGGCGCAAGCCTTCGTCAAATGGCTGTCGGCCCAAACCGGCCAAGCCTACCGGCTGCCGAGCGAGGCGGAATGGGAATATGCGGCGCGCGCCGGATCGCGGTTAGCGTTTCCCTGGGGTGCTACCGCGGGCAATGGCCGGGCCAATTGCGACGATTGCGGTCCGAACCCGGCCGGCACGACGCTCCCGGCCGGATCGTTCCGGCCGAACGCCTTCGGCCTGTTCGACATGGCCGGCAATGCCGCCGAATTCGTCGAGGATTGCTGGAACAGCAGCTACCGCTCGGCACCGACGGACGGGTCGGCCTGGCGCAGCGGACAATGCGGGTTGCGCGTCCTGCGCGGCGGGTCCTTCACCAGCAAGGCGAGCGCCATACGCTCGGCGGCACGGTTCCGCTACGACCACGACGTCCGCTATTACACCAATGGGTTCCGCGTGGCGCGCAGCCTGTAATAGCGCGCTGCGCCCGCGTCACGCCGGCTCCAAGGCCGCCCGGGTGACCGCGTCGGCACCGATGTCGTCGCAGCCCTGCATTCCGAGATTCTCGATCAGGCGTCCGCGCGCACGGCTGACCCGGCTCTTCACGGTGCCGACCGCGACGCCGCAGATCACAGCGGCCTCCTCGTAGGTGAAATTCTGGGCGCCGACGAGGATCAGCGCCTCGCGTTGGACGACGGGCAAGAGATCGAGAGCGGCACGGAACTCGGCGAGTTCGACGCGGATCTCCTGCTCCGGCAGGCTCGTCATCCGGCCGGCATGGAAGCCGTCGGCATCTTCGACCTCGCGCTTGCGCTTGCGCTGCTCCGAGTAGAACAGATTGCGCAGGATCGTGAACAGCCAGGCCGTGAGGTTGGTACCGCGGCGAAAACTGTCGGATTTGGTCCAGGCGCGCACCAGCGTGTCCTGAACGAGGTCGTCGCTGCGATCGAGATCGTAGGTCAGCGAGAAGGCAAAGGCCCTCAGCGCGGGAATCGCGCCGAGAAGCAGCGCGCGCATCTCATCATCGACGCCGCAGGAGGTTTCAGCCGGCTGGGGAAACGGGGTGGATGACGTCATCATCATGCGTCCTCCTCATCGCTGGGTGCGAGCGTCAGTTTGTCGAGAAGCTGCGTGAACCGCTCTGGCAGGGGCTGCTCCAGCAGGTCCGCGTAGTAGAGGCGCAGGCTCAGCCCGAGACGGTACCGGGCGCGCGCGTCGATACGGCCGCGCTTGGGCAGCGCGGCGGGTTCTCGGTCGGACCCGCGATCGCGCCCAGCGGGTTTCGCGATCGGCACAATGGTTGCGGATCTCGAATCATGGCCGTTGATCGTCATCGCACCCTGTCGGTGGACCGCCGATGCGGTCTCTCCGCGGATCGGATGCGCCGGTATGATCCAGCGCGGTTTCGGCCTTCGCCGTCACTGGATGCAGGGAATAAGGAAGCGCGATTTAACCGCCTCTGAAACCTCCGTTCAGGAAGCCTTAAGCGGCTGGATACAAATCGGAAACATGGGGCTGGCTATCCGATCGTGGCGCCGGACTGGCTGTGGCGGCGGCAGCGGCGAGTGCGCTATCGCACGTCGCGGAGCAGGTCCGAAAACCCCCCGGTCCGAGCACCGGAAGCCCGAGCCGCCGCAAGGCTTTCGGGGGCGATCAAAGCATCGCGTTCGGCCGCATAGGCATAGCCCGGCGCCTCGCCCGCAAAGCCGCTTGCGGTCGCGGGATGCGTGTAGAGTTCGGTCAATCCGCCGGGCAGATGGGCGAGCAGGCCGGCGACGCGGCGCGTCGTCATCGCGCCCGACCAGGCAAGACCGAGCGTTCGATCAGGGATGAGCAGGCCGGCCTGGCGGGCGCGCACGGCCAGCAAGGCCGCCCAGGGAGCGCTGTCGAGTGCGGCACGCGGATTGGCACCGGGCTCGGCTCGGCGCAGCAGCGCACGCGGCTCGCGCGGCACGCGGATCGCCCGCATGCCGAAATTACGGCCGATCCTCAGGACGGCTCCGGCGATGACGGGATGGACGTGGAAATGCTTGTGGGCGTTGACGTGGTCGAGCGGCAATCCCGTCGCGCGATAGGCTTCGAACTGGGCTGCGATCTCGGCACCGAGCTGACGCCGCGCCCGCGCGCTTCTGGCGAGGTCCAGGCCGATCCGGCCCATATCGGTCCGCATCAGTCCGTCGGCGCCGACGAGGTCGGGGATCTCTTCCGGAGGCAGCGTCGGCCAGGCCTCGACCAGCACGAGATGCAGGCCGACCCGCAGGCTCGGCAGGCGCTTTGCCCGCGCGATGGCATCCGAGGCGGCCGGGGCGGAGACCATCAGGCTCGCAGCGGTCAGGATGCCGTTCCGATGGGCCTGTTCGACGGCCTCGTTGACCTCGAGGCTCAGGCCGAAATCGTCGGCCGTGACGACGAGCCGTTTCGAATCCCGCGCCGGCATGCTCAGCCCTCCGTTCTGGGGGAAGCCATCTCCGCGGAACCGGTCGGCGCGAAGGCATCGCGCCCAAGCACGAGTGTCGCTCCCTTGCCGCCCGAAGCCGAAAGCGCCTGAAGCAGGCGCAGGTTCATCAGCTCGGGATTGCCCTTGAGCATCCGCGCGGCATTCGCGAGCGAGCGCAGGGCGGCCTGCTCGCCGCGCGCGCGCTCCAATGCGGCCTGACCTTCGAGCCGCGCCCGTTCGACCTCGGCATGCAGGCGGCGCAATTCGGGCGGCAGCGTCACGGCGGAGATCGTGAACTCCGACACGGTGCAGCCGCAGACGGGCTGCGCGATCAGCGCCAGCGCGGCATCGCCGAGCCTGGCACGATCGCTGAGAACGGCGTCCAGGCTACGTTCGGAAACAAGGCGTATGAGGGCGTCGGAGGCGGCCAGCCGCAAGCGCTCCCGGAACTCGCCCTCATGGGCCGTGCGCGGGTCGACGATGGTGTAGGCGAGCGCCCCCGAGAGCCGATAGGACAGGCGATCGGCGCTGGTCACGTCGACCATTGGCAAGAGTTCGATGCGCTCCAGCCGGGGCAGCGTGACGATCAGGCGCTCCCGCAAACCTGCGAGACGATAGCGCCCCGGCGGCAGGACCCGCGTGAAGCGTCCGTCGACATAGAGCAGTCCGTGCTCCCACTCATGCACGATGCGAGCGGGTTGCAGGAACCGGCGCGGCAGCAGGCGGACGAGACCGAAGCCGACAAAAGCGGCGGCGGCCAGCAGCAGGACGTGGAAGAATTCCGGCACACGCCCTCCCGGCGCAATCGAGAGCACCCCGGTGCCGCGAGGATCGAACGGGGGCACGAAACCCTCAAGGCTCGATCCCGGCTTGCCTTGCGGCCGGCACCGGGGCGCTTCAGTGGCTGATGGACAGCGTCGAGCGCAAGCCCTCTGTCTGCTGGCCGTGTCCTCGCGGACTATCGCGCAGCCGGGCCTGCCCTCATCGGGGGTACGAGCCCCGACGAGGGTCTAAGCAGGTTCGCGCTGGCAAGCCAACGCCCTGCCCGCTTGGATCCGAAAGATGCTGCTGGTTTTTCTCGCAAGCAGAACGCGAAAAGGGCGGCGGAGCCTCTGCTCCGCCGCCCTCGACACAACGATCAAATGGATCGGTCTTATTCCTCGCTGGGCTCGAAGGTCTCCGGCTGGGTCGCGGCGGCGCTCGCCACCGGGGTCGGCGCCTCGATGGTCGAGGGCACGTTGACGCCGTCGCGCTTGTAGATGTCGTCGCGGAACTGCACCTGCCCGTCCGGGCTCGCCCAGGCGGTGATGTAGGTCCAGTAGACCGGCACGGGCGTCGAGAGGCGCGCATCGATGCGTTGACCGCCCTCGACGGCGCGCTCCACGGCGGCGCGGTCCCAGCCGGGCGTCTCCTTCAGGAGCCAGGTCACGTATTCGCGCACGTTCTGCAGGCGCACGCAGCCCGAGGAGATGAAGCGGAAATCGTCGCCGAACACGCCGCGCGAGTTCGTGTCGTGCATGAACACGCCATAAGGGTTCGGGATGTTGATGCGAACGACGCCCATCGAGTTGAAATCGGCGCCCGATTCCTGGCGGTACATGTACCGCGTGCCCTCATCCGAGTTCCAGTTCACGGCCCGCGGCGAGACCTCGCCGCCATTCGACGCGTAGATGTGGATCTTGTTGTCGGTGAGGTAGTTCGGGTCCTTCTGCATCTTCGGAATCAGGTCCTTCTTCACGATGGAAGCGGGGACCGTCCAGGTCGGGTTGAAATTGATCTCGACCGCCTTGGTGTTCATGATCGGCGATTGCCGGTCGATCTTGCCGACGCCGGCCGCGTGGATGGTCACGACCTGGCCGTTCTCGACCGTCTGCACCAAAGCGGCCGGAATGTTGGTGATGACGAAGCGCCGGCCGAGATCGCCCGAATAGGAGCGCAGGCGGATCACGTTGGTCTCGAGTTGGCGCAGCCGGATATCGGCCGGCACGTTCATGGCGGCCTGGGTCGCCGGGCTCATCTGGCCGGTCTGGCTGAGGCCGTGCCGGGCCTGGAAGCGCTTCACGCCGGCCGCGACATAGGAATCGTAGATGCCGCCCGCGCCGGCCGTCGAGTCGAGATCGCCGGTGGCGATCAGACGCTCACGCAGCGCGCCGACAGCGGGCGAGCGAGAGCCGACCCGCAGGCCTGCTGCGCCGTTGACCGGGCGCCAGCCACCGCGCGCGACGATGCCGCGATATTTCTCGACCATCTGCTCGGTCGCCGAGATGGTCTGAGCGGAGAGGATCGGCGTCGACGAGCGCTGCACCTGCATCGTCGCCGGCGAGGAGTAATCCTGCGCCCACTCGGCCTGCGAATAGTTGGAATCGCGCGCAGCGGCCGGGCCGGCGAGGATGGAGGCCGTGGCGAGCAGCGCGAAGCCGAGCGTGCGGCTGGAGGAGGGAACCTGATTCAGCATCGATCCAATGCTCTGATCCGGAAGTGGTGCGATGGGCGGGTTCCGGCGTGATTTCACGTCACGATGGACCCGGCTCCCGCCTGTGATGTCGGGCTTGAGGTTAAGAACACATGCGCTCCGGGCATTATTGTGGCGCTTACGGTGCGTCACCGCACATCGGAGAACGATGCGGCCGAGTCGCAACAGTCCGGGGAGATGTGCAGCGAGCCTCTGGCGGCAAATGTCGCGCCGAACTATGCATTCTCCCTATGACGGCCGCCCGCACGAGCACCAGCGACCGCGCACAGGGTTTGCGCGCTCTCACGGCCGTGCTCGCGCTCTACGCGCTCGTCCTGCAGACCCTGCTCGGCGGCATTGCCGCGCTGCCGACCGGTCCTGGGCATGGAATCCTCTGCCTCCAACAGGCGGACGGCGACCTCGACACATCCGGAAACGGATCGGCGCCCCACCATCATCATGCCGCGTGTTGCACGGCGGCACCTGCGGTTGCGGCACTGGCCGCGCCGTCTCCCGACGTCACGATGATCGCCTGGCCGGAGCGCCGGCTTGAGCGCCTCGCCTGGACCAGCGAGCCTGCCTTCGGTGCACGCGCGCCGCCTGGAACCCGACCGTCTCCGCGCGGTCCCCCCGTCGTCTGAATCGAACCGCTCTCAACGCTTTCGATCCTTCAGACGACGGACTTTGAATACATGTCGAACCGGTTTTTTCGGGGTGCGCTCGGCGCCGCCCTCTTCGCCTGCCTGTCGACCTCCGCGCTCGGCCATGCCGTGCTCGAGCGCAAGGAGGCCACGCCCAACTCCGCCTATCGCGGCATCATCCAGATCATGCATGGCTGCGAGGGCTCGGCCACGACCAGCATCAGCGTCACGATTCCCGAAGGCGTGATCGGTGCGAAACCGATGCCCAAACCCGGCTGGGAGGTCACGACCACCAAGGGTGCCTATGCCAAGAGCTACCAGTCCTTCCACGGGCAGGTCTCGGAGGGTGTGAAGACGATCACCTGGAGCGGCGGCAACCTGCCCGACGATCAGGTCGACGAATTCACCTTCTTCGCACGCATTTCGGATGCCTTCGCGCCCGGTGCGACGGTGAATTTCCCGATCGACCAGGAATGCAGCAAGGGCAGCCTGCACTGGGTCGAGATCCCGGCCGACGGCCAGGACGCGCATGCGCTCAAGACGCCCGCTCCCGGAATTCGCATCGTCGCCGCCGAGGCCCCCGCACAGACTGGGTCGACGAGCCTCAAGGCGGGCGATGTGACGATCCGGATGCCCTGGCTGCGGGCGACGCCCGGCGGCGCGAAGGTCGCCGGCGGCTACGTCACGCTCACCAATACCGGCAGCACGCCCGACCGGCTGATCGCCGCCGCGATCCCCCAGGCCGGGCGCGGAGAGATCCACGAGATGTCGATGGAGAGCGGCGTGATGAAGATGGCGCCCCTCGAGAAGGGGATCGCCATCGAGCCGGGCAAGACCGTCGAATTGAAGCCCGGCGGCCTGCACCTGATGTTCCTCGATCTCAAGAGTGGGGCGAAAGCGGGCGAGAGCATCGTGGGCAGCCTCACCTTCGAGCGGGCGGGGACCGTGCCGGTGACCTTCACGGTCGCGCCGATCGGCGCACAGAGCCCGACTGGCGGGTCTGCCCCGGCCGATGCCGGCGGTGGCAACCACAATCACTGACGCGAAAAGCGCAGCCTAAGCGAAACCCACGGCGCAGCCGCCTGCCGACCAGGCGCGCGTCCTCCCCTCTCTCCATCGGGACCAGCGGCCCGGCCTGCCTTCGCGCGGCCTGAGGCGCGGTTCGGAGCCTGCTCGATGTCCGTCCGGTATTTTCGCAATCTTCTCCCTCTCACCTGTGCCCTGGTCCTGCCGAATGCGGCCTTGTCGCAACAGACTTCCACCACGCTCGACGAGATCAGCGTGGCGGGCGATGGCAGCGGGCGAGGCGGCGGGGCTGGCCGAAGTCCTGCTGCAGGCTCGCTCACCGTCCCGAGCGTCGCCGAACAGCGCA
Source organism: Methylobacterium sp. (assembly GCA_044227265.1). Lineage (GTDB taxonomy): Bacteria > Pseudomonadota > Alphaproteobacteria > Rhizobiales > Beijerinckiaceae > Methylobacterium. The sequence continues at coordinate 107,233 of JBGAFL010000003.1, forward strand.
AGGTTCTGAATTCCACGGTCGGCTCGGTCGCCTTCGTCGATGCCAAGGATTTCCAGAACCGCTACGCCAATACGGTGCGCGACGTGCTGAAGGACGTGCCGGGCGTCTATGTCCAGGAGCGCTACGGACAGGAATTGCGGCTCTCGATCCGCGGCTCGGGCGCGGCCCGAAACTTCCACCTGCGCGGCCTCGAATTGCTGCAGGACGGCATCCCGCTCAACCTCGCCGATGGCAGCGGCGATTTCTACCAGATCGATCCGCTCGGGATCCGCTCGGTCGAGGTCTACAAGGGCGGCAACGCGCTCGCCTTCGGCTCGACCACGTTAGGGGGCGCCGTCAATTTCATGACTCCGACCGCGTATACGGCTTTCGCGCCGAATATCGTGCGGGTCGATGGTGGCAGCTTCGGCACCATCCGCGAGAGTTTTCAGGTCTCGCGCATCTCGGGACCGGCGGATGTGCTGATCAACGGCACTTTCACCAATTCCGACGGCTACCGCATCCACGAGACCCAGCGCACGCAGAACCTCAACGCGAATTTCGGCTACCAGATCGCGCCGGGAATCGAGACGCGCTTCTATGCCGGGCTTTATCTGACCGATCAGAAGCTTCCAGGCACGCTGAGCCTCGACGATGCGCTCGAACATCCCCGCCTCGCCAACAAGAGCGCCTTGACCGGCAACCAATCCCGGCAGGTCGCCACCGAGCGGCTCGCAAACCGGACCTCGTTCGCGCTCGATGTCGGCCGGCTCGACATCGATAGCTGGGTCATTCACAAGAACCTCTACCACCCGATCTTCCAGGTGATCGACCAGGACGGCTGGACCTACGGCGTCTCGCCGCATTGGGCCGGAACCTTCGATATCGGCGGCTACCGCAACGATCTGATCCTGGGCCTTCGCGCCTTCGCCGGCGTGAACGATGCGCGGCAATTCGTGAATATCGCCGGCCAGCGTGGTGCGCAGACCTTGAGCGCCGTTCAGAGCGCCTCGAACTACGAGGCCTATGGCGAGAACCGCTTCTGGTTCCTGCCCGACGTCGCGCTCATGACCGGCGTCAAGGTGTTCTCGTCGAACCGCACCTATTCGAACAAGGGCGGCTTTCCGCCCATGAACCCGGCCGTGAAATACGACAGCGTCACCTACGAGGGCGTCAATCCGAAGGTCGGCCTGATGTGGCAGCCGCTGCCCGCGATCCAGGTCTTTGCCGACGTGACCCGGTCACGCGACGTGCCGGACTTTTCCGATCTCGCTCAGATGAACACACTGGGAACGACGTTCGTACCACTCGCGGCACAGCGCGCCTGGACTTACGAGATCGGTTCACGCGGAAGCCTCGACTGGCTGGCCTGGGACGTAACCTTGTACAGGGCCGATCTGCGCAACGAATTGATCAATTTCTCGACCGGAGACGGCAGCAATGTGCCGGCCGCGACCTTCAACACGCCGCGCTCGGTGCATCAGGGCGTCGAAGCCGCGCTCTCGTTCGATCTCGCACGCGATCTCGGCGTGAGGGACGACCGCCTGCGCTTCACGCAAATCTGGACGCATAACGACTTCCACTTCGTCGGCGATCCGAAATACGGCGACAACCGCCTCGCCGGCATTCCGCAGGACGTGCTGCGCTCGGTCCTGACCTACAATCATCCGAGCGGTTTCTATGTGAGCCCCTCGGTCGATTGGGTGCCGCAGGGGGCCTTCGCCGATCACATGAACACGACCCGGGTGCCGGGTTACGCGCTGTTCAACGTCCAAACCGGCATCGATTTCTCGAACGGCGTTTCGCTCTTCGTCGATGCCCGCAACCTGACGGACGAACGCTATATCTCGGACATCTCGGTGGTCGCCGATGCACGGCCCGGCTTTGGTAATCCGCCCGTACCGGCGAGCGGACCGATCGCCTATTATCCGGGCAACGGCCGCAGCATCTTCGGCGGGTTCAGGGCCTCGTTCTGAACGCCGCCAAGCGGTGCCGTTCGCGACGCGATCGCGAACGGCACTCGATGACGGAGGCCAGACTGGCGCTAACCCCGAATGGGCCCACGGCCCGCGCCACGCCTCATCCCGACGTGCATATCGGCCAAGATGGCTGGCTGTTCCTGACCGGCGGCAACAATGGCGTGCTCGATCAGTTCGGCCGCCCGGGCTTCCCGCGCAAGCGGCTCTGGAAATGGCGGCAGTTGCTCGGCTGGCGCCGACGCGCCTGCGCAAGGATCGGCGCGGCCTATTTCCATGTCGTCGCACCCGAAAAACTGACGATCCTGCATGAGGTAGCAGGCCTCGATGTCGACCCGAACCGTTCGCCAGCTTTGCGCTTGCAGCGCTGGGCTCGCGGCTCGCACGGCGCCCTCAGCCTGGTCGATCTCGTGCGCCCCTTGCGAGCCGCGCGCGCCGGCGCCCTCCCCTATCTGCGCACGGATTCGCATTGGAGCTTCGAAGGCGGCCTCGTCGTCTATCGCGCGCTTTGCCGGGCATTCGGCGTCGCGCCGTTCGAAGACCTCGTGCAACGCCGGATCGTCGAACGGTTTGCCTTCTCGGGAGACCTCGCTCTTAAGCTCCAGCCCGCTCCGATCGAGACAGTTGATGGCTGCCGCTTCGCGACAAGCGCACGCCGGGTTCATGCCAACGGCTTCCTCCGGCAATTCGAGGCGAGCGGGCGGGTCACGCAGGCGCATCTCGGCACGCAAATCGTGTTCGAGAACGCGGATCCACGAGTTGACCCGCGACGGCTGGTGATCTTCGGCGATTCCTACGCGCATTTCATGCCGCTGAACGCCGTGGCGACGCTGACGCCTCTGCTGGCCGACCGTTTTCGCGAGGTCCATTTCCTGTGGTCGCCGAGTATCGACTGGACTTATCTCGATGCCGTCCGTCCGGACATCGTTCTCACCGAGATCGCCGAACGGTTCATGATCGAGCTGCCGCCGTGCGGATTCCGCATCGACGCGCTCGCGGAGCTCGCACTTTCGAGAAAAACTCCCTTCTAGATTACGACTAACTCGCTCGGCTCAGATCAATAATCCGAATGGCCTAAGCTTTGTCATGGATTATTCGACAAAAATCTCAAGTAACCTAATGCTCATATTTCAGTTTCATTTCGTTAACGAACTTCCTTCTCGCGCCATTAAGGGGTCGGCACATAAGGTCGCAATCGGACGAGTATCGACCACGGATCGGAGCGGCACGATGGGATTGGGCTTGAGACGCGCGCCGAATCCGGACACGATCGGCTTCGTGACGTCGATCAACGGATCGCGCGTCACGCTCGAACTCGTCTCCTCCGAAACCTCGCTGGACGCCCGCGTGACGGTCGGCAGCTTCGTCGGCATTCGGGCAGGACAGGCGCATCTCGTCGGTGTCGTCGCGACCCAGTCGGCCGTCGTGGTTGCGTCGGATCCGACGCACGGCATCCATGCGACCGCGGACCTCGATCTTTTGGGCGAAATCGTCCGCGACCGGAACGGCATCGAGAAATTCCGGCGCGGCGTGGCCTGCTATCCGGCGATCGGCGATACCGTCGAACCGATCCGCGCCGATCGACTGCGTCTCGTCTACCAGGTCTCGGCCACCAACACCGCCGAGATCGGCCTCCTGTCGCACGAACCCTCGATGCCGGCCTACATCAAGGTCGACGATCTGCTCTCAAAGCATTTCGCCGTGCTCGGCACGACGGGCGTCGGCAAGTCGAGCGGCGTCGCCGTCATTCTCGGCGAGGTTCTGCGCGCGCGCCGGGATCTCCGGGTCTTCCTGCTCGACGTTCACAACGAATACGCCAATTGCTTCGGCGCGCAGGCGAATGTCATCAATCCGCGCAGCCTCAAATTGCCGTTCTGGCTGTTCAATCTCGAAGAGATCGTCGACGTCATCTATGGCGGCCGGCCGCCGATCGAGGAAGAGATCGAGATCCTGGCTGAGCTGATCCCGATCGCGAAGGGCAAATACGTCCAGTACAAGGATACAAACGACCGCGGCCTGGCGAAGCGCAATTTCACGAAATCGTCAGGCTACACCGTCGACACGCCAGTTCCCTATCTCCTGCAGGACCTGATCTCGCTCATCGACGAGCGGATGGGCCGGCTGGAAAACCGCGTCTCGCGGATGAATTTCCATCGCCTGATCACCCGCATCGAGACGATCCGCAACGACCCGCGCTACGCCTTCATGTTCGAGAACGCCAATGTCGGCGGCGACATGATGGGCGAATTGCTCACCCATCTCTTCCGGCTCGAGCCCGATGGCCGGCCGATGACGATCATGCAGCTCGCCGGATTGCCCGTCGAGGTGGTCGATGCCGTCGTCTGCGTGCTGTGCCGGCTCGCCTTCGAATTCGGGATCTGGAGCGACGGTGCCGTGCCGCTGCTCTTCGTCTGCGAGGAATCGCATCGCTACGCGTCGGCCGACCGCTCGGTCGGCTTCACGCCTACGCGCCGTGCCCTCTCGCGGATCGCCAAGGAAGGCCGCAAGCACGGCGTCTTCCTCGGCCTCGTCACGCAGCGCCCGGCCGAGCTCGATCCGACTATCATCTCCCAATGCAGCACGCTCTTCGCGATGCGCATGTCGAACGACCGCGATCAGGCCTTCCTGGCGGCCGCGGTGACCGACGCCACCAACCTGCTCTCTTTCGTGCCGCTCCTGGGAACCGGCGAGGTCATCGCCTTCGGTGAGGGCGTTCCCTTGCCGGCGCGGATGCGATTCCGCCAGCTTCCGGCGGATTCTCTGCCGCGCAGCGAATCCTACGGGCGCAGCCTGAGCGTCACCGACGGTGCGATGGGGAGTGCCTTCGTCGCCGCGGTCGTCGAGCGCTGGCGCGGCGCCAGCATGAACAAGGGCGTCTCGGACATCGACCCAAGCCAGTTGAAGCTTTCGCGTGATCTGATGCCCGAATCCAGCAGCGGCGCGGCCCTCGATCAGGCCCATCGCCGCCTGTTGCGCCGTTCGATCGAACCCGCCGAGACAACCGAACCGGCTCGCGAGCCGAGCCGCATCGATCCGCGCACCGCAAACGCGTTGTGGCAGCTGCGTTGACCCTTGCCGGTCGGAGCGCGTCGATGAACACCGCCTCCCAAGTCGCCTCTCGCCACGACGAGGCGCTCGAGCACGCCAAGCGCAGCGGACCGCGCGTTCCCGCCCAGGCGACTCCATCCCGCGAGGGATCGAGCCATCGCCGCTCTCTGCTCGAGGCCGCGATCCAGGCGCTCCCGGTCGGAGTCGTCGTGCACGACGCGCAGGGCGGCTGCATCCTCGCCAACGCGATGGCGCTGAAGGTCGGCCCGTCCTCGACCCTGGACATGCCGGAAAAGCTGCTGGCCGAAGCGTCCGTGCAGGCGGCAGGAACGGTCGCCGCCCGCGAGGACGGTACCGTGCTCGAAACGCTCACGCGGCCGCTGCATTCGGAATCCGAAACCTATTGGCTGACGACGCTGGTCGACGTGACGCAGCATCACGGCATCCAGCGCGATCTTCTCAAGCGCGCCTACATCGATTCCTTGACGGGACTGCCGAACCGAACCCTCGTCGAGCAATATGTCGAGGATCTGATCCATTCGATCGGACCTGGCGAGACCTTCGCGCTGGCCTTCATCGATCTCGATAACTTCAAGCACATCAACGACTATTACAGCCATGCCGCTGGCGACGCGTTGTTGACCAAGGTCGCGGACCGGATCCGCGGCTGCCTGCGCGGTTCCGACATGCTGGCCCGTGTCGGCGGCGACGAATTCGTCCTCCTGCTGACGCCGACCGAAGATCTCGCGACCACGTGCGGCTTCGTCGAGGATATTGCCGCGCGCTTGAAGCAGCCGTTCTTCATCGACGGCCATGAAATCTTCGCCTCGGCCTCGATTGGCATCAGCATGTTTCCGGACCACGGAGACAGCTACGACGTCCTGCGCCGGCAGGCCGACAGCGCCATGTACCGGGTCAAGGGTGGCGTGAAGGGCGGCGTCGGCGTCTTCGAGCAGACCATGAGCCAAGCCGCGACCGAGCGCATGGCGATCGAGCAGCGGCTCCGGCTCGCGATCCGCGACAAGAGATTCTGCTGCGCCTATCAGCCGAAGGTCGATCTGCGGACCGGACAGGTCCAGGGTGTCGAGGTGCTCCTGCGCTGGCGCGACGATCAGGGGCTGATCCAGGCGCCGGGCGATTTCGTCGGTCTTGCCGTCGAACTCGGCCTCATCAACGACATCACCATGCTGGTGCTGGCGGAGACGACGCGATCGATCCGCGATCTCGACGAGATCTTCGGGCCGCATGTCACGATCAGTCTCAACATCGCCGCGAAACAGGCCGGCGACGTCAACTTCATGAGCTCATTCGTCGAGTCGCTCGGCGCGACGGGCTATTCAGAGCGGTTCATCATCGAACTGACCGAGGAGGCGTTCTTCACCAAGAGCCGCTTCCAGTCAGAGGTGCTGCCTCGGATCCGCGCGGTCGGCGCGAAGGTGTCGATCGACGATTTCGGTGTCGGCTATTCCTCGCTGGCTGCGATCGCCGAGATCACCGCCGATGAACTCAAGATCGACCGGTCCTTCATCCGCGAGATCCACAAGCGGCCGCGCAGCCAGATCGTGCTGCGCGCGATCGAGTCGCTCGCTCAGGCCCTCGGCATGACGGTCATCGCCGAGGGCGTCGAGACCTACGAGGAAGTCGCCTATCTGCAGGCGGCGACGCAGATCCGATACGCGCAGGGCTTCCATTACGCGCGGCCGATGCTGATCGAGCAGATCCGCGGCAGCGACCTGAAGATGGGAACGGCGCGCGACCAGCAGGTCAACCGCATCCCGCTGCATCGCCACCAGTCGATCCGGCGAGGCTGACGATCGGAACCACGGACGATCTCGCGGCCCGATGACAGCCCAAGGTGCCAGCCTAGGCGCGGCGAACAGCCGATCTCAGGACCGGCTTCTCCGCAGAAGGCGGCGGATCAATAGACCCCGCCGCCTTGTGCGGAAGCGCCAGCATCCTGGGGAACGGCCTGCGGAGCAGCGGGCGCGGCGACATAGGCGTCCGGCGGTGCCGTGCCGGGCTTGAACGCCTCGAGAATCGTGCCTGCGCCTTCGCCCGAGCCGGCGCGCTGGCCGCTGGCGATGGAGACCCGGATCAGCTTGATGCCCGGCGGCACGCGGAACGGCGTCGGCGGCTTGTCCTTGAGCGCGACCTTCAGGAAGTCGAGCACGATCGGGGCGGCAAGGCCGCCGCCGGTGATGCGGTCGCCCAGCGATTTCGGCTTGTCGAACCCGATATAGACGCCGACCGCGAGATCGGGCGAGAAGCCGACGAACCAGGCATCCTTGGCATCGTTCGTGGTGCCGGTCTTGCCGGCGAGCGGCTTGCCGATCTGCTTGAGGATCGTCGCCGTGCCGCGCTGGACCACACCCTCCATGATCGAGACCATCTGATAGGCGGTAAGCGGATCGAGCACCTGCTCGGATTCGTCGACGAGCTTCGGCTCGTCCTGGTTCGTCCATTTCTCGGCTTCGCAGCCGATGCATTTGCGGTTGTCGTGGCGGTAGATGGTCTCGCCGGTGCGATCCTGGATCCGGTCGATCAGCGTCGGGCGGATGCGGCGACCGCCATTGGCGAGCATCGAATAGGCCGTGACCATGCGCATGACCGTGGTCTCGCCCGCGCCGAGCGACATCGGTAGAACGGGGAGCAGATCGTCATAGACCCCGAAGCGGCGGGCATATTCGGCGATGAGCGGCATGCCGATATCCTTGGCGAGCCGCACCGTCATCAAGTTCTTCGAATGCTCGATCCCGTAGCGCAGCGTGTGCGGTCCGCTCGACTTGCCGTCGTAGTTCGAGGGCGTCCAGGCTTCCTGGCCGGGGCCCGCTTCGATCGTGATCGGCGAATCCTGAATGATCGAGGATGGCGTGTAGCCGTTGTCGAGCGCAGCCGAATAGACCAGCGGCTTGAAGGACGAACCCGGCTGGCGCATCGCCTGCGTCGCCCGGTTGAACTGGGAATCGTCGAAGGAGAAGCCGCCGACCATGGCGTGAACGCGGCCAGTATAGGGATCCATGGCGACGAGAGCGCCGGAGACTTCGGGCTTCTGGCGCAGGCGATACTTGCCGCCGCCGCCATCCATCGCCTCGACATAGACGATGTCGCCGGGCTTGACTGCGGAGGCGACGCTGCGGCCGGTCCAGCGCACGCCCTCCGCCGGGATCATCCCGGTCTCGCGCTCCTTGGAAATGGCGCCGGAACCCTCGCGCCGGGGCTGCAACCCGATCTGCGCGACGCCGCCAGCCGTGCTCAGCACGACGGCGACACGCCAGGGCGAGATGTCGCCGAGCACCGGCGCCTCGGAGACAGCGAGGCCCCAGTCCCGTCCGCCGAGCTCGACCTGGGTCTCGGCACCGCGCCAGCCATGTGACTGGTCGTAGCGCACGAGGCCGTCGACGAGCGCCTTGCGCGCCCAGGCCTGCATCTTCGGATCGAGGGTCGCGCGCACCGACAGCCCGCCCTCGTAGAGCTTGGTCTCGCCGTAGCGCTCGGAGATCTCGCGGCGGACTTCCTCGGTAAAGTAGTTTGAGATCGCCGCGTTCGGGAAGGCGACGCGCGGATTGACGCCGAGTGGCTGCTTCTTGGCGGCGTCGGCCTCCTCGTTGGTGATGTACCCGTTCTGGGCCATCAGGCCGATGATCTCGTTGCGCCGGGCCAGAGCCTGCGCGGTGCGCCGATAAGGATGATAGTTGTTCGGCCCCTTGGGCAGAGCGGCGAGATAGGCCGCCTCGTTGATCGTCAGTTCGTGGACCGACTTGCCGAAATAATCGAGCGCAGCGGCCGCGACGCCGTGCAGGTTGCGGCCGGGCACGATCGTGCCGAGGAAGATCTCGTTGAGATAGAGCTCGAGGATCTTGTCCTTCGAATAGGTCGACTCGATGCGCAAAGCGATCAGCGCCTCGCGGATCTTGCGGTCGATGGTCTGCTCGTTGGTCAGGAGGAAGTTCTTGGCGACCTGCTGTGTGATCGTCGAGGCGCCCTGCTTCTTGCCGGTATTGGCATTGGTCACGATGGCGCGGACCACGCCCTCGGGATCGATGCCGCCATGCTTGTAGAAGTTCTTGTCCTCGGCCGAGAGAAAGGCCGCGATGATGATCTTCGGCATGGCCTGGATCGGAAGGTACAGGCGCCGCTCATGGGCGTACTCGGCCAGCAGCGACCCGTCGGAAGCGTGGACGCGCGTCATCACCGGCGGCTCGTAATTGGCGAGCGCCGCGTGATCGGGCAGATCCTGGCTGTATTTCCAGTAGAAATACGCGGCCGCGGCCGCTCCGATGCAGAACAGCACCGCCCCGGCCGAGAACAGGATGCCGAAGAAACGCAGGATCAATCGCATCCGGTGTCAGTCCCGTGGCTCGGCCGCCATTGTCCGGCCTGCTGTACCGGCACACGATGCGTGATCCGGCATGCGCCTCTCGGCCTCGCGGAAGCCGCAGGGCCGGTTCGGCGGCTGCAGGCTTGCGGGGCCTTCGTCATGGCCCCCGTTTCGACACCGGTTCTATGGTGAAACTGGGGCGATCGATGCAGCGCGCGGTGGCATCGCCTGGTCGGGGCGCGACAGGTTGGCGCGTCCGGCGAAGAACAGGTCCACCGCCTTGGCCATCGCGCCGGTGACCCGCGTCCGCCACTCCTCGGATTGCAGCATCTCAAGGTCGCTCTTGCTGGAGAGGTAGCCGAGTTCGACCAGCACCGAAGGCACATCGGGCGAGCGCAGGACCACGAAACCGGCTTCGCGATGCGCCTTGTTGCTCAAGGTCATCACTGGGCCGAGGTTCGCCATCAGCTTCGTCGCGAAGCCTGCGGAGAAGCCGCGCGTCTCGCGCAAGGTCAGTTCCTCGAGGATGTCGGCGACATCGCCCGGACCGGCGTTCGAATCCGCTCCCGCCGCCGCATCGGCCTTGTTCTCGCGCTCGGCAAGCTTGGCGGATTCGGCATCCGTCGCCTTCTCGGACCGCGTGTAGATTGTCGCGCCCCGCACCTGCGGCGCGGACGAGATCGAATCGGCGTGGATCGAGATGAACAGATCGGCCTTCGCGTCACGCGCGATACGGACACGCTCATTGAGGGGAACGAAGACGTCGCGGTCGCGGGTCATCTGGATCCGGTAGCGGCCGGTGTCCTTGAGGCGCTGGACGAGCGCGCTCGCGAAGCCGAACACGATGTCCTTCTCGTGGATGCCGCCGGCAGCGATCGCCCCGGGATCGATGCCGCCATGGCCAGCATCGACCACGACGAGCGGTCGGGTGTCGGAACTCTCCACCACGGGTGCGGTCTTGCGCAGGGACGGAATCGGATCGCTCGCGACCGCGGCCTTCTGAAATTCGCCCCGCTCGCTCCTCTTGAAGGTGATCGTTAAGAGGCTCGCGCCGTCGCGGGATTTGGAGATTTCGGTGCGCTCGACCAGGGCCGGACCTGCGAGATCGACGACGATTCGCGAGCGGCCGGGTGCGAACAGGCCGTAGCGGTACGAGGTAACGACGCCCTCACGCTTGGTCCCGGCCTCGTGCCCGAGCTGAAAATTTACTTCTGGCAGGTCGATCACGGCACGATCCGGCCGCTCCATGACGAAAGCTCGCGCTTCGACCGGCTTCGACAGCGTCAGAGTGAGCCGCGTCGTGGTTCCCTGGCTCGCCAGATCCGCGGCGATCGCGACCACCGCGGAGCGATTCCGGTCGCCATCCAGCGCGAGCGCCTGCGCCACCCCCGCCAGAGCGAGGGCCATCGTGAGGAGGGCGATCAGGCGGGCATGGAACGGCATCGGCGCACGAATGATTCCCGGGCGGCGGCTTTCCTGGTCCGTTAGGACATAGGACTGCCAGGGTTAACCATTGGTTGCCTGGATTCGTTCAGATGGCTCGGCCGTGTTGCCTGCCTGAGACAGTTCGGTGTCGGCACGGCTCCGGAGATCGTAGACATACAGGTTGACCGTCTCCGGCCGTGCGCCGCGCCCCTCGTAAAGACGGTTCGCCGCCTGGTTTTCCGGCTCGGTGCCGAGCCAGGCCTCCTCGCATCCGGCCTCGCGGCCGATTGCCAGCATCGCGTCGAGAAGGCGCCGGGCAATGCCCTGCCGTCGTCGGGCCGGCGTGACGCCGAGATTGTCGATGTAGAACTCGGTCGGCGCATCGGGATGCCGGTGGATGATCGCGGCACATTGGCCGACGACCTCGCCCTCCCTCAGCACCAGCAGCATGAGATGTCCAGGCTCCGCCAGATAGGCACCCAGGCGCACCGGGTCGATCGGCCCGTCAAACACATCGGGCGCAATACAGGCGAGATGCAGCCGATCATCGGCCGACAACCGCTTGATCGTCACGTCTGCCGTCAATTCCGGTCGTCCCCCTGCAACGCGAGTTGAATGCCCGGACAGACCGAGCGCGATCCGCAAACGTGCTCTCCGGAAATCCGAACGCCGTATTGATGTCTGTCACGCTTGCGTTTGCGGGTTCGAGGCTCCAGGTGATGAGCCGTTCCCGCGGCGCCTGGCCGCTTCTTCATGCCGCGCAAGAGAACCCGGACGCCAATTCGGCCGCGGCGACGCCCCAAGGACAGACGATGCCGTTCCACGCCCGATTCCTGAGCATGAGCGCGCTTGCCTTCGCGCTGGCCGTTCCCGTTGCCGCGCTGGCCCAGGAGCCTTCCGCCGCCACCGGGACGGCCGCGCCGGCCGATGCACCCGACACGGTGGTTGCCAAGGTCAACGGTGCCGGCATCACGCAGGGCGACCTCGCGATCGCGGGCGAGGATCCGGCCCTGTCGCTTCCCGGCGTCGACGAGACGGCCAAGAAGAGCCTGCTCGTCGATTACATGATCGATCTCAAGGTCGGTGCCCAGGCGGCGGAGAACGCCAAGATCGGCGATTCGCCCGACTTCAAGCGCAAGCTCGCGTACTTCCGCGACAAGCTCCTGCTCGACGACTACCTCGAGCGCGAATCGAAGAAGGCGGCGACGCCCGAGGCCGCCAAGGCGCTCTACGACCAGACCGTCAAGGCGATGAAGCCCGAGGAGGAAGTTCACGCCCGGCACATCCTCGTCGACAACGAGGCCGAGGCGAAGGCGATCGCCAAGCGCATCAAGGACGGCGAGGATTTCGCAAAGGCGGCCGCGGCGGCCTCGAAGGATCCCGGCTCGAAGGGAGAGGGCGGCGATCTCGGCTGGTTCACCAAGGACCGCATGGTCGCGCCCTTTGCCGAGGCTGCGTTCAAGCTCCAGCCCGGCCAGATCTCCGACCCGGTCAAGACGCAGTTCGGCTGGCACATCATCAAGGTCGAGGAGAAGCGGGTGAAGCCGGTCCCGACCTTCGACGAGATGAAGGAGCAGGTCGACCAGTATCTCGTGCGCAAGGCCCAGCAGGATGTCATCCTGAAGCTGCGCGAGGCCGCCAAGGTCGAGCGGACGGAAGCAGCGCCGAAGGTGCCGGAACCGGCAGCGAAGGCGCCAGAGCCCGCTCCGGCTCCGGCTCCGGCGAAGGAATAGAGCTTCTGTTCGACTGCGTTCGAGCGCAACGCCCCGGAAAGCGGGACCCGGTTTCGAGATTGATCGAGACGCAGGAGCCGGCAAGGGCGTCTCCACGACGAGACGCCCGGCAGCAAGCGCGCGGCCCGATGACATTCCCGTGCTTCACCAAAGCTCAGGGTTGGGGCAGGTTGTTCTTCACGAGATACTTCACCCCGCGATCGAAGGAGAGGTCGGTGTCACCGCGGATGTCGACGCTGTAGGCCCGCTCCGGCGTCCCGGTCTTGAGGTCCTTCACGTAGACGTTGATGTTGAGGATCAGGTTCGAGACCTTCTGGATCTCACCGGTAATCGCCACATCCGCGCCGAGCTTCTTGGCAAAATCTTCCGCGCATCCGCCGCAATGGCGAAGGTCGGCTCCTTTCTCGACCTCCGCCTTGACAGGCTGGGTCGAAACGAGCCGATAGCGGCCGCTCTCGACGAGTTGGGTCCGCAGCAAGTCGCTGAGCGGTGCTAGGCGGGCCTTGTCGGCCGCCGTCGGTTCCTGCGCACCGAGATTGGCGAACTGAAAATCGAACACCGCCGCCTTCGGGGGTTCGGCGCGTGCCACCGTGGCGCTTAGAAGCACTCCGGCGGAGGCGGCGCCACAAAGGTCGCGAAACCGCATGAAATGTCTCCCTGGCTTGGGTTCCGGTTCAAGCAGGGACAACGCGCGGAGAGCGTTCAAGTGCCATTACGCAACCTAGAGCGCGGATCTTGTCAAAATCCAGCGAAGCAACTTTGCGAGAATTGCGCCGCAGACGGCGTCTTCTTGCAGCCGCTGAATTGATAAAAATTCAAGATATTCGTCAATCATCTGAAGATGATCACAGATAGCATTCTTTTTTACAATGAAGCGATATATCGAAATTATATTTATGTGCGGTTGAAAGCTCGTTTCTGAGTCTTTGCATTCATGCCTCCGGCTCGTCCCGGCGCGGCTGCAGTTCCGGCGCACCCTCCTCCGGATGCTTCGAGGCGGCGACCTGGCTCTCCGAACGGCAGGTATCGACGAAGATGCGCGCATCGCCCTCGCGGATGCCGAGGCTGCGAAGCGCGTATTGCATCATGCCGAGCGCGAGTTCGCGCTCGCCCATCAGCACCAGACCGACCTTCTCGGCTTCGAGCTTGCGCCGCTCGACATCGCTATGTGTACGCATCAGCGTATCGATGCCCGGATTGACCTCACGCGCCGCCCGCATCAGGCGGCGGGCCTGATGCGAATCCGGTGTCGCAACGACGAGAAGACGCGCGGTTCCGATCTCCGCCGCCTGCAGGATGCCCGGAGCGGCGGCATCGCCGAACACCGTCGCAACGCCCCGGCGCCGCAGATCCTCGACGCGGCGGCGATCGCGGTCGACCACCACGAAGGGCAGGTCCCAGGCCGCCATGGCCTCGCCGATGGCGCTGCCGACACGTCCGTAGCCGACGATGACGGCATGGTCGCGATGGGCCGAGATAGCCATCGCGACCGCGAGCGCATCAGTGCCCTTGCGCTCGAAACGCGCTGCGAGATCCGGGCGCTCGCCGAGATAGCGGGCCGCTCGCGTCGCCAGCGCGAAAAGAAGCGGGTTCAGGGTGATCGAGAGCAGCGCACCGCCCAGCACGAGATCGCGCCCCTCGACCGGCAGCAGGTTCAAGGACAGGCCGAGCCCGACCAGGATGAAGGAGAACTCTCCGACCTGGGCAAGGCTTGCCGCGATGGTGAGCGCGGTGCCGAGCGGGTGCCCGAAGACGAGCACGATCGCGATCGCCGCGAGCGACTTGCCGATCAGGATGATACCGAGCACGGCGAGCACCGAGAGCGGCTCGCGGATCAGGATGCCGGGATCGAACAGCATGCCGACCGAGACGAAGAACAGGACGGCGAAAGCATCCTGCAGCGGCAGGGAATCGGCTGCAGCCTGATGGCTGAGATCGGATTCGGCGAGCACCATTCCGGCGAAGAAGGCGCCGAGCGCGAAGGACACGCCGAACAATTCAGCCGAGCCGAAGGCGATGCCGAGCGCCAGGGCCAGCACGGCGAGCGTGAACAATTCACGCGAGCCGGTGCGCGCGGCCGCAGCCAGCAGCCAGGGCACGAAGCGCCGGCCACCCACCAACATGACGGCGACGAACAAAGCGACCTTCACGATGGTCACCGCGAGCATGACCCAGAGATTGTCGGAGAGGCCATGGCCGAGCAGTGCGCCGATCTTCTCGGCGAGCGGATGCGCAGCGCCACCATGAGAGCCTGCCTCTGCTCCACCGAGTGCGGGGGCGAGGGCCGGCAGCAGAACCAGCGCCAGCACCATGGCGAGATCCTCGACGATCAGCCAGCCGACCGCGATACGGCCCTTGTCGCTGTCGATGAGCGCATGCTCTTCGAGCGCGCGCAGCAGGACCACCGTGCTCGCGACCGAGAGCGCGAGGCCAAAAACGAGCCCCGCCCCGAAGCTCCAGCCCCAGGCAAGTGCGAGCCCCGCCCCCATCGCGGTCGCCGCCGCAATCTGAACGATCGCGCCCGGCAACGCGATGGCACGCACCGCCATCAGGTCCTTGAGCGAAAAATGCAGGCCGACGCCGAACATCAGCAGGATGACGCCGATCTCGGCAAGCTGGCCGGCAAGGCTGGAATTGCCGACGAAGCCCGGCGTGAACGGGCCGATCGCGACCCCGGCGAGCAGATAGCCGACGAGCGGCGGCAAACGCAGCTTCTGCGCCGCCATGCCGCCGATGAACGCGCAGACGAGCCCGAGGGCGATGATCGAGATCAGCTCGGTCGCGTGCGGCAAGGTGTCGGCGGCTCCCCGTCGACCGCCAAGCCGCGCAGCAGGCATGTGCGAGCGCGGGCGGTCACAGCAGTTGGAATGATTTACGTCATAACCGATGATGGCGCTCCCGCCAGCGCCGTCCCGCGCATGATCGGCCCGCGATAGCCTCAGCCGCAGGCGATCTGATCGCAGCGGCGCATCGCGGCGATCATCCGGGCGAGCGCCCTGGGGCCGGGATGCCCGAGCACACCGACATTGCCGAGCACGTAGGAGGGCGTCGCGTTGAGTCCGAGATTGATGGCGGCCTGCATCTGGCTGCGCAGGGCGGCGCGGACCTCCTCGCCATTCGCGATGGTCTCGATCTCCTCTCGGGACAGGCCCGAGATCGTTGCGGCTTCGAGCGCTCGCGGCCCGTCGATGCGGCCGGGTTTCGCATAGAGCGCCGTGAACACCTTGAAGGCTGCAGCCGAGCCGAGCTTCTTCTGCACCGCGATCACAGCCTTGGCGGCCTGCGCCGACTGGACCGACAGGATCGGATTGTTGACGAGCCCGATCCGCAAGGCCGGATCGCTCTGCGCGAGCGCGGTGAGATCCGCCGCCGCCTTGCGGCACCAGGGGCAATTGTAGTCGAAAAACTCGAAGAGCGTGACGTCGGCCTCGCGCGCACCGATGAAGGTCACGCCCCGCAAGGCCTCGATCTCTCCGACGAGTTCACCCGGAAGCCGCATATTCGCGACGGGCCGTCCCTCGTCGCTGTCGACCTTGTAGACCTGGCCGTAGCTCTGGGCCGAAACGGCACCGGAAGAGAGGGCAAGGCAAGCCGAAGCCAGGAAAGCGCGACGGTCGAGGGACATTGCTGAAAGGACCTTGGGGCTCTTGATCCGCTTCGGGATGGGCGCCGTCTGGCGCCTCGGATTTCAGCTTGCGCCGTGAGCGTGGTCGAATTTCGGCCTGCCCGGTTTCCGTGCTGCCCCGCGTGATCTACCCGCAAGTGACCCGGTCGCAGGCCTGCATGGCGGCGCCCATGCGGGTGAGGGTCTCTGGCCCGGGATGGCCGATGATGCCTGCATCGCCGAGAACGAAGGCAGGCGTCGCGAACAGGCCGAGTTCGGTCGCGGTGGTCATCTGCCGTTGCAGAACCTGTCGAACATCATCCCCTGCCATGAGACGCTCGAGCCTCGCTCGCGGCAGGCCCAGGGCCTCGGCCACCTCGAGCGCTCTGGCGGCATCGGCGCGGCCCCGTTCCATGAACAACCGCACATAGAGCCCCGCGGCAGCCTCCGATCCGTAGGCCATCCGCGCGGCGATCGTGACGCCGGCAGCCTGCATCGAGGATTGGGACACGATCGGGTTGTTGACGAGAACGATCCGCAAGGGGCTATCGCCCCGAGCAAGCAGGATGAGGTCGCGCGCAGCCAGGCGGCATTCGGGGCAATTGTAATCGAAGAATTCGTAGAGCGTGGCCTTGGCCTCCGGCTTGGCGCCGAGCACAGTCGTTCCCGGCAAGGTCTCCAGCCCATCGCGAAGGCGTCCGGGCACCCGGAAGCTGATGAGGGGATTCCCGTCATCCCCGAGAAGGTCGAGCTCGTTCCTGTGCCGGCGCAATCTGCGATAGGCGTAGCCGGCGCCGGCCGTGCCGATCGCAAGGAGGGCAGTGGCCGCGGCGAGGACGCGGCGGCGGTCGGACATCATCGCGGCGCGCTTCCTGAGATTCGGTTGGGTCGAGCGCCGACGCCCATGGGCAGGGCCGCGGCACGGCTCATGGTGCGGCGCGAACGTTGAGATTCAGTGGCATCCGGCAGTTCGAATCTGAAAATGGGGCCTCGCGCCCGAGCCTCGCCAGCGTTCCGTCCGAACCTGACGAATCCTCGACCTCCCACAGATCGCGCCGATTGCAGGAATCGCGGAACGGCCGAGCCACCGCGCGCATTTCTTGTCGGCGCGGTCGCGGGAGACGAGAATGCCGGTGTTTCAGGTCAGGCAGGGTGCAACCGGAGCCATCCTCTGGACGGGCTCGGCCTCGAACGAGACCCGCGCGCTCGATGCCATGGCAAACGAGGCGGGCTATTACGACGAATCCGATCTTCCCGAGAGTATCAGGCAGGGCGGTCTGATCGTCGAAACCCTGACCTTCGGGCAGCCTCGCGCGGCGGCCGGCCGTTCCGGGGATCGCGTCACAGGAGGCCGTCCGATCGGGCAGCCTACCGCATACGCGGGAGCCATTCTTTCGGGCGGTCGGCGCAAGGCTGGCAGATAGCACGCCTGGCAAGGCTTCCCGGCGGTTTTGCCCACAAAGTTTGGGGGACGGAATCCAGGCTCGTCAGGCCCGACCTCGCTCCGTGAGCGGGGCTCGATCGACGGTTATCTCGCAGGATGTCTTGGAGCGGGCGATCGGGATCGAACCGACGACATTCAGCTTGGGAAACGGTACTAACCCACTGATCTAGCGCAACTCTTGTTCCTCGTCGCACAGCGACGAAAGGAACATGTCGTGAGTGCTAGAAATGGAGCCGCCG
The DNA here is from genome assembly GCA_044227265.1 of Methylobacterium sp. Classification (GTDB taxonomy): domain Bacteria; phylum Pseudomonadota; class Alphaproteobacteria; order Rhizobiales; family Beijerinckiaceae; genus Methylobacterium. Next base: position 124,999 of record JBGAFL010000003.1, read on the forward strand.
CTCCGGGGGTGAGGGCCCGGAACGGCGGAAAAAGCGAAAGCAACTGGCAGGGAGCTTCCGACTCAATCCGATATCACGAGCGTGCCCCTGACGCCACCTTCGCGGAGGGCGGCCGATGAGTGCGCCAGAGACAATCCCGCCGCTCCCGCTTCCCGGCACGAAGTTTCCCGAGCTACCCGCCGCGCTCGACGGCATGAAGGCAGAACCTCGCTGGTTGGTGTGGCGCTGGGAGAAGCATCGGAAGTCCGGCAAGCTGACCAAGGTGCCGTACCGGGCGGATGCGCCGGGCCAGCACGCCAAGAGCAACAGCCCGGAGACCTGGGGCTCGTTCGAGGACGCGATTGCCGCCTACGAGGCCGGCAAGGTCCACGGCATCGGCTACGCCCTGGCCGGCTCCGACCTCGGCATGTTCGACCTCGACCATTGCCGGGACCGCGAGACCGGCGAGGTGTCGGAATGGGCGTTGGCACGGGTCAGGCGCAGTGCGAGCTATGCGGAGATCACCACATCCGGCACCGGGCTTCGGATCATCGGTCAAGCAACCGGACCCAAGGTTCACCGCAACCAGGCGGTGCCCGATACCGATGGCGGCCGGATCGAAACCTATCGCGGCTGTGAGCGCTACGTCGTCGTCACCGGCGACCATCTGCCCGGCTCGGCGGAAGTCCTGGCGGAGATCGACAGCGAAATAGACGCAACCGTCGCATGGCTCGATGAGGCGGCGCGCGAGGCCAAGGGCAAGAAGACGAAACCGGAGCGCGATTCGCAGCGGAAGTCGGAAGACCGCCGCCGCGACCTGCCCGGCGAGCTGCTGCGGCTGATCGAGTGCGGCGCTCCCGAGGGCGAGCGATCCGAGCGGTTCATGCACGTCGTCGGCTGGCTCAAGGATTACGGCTGGAGCGCGCCGGAGATCGCGGAGCTTCTGGCGGCTCACCCCACCGGCATCGCCGGGAAGTACGGCGACCGGCTCAGCGCCGAGGTGCATCGGTGCTGGAGCAAGGCGGAGACGAAGGCGCGGCAGAACCACAGGGCGCGCCCTTCGGGCAAAGGGTACGCACCGGGTGCGTACCCTTGGCTGGACGATTGCCAGCGCAACGACAAAGGCGAGTTGCTGTCCAACCTCGTCAACGCGATGGCGGGGCTGCGGCTCGCCCCCGAGCTGTCCGAGGTGTTTTCCTACGATCAGATGCTCTGCGCCACCGTGATGGATCGCGAGACCCCGGAACCGGGAGGTGGCGTCACGGACCTGATCCCGATCCGGCCGGCGACCGACAATGATGTTGGTCGGGCGCAGGAATGGCTACAGCGCGCTGGCCTGCAACGCCTGGGCAAAGACGTAGCGCATCAGGCCGTGGACATGCGGGCGCACGAGCGCGCGTTCCATCCTGTCCGCGATTATCTCGACGGCCTGCGCTGGGACTCACGAAAGCGGCTTGTGACGTGGCTTTCAACGTATCTCGGTGCTGAAGCGAACGAATACACGGCCGGCATCGGCGCGATGTTCCTCGTCGCGATGGTAGCCCGCATCTACGATCCCGGCTGCAAGGCCGATTACATGATGGTTCTGGAAGGACCGCAAGGCGCTCGGAAATCGACAGCCTGCGCGATCCTCGGCGGGCAGTGGTTCTCCGACAACCTGCCGGACATCACCACCGGCAAGGACGTGGCGCAGCACCTGCCCGGCAAATGGCTGATCGAGATCGCCGAGATGAGCGCGATGTCCAAGGCCGAGGACAATGCGCTCAAGGCGTTCATCTCGCGGCCCGTCGAGCGATACAGGCCGAGCTATGGCCGCAAGGAAGTCATCCAGCCGCGCCAGTGCGTCTTCATCGGCACAACGAATAAATCGACGTACCTCCGAGACGAAACCGGCGGCCGCCGCTACTGGCCGGTGAAGGTCGGGCAAGTCGATACCGACGCCTTGGCGCGCGATCGATACCAGCTCTTTGCCGAGGCCGTCGCCCTCTACCGATCGGGTACTCGTTGGTGGCCTGACGACAAGTTCGAGACCAAGCACATCCAGCCTGAGCAGGATGCGCGGTTCGAGGCGGACGCTTGGGAAGAGGGAATCAGCAAATACATTCGAGGCAGGGAGCGCGTGACGGTCACGCAGGTGGCGCGCGAGGCGCTGTTCATCGAGTTGCCGAGGATCGGCACAGCCGAGCAGCGGCGAGTCGCTGCTGCCTTGCAACGCCTTGGCTGGAAGCCCGTCCGGGACTGGCTAGGGCGAGGCTACGTGCCGATCCCGCCGCAATCTGCCTCCCACACCCGCTATGCGGAGGCCGCAGAATGAGTGCCGGAGGCCATGACGCATGCCGGACCATGTCGCAGATTCCTAACGAGGGCGCATACATGCGCGCACATACATACGCGCATGCGCGGGCGCACACATACGCGCGTGAGAGGGAGCTATATGGGAAAACGCGACATGGTCCGGCATGCGTCATGGCCAGCTCCCGCTCCCGCCATGTGGCCGAGGGCGCGCTCCTCGACCTCGCCGACCGTCTCCGCCGGCTCGCTCCGTCGCCTCGCGACCCTGAGCACTTCCACATCGAAAAGTCGGAGATCGTCGCCGCGCTCCGCTCGATCGCGCGGGAGGTGCGTCATGGCTGACTGGCCCTATAACACCACCACCTGGGCTCGCTTGCGGGCGGCGCACCTGTCTATCGAGCCGCTATGCAGGGGATGCCGGGCCGAGGGCAGGCTGAGCCCTGCCAACACGGTCGACCACGTGGTGCCGATCAACAAGGGCGGCCCCGCTTTCCCGGGACATGACGGGCTCGCGAGCTACTGCGGTCCCTGTCACTCGGCCAAGACCGCACGTGGTGCCGAGGCCGGTGCGATCCGCTCGACCAAGCCCAGACGCGGCTGCAACCCGGATGGGACGCCGCTCGACCCGTCGCACCCCTGGCACAAGGAATCGCTCGGAGCTGGGGCATCTGGACCGGCCTGGGGCAGAAAAACTCAATTAGATCGTTGGAGGAGAAAGTAATGGGCAAGCGCGGCCCTGGCGCGGCCCGTATGCGCGAGGCGGCGAAGGCGGGTCCGGCGATCGTCATGCACCCCTGGGAAAAGGAGGGCATGCCGGCCGACGAGAAGGTGCTGGCCTTCCTGCGCACCCTGCCGATCGTGTCGGGCCTGAAGGCCGGCGAGAAGCTGGAGCTTCTGGATTTCCAGGAGCGTTTCGTTCGCGGAATCTACGGCAACATCGATGACCTCGGCCGGCGCCGAATTCGGCTGGCGGCGCTCAGCGTGGCGCGCGGCAACGGCAAGAGCGCCCTTCTGGCGGGTCTCAGTCTCGCACATCTGCTCGGACCAATGATGGAGCCTTACGGCGAATGCTATGCCGCCGCGCTCGATCGCGAGCAGGCCGGCGTGCTCTACCGGATGGTGCGCGGATACGTCGAGGCGACGCCCTGGATGGCGGCGGCCGTCAACGCGAAGGATTGGCACAAGGAGATCGTCCACGAGGGCAGTCAATCGATCTGGCGCGCCCTCACCTCCGATGCCCGCAAGGCGCACGGCCTGGCGCCCTCGTTCTGGATCGCGGACGAGGTGGCGCAATGGCGCTCGCGCGAGCTGTGGGACAACCTCGCGACCGGCATGGGCAAGCGGGCTCAGGCACTTGGCGTGACCATCTCGACGCAAGCCGCCGACGACCTGCATTTCTTCTCGGAGATGCTGGACGCGGAGCCCGACCCGACCGTCTATGTGCAGCTTCACGCGGCCCCGAAGGACTGCGCCCTTGATGATCGAGACGCCTGGCGCGCCGCCAATCCGGCGCTGGGCACCTTCCTCAACGAGGATCAGTTCTCGGATGCGGCGGCCCGCGCGATTCGCTCGCCCTCGTTCGCGCCGGCGTTTCAGCTTTTGCACCTCAATTTGCGCGTCGCAGCCGAGGGCCGGTTCATTGGGCAAGCCGATTGGGACGCCAATGGCGAGCCGTTCGATCCGATCGAGCTGGAGGGGCAGGCCTGCTATGGCGGGCTCGACCTATCGAGTACCCGCGATCTCACGGCCTTCTCGCTGTGGTTCCCCGATTCCGGCAAGCTGCTGACCTGGCATTGGGTGCCGAGCGACACGATCGGCGAGCGTGCCGAGCGCGACCGGGTTCCCTATCCGCTATGGGCCGATGCCGGCCTGATCGAGCGGACGCCCGGGCGAGCGACGGATCGCACCGCGATCGTGAAGCGGCTCGCGGATGTGCGTCAGTCCTACGACGTGAAGGGAATCGCCTTCGATCGATGGCGCTTCGAGGATTTGGCGAAGCTCTTGAGCGACGAAGGAATCGAGCTGCCGCTGGTCGAGTTCGTGCCCGGCTTCAAGAGCTACGCGCCGGCCTGTGACGCCTTCGAGCGCGCGGTGCTTGGGGGCAAGATGCAGCACAACAACAGCCCGCTCCTACGCTGGCAGGCCGGCAACGTCGTGGTCGAGACCGACGCGGCCGGGAACCGCAAACCGACGAAATCCAAGAGCCTCGATCGGATCGACGGCATCGTGACCGCGATCATGGCGTGCGGGCTGGCCGATCGAGATGAAGGGCCGGCTGTGTATCGGGGTGACGGGGTGATGTGGCTGTGACCTCGGGCTGGCGAATCGGCCTCCAAATTTGCCCTACAGCGGCCGAAGCGGCCTAAATCCGCACCGGGATAGCTCGCACCCCTTCGCGCCCCTCCTGGGGCATCCTGGGCCACGCAATCGGTATCGAGGTAGCCGATCAGCACATCCGCCGCAGAGTGTAACAATGGAATATGTTACGCATTTGCGGCTTCCCGCTCCCGCATGCGTTTTCCGACCCGCGAGACCGTCATCGGGGAGACTTTGAGGCCCTTCGCGATCGATCGCGTGGTTTCGCCGGTCCGCAACGCAGTCTCGATCCGCGCCACTTTCTCGTCAGTGATCGGCTCGCGGCCGCCGGCCGGTTTCCGGGTCGCGATCTGCCGGCGCAGCAAGGCAATCTCGGCCTTCATGTCCGCGATCACTTCGGCCTGCTCCCGGATCGTCGCGGCAAGCCCCGTGTTCGCGTCGAGGGCATGAAGCGCGAAGTCACGCCACGCATCCTTGCCCGAGCCTGGGCCGTGCGATGGCGGCGGAGAGCGATCGGCGGTCAGCGTCGAATCGGGCGCGGGTTTCAAGAGCGCTTGGCTTTCAGGGCTTCCTCCACGAGGCGGCGGACGGCCTCGGAGCGGGACGGTTTGTCGGGCTGGGTCTCACGCCATGCATCGATAGGCTCGAAGAAGTCCGGTGCGACACGCATACGGAACTCTTCCGAGTGAACCCGGCCGGGCGGGCGGCCTCGCTTTTTGGTATCCACCGGAATTGACAGCAACATATTTTGGTAGGTACAACAAAGGCGGACCGATGGGAAGGTGCAACTTCCCGCCGGCCCTGACCACGTAACGCTTAGAGGCAATCGTCACATGGCTATTCAGGCTGATACCACGGGGCACAGCCTCCGTGAACGCTCCCCCATGCCCCGCGTCGCGAGCGGTGGCCCCGTATCCAAGGCGATCCGCGTCATGCTCGACGCCGATCCTGACCAGGCCCGCATCCGCGAATTGCGCCGCGCCATCGCCATGAGGATCGAGGCCGACATCGACCTGCTCGATGCCCTCGCGGGCGACGTTGATCTCGAAGACGGCGGCGACGACGAGCCCAGCCTGGGCGGCGGTTCCTGCGACGATCGCGAACTCGACGATGCCGACGACGAAGACGGCGGCGATACCGAGGGCGGCACCGACGACAACGGAATCGTCGGATGCGACAGTGCGGCCGAGCAAGGCTTCACCGGCTATGGGGCTTGCGTATGACCGGCCTCCCATCCCGCCGCGCTCTTCTATGCGGCCTCGCGGCCCTTCCCGTCATGGGCGGCGCTGCACTGGCGGTCCCGACCTCCGACCTCGCCCGTGCCTGCGATTGGGCGGTTCGGCACCGCGAAGCCGTGAACCAGATGCACGATCTCACGGACGACGAATTGGATGCCGAGATCGACAGGATGGGTGCCGTGTTCGAGCGGGCGATCACCGAGCCCTCGGCTGGCCTGTCCGACTTGGCGGCAAAGGCTCGCCTGCTGCTCGACGATCTGATCGAGGGCGGCAAAGCGGATAGCGTCCACGCCGATGAACGGCTGACGGTCGCCGTCCTGAAAGAAGTCATCGCGCTCGCCTGACGACTCGGCCCGGCCTCGCGCGCGGCAGCAGAAGGTAACGGTCTGCTATCTTTCTTTCTTGCGGGCAAGAGAACGGGCTGTTATCTATTTCGTCGTGACCGGCATCGATCTCTTCCCTGCGATCCTCTTCGCCCCGCAATTCTCGCGGGACGATGTGCTCGCCGTGACCGGCATCACGAGCGGCGTGCTGAAGGGTATTCTCGATCGGAAACAGGTCACCCTGCAGGGTGATCACAACCCCGGGACCGGCCGCCGCCGCATGTACACGGGCGGGGATATCCTCAAGATCGCGACAGCCGACGCGGGCAACGCAATCGGCTTCCCGTTACGCTTTGCCTACCTCCTCGCGGACAGTGTTTTTCGCCGTGCGAGTGGTCGGCTGACTGGCACCGCGTTGGAGCCGTGCACGCACTTCGCCATGGCGTTTTATCCGAACGCAACCGGCGACGACTGCGCGTTTGTTCCAGTGTTCGACGGCAAGCCTGCCTCAGCACTTCCGGTTGGATACCAGTTTCTGGACTGCGACCGCTTGATTGACGAGACTGTCGCGAAGCTGACAGCGCTAATAAATGATGAGATGCTGCCGAACTTCAGCATTCCAGAGATAAAGCCGTTCGATATCAAAGACATATTTGAGTGGCAGGATAAGGATCGAAAATTATTGGTTGGCCTGAGTGCCGATGAAACCGCCGAATATTTCCAATTAAGCGATCTTTATTTGGCACAACGCTCGCAGTCGGAAGAAAATTGGCAAGAACTGATCACCCCCGAGCAACGCGAGCGCCAAGAAAGTCTAGACGATCGCTATCGTACTGCCGTCCTGCGGCGTGATTTTCTACGGCGGGATGGAGAGTCGAAATGACCGAGATTGGCCGCGCGACCGGCCTACTTGGGGCAGCGCGCATGCTCCAAGGAAGCACTGGCGAGCACGCCGAAGTGCAGTCGCGGCCTTTCCCGAGATCGCCGGCATGCCGGTGGTGGCCCGTCGTGATGACGCGCCCGGCCCCAAGAAGGAACCTTTTTCCATGAAAACCAGCGACCTGACGGAACAGTACAGCGCGATTGAGGCGCGCATGCAGGAGGCTCATGCCGCTGACGACGGCGACGCCTTCGCTGCTGCCGAGGCGGAGCTGGAGTCTCTCAAGCCCAAGCTGACGAGAGCCAGGAAGCTCGATGTGCTTAATCGCGCCGAGGCCGGCAAAGTCTTGACCGGCGATGCTGCGCCCGAAATCCGCAACCAATCGATCAGCGAGACGATTCGATACGCGATCGGCGCACCCTGCGACCGCGCGAAAGTGGAGCGGGAGCAAGCGTTTCTAGAGGAGCGAGCCGGCGGCAGGGCCAAGGGTGTGTTTCTCGCTACCGAAACATTCGAGACCCGCGCCACGCAGACCACCGGCACGAGCGCGGCTATCGTCCCGGTGGATTTCCGGCCGGAGTTGTTCACCCCGGCGCTGACCAACGCGACCGTCATGCGGTTGCTCGGCGCCACGATCCTGTCTGGCCTGTCCGGCAATGTCGTGATCCCACGCGAGACTGGCTCGCCGAATGTCGGCTGGGTCAACGAGGACGAGGCGCTGCCGACCGGCAACGCGACGTTCGATTCCCTCACGCTGACGCCGCACCATGTCGGCGCCCTCTCCGAAATCTCGCGCCAGATCTTGCAGCAGGCGAGCCCGGCCGCCGATGCGATCCTGCGGCAGATGCTCTCCCGCAATATTGGCATCGAGATCGACCGTGCCGCGATCAACGGCTCCGGCGTCGGCGCCGTCCCGCTTGGCATCCTCAACGATCCGCTGGTGCCGACCGAGGCCTATGCGACCGACCTGTTTCTGACGACGGCGAACATGATGGCCAAGGCCGACTTGGCGAATGTCGCAGCCTCGCGCGGATTTCTCTCGACCAATGGCGTCAAGGCGACGGCGGCCAAGATCAAGACCACGGACGGCCTTCCGGTCGGCGTCTCGACGATCTTTCACGGCGAGCCGGTGCAGTTCTCCAACCAGGTGCCGAACACCCTCGCTCCGGGCGCCAACAAGCACGGCCTGATCTATGGCGATTGGAGCGATTTCTTGATCGGCATCTGGTCTCAACTTGATGTCTTGGTCAATCCTTACGCGGAGACTGCATACAGCAAGGGCAATATTTTGCTTCGTGCTATGGCGACCGTGGATTTCGGAATCCGTCGCCCGGCTTCCTTCGTCAAGGCGACCGGCGTGGTGGCGGCCTGATGGGTGCGGCGGCCTTCACCCTCGAACATCGCGCCTTCCAGGAGGTGCACGCCTCAGGGCGGCGCCTTGAGGGCTATGCCGCCACCTTCGGCAGCGAGGCCCGGATCGGCCGTTTCGTCGAGACGATCGCGGCCGGTGCCTTCAAGGCCTCGCTCTCCGGCGACATGCTCGCCTTGCTCGACCACGATCCCGGCAAGGTGCTCGGCCGCACCCGTTCGGGCACGCTCCGGCTCGCCGAGGATGCGAAGGGGCTCGCCTTCTCGCTCGACCTTCCCGACACGCAGGCCGGCCGTGACGTGCTCGCGCTCGCCGAACGCGGCGACCTCGGCGGCGCAAGCTTCGGATTCCTCGTGCCGAAGGGTGGCGACACCTGGCAGGGCGAGCGCCGCACGTTGCGGACCATCGCCTTGAAGGAGATCAGCATCGTTCAGGCCTGGCCGGCCTATCCGAGCACCGAGGTTGCCCTTCGTGCCCGTTGGCAGGGCCATGATGCCGAGCGCCGTCGCCGGGCCCTGATCCTCGCGGAGGCGACGCGATGGGACTGATCCAGCGCATTGCCGGCTGGGCCGGCTACGAGAAGCGCGACGACGCGCTCGATCCGAGCTGGACCGCGCTCGCCCCCGGAATCGGCTACCCGGCCGGCCTGTCCGCGCGCATGGCCGAGAACATGAGCACGGTGCTCGCCTGCACCAACGCCATCGCCACCGCGCTCGCTTACGTGCCGCCGCTGGTCTACCGCCGCGATGGCAACGGCAACCGGATCGAGGCCCCGACGCATCCGCTCAATCGGATCGTCCGCGAGGGCGTTGCCGGGATGTCGTGGCCCGATTTCCTCGAGCACGTCGTCGCCTCCGCTTTGCTGACCGGCAACGGCCTCGCCGTGATCGAGCGTGCCGGCAACGGGCAGCTCTCCGGCTTCCGCTACATCCCGTGGGGCATGGTCACGGTGGCCGAGCTGTCGAGCGGCCGACTGGCCTACGACGTCGCGGATGGCCGAGGCGGAATGCGTCGCTACCTCGAAGGCGAGGTTCTGCACCTTCGAGACCGCACCGATGACGGGAAGATCGGCCGCTCGCGCCTGTCGCGGGCCGCCGATACCGTCGCAGGCGTGCGGGCCGCCAACGAGCACGCCACCGCCTTCCTGCGCAACGGCGCCTCACCCTCCGGCGTGATCGAGGTTCCGGGCAGGCTGACTGCCGAGCAGCGCCAAAGCCTGCGCGCGTCGTTCCAGAGCCGCCATGCCGGCCCCTCGAAAGCCGGGACCGCCCTGGTGCTGGACGACGGCATGAAATGGTCGGATGCGCAGATTTCGCCGGAGGATGCGGAACTATTGGAAACCCGCAAATTTGGTGTCGTAGAAATCTGCCGTCTATTCCAAGTTCCGCCGCCTATTGTTCAAGATTACACAAACAATACTTTCACGAATGCAGCTCAAGCTGGGCTGTGGTTCGCCACCTTCTGCCTGGCCCCTTGGGCTCGGAAGATCGAGGCCGAGTTCGCCCGCTCCGTCTTCCCGGCCGGCGGCCCCTTCGAGCTGGAGCTGGATCTCTCCGGCTTCCTTCGCGGTGATCCCGAAACCCGCTGGAACGCGCACAAGATCGCGATCGAGACCGGCGTGCTCGACCCCGACGAGGTGCGCCAGATCGAGGGCTGGAATCCTCGGCCGACCCGCCAGCCGACGATGGAGGTGTGACCAATGCCGCGCGTCCGTCACCGCGATCAAGGCCTGTTTCCCTGCGAGGCCGAGATCGCGCGCCGGCTGAGCCAGGACCCGGCCGATTGGCCCGCCAAGGCGGTTGTGCTGGAGCGCGACGGCTTGCCGAAGATCGATCCGCTGATGGGCGCCCGGTACTGGCCGGCCGTGCAGGCCTACTGGAATCGGCGCTACGGTCTCTCTCACGTCGAGGCATCCGCCCTCGACGGTACGGAGAACCTCAATGCCCTCTGATTTCACCGCACCCGGCCTCAAGCGCCGGCCGCGCAAGAACGGCGAAGTGCTCTATTGGTGCGCCCGCGCCGACATCGTCAAATCCGGCTACCGGCCAGAAACCGTCCGGCTGCCCTACAGCCTCGACGATCCGGCCGACCGCGCCCTGATCACCGCCACCTGCCTGCGGCTCCAGGCCGAAATGCTGGAATGGTCGAGTGGACGCGGCCGGGAGCGGGAGCGCTTCGACGGCACAGTTCGCGGCCTCTCTCGTCGCTACCAGATCGACGAGGCGAGCCCGTTCCGGCGCCTCAAGCACACGACCCGCGAAAAGGACACGCATGTCCTGGGCATCATCGAAAAGGCCTTCGGCGATCGCGCTCTCCACGCCCTCACGGTCGAGGATTTCTGGCGCTGGTACAACGCGGCAAAGAAGCCGAAGGCGCCCGGTGGGCCCGAACGTGTGCGCCGCGCCTGGGGCATCATGAAGAAGTTCCGCGAGATGCTGTCCTATGGTGTCTCGGCCGAGCTAGCGGGCTGTGCGAGGCTCAAGACGATCCTTGCCGAAGTCCGCTTCCCGCAACCGGCCCGGCGCCGCATCACGCTCGATCTTGAGCATGTGCAGATCTTCATCCCGAAGGCGATCGAGATGGGCCGGGTTTCGCTGGCACTGGCCACCGCGATCCAATTCGACACCTCCTTGCGTCAGAAGGACGTGATCGGCGAATGGGAGCCGATCCCGGCGGGTGAACCCGAAACTGGAATCGTCTTTCACGGCAGTCGATGGGTGATCGGGCTCACCTGGTCCGACATCATCCTCGACGGCATCACCCGCAAGATCACGTCCAAGACCGGGGCCATCGCGGCGCACGACCTCTCGCTCTGCCCTCACGTGCAGCAGGTGGCGGCACTGATCCCCGCCGAGAAGCGGATCGGGCCGCTGATCATCGACGAGAAGGCGGGGCGGCCCTACGCGGGCGATGCCTTCTCGCGCGAATGGCGAATCGTCGCCCGCGCCGCCGGCATCCCCGATCCCGTCTGGAACATGGACGCGAGGGCCGGTGCGATCACTGAGGCCGAGGATGCCGGCGCCGACCTCGACGATGCTCGCTCTGCTGCGGCTCACACACAAGCTTCGACGACGGCGCGTTACTCGCGCGGCGCGGTCGGGAAATCGCGGAAGGTGGCGACGCTTCGGATCGCGCACAGGGCCGTGAAGAACGAGGCCTGAACAGGCCTTGGGGAACGCGATGGGGAACATGGGGAACGCGAGATCAGCGGTAGGACGTTAGAAAAGCTGATGCTTCAATGCGTTAATTGGAGCGGGCGATCGGGATCGAACCGACGACATTCAGCTTGGGAAGCTGACGTTCTACCACTGAACTACGCCCGCTGAGGCTGCGCTGTGGCGGAGCCGCCGCATCGCCGATGCGGTGGCCGGACTCATATCAGAGCGCATCGGATTGTCCACGCGACTTCGGCACGCCGCCGATGGGCGGGCGCAACCGGCGTTTCCAAGCGCGGGCATTTCCAGTAGCGTCCGCCTCGCTCGCCGGCGCCCGGCCTCGCGCGGTTGCGGCAGTCGAGCCCAAGAGGGCGGCAAGGCCGTCCACCCTCCCCCATTGAACGTCCCGCATGAGCCAGGCCCAGACGCATCAAGCCCAACCCCAGATGATCATCGGCACGCCCAAGGCAGCCGTGTCCGCTGGCCCGCGGCTCGTCCTGGCTTCGGCCTCGCCGCGCCGGCTCGGGCTGCTCCAGCAGATCGGCATC
>JBGAFL010000004.1:0-130450 GCA_044227265.1 Methylobacterium sp.
CCAGGGAATCACGCCGTCCGACGCCGCGCAATTTGCAAGCTTTCAATCTCCACAACTCGCAAACCCGGCAAACCCAAAAGCGAAAAATCCGAAAATCACATCACAAAATCAGACGCTTGGGTGTTCTTCACGGACGACTGTTTCGATTGTCTTTTGATCGCGACAGAAGCCAATCGCGGAAGCGGTCCCGCTGCTTCCGGGCCAACGTTCCCGCGACACGGTGCAAACCTCGCGGCTGGGACCCTGAATCTCGACGCGACCGTCTCGATGTCGATTTCAGGCCTTCAAGAAGCTTGGAAACCTTCGCCAGATGCGGCGGCGGAGAATCGCGCGAAGCCTTGCGCCCGCAGCGTGCAGGCCGGGCATGTGCCGCAGCCAAATCCCCACTCGTGGCGCGTACCACGCTCGCCGAGATAGCAGCTGTGGCTGTCTTCGACGATCAGATCCACCAGCGCGGTTCCACCGAGATCCTGAGCCAACGACCAGGTCGCGGCCTTGTCGATCCACATCAACGGCGTGTGCAAGACGTACCGCCTCTCCATGCCGAGATTGAGCGCGACCTGCATCGCCTTGATCGTGTCGTCGCGGCAATCGGGATAGCCCGAATAGTCAGTCTCGCACATGCCGCCGACGATGTGACGAAGCCCGCGTCGATAGGCGAGCGCTGCTGCGAAAACCAGAAACACGAGATTCCGGCCGGGCACAAAGGTATTCGGCAAGCCGTTCGTCGACAGGGTGATTTCGGTCTCGCGCGTCAACGCCGTCTCGGAAATCGTCCCGAGCGCCGACAGATCGACCGTGTGGTCCGGCCCGAGCCGACGGCCCCAGGTCTCGTACAGGTCGGTCATCCCCTCGCGCAGTCTTGCACGGCGGGTCAGTTCGATGGCGTGGCGCTGGCCGTAATCGAAGCCGAGAGTCTCGACTCGTGGATAGCGGTCGAGCGCCCAGGCGAGGCAGGTGGCCGAATCCTGGCCGCCTGAGAACAGCACCAGCGCGCCGTCATCCATCCTTGGCTTCGCCCTCGTATTCTGCCCAGGACATCGACGTTTCGAACACCTTCACCGATGTGAGCCCCGGCAAGACCGGTTTGGCACGATGCCAGATCCAGGCCGCGATATGCTCGGCCGTCGGATTTTCGAGGCCTTCGATCTCATTGAGGCAATGATGGTCGAGGCGCTCCAGGATCGGCGCGAAGGCGTGCTCGACATCATAGAAGTCGATGACCCAGCCGCTGGTCTGATCGATTGGACCGCTGACCTGTAATTCGACCCGATAGGAATGCCCGTGCATGCGGAAGCAGCGATGCGTTGTCGGGACATTGGGCAGGCGGTGTGCCGCCTCGAAGGTGAAGGCCTGGGTGATCTTCATCGTGTTGCCCGGCTCAGCACGCCGCTCTCTGCGAGATCATCGGTCTTTCGTCACTGGCAACGCGTCCGCCGTCTGTCGATTCAGCGGATCCGGAGCAGCCGTTGACCATGAGAATGCCCGGCACGTCCACGGTCTTTGAAACCGGACGAGCCGGCCGCCTGGTCGGAATTGCCAAGCGCCTGTCATGGCCACAAATATTCATGGCCAAGAAAAATGGTCGGAGCGGCGGGATTCGAACCCACGACCCCTAGTCCCCCAGACTAGTGCGCTAACCGGGCTGCGCTACGCTCCGACGCCGTGAGGCGAGCGCGCTCATAGCTTCGGCGGAGGCTGGACGCAAGCTTCGCCATGCGCGCACGCAAATGACTCCACGCACAATTTCAGGATGCCTGCGCCTTGCAACCGACTATGTGATGCATCGCGCCTACGCGGATGTGGAAATATGGCCGAGTAGCCTGCCTCACCCCCGACGATCATTCACGGAGCATGATGACAGTCGAACCGGTCGCCTTTGATCTCACACGCCTGATCACACGCCTTCGCCATGCCAGCCCGACTGGGATCGACCGTGTTGACCTTGCCTACGCACGCCATTTCCTGAACGACCGAGCGGCGTGTTTCGGGATCGTCTCGACGCGGTTCGGTCCGCGCGTTCTCGATCGCGAGACGAGCTTCCGGATCGTCGATGCGGTTGCCGCCGGCTGGGCGGAGAATGGCGGCTCCGACGACGATCCTGTCTTCCGGACGTTGACGGGCCAATCCGAGGCCGTTCCGGCCAAGCGGTTCGGCATCCGGGCGGTGACGCGGCGGCGGCTCCAAGCGGAGATTCGCTTGCGGGTTCTGCGCGCAGGCGGAACTCGCCAGCTCCCCCGCGGCACGATCTATCTCCATACCTCGCATCTGCGGCTCGAGCGGCCCGAGCGATTCACATGGCTCGACCAGCGTCGCGACATCCGCGCGGTCTTTCTCGCCCATGACCTGATCCCGATCTCGCATCCGGAATACGGCAGGCCGGGCGAAGATCGCCGGCATGCCATCCGCATGGAAACGGTGGCGCGGCATGCCTCCCACGTTATCGTCACCACCGCCGATGTCGGCATGCGCTTCTCTCGCTACCTCGCTTCGCGCGGCCTTGGCGAGAAGCCGCTGACGATCGCCCCACTCGGGGTCGAGCCCGTCTTTTCGGTATGTGATGGGGAGCCTCCGCGTTTTGCGCGCCCGACCTTCGTAGCCTGCGGCACGATCGAACCGCGCAAGAACCATTTTCTCCTGCTTCATCTCTGGCGCAGCCTCGCCGAGCGCCTCGGCCCGAACACGCCACGGCTCGTGGTCGTGGGGCGGCGGGGCTGGGAGGCGGAGAACGTCATCGATCTGCTGGATCGCTGCGCGGCGATCCGCCCGCATGTGAGCGAGGCGGGCGGGTTGACCTCGCATGGGCTCGCCCGTGTGATGCGCGGGGCGACCGCCCTCCTGATGCCCTCATTCGTCGAAGGCTATGGCCTGCCAGTGGTCGAGGCCGCGGCCGCCGGGCTTCCCGTCGTTGCGTCCGACATTCCCGTGCATCGCGAGATCGCAAGCAGTTTCGCACATTTTCTCGATCCACTGGACGGGCTTGGCTGGGCAGCTGCGGTCGAGGCGCTGAGCCTGCCGGATTCGCCGTTGCATCACACGCTTGCCGGACGCCTCGCCGGCTACCGCGCTCCAAGCTGGCAGGATCATTTCGACACGGTCGAAACCGCGCTGGCGGCCCCGGCTCCCACGTCAGCGTAGCTTAGCTTGCCTCAAGCGAGGCTGACGAATATGAAAAATCGTCAGCCTCGAGGCCGCGCGCACAGGATCGCTGACGGTCCCGCCTTACAAGGATTGACTTCATGGAGATCGTCGATCTCGATAGGGACGCGATCAAGCAGGGTCTCGCAGACGGCTCGATCCTTCTGATCGACGTACGCGAGCCGCACGAATTCGACCTCGGCCACATTCCCGGTGCCGTTTCCTATCCGCTCTCGACGTTCGACCCGGAGACGCTGCGCGAACTGGTGGCGAAAGATGACCGCCGTCCGGTGTTCTCCTGCGCGTCGGGTGTGCGTTCGGTGCATGCGATCGAAGCCGCGCAGCAGGCGGGATTGGCGATCGACACGCATTATCGCGGTGCCTTCAAGGATTGGTTTCGAGCGGGCGAACCGATCGAGCGGTGAAAGCCAGGCTGCAGTGCAGGGCAGAAACTGGAACCGGGATCGGCGCCCAATTGCGCAGATCGGCATGTGCGGTAACGCACAACACGACCCGTCCCTTGCGACTAGCGCGGGATGAAGGGATCTTAAGCATGGGTTTTCAACGTTCCGTCCGCCGTGTCGCGTTCGGCCTGTCGACGTGTTTCGTGAGCATAGTCTTCTCGGAAGCGAGCTATGCGCAGGCTCCTGGTATGCCGCCGCCTCCGGTGACGGTCTCGAAGCCGATCGTGAAGGAAATCGTTGAGCAGGATCAGTATACTGGCCGTTTCGACCCGATCGAATACGTCGAAGTCCGCGCCCGCGTGACGGGCTATCTCGACAAGATCGCTTTTCAGGACGGCGCCAACGTGAAGAAGGGCGAGGTGCTCTTCATTATCGACCGGCGTCCCTACAAGGCTGCCCTCGAACAGGCTCAGGCGGCCTTGACCTCGGCCAAGGCGCGGCTTGCCTTCACTCAGACGGATCTCGAGCGCGCCCAGGTGCTCTCGAAAGGCGGCAACATCTCCGAGCAGGTCACCGATCAGCGGCGTCAGGCTTCGCAGACCGCACAGGCGGACGTCGACAGCGCGACAGCCGCCTTGCGCAACGCCCAGCTCAACTACGATTTCACCGAAGTGCGCTCGCCCATCGACGGACGCATCAGCCGGCGCCTTGTTACCGAAGGCAACATCGTCATCACCGATCAGACGATGTTGACCACGATCGTCTCGCTCGACCCGATCTATTTCGGCTTCAACGTCGACGAGAAATCCTTCTTGAAATATCAGAGCACTCTCGGCATCGGCATGGGCCCGGTGCCGCGCGGCAAGGGGGCGGCCATCAGCCTCGCGCTCACCGGAGACGCGAAGCCGACCCGCAAGGGAACGCTCGATTTCGTGGACAATCGGATCGACAACCAGACCGGCACGGTGCTGTTGCGGGCGACCGTCGAGAACCCCGACGGCTTCATCAAGCCGGGCCTGTTCGGGATCGTTTCGATGCCGGCGACAAAGCCCTTCCAGGGCATTCTGCTCCCGGACGATGCCATCGCCGCGAACCAGGACAAGCGCATCGTCTACGTGATGGGCGAGAACGATACCGTCGCGGCGAGGCCTGTGACGCTCGGGCCGATCGTCGATGGCTATCGCGTGATCCAGCAGGGGCTGAAGGGTGACGAACTCGTCGTCATCAACGGTCTCGCCAGAATTCGTCCCGGCGCGAAGGTGAAGCCGGAGACGAAGGACTTGCCGGCGACGAAGGGCTGACGGACCCCCATCGGTCCGATGACGGCTCGACTCCACGGGAACGACGACCGGCCAGCGCCCAGCGCGGCGCCAGGCGGAGAGGTTTGACGTATGCGCTTCGCCCATTTCTTCGTCGACAGGCCGATCTTCGCCTCGGTGACGTCGATTGTCTTCCTGATCCTCGGCTTCGTCGCCTACGAGACGCTGCCAGTCTCGCAATATCCCGAGATCGTACCGCCGACCGTGCAGGTCCGCGCGAGCTATCCGGGCGCCAATGCCGAGACGGTGGCGGCAACGATCGCGACGCCGCTCGAACAGGAGATCAACGGCGTCGACAACATGCTCTACATGACGTCGTTGTCGACCAACGACGGCAACATGCTGCTGACCGTCACCTTCAAGGTCGGGACCAATCTCGATATCGCCAACGTGCTGGTGCAGAACCGGATTTCGGTGGCGCAGCCGCGCCTGCCGCCGGATGTGCGCAATCTCGGCGTTACCGTGCGCAAGGCCTCGCCCGACCTGATGCTGGTCGTGCACCTGCTCTCGCCGAACAAGACCTACGATCAGAACTACCTCTCGAACTACATCTACCTGAACATCCGCGACGAGCTACTGCGGCTCGACGGCGTCGGCGACATCACGGTGTTCGGCGGCAGCGAATATGCCGAGCGGATCTGGCTCGACCCGCAGAAGATGGCCGCCTACGGCCTCTCGACGCTCGACGTCACCCAGTCCCTCCAGGAACAGAACGTCCAGGTCGCGGCTGGCCAGCTCGGCGGGCCGCCGACGCCGAAGGGCAGCGACTTCCAGCTGGTCGTGCAGTCGCAGGGCCGGTTCAAGACGCCCGAGGAATTCGCCGACGTCATCGTCAAGGCGCGCGACGGCAGGCTCGTGCGCGTCCAGGATATCGCCCGCGTCGAGATGGGCCAGAAGGATTACACGACGGAATCCTTCCTCGATGCCACGCCGGCCGTCGGCATCGGCGCCTTCCAGCGGCCCGGCACGAACGCGCTCGACGCCGCCGCGTCCGTGAAGC
The DNA here is from genome assembly GCA_044227265.1 of Methylobacterium sp. Lineage (GTDB taxonomy): Bacteria > Pseudomonadota > Alphaproteobacteria > Rhizobiales > Beijerinckiaceae > Methylobacterium. The sequence goes on from JBGAFL010000004.1 coordinate 5,862, forward strand.
GCACGATGGAGAAGCTCAAGGCGAATTTCCCGCCCGACGTCGAATACCGTATCGCCTACAACCCGACCGAGTTCATCGAGGAATCGATCCACGAGGTCTACAAGACCCTGTTCGAGGCGGTCGGTCTCGTCGTCATCGTGGTGCTGGTCTTCCTGCAGAGCTGGCGAACCGCGCTGATCCCGGTGATCGCGATTCCCGTCTCGCTGATCGGCACCTTCGCCGCGATGGCGGCATTCGGGTTTTCGCTCAACAACCTGACCCTGTTCGGGTTGGTCCTCGCCATCGGCATCGTGGTCGACGACGCGATCGTCGTGGTCGAGAACGTCGAGCGCAACATGGCCGACGGGCTCTCCCCTGGCGAAGCGGCTCACAAGACCATGGACGAGGTCGGCAGCGCGGTCATGGCGATCGCCCTCGTGCTCGGCGCCGTGTTCGTCCCGACCGCCTTTCTGCCGGGCATTTCCGGCCAATTCTACAAGCAGTTCGCGCTGACGATCGCGGCCTCGACCATCATCTCGATGTTCAACTCGCTGACGTTGTCTCCGGCGCTCTGCAAGCTGCTGCTCAAGCCGCACCATCAGCACGAGAAGCCGCGCTTCTTCCTGGTGCGCTTCATCAATTGGCTCGCCGACCTGTTCAACAAGGGCTTCGACGCGCTTGCACGGTTCTATGCGGGCACGATCCGGTTCATCACCGGATACGTCATCGGCCTTCTTGTGATGCTCGCCGCCTATGGTGTCATCATCTGGGGAACGATCCATCTCGCCCAGACGACACCGATCGGCTTCATTCCCGACCAGGACCAGGGTTATCTGATCGGCGTCGTGCAGTTGCCGTCCGGCGCTTCGCTCAGTCGTACGACCGAGGTCATCACCAAGGTCGCGGCGATTGCCAGAGACGTCAACGGCATCACCCATACCGTCATCATCTCAGGCTTCGACGGAGCGACCTTCACCAACACGACCAATGCGGCCGTGATGTTCCTGACACTGAAGAACTCCAAGGATCGCGCGGCGGAGGGACGGAGTGCGGCGGTCATCACCGGCGACGTCATGAAGGCGACCAGCGGCGTCCAGGAGGCGCGCGTCTTCGTGATTCCTCCTCCGCCCGTGCGCGGCCTCGGCACGGGCGGCGGCTTCAAGATGCAGATCGAGAGCCGGCAATCCTCGGCGATCGGTCCGCTCCTCGCCGCAGCCGGCGAGGTGATGAACCAGGCCAATCAGAGCGCAGAGGTCCAGCGCGTCTTCACCACCTTCGCGAACGATACGCCGCAGCTCTATCTCGACATCGATCGTACCGTCGCGCGCATGTTGAACGTGCCGCTCCAGAACGTATTCTCGACGGTCCAGACGGCGCTCGGCGGCGCCTATGTCAACGACTTCAACACGCTGGGTCGCATCTATCAGGTCCGCGTGCAGGGTGACGCGCCCTTCCGCATGTCACGCCGCGACATCGAGCAGCTGAAGGTGCCCTCCTCCACCGGCGCGCTCGTGCCGATGGGAACGCTCGCCTCGATCCGCGAGATCACCGGTCCGCAGATCGTACAGCGGTTCAACCTGTACTATTCGGTGCCGATCCAGGGCGCGGCCAAGCCTGGCATTTCGACGGGACAGGCGCTCGATGCGATGGAACGCATCGCCAACAGCACACTGCCTGAGGGATTCGAGGCCGAATGGACCGAGATCGCCTTTCAGCAGAAGGCGGCCGGTGGCCAGGCGATCTACGTCTTCGCGCTCGGCGTGCTGCTCGTCTTCCTTGTGCTTGCGGCCCAGTATGAATCCTGGGCCTTGCCGCTCGCGATCCTTTTGGTCGTTCCCACAGGCGTGCTCGCCGCCCTGTTCGGCGTGCAGTTGAGGGGATTGGACAACAACATCCTCACGCAGATCGGCCTGATCGTGCTGATCGGTCTCGCCGCGAAGAACGCCATCCTGATCGTCGAGTTCGCGCACGACATCGAGGAGAGCGAGCATGTCGGGCCGGTCGAGGCGGCGGCGCGAGCCTGCCTTCTGCGCCTGCGTCCGATCTTGATGACGGCCTTCGCCTTCATCCTCGGCGTGCTGCCGCTGGTCATCGCCACGGGCCCCGGCTCCGAGATGCGCCAGGCGCTCGGCACGGCCGTGTTCTTCGGCATGATCGGCGCGACGTTCTTCGGGCTGTTCCTCACCCCTGTCTTCTACGTGACGATCCGCCGTCTGGTGATCTGGTGGGGCAGGAAGCGCGGAAAGCCCGACGAAGACACGCCGAACGCGGCGCCGGCCCACGGGTAGGACATCGTCCCGAAAGGCGGACACAGGCTTCCGGAAAAAGCCGGTGCAGCACAATGACCTGTCGCTTCGGACCGAAGCCGGTTTTGGTTGCGATGCGCCAGGACCGGTCGGCGCCGAGCAAGCCGGAACCCGGCGACGGGTTCCGACGAGCAATAGCGGAGATCAGAAGAAGATCGGCCGGGCGCTCGCGACGTGCTCGACGAGGACCGTGCCCGTCGCCGGATCGATCTCCTTGAGGACGGCATCGTAGCCCCAGAGATCGGCGAGATGCTGCAGCACGCGGTTCGCGTCGTCCTTCTGCAGCGTGATCCGGTTCAGAGCCTTGTGGTGCACGATCAGGCGCCGATCGCCTTCGAGATCAACATCGACCACCTCGATGTCCGGGTCGAGCCACGCGACGTCGTATTGCCGCGCGAAGGAGCGGCGCATCTTGCGATAGCCCCGCTCGTCATGGATCGCCTCGACCCGCAGTTCCGGCTCATCAGGATCGTCAACGACGTGGAACAGGCGCATGTCGCGCATCAGCTTCGGTGACAGGAACTGCGCGATGAAGCTTTCGTCGCGGTAATTTTCCCAGCAATCGCGCAAAACCGACATCGCATCGCCCGTGCCGGCAATGTCCGGGAACCAGGCGCGGTCCTCGTCTGTCGGAAGTTCGACGATGCGCTGGATGTCCTGCATCATCGCAAAGCCGAGAGCGTAGGGGTTGTGGCCGCCGAACGACCGGTCGTCGAAATTCGGCTGGCGGATCACGTTGGTGTGCGAGGTCAGGAATTCGAGATAGGCCGCTTCCCCGATCAGACCCTTGTCCGACAGGGAATTCATGATCCGGTAGTGGCAATAGGTGGCGCAACCCTCGTTCATTACCTTGGTCTGGCGTTGCGGGTAGAAATACTGGGCGACCAGCCGGACGATGCGCAGAATCTCGCGCTGCCAGGGCTTGAGGCGGGGAGCGATCTTCTCGAGGAAATAGAGGATGTTTTCCTGCGGCAGCTCGAGCAGCGCCTTGCGCCGCTCGAGCGCTGGATCGGACTTGGAGCCGGCCTGCTTGGGCGGCAGGGTGCGCCAGAGATCGTTGTAGATCTGCTCGCCATGCTCGACCCGCTCGCGCTCGCGGCGCTGTTCGGATGCCAGATCCGGCCGCTTCTTGCGCGGATAGCGATGGACGCCCTGGCTCATCAGCGCATGGGCCGCGTCGAGCACCTGCTCGACCGCCTGATGGCCATAGCGCTCCTCGCAGCGCGTAATGTAGCCCTTGGCGAAATCGAGATAGTCGAGAATGCCTTCCGCGTCGGTCCACTGTCGGAACAGATAGTTGTTCTTGAAGAAGTGGTTATGCCCGAAGGCGGCATGCGCGATGACGAGCGTCTGCATCGTCGCCGAGTTCTCCTCCATCACGTAGGAGATGCATGGGTCGGAATTGATGACGATCTCGTAGGCGAGCCCCATATGGCCGCGCCGGTAGCTCGCCTCCTGCTGGGCGAAATGCTTGCCGAAAGACCAGTGCTTGTAGAACAGCGGCATGCCGATCGAGGCATAGGCGTCGAGCATCTGCTCGGCCGTGATGATCTCGATCTGGTTGGGATACCAGGACAGGCCGAGTTCCGGCCCGGCGATCGACTCACAGGCGTCGTGGATGCGCCGGATCGTCTCGAAATCCCAGTCGTTGCCCGTAAAGAGCGGTTCGCCCGTATCGGTGGGCACCGTCTTCGCCTTTCGCCGGGGCGCGCCTAGAGCCATTTCGCGATTCTCTCCGGAATTGCCTTCAGGCCTCGGCGGCCTGGCGAGCGTCTTTGCGGCCGAACAGCTCGCGGAACACGGGGTAGATGTCGCGCCGGTGGTTGACCTTGCGCATGGCGAGCGGCTCGCCCGCCTTCGCCAGTGCCTCGTAGGTCCGCCACAAAGTCGTGCGGTGCTCGACGAAACCGGCACGCGGACCGTTCTCGTCGCCGACCTCCAGATAGGCGAAGTGCTGGCAGGCCGGCAGGATGTGGGAGCGCAGCAATTCGGTCGAGGTCGGTCCGTCGCTCGAGACGTTGTCGCCATCCGAGGCCTGAGCCGCGTAGATGTTCCAGTCGGCCGGATCGTAGCGTTCGACGATGACCCGCTTCATCTCGACGAGCGCCGAGGAGACGAGCGTGCCGCCGGTTTCGCGCGAGCCGAAGAAGGTTTCCTCGTCGACCTCGGTCGCCTTGTCGGTGTGGCGGATGAAGACGATCTCGACGTGCTTGTAGCGGCGCGTCAGGAAGATGTGCAGCAGGATGTAGAAGCGCTTTGCGAGGTCCTTCATGTGCTCGGTCATCGAACCGGACACGTCCATCAGGCAGAACATCACGGCCTGCGCGATCGGGCGCGGATAGGGCTCGAAGCGGCGGAAGCGCAGATCGATCGGATCGACATAGGGAATGCGCTTGGAGCGCTCACGCAAGGCCAGGAGCTTGGCGCGCAATTCGGGCAGATCCGGATCGAATTCGTGGGCCTCGGCGATCCGCGCCTCCAAACCGGCGAGCTCTTCGAGCTTCGGCCGCTTGAGCGCGATGCGGCGCGACATCGAGTTCCGCAGGGTGCGCCCAAGCGCGAGGTTGGCCGGCGATCCGGTGACGGTGTAGCCGGCCCGGCGCAACCCTTCGGTCTCGACGATCGCGAGACGCCGCTTGGCGAGATCGGGTAGTTCGAGATCGTCGAGGAACAGTTCGAGGAATTCATCGCGCGTCAGCACGAAGTGGAAGGCATCCTCGCTGTTCTCGGAGCCCTCGCCGCCCTCGCCCGACCCGCCGGCGCCCCCTCCGCCTCCCGGCGGCCGCTCGATGCGGTCTCCCTCGACGTAGGATTTGTTGCCCGGGATGATGTAATCCTGCAGGCCGGTGCCCGGCTGGCGGCTGAAGCGGGGCTCGCGGACGCCGTCGCTCGGCACCGAGATGCGGCCGTCCTTTCCGAGATCCTTGATGTCCTTTTCGCGCGCGGATTCCCGCACGGCGCGTTGGGCCATGTCCTTGACCCGACGCAGGAAGCGTTGGCGGTTCGGGAGGCTCTTGCCTCCGGGATTCAACCGGCGATCGACGATATGCATCGGGGCTCGCTTCGCGCCTCGTCCTCAAGTCAATCCAAGTCGAACAGACAAGGACATCCGTCCGAAAGTGGGGCGGATCCTCAGGCAGGCGCGGCGATGTCCGATGATCCGCCTCAGCCTGCCTGCTTCACCCGCATGTACCATTCCACCAGGCGCCGAACCTGACGCTCGGTGTATCCGCGATCCCGCATGCGATCGACGAACTCGCCGTGCTTCTTCTCGGTCTCGCTGTCCTTCTTCGAGCCGAACGAGATGACCGGCAGCAGTTCCTCGACCTGCGAGAACATCCGCCGCTCGATGACCTCGCGCAGCTTCTCGTATGAGGTCCAGGATGGATTGCGCCCACCATGCTGCGCTCGGGAGCGCAGAGCGAACTTCACGACTTCGTTGCGGAAATCCTTCGGATTGGCAATACCGGCCGGCTTCTCGATCTTGGTGAGCTCCTGGTTCAGAAGCTCCCGGTTCAAGAGCTGTCCGGTCTCGGAATCCTTGAAATCCTGATCCTCGATCCAGGCATCGGCATAGTCGATGTAGCGATCGAACAGGTTCTGTCCGTAATCGTGATAGGATTCGAGATAGGCCTTCTGGATCTCGTGGCCGATGAACTCGGCGTAGCGAGGCGCGAGCTCGGTCTTGATGGATTCGAGGTAGCGCTTCTCGGTCTCGGGCGGCAGCTGCTCGCGCCGGATTGCCTGTTCCAGCACATACATCAGATGTACCGGATCGGCCGTGATCTCGGTCGTGTCGTGGTTGAAGGTTGCCGCCAGAACCTTGAAGGCAAAGCGCGTCGAGATGCCGTCCATGCCCTCGTCGACACCGGCCGTGTCGCGATATTCCTGCATGGAGCGGGCGCGCGGATCGACCTCGCGCAGGCTCTCGCCGTCATATACGCGCATCTTGGAGAACAGGTTGGAATTGGCGTGCTCGCGCAAGCGCGACAGCACGGAAAACCGGGCGAGCATTTCCAAAGTGCCCGGTGCACAGGCCGCACTCGCCAGTTCCGAACGGTCGATCAGCTTCTCGTAGATCCGCTGCTCTTCCGTCACCCGAAGGCAATAGGGAACTTTGATGACGTAGATGCGGTCGATGAAGGCTTCGTTGTTCTTGTTCGTCTTGAACGATTGCCACTCTGCCTCGTTCGAGTGGGCAAGGATCACGCCGGTGAAGGGAATCGCGCCGATATTCTCGGTACCGACGTAATTGCCCTCCTGCGTCGCCGTGAGCAGAGGGTGCAGCATCTTGATCGGCGCCTTGAACATCTCGACGAATTCGAGAATGCCCTGGTTCGCCCGGTTGAGACCGCCGGAATAGCTGTAGGCATCCGGATCCGACTGGGACAGCGTCTCGAGCCGGCGGATGTCGACCTTGCCGACGAGCGAGGAGATGTCCTGGTTGTTCTCGTCACCCGGCTCGGTCTTGGCCACCGCGATCTGACGCAGGCGCGAGGGTCGCACCTTGATGACCTTGAAGCGCGAGATGTCGCCGTCGAACTCGTCGAGGCGCTTGAGGGCCCAGGGGCTCATCAGGCCGGTGAGGCGACGGAGCGGGATACCGAAACGCTCCTCGATCTCCTTGCCCATAATCTCCGGATCGAACAGCCCGAGCGGGCTCTCGAAGACCGGCGAGACCTCGTCACCAGCCTTGAGAACGTAGATCGGGTGGACCTCCATCAAGGCCTTGAGCCGCTCGGCGAGCGAGGACTTGCCGCCGCCGACGGGGCCGAGGAGGTAGAGGATCTGCTTGCGCTCCTCGAGCCCCTGCGCGGCATGCCGGAAGAACGAGACGATCCGCTCGATCGTCTCCTCCATGCCGTAGAATTCGGAGAAGGCCGGATAGACCCGGATAGTCCGGTTCATGAACACACGGCCGAGCCGGGAGTCGCGAGCCGTGTCGACCATCTCTGGCTTGCCGATCGCGTCGAGGATGCGCTCGGCCGCGGTCGCATACATCAGGGGTTCGTCGCGACAGGCTTCCAGATACTCGGAGAGCGACATCTCCGTGTCGCGGCGCGATTCGTAGCCACGTGCGAAGCTCTGGAAAAGGTCGTTCGTCGAGTGCAGCGGCATTCGAACACCCCCATCAAGCTGTAAGTAGCTTCATCTTGTCTCGCCTGGGATGCAACGAACATTGCGGCTTTTGTCGCAGCGCGAACGCCTGAACTTTCGACCGTGTGATAAGCGCCACAGTTCAAACTGTCCGCAGCCAAAAACTCTTGGCATTCACGCTCATTGCGCGGCCAAACGGGCTTCCACGGCCCGGATTGCGGGTCGCTTGCGTGTTGCAATGCAAAAACGGCGCCTCGATCTGTGGCATCGATCGCCTACAGGTCCGTCGCGTCCTTTTTGTCCTTCGGATCGTCCCGCTTGCCGGCCTCGACCGTGATGCGGATGTCATGCGTCTGGACGGTACCATCCGGCGTCTTGATTTCGAGCGTGACCGAATCGGAACCCATGAAATCGGGCCGGCTCTGGTAGAAAACCGCCTGCGCCGCGGCCTCCCGGTTGGGGCAGCGGAAGCGGGCCGGCGTCTTGAGCTTGCCGGCTTTGGTGATGAGCGATCCATTCTTCGGAGCGTTCATGACCTTGATCTCGGGCAATGGCCCATTGGTGCAATCGAGCTTCAGGTTCGGCGCAACCAGGATTCGGACGACTTTGCCGGTCGCTGCGGTCTCCGAGCGGGTGACCGTCGTCTGTGCTAAGGTCGGACCGGCCGAGAGAATGCCTCCAAATGCGACAGCGGAGACCAGGCGCAGGGCGTTCATCGTCGGCATTCTCCAACTTGGATGCGAGATCCGGCATTCGCAGATCGGCCGTCGTGGCCTGCCTGAGCTCGATGTGGGGATCAAAGTCCGTGGCGTCGAGTCGTATCGGCGGAGCGGGCGACCTGTCCTCTTTCAATGCTGCAGCGCCGCCGTCACCGCACCGGTGATCCGGGCGATCTGGGCGGCGTCGAGTTCGTTCCGGAGAGCCGCCGCGATGTGCCGCTCGATCCGTTCGCGCTCACCGAGATCGGCGATCGGTACAGCGGGGATGTCCGTATCCTTCAGGCCACAAGACTTGAGAATGACATCGGCCGCCACCAGCAGCGTCTCCCGTTCGGTGGGGCCGAGATCCCAGAGCGGATTTCGCAAACGGCTGATGATCCGGCGTGCGTCCCGATAATCCCTGTCGATCGTGGTCAGCGCCTCGATCTGGCCGACGAGGAACATCAGTTCCAAGACCTCGCACGCCGCTTGCGGCGACACGCGCACGATCCGGAGCACCCGGGCAGTCAGCTCCTGAATCGGAGACTTGAGGCGACTGGGTTCGGCCATGGCGCCATAACGCCGGCCCGCCTTCAAAGTTCGCCGCCCATTCACGCATTCGTGAGCGGAATTTCGCCTCGTGGATCCCTTCGGGCCGATGCCGAACCCGATCCAGCAGCGATGTCAGGCGTCGGGCGAGAGGTCCGATCTCAGAAGGGCGAGCGCCGATCTGCAATCCTCGAGTTCGCGCAGCACCGCGAGCAGCTGCGCGGTGGCCGGATCAGCACGCGGCGCGGCTTCGGGAGCTTCCCGAACCGCTGACACGTGCGCATCAGGCTCGCGCTCGCCGGGCTCGGGCTTGCGCGGTTCGGCCTCGCCGCGACCGACAGACTGGACGAAGCGGACGCCGTTCTCGCGCAGCACGCGCTGCGCCCCCTTGATGGTATAGCCCTGGCCGTGAAGGAGCTTTCGAATGCCCTTCAGCAGGTCGACATCGTCCGGCCGGTAATAGCGTCGCCCACCGGCGCGCTTCAGCGGGCGAATCTGAGCGAAGCGGCTCTCCCAGAACCGAAGCACATGCTGAGGGACGGCGAGTTCATCCGCCACTTCGCTGATCGTGCGGAAAGCGCCAGGACGCTTCTCGGCGCCGACCGCTTCCGTTTCAGGTTGCGACGCAAGTGCGGCCGCGAGCGGCATCGTCGAGTCTCACCTCAGGTAGGGGATGGAGTCTTGGCCGAGATCGGCGCGATCAATCGTCGTTCTCGCTCGCCCCATCCAGTCCGTTGATCCGCGCCTTGAGGACATTCGACGGCTTGAACACCATCACATGGCGAGGCTCGATTTCAACCTCGACCCCCGTCTTCGGATTGCGCCCGACCCGCTTGCCTTTGGCGCGGACCAGGAACGAGCCGAACGAGGACAGTTTCACCGTCTCGCCCGTCGAAAGGCAGGTGCAGATTTCGGCGAGCACCGACTCGACCAGGGCAGCGGATTCCGCACGCGACAGGCCGACCTGCTGGTAGACGGCCTCGCTCAGATCGGCGCGTGTGACCGTCTTCCCCGTCATGCGCTCCCCTCCGGACGATTCGACGCTCAAGGCGTATCCTTCTGATCGGGAACGCTAATCTGCCGGTTCGCCCGGGTCAACATGGCCGTGGCCGGAGATTTTTCTGCTTTTGCGGATTACCAGCGGATCATCACCGCGCCCCAGGTGAACCCGCCCCCGATGGCTTCGATCATCACGAGGTCTCCTTCCCGGATCCGGCCATCCTTCCGCGCGACGTCGAGCGCGAGCGGAATCGACGCGGCCGAGGTGTTGCCATGGCGGTCGACCGTCAGCACGACCTTGTCGCGCGCGATGCCGAGCTTGTCCGCCGAGGCTTCGATGATCCTCCGGTTCGCCTGATGCGGCACGAACCAGGACAGATCGTCCGCGCTCGTCCCCGACGCAGCAAAGGTCTCGGCGATCACATCGGTGACGGACGAGACGGCGAAGCGGAAGACTTCCTTGCCTTCCATCCGGAGCTTGCCGGTGGTCCCGGTCGAACCTGGGCCGCCATCGACGTAGAGTTTCGAGCGGTAGCGGCCATCGGAGCGCAGCCGGCTCGCGAGAACGCCGCGATCGGCGTTGGTGCCCGCTCCCTCCTGCGCCTCGAGGACGATCGCACCGGCACCGTCGCCGAACAGCACGCAGGTCGTGCGGTCTTCCCAATCGACAATGCGGGAGAAGGTCTCGGCACCGACGACGAGGGCGCGCGTCGCCCCACCAGTCGTCAGGAATCGGTCGGCGGTCGCGACGGCATAGACGAACCCCGCACAGACCGCCTGCTGATCGAAAGCGAATCCCTGCTCGATTCCGAGTGCGGCCTGGATCTGCGTCGCTGTCGACGGGAAAGTGTGGTCGGGCGTCGAAGTCGCGCAGATCACAAGGTCGATATCGGCACCCGACAGACCGGCATCATCGAGAGCCGCGCGAGCGGCCTTCGCGCCCAGCACCGAGGTGGTCTCCTCCGGGCTTGCGAGATGGCGCTGGCGGATGCCAGTGCGCTGGACGATCCATTCGTCGGATGTCTCGACGCGGGCTTCGAGATCGGCGTTGGTGACGCGGTTGGCGGGCAGATGCGAGCCGCAGCCGACGACGACCGAGCGCAGTCTCGCCATCAGAATCGTCCTTCTTGCGCTGCCATGGTCATACCGGCGCCACGGCGGGCGTATGCTCCAGCATGTCCCGCGTCGTTCGCATCAGGTCGTGACTTGCCATGTCATAGGCGAGGTCGACGGCTGTCGCGAAGCCTCGCGTGTCCTCGGAGCCATGGCTCTTCACGACGATGCCCTCCAGACCGAGGAACACGCCGCCATTGGCACGGCTCGGATCCATCTTGTCCTTGAGTTCCAGGAAGGCCTTGCGTGCGAAGAACGCCCCGATCTTGGCCGAAAGCGTCCGCGTCATCGCCGACTTCATATAGGTCCTGACCTGCCTTGCGGTGCCTTCCGCCGTCTTCAGGGCGATGTTGCCGGTGAAGCCTTCGGTAACGACCACGTCGACGGTCCCACGGCCGAGGTCGTTGCCTTCGACGAAGCCGTAATAGCTGAAGTTCGACAGCTCGGTCTCCCGCAGCAGGCGGGCCGCTTCCTTCACCGCCTCGTTACCCTTCATTTCCTCGGTGCCGACATTGAGGAGGCCGACGCTCGGCTTGGCAATGTCGAGGACGATGCGGGCCATTGCCGATCCCATCACGGCCATCTCGACGAGGTGCTCGGCATCCGTGCCGATCGTAGCGCCGACATCGAGGACCACGCTCTCGCCACGCACGGTCGGCCACAAGCATGCGATGGCCGGACGCTCGATGCCCGCCATGGTCTTGAGACAGATCTTCGACATCGCCATCAGCGCGCCGGTATTGCCAGCCGAGACCGCCGCCTGGGCCTCCCCGTCCTTGACCGCCTGGATCGCGCGCCACATCGAGGATTTTCCACGGCCCGTCCGCACGGCCTGGCTCGGCTTGTCGTCCATGGAGACGGCAATCGTCGTGTGGCGAACATCGACCGCGCCCTTGAGACGCGGTTCGGCCTCGACGAGAGGGCGCAGGATGGCCTCGTCGCCGAACATCAGAAAGGTCAGCCCGGGATGCCGTTCGCGCGCGATGGCCGCGCCCGGCACGACGGTCGTGGGACCATGATCGCCGCCCATGGCGTCGAGCGATATGCAGACGGTGTTCGACATTGATCCTGTGACGGCGACCGATCGCGGCCGACCTCATGGCGGGCAGTCGATCGGGCAGGGGGCGGTTCCGCGAGCGTCGCGCAAAATACCGATCGAGTGCGATGGGGCAAACGAATTCTGGATTTGCCTACGCGCCAAAAGAGAGGCAGCACCTCGTTCAAGCGTCTCCATCGCGGAGCTTGCGCAAGGCTTGAAAGGGTCCTTCCTCAGCTCCGACGCTGATCGGTTCGAAGGCGACGCCCGGTTTGCGCGGGAACGGGTCGAGCCCGAGCGCGAGGAACTCGGCCGTCAACGCGCCCAGATCGATGCGACCGTTAACGATGAGATCGGGCGCATCGACCGCCTCGGCATCCGTGCCGTTCTCGGGAGCGGAATCGGAAAACTCGACATCGACCGCTTCCGAGATCGGCGCCTCGAAGGGGTCGAGACTCACCGTGCAGGTCTGAGTGACGAATGCCTCGACCGTGCCGGTGACGGTGAGGAGTGCCGGCGTGCCGGAAAGGCGGAATCGACCGACGAGATCACGAAGCGCGACGAGATCGAAATCCGCTGCCAGGGCAGCGCATTCCTCCGGTGTCGCCGTCGCGGTGATCTCATGACGGTCCCTCGGCAGCCGCTCGACATTCACGAGGCGGCTGAGCGGTCCTTTGGCCGGGCGTGTCATGCGATCCTCCCGTCATCCGAAAGTCCTGGGGATGAGAAACGAGGCCCCGCCGTCAACAGGTCGTCGAGCGAGGCCGCAGACAATGCACCCTCGGAGGCGATGATGTAGCCGGCAAGCAGGCGGCCTCGTCCAGCGTCGACAGATTCAAAAACGTTCCGGGCCAGGACCGCCGAAAGCGCAGCCTCGTCCCGTGCCTCGATCGGCGCATCGTAGCCCGAGGCGCGTCCGTAGAAGGCGCCGGCGAGCTTTTTCATGCGCTTGGGCACGCCCATGTCGCCGATTCCGTCCTCGCGCAACGAGGCGTCGAATCGCGCAAAGACCGCATTGACGAGATCCTGGGCCACGTCCTCCGCGGGCGGAGGCAATTGGCGCAGGCGCCGCAGCACCAGGATGACATGGAGGCAGAGGGACTCGAAACGGCCCTCGACCGTGTCCGGCACACCGGATTCCGTATAGAGCCCGGGAGCACGCGAAGCCGTTTCGATCCGGTCCCGAAGCGTTTCGATCAGCCGCTCACGCGCCGCTCCCCGTCGAAAAAACCGCAGGATCATGTGATCCACCGGAACGCCATCGCCTGTGGCCAAGCTTGCCTTGTCAAAGCCATAACCCGGCGGTACGGCAATCCTGGATCCAGGTGCAAGCCCGAAGACGCATGAGAGAAATCATGCCACGGGCCTCCCATTCCGGGGAATTCAAGGGGCTTCGATGTCGCGCCGTCTCGTCTCTTCGCTCGCGCGCCTCGGCGTGCTCGCTCTGATCGGCGTGGGCGTGTCCGGCTGCATCGGCGAAGAGATCCGCCATGGATACGTCGTCGACGAGGCCGCGCTCGCGACGGTGAAGCCTGGCATGAGCGCCGAACAGGTCCTGCAAGTCCTCGGAACGCCGTCCACGGTGTCCACAGTCGGCAACAAGAGCTGGTACTACATCTCCCAGCGCACGAGCCGCACCGTTCTGTTCATGGGCGAGTCGGTCGAAGATCAGAAGGTCACCGCCGTCTATTTCAATGCCGGCATGAAGGTCGAGCGCACCGCGCTCTACGGCATCCAGGATGGCCGCGTCTTCGACTTCATCCAGCGCACCACCCCGACGAGCGGCGCCGACCGCGCCTTCCTCGCGCAGCTGTTCCGCGGCCTGACGAAGTACGAGCCATTCGGTGCCGGCCAATCACCGGTGCCCGGAAGCGGCCGCGGCCTGTAACGCGGCCACTCGGTCCGAGCCTCGATCGCGGAGCATCGACGCGATTTCGGCCGGATCGTCGAACAGGAAGTCGGGCCCGTGCCGCGCCAAGGCGTCCCGGTCCGTATAGCCCCAGGCAACCGCGGCACAATCGCAACCGGCCTCCCGCGCCGCCTCGATATCGCGAATCTCGTCGCCGATCGCGAGGATGCGATCCGGAGGCAGTCCACTCGCCTTCATCAGTGCGCGCAGTCGGCGCGCCTTGCCGAAGAGCGAAGCTCCGCAGGAAAAAGACCCGATCAGTGCGGCCTGGTCGCCGAGCACCGCCCGGATATTCGCTTCGGTGTTCGAACTGACCACGGCGAGGTCGGCCCCCTCACCTCTCAGCTCATCGAGCAATGTCGGCACGCCCTCGAAGAGCCGGATCGTCGCGATGTCGCGCACCATGAGCGCGTGCATGTGCCGCGAGATCAGCGGCAGCTTCCAGGCGGGGATCCCGAGGTCGCGGATGATCTGCCGCGCACCCATTCCACGCAGGCGTTCGGTTTCATGTGACCCGACCCTGCGAAAGCGGAACCGATCGGCAACGTCATTGATGACGCCGCCGAACCAGCCGAAGGTATCGGCAAGCGTTCCGTCGAAATCGAATACGACGAGCCGGTAGGGCGGCGTTGCGCGCAGGGGCAATCCGGATTCAACCTCGGGCGCGGGCTCGTGCAAGCGGAGTTCCAGTCGAAACGAGTGAATTCCCGGATGCCGCGAGCCGCCGCCGGCGACCTTCGTCAGGCCGCCTCGGCCTCCTCGAGAGCCGGGTAGTCGACGTAACCTTCCGGCCCCTGCGTGTACAAATTCGCCTTGTCCAGCTCATTGAGCGGCGAGCGCCTCGCGATCCGCTCCACGAGATCCGGGTTGGCGATGTAGGGCCGACCGAAGGCGATCGCATCGGCCTCCCCATCGTCGAGTGCCCGCTGCGCACTCGCGCCGTCATAATCGCTGTTGAGGACCAACGGCCCACCGAAGGCGCGCTTGATGGCGGGAGCGACCGGCGGAACCGTCGCCTTGCCGAATGTGCCGTTCGGGCCAGGCTCGCGCAGCTCGATATAGGCCAGACCGACCCGTGCCATCATCTCGGCGGCCAAGGCGAAGACCGGCTCCGGATTCGAATCGTCGACGCCCTGGATCGGACCGTTCGGAGAGAACCGGATACCGGTGCGGTCGGGACCGACGACACCCGCTACCGCCTGCGCCACCTTGGTGACGAGCCGGACGCGATTCTCGATGGAGCCGCCGTAGCGGTCGGTCCGCTTGTTGATGCCGTCGCGAAGGAATTCGTCGAGCAGGTAGCCGTTCGCGGCGTGGATCTGGACGCCGTCAAACCCCGCCGCCACCGCGTTCTTCGCCGCATGCTCGTAATCGGAAAGGAGACGCGGGATCTCGTCCTCCCGGAGTGCTCTCGCTTCTCCATAACCTTGGCGGCCGGCATAGGTGTGCGCGTTGTCGGGCGCCGTTGCGATCGACGACGAGACCGGCTGTGCGCCGTCCAAGAAGTCGGGATGGACCAGGTATCCCATATGCCAGAGCTGCAGCGCGATGCGGCCGCCCTTGTCGTGAACCGCCTTCACGATCGGCTTCCAGGCGCCGACCTGATCATCGGACCAGATGCCTGGCGCATAGGGCCAGCCAAGCCCTTCGCGGCTGATCCCGGTCGCTTCCGAGAGGATGAGGCCCGCACCCGCACGCTGGGCGTAGTATTCCGCCATGATCGGCGTCGGCACGTGCTCGCGAGAGGCACGGGCACGCGTCAGCGGAGCCATCAGGATGCGGTTCGGAAGTTCCAGACTTCCCAGACGGATCGGATCGAACAGTGACGGCATGGGACGCTCGGTCTCCAAAGAGAAAATCTGTGGGCCCACCTTGAGACGGCAGATGGGTGACGTTCCAGTCGTCGCCAGTGCGCTGCAACAAAGAAGGTGCGCGATCGCACATCAGTCGTGATCGAGTTTTCCGGCAATCAGCGTCGGGCGGAACTGCGCCCTGCCGAAAAGCCGAACCCGACGCCGATCACAAAGATGATCCCGGCCGCCACGAGAGCGTATTGCGGGCTGGTGCAAATCTGCATTGCAGTTCTCCCGGGCAGATTGCTCTTATGAGATCACGATTACCCAAGGGTCGCTCGGCTGGGCCCGAGCGTCCTTTCATAGCACCAGGCGGTCATCCCATCCTCGTAATAGTTGGGTCGCACCGCGAAACGGACATACCCGCGATGCTCGTAGAGCCGGATCGCCGGGCGATTGTCGGCACGCACCTCGAGGCGCAGGCGCCCGCGCCCGATCACGAGGGCACGCTCCTCGGCCGCCGCCAGTAGGAGGCTGCCGATGCCCCTCCCCGCATGGACCGGCGCGACCGCGATCGACGAGAGCCGTGCCGCGCGCGCATTGCTCCGGCATTCGATGATCGCAGCTCCAAGCAGCGCCGCGCCCAGCTCGCCGGACGCGAAAGCGGCAAGCAGACTCATCGTCGGAGAGCGCATGGCGTGGCGGAGCGATCGGCGGGTCGCCGCTTCTTCGGCGAAGATCGCATGTTCCAGCCCGACGAGCGCATCGAGGTCATCGAGGCGGGCGTGACGGATCGTGACGGTGCTTCGAAGGCCAGGTCTCGTCCGGGCCGCGCTCACGCGACCGTCCAGGGATAGGACCAGGTCTCGGTCAAAGTCCGGCCCCGAGCGCGCAGAAAGGCTCGCAATTCCGTCGAGCCCGGCGCGTCGAGCGCAACGTCGAGCGCGGCGCGGAAGCCGCCGATATGCGGGTTCGGCGTGATCGACGTCGCCTTGATGGCGCCATTCGTTGTGCTCGCCACGAGTTCGAGCGCATTCGGATCGGGCAGGTAATAGGCGAGGTCGCCTCCGGTGAAATCGACGAGAAAGCGTCTGCTCAGCCGCAATGTCGGGTCCTGCTCCGCCCTGCGTGCAGCTCCGCTGGCCGTGGATTCCGCAACGAACGTATTCAAGACGTGCCCGTTTGGATGCAGTCCGCCGGCCTCCGTCGCGCGGATCCTGTAGAATAGACGCGTCGCCTCGCCCGCCGGCAAGGGTCGGTCGGGGCGCCAGAAGGCCACGATATTGTCGGCCGTCTCGTTGTCCGTCGGCAATTCGAGAAGCACGACGTGGCCCTCGCCCCACTCACCTTCCGTTTCGACGAAGTAGCTCGGCCTGCGCTCGTAGGAGGCCTCGAGATCCTGGTAATCCTCGAAGGCGCGGTCGCGCTGGAGCAGCCCGAAGCCCTTCGGATTGCGGTCATCGAAGGACGAGACCCGGCGAGCCTTGGGATTGTCGAGTGGCCGCCACAGCCACTCGCCCGATCCGGCCGCGATCTGCAATCCATCGGAATCGTGCAGCTCCGGCCGGTAATCGTCGAGATGGCCGCGATCCGTCTCGCCGATGAAGAACATCGAGGTGAGCGGCGCGATGCCGATCTCCGGCAGCGGCTTGCGCGGATAGAGTGTCGCGCTGACGGAGACCACGCTCTCCTCGCCCGGATGCACGACGAACCGGAAGGCGCCGGTCAATGCGGCACCATCGAGCAGCGCGTGGATCGTGCAAGCATCGGCATCGCGTTCGGGCATCTCGATCCAGAATTCCCTGAAGAACGGAAACTCTTCCGCATCCCCATCCGCCCCGACAGCAGCGGCGCGCGCCGATAGACCATAGCGCTGTCCACGCCCGAGGAAGCGGAAATAGCTCGCGCCGACGAAGACGATCAATTCATCGAGGAGGTTCGGCCGGTTGAGCGGCGCGTGAATGCGGATGCCGGCAAAGCCGAAATCGGGAGGCAGCGGACCGTCGAGCTTGGTTCGGCCGAAATCGAACAGCCGCGCCTGATAGGCCAGCGGCGTCGCAACGCCCTTGGTGACGATGTTGACCGCGACTGGGCGCAGATAGAGGAATCCCCGGTGGAAGAGCTGGAGCCGGAAGGGACCTCCCCCGTCACCGAGCAGTGCATCGCTCGGGCGAAAGCGGATGTCGCGCCAGCCGTCATAGTCGAGTTTTGCGAGCGCAGGCGGCAATGGGCTGTAATGCCCGTCGAAGGGCGCCTGCGCCAATTGGGCCGCGCGCCGCTCGACATCGGCGAGGCCGAAAGCGGCAGGCGGTTCCGCCGATTGCCCCGCCAAAGCATGACCCGCGAGCCCCGATGTGGCGAGGCCCGAAACGATCTCACGTCGGGAAAGTCGGACCATCGAACCCCGGCTCTTTCGCTGCACTGCAATGGCCCGTCCCGCCCGCCTTGAAAAGGGCCTCGATAATCATGTGAGTCCTTTCGGACACGCCCCTCGCAAACGCGACGAAATGTACAGGATCGAGGCCGATTTTCTCCTTGTAGCAACGGACGATGATCCGTATATGAGCCCTGCCCAATTTCGCACGTGCCTGTGGCCGCGTGCCGGTTGGTGGGCATCCGGTCAACTGCCGGACAGCCGCCAGGAATCTTAGGATCGATGGTCGACGGGGTGGATCCCCCCGGCCGGCATCCAGGTGGTAACACCGGATTCCAACAACAACCGGCAGCCGGAGGCGAAACCGGCGAACCCCGAACTCCACGGGGGACGCAGCTTAAAGCAACGACGAACGGGCTTTTTTGGTCTCGTCGGCCCTCCAAAGGCCGACACCGAAGAGGCTTGTTTCTCTTTGCCCGGCGTGCGGTTGGGGTTCCCCCATCCAATCCACGGCAGCTTCCGGGTGCTCTGCGCCCGCGCGGTCGATTCCGTGTCTCCAAAGCACGGTCGCTCGCGCGTCGCATCGCCCCCTGACGCCGGCGGTCCGTGACGGTCCGCTGAACTTCGACATTGCGCCCCTGTGAAGGGCGCCTGCGAACCGTGGTGGGGATGATCATGACCGATCGCATCCGCGATTACCTGCGCGCGCGCCGTACCATCGGCATGGATTTGGGCCCGGTAATGGTGCTCGATCTCGATGTCGTGCGCGACAATTTCACCGCCTTCGCCCGGGCGCTGCCGGATACCCGCGTGTTCTACGCGGTCAAGGCGAACCCCGCACCGGAGGTCCTGAGCCTGCTCGCCGAGATGGGCTCCTGCTTCGACACCGCCTCCGTCGTCGAGATGGAGATGGTGCTCGCTGCCGGCGCTACGGCCGACCGCATCTCCTTCGGCAACACGATCAAGAAGGAGCGCGACATCCTGCGCGCGCTCAAGCTCGGCGTGCGCCTGTTCGCGGTCGATTGCCAGGTCGAAGCCGACAAGATCGCCCGTGCCGCGGAAGCGGCCGAGATCGAGCTCGGCGAGGTGCAGGTGTTCTGCCGCATTCTGTGCGACGGCGCCGGCGCCGATTGGCCGCTCTCGCGCAAGTTCGGCTGCGAGCCGGAGATGGCGGTGAACGTGCTCGAGCATGTCCACCGGCTGGGTCTGCAGGCCTATGGCGTGTCGTTCCACGTCGGCTCGCAGCAGGCCAACACAGGAGCCTGGGACGGAGCGCTCGCCTCCGCTTCCATGATCTTCCGTGAATGCGCCGTGCGCGGCATCGGCCTCTCGATGGTCAATCTCGGCGGCGGCTTCCCGACCAAGTACCTCAAGCAGGTGCCGGGCGTGGAATCTTACGGCGATGCGATCTTCCGCGCGCTGACCAAGCATTTCGGCAACCGTCTGCCGGAGACGATCATCGAGCCGGGTCGCGGCATGGTCGGCAATGCCGGCCTGATCGAGGCCGAGGTCGTGCTCGTCTCCAAGAAGTCGGAGGCCGAGGACGAGGTGCGCTGGGTCTATCTCGACATCGGCAAGTTCGGCGGTCTCGCCGAGACGATGGACGAGTCGATCCGCTACGCCATCAAGACCGACCACGACGAGGACCGCATGGCCCCCTGCGTGGTCGCCGGGCCGACCTGCGACTCCGTCGACGTGCTCTATGAGAAGAACCACTACCCGTTGCCGGTCTCCCTCTCGATCGGCGACAAGGTTTGGATCGAGGGCACGGGCGCCTACACCACGACCTACTCGGCGGTCGCCTTCAACGGCTTCCCGCCGCTCCAGCAGATCGTGATCTGAGGCCATCTTCCGGCCGCGTCTTAGCGGCCGAAGAACAGGAATGCGGCGCCCCAGCGTGCCGCATTCACACGACCTTCATCGCTTTCGCGTCAAGCGAACCGCAACGTCCCGGACGGCCGGCCACTTTTGGCTGGTGCGAGGGCTGTTCTTCCCGACCATCCGCCTTGGGAGGTTACGGCCGTGATCCAGATCCGCGAGGAGACCCCGCACGATGTCGGCGCGCGCGAGCGCCTGCTCGACATCTGTTTTGGCGAAGGCCGCTTCGCGAAGACCTCGCAGCGTCTGCGCGAGGGCCGGCTGCCGGCCGAGGGCCTGAGCCTGTCGGCGGAATCCGGCGGAAAGCTCGTCGGCACCGTGCGCCTGTGGCATGTCGCGGCCGGTGATGACCGCCCTGCCCTTCTGCTCGGCCCGCTCGCGATCGACCCAAACCTTCAGGGAGGCGGCCTCGGCGGCACGCTGATGCGCGCCGCGCTCGGCAAGGCGAAGGCGCTCGGCCACGAGGCCGTGCTGCTCGTCGGCGACGCACCCTATTACGCGCGGTTCGGCTTTTCGGGCGACAAGGCCGAAGGGCTCTACATGCCGGGTCCGTTCGAGCGCTCGCGCTTCCTCGGGCTGGAATTGCAGGATGGTGCCTTGGCGGGTGCCAGCGGCGTGCTGCGCGCTTCGGGTGAATTCGAACCGGCCCCGGTCTACGCCGTCGAGCCCCCGGCAGAGTTCTGGCGACGTCTGGTCGCTTGAGGCTTTCGCCGAACCGAGCGAATAATACCCGATCGATGAAGCGCGCATCCCCTCTCCCCGCACGCGGGGAGAGGGTTTTGCCGGCCTTGTGGTCGGCAAAACGAGGCGGCAGCCGAGCGTGAGGGGACGATTTCGGAAGAGTCTCGTCCGGTGATTTCCCCTCACCATCGCTCCGGCTACGCCTTCGCTGGTCCCGGACCCAACAAGGGGTCCGTGACCCTCTCCCCGCGTGCGGGGAGAGGGTGAATGTGCGGCTGCGTAGCGAATAGTTGCTGATGGAATAACGAGGGTTCGACATGGCTAAGGACGCGAATGCGGAGGCCCCAGCCACACGCGAGCCCGCCCGCCCGCTCTCCGCTGCAGAAGCGCCGTTCGATGCGATCGGCCTCGCCCGCTCTCTTTTACGAAGAACCCGCTCCGGCGCGCTCGCCACGCTGGACACCGAGACGGGCTTCCCCTTCGCGACGCTCGTCACCATCGCCACGGATATGGACGGCACGCCCCTGATGCTGCTCTCGCAGCTCTCGGCGCATACCCGCAATCTCCTCGCCGATCCGCGCTGCTCGCTGCTGTTTTCGGCCGGCGGCAAGGGCGATCCGCTAGCCCATCCCCGCCTCACCGTGATGGGGCGCGCCGCTCGAACCAGCGAACCGCGCATTCGCGAGCGCTTCCTGGCCCGGCATCCCAAGGCGAAGCTCTATGCCGATTTCCCGGATTTCGGGTTCTTCGCGCTTGAGCCGCTCTCGGGCCATCTCAACGGCGGCTTTGCCAAGGCGGCGGCATTGACGCCGGCCGAATTGCGCATCGATCTCTCCGGCGCGGAAGCGCTGGTGGCCGGCGAGCGCGGCGCGGTCGATCACATGAATACCGACCATGCCGATGCGATCGCCCTCTATGCCGCGAGCGCAGGGGTGGAGGGCGATGGCTGGCTGATGAGCGGTTTCGACCCCGAGGGCATGGATCTGCTGGCCGGCGATCGGACGGCGCGCATCCTCTTCCCCGAGCCGGTGAGCGACATGGGCGCCTTGCGCAAGACGCTCGTCGCGATGGCGCAGGCCGCGCGCCAGGGCGGCGTCACGCCGGGCTAAGGGCGGCACGCGCCTGGGGACGAGCATTCGCCTTGGCGTGCCTGCCCGGCGCTGCTATCTCCCGCAGCGCGAAATCCCGCCTGACCCGCCACGGGCCGCGCCTGCCCAGCATTGTGGCCGCGCGGCGCCTGAGACCCTGATGACCGCCTCCCCTATCGACAACATCCGCAATTTCTCGATCGTCGCGCATATCGACCACGGCAAGTCGACGCTCGCGGACCGGCTGATCCAGACCACCGGCACCGTGGCCTTGCGCGACATGAGCGAGCAGATGCTCGACTCGATGGATATCGAGAAGGAGCGCGGCATCACCATCAAGGCCAACACCGTCCGGCTCGAATACAAGGCCGAGGACGGCAAGGATTACATCCTCAACCTGATGGACACGCCCGGCCACGTCGATTTCGCCTACGAGGTTTCGCGCTCGCTCGCCGCCTGCGAAGGCTCGCTGCTGGTGGTCGATGCGAGCCAGGGCGTCGAGGCGCAGACGCTCGCCAACGTCTACCAGGCGCTCGATGCCAACCACGAGATCGTCCCGGTTCTCAACAAGATCGACCTGCCCGCGGCCGAGCCGGACCGCATCAAGGAGCAGATCGAAGAGGTGATCGGACTCGACGCCTCGCAGGCGGTGCCGATTTCGGCCAAGACCGGCCTCAACATCGAGGCGGTGCTGGAGGCGATCGTCACCCGCCTGCCCCCGCCCAAGGGCGACCGCGATGCGCCGCTGAAGGCCCTGCTCGTCGACAGCTGGTACGATGTCTATCTCGGCGTCGTCGTGCTGGTGCGCATAGTCGACGGCGTGCTGAAGAAGGGCATGACCATCCGCATGATGGGCGCGGATGCCGCCTACGGTGTCGACAAGATCGGCGTGTTCCGGCCCAAAATGGCCGATATCGGCGAGCTCGGCCCGGGCGAGGTCGGCTTCCTCACCGGCTCGATCAAGGAGGTCGCCGATACCCGCGTCGGCGACACCATCACCGAGGACAAGCGCCAGACGGCCAACATGCTGCCGGGCTTCAAGGAGGTGCAGCCTGTCGTGTTCTGCGGCCTGTTCCCGGTCGATGCCGCCGAGTTCGAAAATCTGCGCGGCGCGATGGGCAAGCTGCGGCTCAACGATGCCAGCTTCTCCTACGAGATGGAGACCAGCGCCGCGCTCGGCTTCGGCTTCCGCTGCGGCTTCCTCGGATTGTTGCACCTGGAAATCATCCAGGAGCGTCTGGAGCGCGAATTCAACCTCGACCTGATCTCGACCGCGCCATCGGTGGTCTACCGCCTGATGATGCGCGACGGCGAGGTGAAGGAGCTCCACAACCCGGCCGACATGCCGGACCCGATGCGGATCGAGACGATCGAGGAGCCCTGGATCCGCGCCACCATCCTGACGCCGGACGAATATCTCGGCGGCGTGCTGAAGCTCTGCCAGGATCGGCGCGGCGTGCAGATCGATCTCAACTATGTCGGCAAGCGCGCCATGGTGGTCTACGACCTGCCGCTCAACGAGGTGGTGTTCGATTTCTACGACCGGCTGAAATCGATCTCGAAGGGCTATGCCAGCTTCGATTACCACGTCTCCGATTACCGCGAGGGCGACCTCGTGAAAATGTCGATCCTCGTGAACGCCGAGCCCGTCGATGCCCTCTCCATGTTGGTCCACCGCACCCGCGCCGAGGCGCGCGGCCGCGCCATGTGCGAGAAGCTCAAGGACCTGATCCCGCGCCACCTCTTCCAGATTCCGGTCCAGGCGGCGATCGGCGGCAAGATCATCGCCCGCGAGACCATCCGGGCTCTGTCCAAGGACGTGACCGCGAAGTGCTATGGCGGCGACATCTCGCGCAAGCGCAAGCTTCTGGACAAGCAGAAGGAAGGCAAGAAGCGCATGCGGCAGTTCGGCCGGGTGGAAATTCCGCAGGAAGCGTTCATTGCGGCGCTGAAGATGGACGATTGAACGACACCAATGTGCGCCGCCTTCCTGCCGTGCTAGTCTTCCGAACATGGAACGATCCGCCGCCATCACGCGGCTGCGCAGCACGAGCGAGCGGCTTCACGAGGCCGGTATCCGCGCTCTCTATCTGTTCGGCTCCGTCGCCCGCGATGAGGCGGGGCAGCAAAGCGATGTCGATCTGTTCGTCGATCCTGATTACGAGCGTTTCGGCTTCGTCGAGCTCCTGCGCGCCGAGGCGATGCTGAGCGCCGAACTCGGCCGCCCGGTCGACCTGACGACCCGCGAGGGCCTGCATCCGCTTTTGCGCGCCAAGATCGAGAAAGACGCGATCCGCGTGCTGTGATGAAGCGCTCGGTCGTCGCCCGCCTGCAGGATAGGCTGGACATGATCGACGCAGCGGCCGAGCTGATCGCTGGAGGCGACTTCGCGGCGTATCGATCCGATCGCAAGCTGCGGCTGGCAATCGAGCGCTGCATCGAGATCGTGTCGGAGGCGAGCCGACATGTCCTGGCCGAGCAGAAGGCACGCTTTCCCGATATTCCCTGGCCGGAAACTGCCGCGATCGGCAACAAGCTTCGGCATGAATACAATCGCATCGACGATCTCATTCTGTGGCGTGTCGCAAGCCAATCGCTTCCCCAATTGCGCCCGGTGATCGCGAGCATTCTGGCAGATGCGACCAATTGAGTTCTTGAAAGCGCATACTGACGCCTCCGCGCGCCACCGACGCCGGAGGTTTTTCTCACCGAAACAGGGGACGCGGGACGCCGTGAAGACCCTGATATCGTTCGAGCTCTGCGCTGCCGGTCTCCCCGGCGTCCCGCGATCGGACGGTCTGCACCGGCCGATCGATTTTTGCGTCACGGATTTCTTCGCTCGCGCACCTTCCGGCAGGTTCCGCCCCTCGTAGTGGGGACGGGCAGCGGATAAACCCGAGGCTCGGGCGGATCGCTCCGCCTTCGCCTCATCTCGGCACGAGCGCCCGGGGCGTGGACCGACCGAAGCCACGACGCGGGAGCCGCCTCACCGCCGCTGGGTCGACCCACGGTCGGTCCACCGCGGGGGCCCCCTGCTTGGTCAGCCCCGGATCGAGATCCGCGGCCGGCGACGAGCGGGAATTGGGTTAGCAGAACGCGCCTCATATGTCAAGATTTATTTCCTATGTATTGAGATGCGAGACTCCAATTCCTCGCCCGCTGCGCGAGGGGAACCGCGCGAAGCGTGGTGGAGTGGGCTGCCTGAGCCCATCAAGAACAGGCGGTGCCGGCCCCGTCCGTCCGCTTCGCGCCCACCTCCCCCCAGAGGTGGAGGAGAGGTTCGGAAAGGCCGCTGTCATGCCTCGTCGGGCGCGAAGAGTTCGGCAATGTCGCACCTGACGGCCTCCGCCTCCTCCTCTCGCCCGAGCGCCGACAGGTATTCTGCGAGGTTGTGCATGGCAGCGAAGAGCTCGCGCGCGAAAGCGGCGGGATGTTCTCGACCCAACCCGCCGTACAGCTTGACGGATTCGAGTGCGGCAGCGAGCGCCGCCTCGCGACGGCCGAGATCGGACAGCATGGTGCCGAAGTTGTTCAGGGACATCGCCAAATCGGGCGTGAATGAATCCGGGCGCGCCTTCGCCAGCGCGCGCATGATCTCGACAGCCTCCTGCGCCGCTTCCAACGCCGACTCGCGACGCCCGAGTTCGGACAGCCTGTTGCCGAGGTTGTTCAGGGACGAAGCCAGAGCGGGAGTGAAGGAATCCGGGCGCGCCATCGCCAGAGCGCGCCTGATCTCCACAGCCTCCTGTGCAGCCTCCAATGCCGACTCGCGCTGGCCAAGCTCGGACAGCCAATTGCTTAAGTTGTTCAGCGATGTCGCTAAATAGGGCACGAAGGCATCAGAGGACGCCTTCGCCAACGCGCGATATAGCCTCGTGGCTTCATGTCCGGCCTCCAACGCCGCCTCATGATAACCGAGCCCGGACAGCATCTTGCCAAGGTTGTTAAGTGAGGCGGCTAAATCCGGTGTGAAGGCATCCGGGCGCACGTTCGTCAGCGGGCGCCAAATCTCTACGGCCTCCCCAGTTGCCTCCAACGCCTCCTCGCGACGGCCTTGGTCGGACAGAAGGGCGCCAAGAGTGTTCAGCGACGACGCCAGATCCGGCGCGAATGCATCCGGGCGCGCCTTGGCCAGCGCGCGCCTGATCTTGACGGCCTCCCGCGCCACCTCCAAAGCCTCCTCACGACGGCCGAGATCGGACAGCATCTTGCCCAGGCTGCTCAGTGACGTCGCCAAAACGGGCGCGAAGGCGTCAAGGCGCGCATTCGCCAGCACGTGCCCGATTTCGACAGCCTCCTGTGCGGTCTCCAACGCTGCCTCGCGACGACCGAGTTCAGACAGCATCTTGCTGAGATTGGTCAGGGACCCGGCCAAATAGGGCGTGAAGGAATCCGGGTGCGCCTTGGCCAGCGCGCGATAGAGTCCTGAAGCCTCCTGCGCCGCGTCCAACGCCGCCTCGCGACGGCCGAGATCAGACAGCATCTTGCCGAGGTTATTCAGGGATATCGCCAGAGCGGGAGTGAAGGAATCCGGGCGCACTTCCGCGAGCGCCCGGCTGATCTCGACGGCCTCCTGCGCTGCTTCCAACGCCGCCTCAAGACGGCCGAGCAGCGACAAATAGTTCGCCGAATTATTCAGGAAGAGGGCGGCCTGCTCGGGATGGTCCTTCAGATCCACGCCGAGCCTCCCGGCTATCTCGGCAGCAAATCCCGCTGCGGCGAAAGGCACTTCGCCGCTCGCAACCTCCGCGAAATCGACAACCCGCTCCGGCTCGCGCTCGATCATCGCGATCAGTGCCGCCTCTAGCGGCGTCGCGCCGTTCCGGGCCACGCCCGGCGCATCGAGATCGTAGAGGAGGCGGCCGAGCCGATCGCCAAAATCCCGCTCGTTGCCCTTCAGCGAGAGCGAAAGCCAATGCGGCAGCCTGTCGTCACCGTCGGGGAGCTTCGCCTCGAACAAGGCCGCATCGAGAAAGCACGCCGCCACCCGGTCCGGCTGTAGCCGGACCAGCCGCCCGCCGCGCCACCAGGGCGTCTCGGACACCACTTTCAGCAGGCGGTTCGCCTCGATTCCCTCGCCGATCCCAGCCTGCGCTAGCGCGCGGACCGCAGCGAAATCGAGCCCTTCCGCGACGATGCCGAGCGCGAGCAGCCGCTCCAAGCTCGCCGGGCCGATGCCAAGGCGGTCCGAGGCCCGGCGCACGCGGCCGCGCTCGCGCTCGGCAAGATCGCGGATGATGGCGCCGCCCTCGATGCCGAAAGCCGCATCGGGGCTAAGCACCGCATGAACCGCGGCAGCCAGGACGAAAAGCGGCAGGCGGTGGAGCGTATTCTCCGAGGCCCAGGATTCCGCCCGCTCCAGATTCGGTAGTGGCAGGCAGGCTCGCCCGGCGAAGGTGGTCGCGGCCTCAGAGATCAGCGCGACCGCCTCGTCGGCATCGAGTGCATCCGGCGCAGCGATCGGATGCTTGCCGAAGCGGCCTCCGAGCGGCAGGGCCTCGTTCTCCCAATGCGCGAAATCCCTTCTGGAAAGGAGCAGCAGGCGGAGCGGGAAGGCCGATTGCTCCGCCTCAGTGAGTGCCGCGAACAGACGACGTGCCAGATCCGGGCTCTCCTCGGGATAATCGAGGATGAGCAGCAGGCCCCTCGCATCGCCGATCGGGACCTGCAGCGAGTGGCCCGGCCGCAGGAAACCGGCCGTCCAGCCGCGCCGTCGCAATTCGGCGGCAACCTCCGCCGCGAGCCGCGTCTTGCCGGCGCCGCCCTCGCCCGTGACGAGGCGGATGGAGGGCACGCCCGGTTTTGCCTCGGCCCAGGCGAGAATCTGCTTCAGATCGTCGTCGCGGCCATGCAGCTTCGTCGCCAGCCTGAAATTCCAGCGCAGGGCTGCGAGCAGGTCGATATCGTCTGGCGCAACCGCATCCGACAGCTCCCGCCAGCCGATCTCAAGCTCGGAGCGGGCCGGCTTCGCACCGGGGACGATGACCGAGAAGGAATCCTCGCCGATTTCGACCGCGATGTCGGGGGCCTGTCTGGCCGCCTCGATCTTTTCGAGGATCGATCTCGTGTCCTCCCTGATCGCCTCTTGGCTGGCGATCACCGCCCCGATCTTCTGCTCGACGACCGTGACGGGACGCTCAAAAGGGTCGAGGATGAAAGCCTTTACCGACTTGTAGACCTCGTCGGCCCGGTTCGGGGGCTTGACGATTGAGATATGGCCCTTGTCCAGCGGTTCGGCGGGATAGGCGACGAAGCCCGGATCGCCGCTTTCGGGATCGACGACATAGCCGAGGATACGGACAGGCTGCGATTCTCTGAGCACGAGGTGGTGCAGCCCGCGCGTCGTCGCCCATCTGCGGTAGTCGACATTCAGCTTCAGGAGGTTGGGATCGCGACGAAGGAGACAGCGTGTCGCCTCTGATGGCCAAACCAGGACCCGAAACCAATCACCCCATACCGCGTAATCGGAACCGGCATGCGGTGTTGCCAGGAAGGAGACCTTGTCCACCCGGTCGAGGAAGCTCGCGGCCGCCTTGGAACTCTCCGCTTCCGCGACGAGATCGAGCAGCATGCGCTTGATGACGAGCCCGCCCAAGCTATGCCCGATCAGGATCAGCCGCCCTTCCGCGAGTTTTGGTTCAGTCCTCAGGCTAAGGAAGACGTTGCGAGCCCTGTCGACGAGATGCATCGCCGTGCCACGCCACCGCGAGATCGCCGCCGGGTAGCCGACCGACCAGATCGCATGGCCCGGGATGTCTTCGGCGAGCCAAAGCGGCCACAGCGTCGCCTCGTCTCGGCGGTCCGCCTGCCAGGTCGTGCGGATGTTTCCGCCGAGGCCGTGGACGAAGACGACGTTCGTCGTCAGTTCCCCGCGGCTTTCGGCCAGGCATTCGAGTTCGGCCATGCGTGCGCCACCGGGTCGCTCAACGGCCCCTTCATCGCGCCCGCAACCGGAGCGCGCAAGCCGGGTCGAGACGGAATTCAGTCCGAAGCGCGCGGCTTTGAATCCTCGTCACACCTCGCGGCTCGGCCACCCATTCTCGACGCGGCGGCGTCGATCCCGTCGGGCCGCCGAACCCGCTGTGGTCTTTCGGACCGCATGAACCTCTGCTGTGAGATAGCGTTACCTCCGCATGACGAAAACGGCAGAGAGTCCAGGCAAGGCCGCGACGGGTATCGACGGCCTCGACGACGTGCTGGGCGGCGGCCTCACCCGCCATCGCCTCTATCTGATCGAGGGCGATCCTGGCACCGGCAAGACAACGATCGCGCTGCAATTCCTGCTCGAAGGCGTCGCCAAGGGCGAAAAGGGCCTGCTCATTTCGCTGTCGGAGACCAGGCAGGAGATGATCGAGACCATGCACTCGCATGGATGGGAGATCGGCGACGGGCCGACGATCTATGAGGTGACGCCACCGGAAAGCCTGCTCGACGCCAACCAGCAGCAGAGTCTGCTTTATTCGTCCGATCTGGAACTGGGGGAGAGCACCAAGGCGATCTTCGAGGAGGTCGAGCGGGTCCAGCCGGTCCGCATCGTGCTGGACAGCCTGTCCGAGATCCGACTGCTCGCCGGCAACTCACTGCGGTATCGGCGACAAATTCTGGCGTTCAAGCATTATTTCGCTCACCGCGGCGCGACAATCCTGATGCTCGACGACCTGACAGCCGATGCGATGGACAAGTCGGTCCATAGCATCGCGCATGGCGTGATCCGGCTGGAGGAGATGGCGCCCACTTACGGCGCCGAGCGCAAGCGGCTGCGGGTCATGAAGTATCGCGGCCAGCGGTTTCGCGGCGGGTATCACGATTTCACCATCGAGACCGGCGGCGTGCAGGTATTTCCCAGGCTCGTCTCACTCGAGCACAAGACGAGCTTCATCCGCGGCACCGTCAAGAGCGGCATCGCCGAACTCGATGCGCTGCTCGGCGGCGGAATCGAGACCGGATCGAGCACGTTGATCCTCGGACCGGCCGGCACCGGCAAATCGCTGTTCGCGATCCAATATGCGACAGCTGCGATTGCTCGCGGCGAGCGCGCAGCGATCTTCATCTTCGACGAAGAACTCGGCCTTCTGCTGGAACGCTCGCGCACCATGGGCTTCGACCTTGCCGGGATGCGCGATCGCGGCCAGCTCCTGATCGAACAGGTCGATGCCGCGGAATTGTCGCCCGGCGAATTCACGCATCGTGTCCGCAAGGTCGTCGACGGGGCCCAGGCCAAGACCGTCGTGATCGACAGCCTCAACGGCTACCAGGCCGCGATGCCGGAGGAGCGTGCGCTCATCCTGCACGTCCACGAACTTTTGCAATATCTCAATCGCCAGGGTGCCAGCACCTACGTGACGGTCGCTCAGCATGGTCTCGTCGGCGACATGAAATCGCCAGTCGACGTCACCTATCTCGCCGACACCGTGGTCCTCTTGCGCTATTTCGAGGCCCTCGGCTCGGTGCGGCGGGCGATCTCGATCGTCAAGAAGCGCACCGGCGAGCACGAGGACACGATCCGGGAGTACCGCATCACCAATGCCGGCCTGCGCGTCGGAGAGCCGTTGAAGGGCTTCCAAGGCATCTTGCGCGGCGTTCCATCGCTTCTGCAAAGCGAGGCCTCGCTCATACCGGCCAAGGCCGGCTGATCGGCGCTCCGTGACGCTTCCGGGCAACCCCGTCTCCGAACGGATCCTGATCCTGGCGCCCCATGGCAGGGATGCGAAGCTGGCGGCAGGATTGTTCGCGGAAGCGAAACTGCCTGCCTTGATCTGCGAGGATATCGATGCCGTCCGGCGCGGCCTGGAGCAGATGGCCGGAATGGTCATCCTGACCGAGGAATCGGTCCGCACGGCGGATCTGTCGAGCATCCGGGAATGGATCGCGATGCAGCCGACTTGGTCGGACATGCCGTTCGTGGTCCTGATTGGCCATGGTGGCGGCGTCGAGCGCAATCCGGCGGCCGCCCGGCTCTCTCAGGTTTTCGGCAACACGACCTTTCTGGAGCGACCCTTTCATCCGACGACACTGATCAGCGTCGCGCAGACGGCCTTGCGCGGGCGCCGGCGGCAATACGAAGCGCGCTCGCGCCTCGAAGAACTCCGGCTCGGGGAATCGAGACTCAAGATCGCGCTCGCAGCCGAAAAAGTCGCGGCGCAGCACCAGCGCCTCTTGATCGACGAACTCAATCATCGCGTGAAGAACACGCTCGCCACGGTCCAGTCGATCGCGATGCAGACCTTGCGCAATGCCGAGACGACCGAACTCGCCAAAGACGCGCTGGAAATGCGCCTGCTCGGCCTCTCGCGGGCGCATGACGTGCTGACGCGCGAGAACTGGGACGGGGCCGACCTCAATGACGTGGTCGCCCAGGCCATTGCACCTTTCCGAGACCGTGATGGGCGTCGCTTCCTTTGCGAGGGACCGGATGTGCGGCTCAACCCGCGCATGTCGCTCGCGATCGCGATGGCCTTGCAGGAACTGGCGACCAACGCCGTCAAATACGGCGCTCTCTCCAGCGCGACCGGAACCGTTTCGATCGGTTGGACCATCAGCCGCGATAATGAACCCGAAGAGTTGCATTTTTGCTGGCGCGAAAGAGGTGGTCCGCCAGTGACACCGCCATCCCGGCGCGGCTTCGGCTCGCGCCTGATCGAGCGAAGCCTCGCCCGAGACCTCGACGGCGTGGTCTCTATCACCTTCGAACCATCGGGAGTCTTCTGCAGAATCAAGGCGCCGTTGTCGTGAACCTCGGGGGCCGCCCGGTGGACGCATCCTCCGCTCTCCACCTCAACCAGAGGCGCCGAAGCGCAGCGAAGGCCTCCAAGGAGGACTCCAGCAGGCAATGCGCTGGCGGAAGGATTCCTTCGAGGCGCTGACGCGGCACCTCAGGATGAATGGGAGGAGTTGGAGGAGCAAGCGCAAACCGAATTGAGATCGAATTCTAGCTCACGCGGCGGCGAGCGGCTTCGAGACCTCCTCCAGAGATTTGCCTTCGGCCGCCGTGCCCCAGATCCCGCCGACGATCGCGGCAAGGCCCATCAGCGTCGCGCCCAGCAGATAGCCGCCGAAGACCCAGTCGCGCGAACCGGTCTCGACCAGCGTCCCGAACAGCAGAGGCCCCGAAACGCCGCCGATTCCCGTGCCGATCGCGTAGAAGGCGGCGATAGCGAGCGCACGGATCTCCAGCGGGAAGGTCTCGGCGACGGTGAGATAGGCCGAGCTTGCGGCGGCGGAGGCGAAGAAGAACACCACCATCCACACGGCGGTCTGCTCGACTGGCCCGAACAGGCCGATCTTGAACAGGTAGCCGGCGCCTGCGAGCAGCAGGGCCGAGATGCCGTAGGTGGCTGCGATCATGGGCCGGCGCCCGACCGTATCGAACAGACGCCCGAGCAGCACCGGCCCAAGGAAGGAGCCCAGCGCGAAGGGCAGCAGGTACCAGCCGACATGGCCGCCGGGCACCTCGTAGAAGCGCTGCAAAACCAGGGCATAGGTGAAGAACAGGGCATTGTAGAAGAAGGCCTGCGCGATCATCAGCGTAAGGCCGACGAGCGTCTGCTTGCGGCTCGACACGAACATCGCATCGGCCACCTGCGCGAGCGGGGTGCGGTCGCGCGTCCTGATCTTGTAGCTTTTGCCCGGATCGACCGGCGGCAGTTCGATGCCGCTCTCGGTGAAGCGCTTCTCGATGCCGCTCACCACGCGATCCGCTTCGGCGACGTAGCCATGCGTCACGAGCCAGCGCGGGCTCTCGGGAATCCAGCTGCGCAGCAGCAGGATGACGAGCCCGATGCTGCCGCCGACAAAGAAAGCGATGCGCCAGCCATAGGTCGGATCGATCCATTCGGGGCGCAGCAGCGCGATCGACAGGAACGAGCCGAGCGCGGCCCCGATCCAGAACGAACCATTGATGACGAGATCGGTCCAGCCGCGCACCCGCGCCGGCACCAGTTCCTGGATCGTCGAATTGATCGCCGTGTATTCGCCACCGATCCCCGCACCGGTGAGGAAGCGGAAGATGCAGAAGCTCCAGATGTTCCAGGACAATCCGGTCGCGGCGGTGGCGGCGAGGTAGAGGAACAGGGTGATGAAGAACAGCTTCTTGCGCCCGATCCGGTCGGTGAGCCAGCCGAAGCCGAGTGCGCCGAGCACGGCGCCGACGAGATAGGAGCTTGCGGCAAGCCCGACATCGAATTCGGAGAACGACATCGGCGGCTGGCGCAAAGCTCCCACCAAGGAGCCGGCGAGCGTCACCTCCAGCCCGTCGAGCACCCAGGTGATCCCGAGCGCCACGATGACGAGGACGTGGAAGCGGCCCCAGGGCAGGCGGTCGAGCCGGGCGGATATGTCGGTATCGACGATCGTCCCCAGCGGTACACGCTCCGGCGTACCCGTTCCCTGCCCTTCGACCCGTGTCGACATCGACGCCTCGTTAACTCTACCTCAAGACAAGTGTTGGCAACGCGCGACGAATCGGTTCGCGAACGAGCAAACGGAAAGGAGCGCGGGGCTTGAATGGTGTGATCTAGCGGGCAATCCCGACATGAACACCGTTCTTCGCCTTGCAACCCTGACGATCGCGATCACCAGCGGTCTCACTGCGGCTCCACCCAAGGCGGCCGACGCCACGCTCGGCCGCGACCAGCAGGCCGTCACGCTCACCGAGGCCGAGCGCTGGTCGCTGCGCCCGACCTACGTCACCGCCGAGACGATGGCGCTGCGTCCCTCGCGCGAGATCCTTCTCTCGGATCTGCCGGACGAGCGCCGCACTGTGCGGATCGTCTATGAGGGCTACGGCGAGGCCAGCTCGCTCACGGGCGCTCACTGAGGCGCGGGTCGAGCGCATCGGCGAGCCCGTCGCCGACCAGGTTGAGCGCGATCAACGTCACGACGAGAAAGCCGGCGGGCCCCGCCAGCATCCAGGGCGCAGCCTCCAAGGCACGCGAACCTTCGGCAATCAGGACGCCCCAACTCGTCTGCGGCTCCTGCACGCCGAGGCCCAGGAACGACAGGAAGCTTTCGAGCAGGATCACCTTCGGCACGAGCAAGGTCGCGGCAACGATGATCGGGCCGAGCGTGTTGGGCAGGATGTGCCGCCTCAGGATCGCGGCCGGCGAGAGACCCATGGCCTCTGCCGCGCGCACGAAATCGCGCGCCTTCAGGCTCAACGTCTGCGTGCGGACGATGCGCGCCATGTCGAGCCATTCGACGGACGCCACAGCGACCAGAACCAGCCAGAGCCCGGCCCGAAAGAACACCAACAGCGTGATGACGAAGAACACGAAGGGCAGCGAATAGAGGATGTCGACAATACGCATCATCAGCGCATCGAGGCGCCCGCCGGCCATGCCCGAGATCGCGCCATAGGACACGCCGATGAGCAGAGCGGCGAGCGTTGCGGTGAGCCCGATCAGCAGCGAGATCTGCCCGGCGGCGAGGCAGCGCAGCAGGATGTCTCGGCCGATCGTGTCGGTGCCGAGCGGCAGGTAGAGCCGGTGTAAGGGGGCCTCGACCACGATGCGCCTTCCATCCCCTGCCCGCTCCACGACATTCGCGACCCCGAACAATTCGGAACGCGGCAGGTAGACCAGGCCGCGCTCGTTGATGGGCTTGTCCGAGGACAGAACGAGCCGAACCTTGCCAGTCTCGACGACGACATCGTCGAGGCGGACACGCATGCGGAAGGCGAGCCGTTCGAGCGCCGGCCCGATTGCATCGGGTCGCGGATGCGCCTCGAGGCTTGGAGGGACGCGCACGAGTTCGGGATAGATCCGGCCCGGCGAGCGGCCGATGAGCGAGGGGCCGACCACACAGGCCAATCCGATCGCCAGGAGCATTCCGAGCGCCAACATAGCAGCGCCGTTCCGCACGAACCGTTTCCGCGCGAGTCCGGCGAGCGAGACCGCGCTCACGAGGCAACTCTCAAGCGCGGATCGACCCAGGCGGCGAGGAGATCCGAGATCAGATTGAACAGGATGACGAGCGCCGCCACCATCACCACGGTGCCCATGACCAGCGTATAGTCGCGGTTGAGCGCGCCATCGACGAAGTAGCGCCCGATCCCGGGCAGGCCGAAGATCGTCTCGACCACGACCGAGCCCGTCAGCAATCCGGCCGCGACGGGGCCGAGCGTCGACAGCACCGGCAGCATGGCACCGCGCAGGGCCGCGAGCGCGACACGCCAGGGCGGCAGGCCGATCGCGCGCAGCGTACGAATATGCGGCTGAGCGAGCACCTCGTTCAGCGAGGCGCGGGTCAGCCGCGCGATCGCAGCGATCTGCGGCAGAGCCAGCGTGATCACCGGCAGAACGAGGTTCTTCGGGTTTCCACCACCCCAGCCGCCGACCGGCAGCCAGGCGAGGGTCAGCCCGAACAGGATCTGCAGCAGCGGCGCCACGACGAAATTCGGCACGGCAAGGCTGAGCGAGGCGGTGAGGCCGACGAGGCGATCGGCCAGCCTCCCCCGCCGGAACGCAGCCACAGTGCCGAGAAAGAGCCCCAGCGACAAAGCCAGCACCAAGGCCAGGGCGCCGAGCGTCGCGGAGACAGGCAGCCCGCGCGCGAAAAGATCGTTCACGGTGAGATCTCGGAACGTGAAGGACGGGCCGAAATCGCCTTGTGCCAGCGAGGCGAGGTAGCGGCCGTATTGTACGATCAGCGGCTGATCGAGCCCGTAGAGGCGCTTCAGGTTGTCGAGCGCAGCCTGTGGCAGCGGACGTTCGAGATCGAACGGGCCGCCCGGCGCCAGCCGGATCAGAAAGAAGCTGAGCGTCACCACGACGAAAAGCGTCGGGATCGCCTGAAGCAGACGGCGGACAGCGTAACCGATCACGAGGTCAGCGACAGGTAGCGCGTCGGCGCGACGTTGCGCAGGTTCATCTCCACGCCCTGCAGGCGAGGCGAGACGAGGCCCTTCGAGCGGCTATGCAGCAGGGGGATCCAGGGCAGGTCGGCGAGCGCGATCGATTCCGCCTCGAACAGCAGGTCGGCGCGCCGCGCGACATCACGCTCGGCGGCTGCCGCCGCGAGCAAGCCGTCGAAATGCGCGTTGGAATAGCGCCCGGCATTGAAGCCGTCATTGCCGGTGCCGAGCAGGAACAGGAAATTCTGCGGATCGGAATAATCGGCGAACCACGATATCCGCGCCAGATCGAAGCTGCCCCCGTCGCGCAGATAGGCGAAATGCGTCTTGGCATCTGTGTTGACGAACCGCGTCTCGACCCCGATCCCGCGCCACATATCGGCGAGCGCAATCGCGGTGTTGCGGTTGTTGTCGGTGATGTTGAAGCGGTATTCGACCCTGAGCGGGTTGCCCGTCCCGAACCCGGCCTCCGTCAGGAGCGCGCGCGCCTGATCCTCACGATCGATTGGGAGATCCTCGCGGCCCGGAAGTTCCGGCGGCGCGCGATAATTGTCGAGCCCCTGCGGACAGAGCGAATAGGCGGGGGATTGGGTCTCGCCCCAGACGATTTCGGCGAGAAATTCCCGGTCGAGCGCCATGGAGAGGGCCCGGCGCACCCGGACGTCGTCGAACGGCGCCTTGCGCAGATTGATCGCGATCGCGGTCAGGCCGAGCGCCGGGCCGAGCCGGATTTGCGGGCCGAAACGCTGGCGCAAGGAGCGCATCTGATCGGCCGGCAGGTCGGATAGGGAATCAATCTCGCCGGCCGCGTAGCGCCGCACGGCGGCCGAGAGATCCGGCGTCGGGATGAAGGCGACGGTCTCGATCGGGATCGTCGCTTCATCCCGGAAATGCGGGTTTTTTCGCAACGTGATGCGATCGTTCGGAATCACATCGACGAGCTGATAAGGGCCGTTCGAGACGAGATTGCCCGGCCGGGTGAAGGCATCGCCGAACTTCGCGATCGAGGGCGGATGCACCGGCAGCGCGGTCTGGTGAGTCAGGAGTTCGAGGAGATAGGGCACCGGAGATTCGAGCCGGATGACCAATGTCTGCGGGTCCAGGGCCTCGACGCCGAGCGCCTCCGGAGGCGCCTCGCCGCGATTGACCGCGCGCGCATTGCGGATCGGATAGAGCACCTCGGCATATTTCGCCGCCGTCTGGGGCGCGAGGATGCGGCGGAGCGCAAAGCGGAAATCCTGCGCCGACACCACGTCCCCATTCGACCAGCGGGCATCGGGCCGAAGGGTGAAGCTGTAGGTCAGCCGATCCTGCGAAATCTCCCAACGCGCCGCAGCGCCGGGAATGATACGCCCGAAATTGTCGTAGGTGAGCAGGCCCTCGTAGAGATCGCGCAGGATATGCGCTTCGGCGACCGTCGAGGAGCGATGCGGATCGAGCGTCTCGGGATCGGCGTCGTTGCCGCGCCGGTAGAAGCTTGTATCCGCAACGGCCTCGCCGACGAAGCAGGATGCCGCGGCCGCCGCAGCCCCAGCAAGATAACTTCGTCGGCTAATCGATGTCATTAGCCGGTCATGCACCGGTCTCCGCAATGAGGCCTGCCGCCTCGATGCCGGCGACCGCACAGATCTCGTCGTTGTCGGACGTATCGCCGGAGATCCCGACAGCTCCGAGCAGGGCCCCGTCGCGATCCCGGATCAGCACGCCGCCCGGCACCGGTACCAGCGCATCCGGCCCGACGACATGGCTGACGGCCGAGACGAAATAGGCCTGCTCCTCGGCGCGCTTGGCGATGGCCCGCGAGCCGATGCCGAGCGCAAGGGCCCCGTTCGCCTTGCCCCTGGCGATCTCGCCTCGCCGCAACGAGGTGCCGTCTTCCGCCGCCAGACATTTGAGCGCACCGCGTGCATCGTAGACGACGACGCAGAGCGGTTTGAGGTTGCGTGTGCGGGCTGTCTCCAGAGCGACGGAGACCAGGGTCTGCGCGGCGGCAAGGGTCAGGTTAGCCATATCTGCGGCTCGTGAGTTCCAATGATCGCCAAGGTGTCCGTACCCTGCGTTGATCGACACGCTTCCTCACCGTGTTGCCACCGTCAAGGGCGGGATCGGACGATCATCTTCACGCAGCACGGACCGCGGCCAATTGCGTTCGAATATGGAACCGCCTTCGGAGGTCGCTGCGGACGATGGCCGATTTGGTCGTCGAACGAAGGCACTCGCCAGCTTCGGACCAGATCCGATTTTCGATCTGAAGCAAGAACGCACCTTAAGCTGAAAACTCGACGGTTGTCGTCAAAAGATAAGCTCGCCTACAGGCTTCCGAGCCGGCAGGACAACCTTAGAGAAACACCTTAGCCTTCCATTGGCCGCCTCACCTGCAACCGGAGATAGGTGCAATCTCGTGAGGGGATCATGCTTGGCCAAACGCTTGCGCGTACGCTCGTCACAACGAGCGATCGCCGAAATGTTCTGTTGGCCTTCGGGCTTGTCGTGTTGATGGCCGCCATCCGCTTCGGCGTCTGCGACATGGGCGCGGCTGCCGGCGCAAGTTGGGATGTATTCAGTCTACAGGAAGCTCTTGCCGCGCTGCTGAGCTTGGGTTCGATAGCAGCGAGCCTATTTTATTTCTTTGTAGGAAACGAGCTGCGCCTTGGCATGATCATCGCGATGCCAGAAATTTTCCTACTTTTATGGCTTGGCAATCTTCAAATACAATTTTTGACATTCTAATTTTTCTGAAAATCAAGAATTATTCTATAACTGATCGGCATCGATCGACGTATTGATCGGATTTGATTGGTTGGCATATTTCAAGCGTATATTGGCTAAGCTACCTAATTGTTCACGGGATTTGGCATGGCGACGCTTGAGGTGGTCGGCGGCCGTTGGGTCATGGCCTGCCAAACCCCGTGAGTAATTACGTTGCGGGCGGCTGCTGCGCCCGGCGGTCGTGCAGAGGAAAGTGACCACCGGCGACCGCGCGATGTGGGCCGCACGACGCGGGCCGATATCCACACCGGCGTCGACACCGCACGCCTCAACGGCGGACCTGCGTTCGGAACCATTCTCAAGACCGTCGGCGCCTGAAACACCCATTGCAGAGGTGGGTAATTACCCGATAACAATACACCATCACACAGTGAGACTGAACTGCTAGACAACCTCACGATCTAAACGAAAGAATTGCAGTCATGGCGAAACCGTAGTTAATTAAAATCCTTACTCAGTGTGTACATAAAGTTTTCAACCTTATTTCTGTAGAAGAATCGACTTACTCAATTGCGAAATTTTAATATTTGACCAAATAGACCGTGAAAGAAGCAAATTGAGAATTTGCAAGAAGGTTGGAACCAACTCCGAGTGATCTTTGATCCAGCGTTATACGATCAGGGAAGCGTAGAACAAGAATGGACAAATCTTTGCAGCAATGGAAGATTTTAGCTCTGCAGATTCGGCAGCTCGCACGCACCCAACCAGCCAGCCAGCCAACCGGTACAGGAATTAATTCCTATCATATTTCCTGGCACGCAACAAATGTTACCTTTGAGCAACATTCCGCCAGCAATGGCCTTAGGAGCCGAGCGGAGCGCGAATTCGCGGATTGTAATTTTGCGCCAGGTGGAGGGATAGTACAAGCTTAGCCATAACGAGAAGAAAGGGCCAAACCGATGACCAGCAAACTGAGGCTGCGTGCTGCCGTTGCCGCTTGCGCCATTCTCGCCTCAGGCTATGCCTCTGCAGCAGATGCACCACCGATTGCCGCACCAGCCCCGGTTGCCGACAATTGCAACGCTTCGATTTCCTTCCCGTCCTATGGCGGTGTGATCAAAGCCAATCCGGACCCATATTGCGTCGGGTCACCGGTCGGCGACATCTATGTGGGCGGCGCCCTCAGCGGTTACGCCTATCACTACAGCAAGCCACTGCCGTCCATTTACACGCCCGCCGTCCCGGGTATTGATAACGATCGCAGCGGGCGCGTCGACGTTTTGAACGCGTTGGCAGTGATCCAGAAGGCCGATGGACCGTTCCAGTTCGTTGCGATAGCCGGACTCTATGCGGTGCCCGTGCTCGGCCTGCCGACCTTCTCGTCCGTTGACCAGACTGACCTGCTCTACGGGCCGGTTCCGGTTGCTTTCGGCAAATGGCAGATCAGTGACGAATGGTCTGTCCAGGGCGGCCGCATGATGACGCTGATCGGCTCCGAGTCGATGTTCAGCTTCCAAAGACTGAACATTACTGGCGGCCTGCTGTACAATCAGGAAAACCTGATCAACCAGGGTGTCCAGGTGAACTATGCGAGTGGACCTTGGGCGGTCTCATTCGCCGCGACCGACGGCGCCTTCTCGGGCGAGATCAACTGGGTCACCGGCTCGATCAGCTACAAGCTCGACGATACAAGCGCGATCGGCGTCAATGGCGGCACGCATTTCAGCAGTTTCAATTCGGCATTGCGGAGCCCGCATTTTCAGTATGCGACGCCGCTCACGGTTCAGAACAGCAGTATCATCAGCGCGAACTATACTTACGCCAACGGCCCTTGGATCATCACGCCGTGGATCCAATATACGAATGTTGAAAGGAACGCGGCGTTCGGCCTGGCCGGTGCAGAAACCTTTGGCGCTGCCCTGCTTGCCAGCTACAGCTTCAACGACAACTTCCATCTTGCCGGCCGTGGCGAATATATCGAGCAAAGCGGCAGTAAGACGAACCCGCTCGGCCAGACTTCGGTGCTGTATGGCGCGGGCAGTTCGGCCTATTCGCTGACAATCACGCCGACCTTTACCTGGGATCGGTATTTCCTGCGCGGCGAGTTCTCGCACGTACAGTTGACGAACTTTCAACCGGGGCTCGGATTCGGCCGCTTCGGCACGGCGGGCCAGCAACAGCGCTACATGCTGGAGACAGGCATAACCTTCTGATTCATACGAAATCCGATTGATTGCTTCGCAAGCG
The DNA here is from genome assembly GCA_044227265.1 of Methylobacterium sp. GTDB lineage: Bacteria > Pseudomonadota > Alphaproteobacteria > Rhizobiales > Beijerinckiaceae > Methylobacterium. Next base: position 46,167 of record JBGAFL010000004.1, read on the forward strand.
GATTTCACTTTGCTCAATCGCCGCACGGGCTTGGTGATACGGTTTCCGACTGATTCAGTCGGAAACCGTATCAGTAGAAAGATCGAACCTTCCGAGCCACGCAGATCGATCTTTCAGAAGGAATGGGCGCGTCCGACATTCGTCCCTTTCGGCGCCGAAATGCGCCTAAAGCCCGGAACCAAACCAACTCAGCCGGATAAGGAATTGCTCGCTCACCGACCTCACGCCGACCTCTGCGCAAGGTCTTCAACAATCGAGATAAGCGTCGCGCTCCCATTGCGTCAGGTGCGCGCAGTATCGATCCCATTCATCAAACTTCAAGTGTAGGTATCTGAATACCAGCGCCCCCAATGCATCGTTCAAGACCGAATTGCATTCCAAAGCGCGCAAAGCATCGAGCAAATTCGACGGTAGTTTCTTGTTAGCCTGAAATCCGGTTTCGATCGCATTCGCGTCGAAGTCGGAGCGCTTGCCCGGATCCCGTTGCTGTCGGATACCATCGAGTCCCGCAGCTAGGATGCTGGCCTGCAGCAGGTACGGATTGGCCGCTCCGTCGGGGAGCCGAAACTCGATGCGCCCCGGTGCGGGCACACGGATCATGTGCGTTCGATTGTTGCCCGAATAGGAGACCATGTTCGGCGACCAACTCGCGCCGGACTGTGTCCGCGTCGCATTGATCCGCTTGTAGGAATTCACAGTCGGGTTCGTGATAGCTGTCAGCGCATCGGCGGAATAGATTAAGCCGCCAATGAAGTGATAGCCGAGCCTCGACAGGCCCTGCGGGTCGGACGGATCCTCGAACAGATTTCGACCCTCTTGCCAAAGGGAGACATGGACGTGGCATCCCGACCCGGTCAGCTCCGGGAACGGCTTGGGCATGAAAGTCGCGCGTAAGCCGTGCTTTTCAGCAATCGACTGCGTCATGAACTTGAAGAATGTGTGCCGGTCAGCGGTCACGAGAGCGTCACCAAAGGTCCAATTCAGCTCGAATTGGCCGTTCGCATCCTCGTGGTCGTTCTGATAGGGCTTCCATCCGAGCGCCTGCATCGCATTGCAGATCTCGGCAATCACGTCGTAACGACGCATGAGCGCCAGCTGGTCGTATCCTGATTTCGTCCGATTATCGGCCTTGTCGGCCAATTCGGTCCCGGCTTCCGTGACGAGAAAGAATTCCGGCTCGACACCGGTCATCATCTGAAAACCATCCCGCTCGGCTTGAGCGATGACGCGCTTCAGGACGTTGCGCGGTCCTTGTGCCAGGGGTTTTCCGCCGACCTGGAGGTCGCAAGGCAGCCAACCGACTTGCCGCAGCCAGGGAAGCCGCATCAACCCCGGCGGGTCCGGCATGGCAACAAGGTCTGGGTCCGCCGGACTCATGTCGAGCCAAGTGGCGAAACCCGCGAAGCCGCTGCCATTGGCGACGCAATCGCGGATGGCGTCAGCCGGAATGAGCTTGGCGCGCTGAACTCCGAGCAGATCGATATACGACGCTAGAAAGTATTTAATTTCGCCATTCTTCAGAACCTGTTCGAGATCGTCGATCATTTTCGGTCATCCAGGGCATCGGTCGTTGCCGCTTCGGTCGATCGAGAACTCGATTTCTTCAAGAGGCCAGCCTGCGGCGGGCGCGGTGCGGCCGGCCATGACGTGCCGGCTCGGGAAACAGGACCGGCCACGAGGAGAAGCGCGGCGCGGCGCTCTCCGCTCGCAAGCAGAGCATGACACTACAACGAGAAAGATTATGTCCGGCAGTCATTCGAGCAAGAGCTGTTATTTCGAAGGTCGATGTTCGCGCCACATCGAAGCATGGCGAAATAATGCTGTCGGACTGATTGACCATAGGATGAGGGCCTCGCGGCCCGATTCCATCCAGACGGATCGCTCTGAGGCCCGCCGTCAGCCCGCGAAGGCTTACGAGGAATTGGTCGGCCACGCAAAACGAGAGGGCCGCGAACGGCGATGGCCGGCCGTCGTCGTGATTGAGCGAGAGCTCAGGCTTGAAGGGTTGGCTCGCGATGCAGCCGGGTTTTCAAGTCGAACACGTCGACTGGGCAGGCATCGATGCAGCTGCCGCAATTCACGCAATCGCCGGACAGGATCAGAGTCGTTCCCTTCCCCTTCAGGGCGGGGACGATAACATGCGGCTCGGTGCAGACATTGAAGCAGGCGCCGCAATTGGTGCAGTCATGCCGCCGCGTTGCCGCGACGCGGGTCAAGCTGGCCTTGCCGATGATGCCGTAGAAGGCACCGACCGGGCAGAGATGGCTGCACCAGCCGCGCCGCGTCACCAGCAAGTCGAGCAGAAACACAGCGAGAATGACCGCCCAGCCCGCTCCGAGGCCGAAGATCAGGCCGCGCTGCAGGATGCTGACCGGATTCACGAACTCCCAAGCGACCGTTCCGGTGGCGAACGAGGCGAGGAAGGCGCCGCCAAGCACCCACCATCGAGTCCGGCGATCGAGCATGCGGTCACGTGTGATGCCGAGCTTGCCCCTCAGCCAATAAGCCGTGTCCGTGACGATATTGACCGGACAGATCCAGCCACAATAGGCACGCCCGCCGACAGCCAAGTAGAACAAGGTGATCAGGCCGGCGCCGAGCACGGCGACTGAGGCCGGTGCGAAACCCGCGGCAACCGATTGAAGGAAGACGAAAGGGTCGGCGAAGGGCACGGTGCCCAGCAACTCGCTCGAGGCGAAATTGCCGCGCATGATCCAAAGCCCGAACAGCGGGCCGGACATGAACGCGGCCAAGGCCGTGAGCTGCGAAGCACGCCGCAGCAGCCACCATTTGTGCGCGCGCAACCAGCCCTTCGCGGCAACCGCTTCGAGACGTGCATCGGCGGTCAGCGCGGAGATGATCATGCCAGCCTCCCGGCCGGATTGCGACCGTGACCGCCAAGCCCGAGTTCGCGCGGGAGCACCCGGATCGACGCTTGATCGGTGACACAGTGCTTCTCGCAGGTTCCGCAGCCGGTACAGTGTTCCGAATGGACGACCGGGATCACCATCCGGCGCCCCTTGATCGTCTGGATTTCGAGCGTGATGGCTTCGTCGCGGATCGGGCAAACCCGGTGACAGATGCTGCAGGTCATGCCCTTGTAGTTCAGGCAGGTCTCGTGGCCGACGAGGACGGCGACGCCCATATCGGCGTCGCGAATGCTGGGAATGTCGCGATCGAGCGCGCCGGTCGGGCAGGCCTTCGCACAGGGGACATCGACACACATGTAACAGGGGGTTTCGCGCGCGACGAAGAAGGGCGTGCCGAGCGGAGCGTCCTCCGCAAGCGTCGCGAGTCGGAGCGTGTCGAAGGGACATGCCCGTACGCAAAGCCCGCAGCGCACGCAGGCCGACAAAAACGCGTCCTCCGGCAACGCACCCGGTGGACGCAATGCCTTCGCTTCTGCCTTTCGCGTCGAATCCACGTAGGCGGTGAGCGACAACCCTGCGAGACAGGCAACGCCGCCTGCCTTGGTGGCGTTGGCGAGAACCTCGCGGCGCGTAGGTTTCTTCGCATGTGCCATGAGGACGTTTCCCTCTTTTCCCCTCCTAATTCAGTTTCTTCTCAATCACATCGAACTCCATGTGAATGATCGGGTGAATCCAGCAGCGGACTATAACATGACCTGCCTTCTTCATCACGGTGGATTTTTGAGTGCCGGGGGGTTGGGTATTGAGCGTTTCGACCGTTCCATCTTCGAAAGTAAGGTAGAGATTGTGAGCGATGTCAGCATGGTTCGAGAAGACCACGGTGTCACCGACCGCAGGCTCGGCGCCCGTCTCATGCGCCTCGAGATGCTCGATCACGATCTCGACCGTTGCGGCACGTGCCAGCGGCACTGGGGCGATGGCGAGTGCAAGCATGGCAAAAGCAGTGCCTAGAGCGAACGAACGGCCCATTCGAAGATCCATCCTCATGGCAGCACCGGCAGCGAGACCGGCATCGGCTCGGCGGCGAGCGTTTCCAGGAAGGCAACGAGGTCTCGGCGCTCACGTTCGCTGAGTTCGACAGACTTCATCTCGAAGGACAGGCTCGGCCGCTTCTCACCGCCCTTCGCGTAATGCTCGATCACCGCATCGATCGTGTGCAACTGGCCGTCATGCATGTACGGACCTTGCAGCCGCAGATCCCGAAGCGACGGCGTCTTGAAGGCGTTCTGCATGGCGACGACGCTTGGCGGCGCGAACTTGCCGCGGCCAAGATCTTCGCTCGCTTTCAATCCGATGTCGTGAAAGCTGTCGTCGCTGAAGCGCCAGGAGGAGTGGCAGGCCGAGCAGTGCGCCTTGCCGGTGAACAGCGCGAAGCCGCGCTTTGCCTCGGAGCCGATCGCCGAATCCTCGCCCTCAACCCATCGGTCGAACGGCGACTTTCCCGAGACGAGCGTGCGCTGAAAGGTCGCGAGCGCTGCGGTGACGTTCTTCTGGTTGATCGGATCCTCACCGCCGAAGGCCGCCTGGAAAAGCGGCGCATAGCCCGGAACGGCTTTTAGTCTCTCGACGACGAGATCCATCGTCATATTCATCTCGTCCGGCGCAGTGATCGGCATTTTCGCTTGCGCCTCCAGTGAGGGCGCGCGCCCGTCCCACTGGAACGCCGCGCCCCAAGCCATGTTGCGCACGTGCGGGGTCCTCCGCGCCAGCGGCGCCATGCCGAACCCGACCGCCTTGGCCAATCCGTCCGACCAGCCGAAGCTCGGGTTGTGGCAGGTGCCGCAGGACATGCTGCCGGAGCGCGACAGCCGCGGATCGAAGAACAGGGCCTTCCCGAGTTGCTCTTTCTCCAGCGAATGCGGATTCGATCTAGGAAAAGGAATGCCCTCTGGTCGGCGGAATTTCTGCTTCAGCCCCGCGAGATCGGCGGCCGAAAGCCCCTCGATCGCATTGTTATCATTGGTCGCGTCGCCGGGGCCGATCACGACCCCATAGGAGAGGCAGCCGACGGCAACGAACCAAGCGATGAGAGTACGTGTCCCGAGAATGGGTTCCAACATTTTCACCTTGTCGGTCGAAAGAGCGCTCTCCCTCAGGAAGCGACCGCCATGTCCGCAGCTTGCCGGTCGGCGATCTCGAGCAGCAGCACTTCGCGCGCAGCGTAATCGGCAAGGCTCGCCATCGGCGCGAGCCGCGCCGACGCGTTCGTCTCGCCGGCATCGACCGAGTGGAATCCGGGGGCTTCGAGCTCCCGCAACGTTTCGTTCCGCACCTTTTCGAGTGTTTCGATGAGGACTGCGAACGGTTGATTTTCAAGTTCCCGCGCAGAGGTCAGCGCCCCGCTATGGACAAGCATGTCCAGGCGCACCGTCCGCATCGCCTGGTGCGGGCCACGCGAGAACGGCGGGCTGCCCTCGCGCCAGAGCTTCAGCACCGCGAAGGCGTTCAGCAGCCGCCAAGCCGAATCTGAGGCGTTGCGGGCACGCTGGTAGAGCCGGAACACGGGCTTCATGTCGTCGGGGACGAACGCCACCGTCTCGAGGTCGAGATCGAGCGCACTCGGCCGGAACGGCAGGCAGCGCCAGCGCGCATCGTTTGCCGGATCGGCGAGGCGCCAACCTGCGATCGCCATGCCGCGGCCGAGTTGCAGCGTCCAACGGGCGAGACGGTCATCGAGGTCACGTCGGCTGGCAGCCAAAGCCGCGAACGGATCGCGACACGTGAGCCGATAGATGATCTCGTTGAGCTTGCCGGCCTCATTGCCGTAGAAGGCGATGATGGCCGGCATGCCCTCGATCGTCTCGTTCAGGACATCACCCAACGCATTGGCGCGGATGTCGATTTCCCAGGCCAGCGTAATCGGATTCCTCACAAAGAAGCCGACCATGACGTTGCGCTCGGATCGATCGGCCTTCGATGCCTCGATGGACGATGCCGGCGTCTCGGCCTTGATCGACTCCCTCAAATCATATGGAATCCACATCGGTTTGACCTCGGTCTCGTGACGGCTATTCCACCGTGACCTTGCCCTTCATGAAGGGGTGCGGGGTGCAGACGTAATTGTAGGTTCCGGGTGTGTTGAACTTGACGGAATAGGTCTCGTTGGAGCGCAACATCGGACCTTCGACGTCCTTCTCGAGCCCAGCACCGGCCTTGAAATGCACGTTGTGCGGCAAGGGCTCGGTGTTGATCCAGGTCACGGTCGAGCCGCTCTTCACGGTCACGTCCGGTGTCTGGAACTTCATCTTGGCGATTTTGATCTCGGTGCCTCCGGACGCGCCGGTCACGACCTCGATCGCGTCGGCGGCCAATACGGGCCCGAGGGGGGCGACGACGAGCGCCGCCGCGAGCAGGATGGAACGCATGAGAGATTCTCCGAGTAAGGGCGCGCGAGCCGGCGATCAGGCGAAAGGCTGGTATTCCGTCCGCGACTTGACTGACGGGATACGTCTCACGTGTTCTTCGGCGTCATGGCCGGGACAGCCCGGCCATGACGGTGGAAGCCGACGCGACACTTGGTGGCTGACGGAGCTAGGCCTTCCCTATGATCGGGGAGATCGTGCAGTGATAGGTCATGGCGTCGTCTTCGGCGCCGAAGCACCAGATGACGTCATTGCCGAATTCGGGACGGTAGACCGGCAGCTCACCTTCCGTGTTCAGGCAGCCGCAGCGGTTCGACATGTTCCGGCCGCAGCAATCCCGGTACGAGATCAGATAGCTCTGCTTGTCGGTCGGGTTGTAGCAGCTCGCGACCCAAGAGCTCGAGGCGAGCTTGGTGCCGGGCGGGCAATTGGTGAGTGAGCCGCCTGCGCAATCGCAGATGTTGCCGTCGATCGAGCAGTGCCGCCAGTAATCGCAGGCCTGGATGTCGTTGTCCTGCGGGGCCCACTTGGCACGTGGATCGCCGGCGGCCGAGGCGGCATTGGCGCGGCTGACGCGGCCACGCCGGTCGACCGGCAGGAGCGGCACCAGGGCCACGCCCGCTACCGCGGTACCCACGCGGCCTATGAAGCCGCGGCGGCTGGTATGTCCTGCCACCTTGCGTGACAGCTTTTCGAACATCTCGTCGAAATGGGATTTGCCGAGCATCTTATACCCCATCGTTTATTGGGTTGCGTGAGTGTGGAGGGACCTGGCGGCGCCGCTTTCAGGCGGCGATTGCGCCCTGGTCCTTTTTCCGGCTGGTCATGAACTGCTGGATGGAGGCGAAGCCGCTCTTGTCCGCCTCGAGGAGGCTTTCGAGATGCTCGCGGGTATTGGTCAGGCCCTTGGAACGGATCACCCCGTCCGAATCCAGGAAGACGCCGTAGGGGATCTTGCCGACCTGGAATTTCATGCCGACCTCGGCCGAGACGACGTAGCGGATGTCGCCGAGTTCGTGTTTGGCGAGGAAGCGCTCGTGCTCGTCGGGCTGGCCGTCGCTGATCATCACGACCGAGACCTTCTCGGCTTTGGAGATCGACTTGATCAGCGGAAACAGCTTGTCGCAGACCGGGCAGCTCGGTGCCGTGAACATCAGCAGCGTTGCCCGTTTCTGGGGATTCGGCCCGCCGATGCGCAGGTTCGCCCCGAAATGATCGGGAATGTCGAAGCTCGGGGCGAGATCGCCGATCTCCGGCCCGTGATCGGTGATCATCGCGCCCATCGGCGAGGAACGCTCGTGCAGCAGGCCGACCTGACGAAGGACACCGAGCATGACGACGGTGACGCCGATCAGGGCCAACCAGAGCAATACGTTGGATGCAATGAGGAATTGCGTCGCCATCGGCGTCATCCTTTCGAATACTGGGCCTGGTTGGAACGAACGGCGTTCTGCAGACCCGTGAGCAGTGACGCGCTGACGTAAAGGAGCATCGCGAGAGCGGCCGCCGCGACGCCAAGTCCGAACTCGAGCGGTTCCGCCGCACGGGCCATCGGAGCCGCCCAGGCGGCACCGAGAGCGAAGAGGGCGAGCGCCGCATTGCGAGCCACAAGCAGCCAGCTCAGCGGCTGCTTCATGCCGTTGCGCAGGCAGCCGCAATCGATCGCCGTCCGACCACGCCAGACATTGACGCCGATCGCGATCCCGAAAACGGCCAGCAATCCGGCTGCCGCGAGCGCGGCATGGGGTGCGAGCATCGGGATCAGGAGCCCTGCGGCCACCGCGAGTTCCACGAAGGGAAGCGCGGCGGCGATGGGAGCCGCCAGCCACTCCGGCGTCAGCCGGAAGTTCCGGACGACGCCGAAGAACTCTTCCCGGTGCATGAGCTTCGAGACCGCGGCGGTCGCGAAGAGCAGCGCCAGGAACGACCTGAGAAAGGTCGAGACGAGCGGTTCGGCCAGGATCGACTCAGCCAGATACGACATGGCGATCACATGTCCGAGGTAGTGATGACCTGCGGGCCACGACCGAGCTGATCGACCGAGCCGGTCTCCTTGCCGGATTCCGGATCGAAGATGTGCAGCGTGCGCGTGCCGGTCGAGAGCGCGTAGAGCTGGGGCTTGGCATCCTGGCTGACGCCGACCGAGTCGATCTCATGCTTGAGCTCGAGCTTCTGCAGGCGCTTGCCGGTCTTGGCGTCGATCACCAAGGCGAAGCGGCTGGGCGTCTTGTGCTTCGATGTCGCGCGCTGGTCGACAAGCAGGTAGATGCGATCGCTGTCGCGATGATAGGCGACCTGCTGCCAACCGCCCGGCGCCCAGCCGTCCTTCTTCTCCTCATCAGTGAGAGCTTCGATCGCAGGGAGGAACTTGGCATCCGCCCCCGAGAGATCAATCTGGAAGATCTTGCCGGTATAGGTCGGCCAAACCAGGCGCTTATTCTTGGTCGAATAGGCCGGATGGTTGATGACGTACTCGTTCTCCTTATGGAAAACCTCGGTCTTCTTGATCTCGTCCTTGCCGCCAGCGCCCATGGTGACCTTGGCCAGGCTGCCGTCTCGGCAATGCATGTAGAAGGTTTGGTCGGACGCCGGGAAGATGTGATAGCAATCTGGTGCCTTGATCATGCGGTCGAACTTCTTGCCGGCGAGGTCGACGACGCCGACCGCTGGCGAAGGCGAGAATTGGTAGAACAACAGCGTCTTGTTGTTCGGGGTAAGCGCCGTCATCCACGGATAGGTGCCGACTAGGAAGCGCGGGTTGTTGGGGAGCGCGATATCGGCGGTCGGCTCGGTGGTGATCGGATCGAAGACCTCGACATAGTCGGTGCGCTTGCCGCGGGAGACCCTATCCCAGACCGTGCTCGCCTGAGCGAAGAACGAGCCGTCACTTGCGACCACCGGGTTGGTCATGAAGCCGCCATCGACCATGCTGATCACGCGGGCCTTGTCGCCGTCGAGGACGTATTGCTGCGAGACCGAGGCGAAATGCGCAGGATCGTAAACGTAGACGCGGCGGGCGTTGGGAGCGGGCGCCTTGAGGACGACGGGATCATCCTCCTTGCCCGCGGCCAGGTTGTCCGCTGCCTCCTTGGCGGCAGCCGCGCCTTGTTGCGCAATCGCGGCGGGAACATTCGCGAAAAGGGCCACCAAAGCAGCCGCTCCGATTAGAGAGGAGCCGTAGCGGAGCGCTTGGCGGACATGGCTTCGGTCGTGCATCATCATTTCCTCCTCGAGGCGGCGGAATTCAGCGGATAACGAAGGGTGAAGGTGAAGCTGGGCTGACGGCCTAGAATGCCGCCAGCACGAGCAGAGCTGTGCCTGCTGCGACCAGCAAGGCCCCGTCGACGGTGGCGGCGCTCTCCTGCCGGCGGGCGAGCCAATCCTGGACGTCGATGTCGCTGACCGGCAGGTAGTTCACGAGCATCGGCAAGAAGCGGCCGGCATTGAAGGCGAGGAACAAAGCGATGGCGAACCCGACATGCCCACTCAAGGCTGCCGCGCCCGTCACCAGATAGAGGATCGGAGTCTGAACGTAGGTCAGATAGTTGAGTCCGAGCGAGAACCCGTAGAGGCCGCCGATCATCCACACGGGGAAGCGCTGACGTGCATCATGCGGCACCTGGGCACGACGCTGCGGATAGGGCACGCGTACGAAGCCGAGCTGGTGCGCGCCGTAGACCACACCGATCAGTCCGAGGACGAGTAACGCTCCGACCGACAGTCCGGAGAGCCCGACGAGCGATCCAGCGAGCCCGAGTATCCCACCCAGGGTCAGCGCGCCGGCGAGATAGCCGACGCCATGGAGCAGCAGAGCCGGCGTATAGCCAACTACGGACCGCCATGAATAATGACCGACCGGGCGCAACAGGCACAGGCTGGAATAGCCGCAGGGCGACCAGGTCGACAGCAAGCCACCGGCGAAACCGAGGCCGAGCAGCAGGGAAGGCACGATGTCGGCCCGTCCGACATGGCTCAAGGCCAGAGACGCTCCCGCAGCGCCGGTCACGGCTGCGGTGACAACAACACCGATGCGAACCGCGCGCGACGTCTCCTGCGGAAAGGTGACGCAATCCGCAACTCCCTCACCCATTCCTTGAGCGAGCGACACGACTTCTCGTTCGCTGGACGGCGCCAACGTGGCCATGCCCTTCCTCCCATTTTTTTTCGAGCCTGCGGCGCCAGCGTCGGCGGCGCAGTTCGAATCCGTCTTGCCGTTTCCCTAAAGGAACATATTTTTCGTTTCAAGAGGATTATTGCGGCAGCGTCAGGCAACATGCGTACAAAATAGGCAGACATTGCGCGCCAGTGCAGCACATGAGACCGGCAATCCCTTCGACAGATCGCTGCTCTGACGATGCGTTTCGGGATTTTGCAGATGCCAGAATCGTGCTTGTGGATCGCTTGACGGCGCCGCGTACCGGTCGAGCCGCGCGATCTCCAGCCTGCGTGAGATTCGCCCGACCAGAGCACCGATCATCTCGGATCGATGGCCACGTTCTGGCGGACAACACATGATTTGGGCGACAAGGAACGTTCATCGAGACGATCTGCGCTCGATCAAGCTTCTGTTTCGCGAGCAAGTCGAAGCGTTAGATCCCGGGCGGCAAATGCTTCTCGTCGGCATCCATGCAGACTGGCAGATCACTCAGGCCTGGGTTGGCGTGGTCGAATACGACTTGCTGACACCCTATATCGGCTTCACGCACTGCACCCGCAACAAGCTGCCAACTGCGCCGATCTTGATTGCTGGAAATCTGAAACGTTTTGGCGAAGTCTTCCACACTCGCTGATAAGCAAGCTTCAACGCTTTCGCGCGTTTTAATATTCTATCTTTGATAGACAATGATTGAAAGATAAGTCATCGGTGTCTTGATGAGATTGGCAGGTCCGTGAAGCGCGGACGAATCAAACATCAGCGAGTCGCCTGGCGCAAGATGATAATAATTTCCTGCATGCGCATAGATCAGTTCGCCCGTCAGCATATAGATGAACTCGACACCGGTGTGTCGAAAACTCGTGTATGGCTCGGCTCCGACTTCAAGTTTGATCAGATACGGCTCGACGACGATTTCGCCGCGGATGCCCGCGCCGAGCAACTGGTAAATGTGTCCCGCTTTGGTGCCACGGCGTTCGATCACCACGCCCTGGTCTTTCTTCACATGAGAGCAGTCACGTCGCTCTTCGAATGTTGCGAATAGAGACGAAATTGGAACATGCAACGCGTTCGCAATTGCATTCAGGGTCGCGAGCGAGGGCGAAATGGCACCATTTTCGATCTTCGATATCATTCCAGACGAAATGCCGGCAGCAAGACCAAGATCTGATATCGACAGATCGTGCTCGCGCCTTAAATTTCTGACTTGATGACCAATGGCTTGCTCAAGAGAACGCTGCTCCACAACCGGAGCATTGGATGCAGTATTCAGCATGTGACTTTGCAAAGTTTGGCGTGAGATTTCAGCGCCATTGCGCTGTTCGGCAAACTGCTCGATTCAGGATTTGGGGGAGACGCGTCGATGATGAGCGCGTCAGGCTCCCATTGCAAGGCCACTCGGCGTCTGCTCGATGCGGCAGCATGCCTCGGTTTCAGGGTAATTTTCAATCTGGCCAAATATCTCTGGTAAAAATTTCGGCGGCTCAAGTGTGAAACCGCGACCGCTTCAGCAGCCCTGTCTGCCCCGTTCGGCGCTGGGGACGTGAGGCTTTCCTGAAAGAATCGTCACCCGTGATGGGCAGAGCTCAACTAAATCGTGAAATTTAGTTTGCTCGAATCGTGATGTACCTTTGGATGCCCATTCCACACTTGCAATCTCGGGGGTTCAAAGGTTCTGCTTGGCTCTGACAATCCGGTATACGCTCGCGGGCTGATCTTGAGGCGGCGAGCGACATCAGGGTGTCGGATGCCATCGGCCAGCGTCGCCTTCACCTCCCCTGGATCAATGGACGGCAGACGCCCTTTATGGTTGCCGGCGACTTGGGCCCTGGCGATGCCTTTCCATCTGGCGTTCGCGACGCAGATTGGTTTCGAATTCGGCGAAGACACCGAGCATGTCGAGGAAGGTTTTGCCTGCGGCAGCGCGAGTGTCGATCGGCTGTTCGGTCGCCTTGAGCGCGGAGCCCGTGGCTTTGAGCGTTCGAACGATGTCCCGCATGGTCGCCGATCGAGCGGGCGAGACGATCGATGCGAGCAGGAGCCCATGAGCGGCATGGTCGAGTTCGAGGGCGGCATCGGCCTCGCGCCGCGGCGTGCGCGTCGAGGGTGGATTGTTGCCACAGCCCTAGGTGCAGGCTCAGCCAACCTGTGGTTGCTAGAGTGTTCGCCCTGAGGGAGCGATCCAGCGCAACTTGTTAGAAAGATTGGTGAGCGCGCTGGGACTCGAACCCAGGACCTACAGATTAAAAGTCCGTTGCTCTACCAACTGAGCTACGCGCTCCCCTCGTCCGGCCGTCGCAGCCTTGGGCTTGCGGCGGGAAGGGCGGCCCGCAATACGGGGTGGGCGGCGCAGGGTCAACACAGGCTCGCGATGCCGAGGGTCGCCAATTGTGTCCTGCCCCGGCGCCCGCCCTCGCTTGGACATGTCGAGCTGACATCGGAAGGCTCATGGAGCCCGGGACCGCCCTCCAGAATACAGATCAGCATCGCTGGCGCTTGTTCGTGCGCAGCTTCGGTGCGGCGATCTTCGTGCTCGGATGCGCGGCGGTGGCCTTCATCGGTCTGCTCGATCCGTTTGGCCTTCGTGCTGCGCCTGGCCGCGCGCCCGGTCCACTAATGGATGGCAATCAGCGCTTCATGTATCCGCAGGTCGTCCGCAGCGGTGCTTACGATGCGGCCGTGTTCGGAACCTCGACCTCGCGCCTCATCGATCCGCGCGATCTCGACAAGGCCTTCGGCGCCCATTTCGCCAATCTCTCGATGAATGCGGCCACGGCCTATGAGCAAACCCGGCTGGCGCAACTGTTCCTGTCCGAGACGGCGCCGAAAGCCGTCCTGTTCGGGATCGATACGAATGTCTGGTGCGCGGCTGATGCCGACCAGCGCCGCCTCACGTTCCGCCCCTTCCCGCCCTGGCTCTACGAGCCGGACCCATCGCGGGCCATTCTGCGCCAGGTCAATTGGCAGAGCCTCACGACGGCGAGCCGGGTGCTGCTCTACCGCCTCGGGCTGGCCAAGGAGCGCATCCGTGGCGACGGTTTCGCGGTCTTCACGCCGCCGGAAGCCAGCTACGACGCGGCGAGGGCGCGGGCCCATATCCATGGCGGCCTATCGAGCCAGGACGAGGGGGAACCTGCCGCCGATTTTCAGGTGAAGGCCGATGCGCCGGATGCCCCGATGCCGGCTCTGACCTGGCTCGACGAACTCCTCGCATCCTTGCCGCCCGGCACGAAAAAGCTTGTCGCCTTCATGCCTGTCCATGTGGCCGAGCAGGGCGCTCCGGGCACGCCGCGCGGCCTACGCGAGGCGGCCTGCAAGGCCGAAGTCGCGCGGATCGGGAAGGCGCACGGCGCCACCGTCGTTGATTTCCGCATCCCCTCCCCTGTGACCACGCAGGACCAGAATTACTGGGACCGCCTGCATTACCGCCTGCCGATTGCCGGCCGAATCGTCGCCGGTTTGCTTGCGGCGAGCGAGACGGGCCGGGACGATCCAGGCGGCCTCTATCGGGTCTTGATGCATCCCTGAATGGAGAGGCCGCGTGCCTGCCGCATTCTGGTCGAGCTTGCCTGTTTCAAGTCGCGCGCCCGGCCGGACCGAGGCGCATGAGAGTCAATTGCATGATCGTTCGTACGCTTTTCGCCCTTCTCGCCACGACCTCCGTTGCATTCGCGGCGCCAGCCCCCGCACCGACAGCAAACCGCGACACCCTGCGCCAGTATTGCACCGGAGATTACCTGACCTATTGCGGCAATCTGGCCCCAGACAGCCCGGAGACGCGCGCCTGTTTCAAGGTGAACAAGGCCAAGCTTTCGCCGAACTGCCAGGCAGCCATTTCGAGCTACATGAAGGGGCAGAAGCGGGCCGACGCTCGCTGAGGCAAGCGCGAAACCTCAAGTCTCGGCCGCCTCAGGCCTTCGCCTCGGCCTCGGCCCGCGCCCATTGCGCCTTGGTCTCTCCGATGAAATCGGCGAGACGCCCTGCTGCGATGGCAGCGCGTAAGGCCGCCATCAGGCTCTGGTAATAGGCGAGGTTGTTCCAGGTCAGCAGCATCATCCCCAAAATCTCCTCGGAGCGGACGAGGTGATGCAGATAGGCGCGCGAATAATCGCGCGCGGCCGGGCATTCGGATTGCTCATCGAGCGGCCGCCGGCCGGCGCGTGTCGGCATCACGCAATCGAACATGTCGATGCCGCGCGCCACCGATTGCATCAGGTCGTCCGGCGTGCCGACGCCCATGAGATAGCGCGGCTTGGTTGTGGGCAGATGCGGCTCGACCGCCTCGATCATCGCCAGCATCACGGCCTGCGGCTCACCGACCGCGAGCCCGCCGATCGCATAGCCCTTGAGGTCGAGATCGGTCAGCGCACGGGCGCTCTCGACACGCAAGTCGGGTAGGTCCCCGCCCTGCACGATACCGAACATCGCCCTGCCCGGCTGCTCGCCGAAGGCGGTCCGGCAGCGCTCTGCCCAGCGCAGCGAGAGATGCATGGCTCGTCCGATCGTCGCGCGGTCAGCCGGCAGGCGCACGCATTCATCGAGCTGCATCTGGATGTCGGAACCGAGCAGGCCCTGGATCTCGATCGAGCGCTCCGGGCTCATGTGATGCGTCGAGCCGTCGATATGTGAGCGGAAGGTAACGCCCTGCTCGTCGAGTTTTCGCAGGGCCGAGAGCGACATTACCTGGAAACCGCCGGAATCGGTGAGGATCGGCCCGTCCCAGCGCATGAAGCGGTGCAGGCCCCCTAACCGCGCCATCCGCTCCGCACCCGGGCGCAGCATCAGGTGGTAGGTGTTGCCGAGAACGATATCGGCACCAAGATCGCGCACCTGTTCCGGGTACATCGCCTTGACGGTCGCGGCCGTGCCGACCGGCATGAAGGCCGGCGTGCGGATGTTTCCACGCAACGTCGTGATCGCTCCGGTGCGGGCGGCGCCGTCCTGGGCGGCAATCGAAAAGCGGAAGGGATCGCTGGTCATGGCGCTGCTCCAGGAAAGAGCAGGCTCGCATCGCCGTAGGAATAGAAGCGATAGCCGGCCGCGACCGCATGCGCATAGGCCGCGCGCATCGTGTCGAGCCCGCTGAAAGCGCTGACCAGCATGAACAGGGTCGAGCGCGGCAGGTGGAAATTCGTCATCAGCGCGTCGACGGCGCGGAAGCGGTAGCCCGGCGTGATGAAGATGTCGGTCGCTCCCGCATAGGGCTGAATCCGGCCGTCTCCGTCCGCCGCGCTTTCGAGCAGCCGCAGGGAGGTGGTGCCGACCGCGACGATCCTGCCGCCCGCCGCGCGGATGCGGTTGAGATCCTCGGCGGTCGCCGCATCGATCGTCCCGGTCTCGGCATGCATGCGGTGGTCGGCCGTATCCTCGGCTTTGACCGGCAGGAAGGTGCCCGCACCAACGTTGAGCGTCACCGTCCGCCGCTTCAGGCCGGCCGCATCGATATCGGCGAGCAGGCCTTCGGAGACATGGAGACCCGCCGTCGGCGCGGCGACGGCGCCCGGATTGGCTGCGAAGACGGTCTGATAGTCGGTCGCATCCCTGGCATCGGGCGCACGGCGTCCCGCGATATAGGGAGGCAGCGGCATCGTGCCGACCGCTGCGATCGCCTCGTCGAGCGCGGAGCCGGAAAAGTCGAACCGAAGCGTGATCTCGCCGCCCTCGCCTTTCGACTCGATGGTCGCATCAAGCCGGCCGAGTTCGCAGGTCGTGCCCGCGCCCTCCTCCGAGGGTCCGAAATGCAGCCGGTCGCCCGGCGCGAGGCGTTTTCCCGGCCGCGCAAAAACCCGCCAGCGATCCGGCGCCTCGCGCTGGTGCAAAGTGACTTCGCAGCGCTGGCCGGGCGCGCCAGGGCGCAGCCGCGTGCCATGGAGCCGGGCGGGAATGACCCGGACGTCGTTGAAGACCAGCACGTCGCCGGGATTCAGCAGGCTCGGCAGGTCGCGCACGGCCCGATCCTCGAGCGGCGCACCGGGGCGCACCACGAGAAGCCGGCCCGCATCACGCGGAACCGGCGGCCGCAAGGCGATCGCCTCCTCCGGCAGATCGAAATCGAACAGATCGACACGCATGGCCGTGCCTTCAACACGGTTCGGATGGTTCGATCAATTCCGGACAAATGGATCGCGCGAGGCTATCGTAGCGGAGCCTCGCGCGCCCCATTTAACGCCTTGGCCGGATCGACACGGCGATGTCGAACGCGCCGAACCGACGGAGATTGGCCATGGCCGACGGAAATGGGGCTGAGAAGCCGAAACGCATCACGCTCGACGGGCAACTCGTCGATTACTGGGAGCGGGAGGCCAAGAAGTTCGACGCGCTTGCCCATAACGCCATGTTCGGGTGGATCGCGCGTGGCTACGCGCGCCGGGCCGATCGGGCGCGGGCCTTGGCGGAGCGCAGCCGCGCCCGCGAGGAAGCACGGATGCACAGGAGCGGAACAGCCTGAGCTGCAGCCCCCGCCACTCCCATAGCTAGGGAAAGACTGCGCGACGGCCGCGCTTGGGACGACCGTCGCGATCCAGCGTGAGAGGACACGAACACAGACTCGCAGCACGAATAGCCGTGGCTAAAACCTTTGCCGTGGCCTTCCGCAGGGCCGGCAGCTAAGGCATCGGCATCAGACACCCTGAAGGCGAGCCTGCGGCCCTTGATGAGCCGAACAGAGAAAGCTGCGTTGCTCAGCGCCGCGATCGGCATGCTGGTCATGGCGCTCAAATTCGGCGCCTACTGGCTCACCGGCAGCATCGCGCTGTATTCGGACGCGCTCGAGAGCATCATCAACGTCGCGGCGGCCATCTTTGCCTTGGTCGCCTTGCGCGTGGCGGCCCGCCCGGCAGATGCCGAACACCCCTACGGCCACCACAAGGCCGAGTATTTCTCGGCCGTATTCGAGGGCGCTCTCGTCGTCGTCGCGGCCCTGATGATTCTGCGCGAGGCCTATTTCGGCATTCTCGATCCGAAGCCTCTCGATGCGCCTCTCATCGGTCTTGCCGTCAACGGGGCTGCGACAGCGATCAATGCAGCCTGGGGCACCGTGCTCCTGCGGCGCGGAAAGGCCTGGCGCTCGCCCGCTCTTGCCGCCGATGCCAAGCATGTGCTCGCCGATGTCGTGACCTCGCTCGGCGTGCTCGCCGGCGTCGGGCTGGTCTTCCTCACCAACACGTTCGTGCTCGATCCGATCGTCGCCGGCCTCGTCGCCCTGCAGATCCTATGGTCCGGCTGGACCATGATCCGCGATTCGATCAACGGCCTGATGGACCAGGCCGCCTCGCCCGACATGGTCCAGAAAATCCGCGAATTGATCTCGCACCACAGCGAGGGCGCGCTCGAAGCGCACGACGTGCGCACGCGCCATGCCGGCAGCGCCACCTTCATCGACTTCCATCTCGTCGTGCCTGGCGAGATGAGCGTGGCTGATTCGCACGCGATCTGCGACCGGCTGGAGGAGACCATCGAATCCGAGATCGAGGGCGCCGTGGTCGTCATCCATGTCGAACCGGGCGACCATGCCAAGCAGCGCGGCGTTCCGGTGATCTGAGGTCACGGCGCCTCGGTCGTCGCCCCGAAAATCGGCTCGAAGGCCGCCCTCAGTGCCATGTCCACTTCGGCCATCGAGACGATCCGGCCGAGATCGGTCAGGCTTGTGACACCGTGCAGGCGAACGCCGCAGGGCACGATCCCTGAGAAATGCGTGAGATCCGGCTCGACGTTGAGGCTGATGCCGTGGAGGCTCACCCAGCGTTTCACGCGGATGCCGATCGCGGCGATCTTGTCCTCGACGCCCTCCCCCTTCTCGGGCCGCCGCACCCAGACGCCGACGCGATCCTCGCGCCTTTCGGCTCGCACATTGAACGAATCGAGCGTCGCGACGATCCAGGCCTCGAGGCTGGCGACATAGGCCCGGAGATCCTGCCGTCGCCGGCTCAGATCGAGCATGACATAGGCCACGCGCTGCCCTGGCCCGTGATAGGTGAACTGGCCACCGCGCCCGGTGCGGTGAACCGGGAATCGGTCCGGCTCGACGAGATCGGCATCCCGCGCGGAGGTCCCTGCCGTGTAGAGCGGCGGGTGTTCGAGCAGCCAGACGCATTCGCTCGCCTGCCCCAGCGCGATCGCCGAGGCGCGCGCCTCCATCTCGGCGACGGCCTCGTCATAGGCGACGAGCGTGTCTGCGATCCGCCATTCGACCGCGGGCGCCCCAGCCCTAGGCAGGAAGCTTGCCGGCGCGATGGAGAGGCGCGAGGCGGCCGAAGCACCGCCGATCGCCGCTTCGTTTACCAAGGCTTCACCATGTTGCGCGTTGAGTGGTCATCGGAGCGGGGAGTAACACGTGGCGGTTCTGGAAGACCTCAAGGTCGACCTCAAGGTGGTGCTCGGGCGCAGCCACATGCCGCTGCACATGCTGCTGCGCATGGGCCGCGGCGCCGTGATCGAGCTCGAATCGACCGAGACCGATATGGTCGAGATCCTCGCCAACGACCACCCGATCGCGCGTGGCCAGATCGTTGTCACCGGCAACCGCATCTCGGTCGAGGTGACGGAGCTGATCCGCAAGGCGGCAGTGGTGCGCACGCAGGGCGTCACCATCGGGGACGGCGCGGTGCCGGTTCTGGAGCCGATTTCCGCAAGCGAGTGAAACGGCTCACGGCAAAGCTTGTGCGCCCGTTCCGCATCTGATATCGCCTGCGCCGCTCACAGGGCATCGGCGTTTTCGGGGACTTATCCGGGGCCGAGGTGCTGAGCGGCCATGGCGGAATTGGTAGACGCGCTAGCTTGAGGTGCTAGTCCCGCGAGGGGTGGAGGTTCGAGTCCTCTTGGCCGCACCAACCTGTATTCTCTGACAAGATCGGGCATGTTCGGGTGCCGGCAAGGTGCGGGTTGCGCGCGTCTTGCGCCATCGGCGGGCAGGCATCCGAGCGCTTTCCAGTTGCGTGCGGTCGCGGAGGACAGGCATGTTCAGGCTGATGGAATACAGGCGGCGGCGCGGCCCCGGACAGTCCCTGTTCCATCCGCGCGTGCACACCGCACAATATGTCTCGCGCGAAGAGGCGAGCCGCACGGCCGAATCTGAAATCCGCCGGTTCCAGAAACACGGCTACAACGAGGAAGAGGATTACTGGTGGGCCTGGAACAAGGCCGACGAGATTGGCATCGTCTTCGTCGTCGAACCTGACCCGACCTCGAAGATCGCGTGAGGTTTTGGGCTGGTTCCTGCTGCTTGGAGGCAAGACCCGACGCTTGGCATCTACGGGTCAGGGCTAGTCACGATCCAAATCGGACATTCAGCGCTTTCAATCGCCACTACTGAGATGTTCGTGCGCAATACGCCAGCCGGAACTGTCGTTGGTCAGAACACGGGTCGCACGCCCACCGCCTCCGACGGCTTCTCCCTTTACTTTGCCCGTCCAGCTGAAGCTGCATAGGACGGCCACCGAGGCATCGGACTGGGCAACCCATACCGAGTTTTGGCAATCACCCCTCGAAGCTCTCAAAGAGAATCTCTCAAAGAGAATAGAGTCTTTCGTACTCCACGCCGACAGCGCCCCCAATGGAGGCGCCGGCAACGCTCGGCTTCCATCCATTGCGGGCGTCGCGCGATGGTACCAAGCGTCCGATTTAGTTCAGCGGAGGCCGAAAGATTTCCGCCCTTCCCGCGCTCCACCACCTCGCCCCACTGGCGTGGCGAGGGAAAATGCGCCGCGATCGCGCAGTCGGGCTACGGCAAGAATTACAGCCCGACCCGGTCGAAATCGAGCGACGAGGCGCAGATTGCGACTTGTGTCCGGTTGCTCACGCCGAGCTTGCGCATGATCTCGGAGACATGCGCCTTCACCATGGAATCGCCGATCCCGAGTTCGTAGGCGATCTGCTTGTTGATCTTGCCGCGCTTGATCAGGGACAGCACGGTCATCTGCGCGGGCGTCAGGGTGGCGATCTTGTCGGTCGCGGCCGAGGGTGGCGCATGGCGCTCGGCCAGCCTTTCGTTGGCCGGGCTCAGGATGTCCGGCACGAAGACGCCGCCGCTGGTGATCTCCCGGATCGCCTCCATATAGATCGCCTTGCCGGATGATTTCGGGACGTAGCCGGAGGCACCGAGCTGCAGGGCTTCGCGCACGATCCGCGGTTCCTCATGCGCCGAGACGACGAGGATCGGAATGCGCGGATAGGCGATCCGCAACGTCATCAGCCCATCGAATCCAGTCACGCCCTTCATCGAGAGATCGAGCGTGATGAGATCGAGACTCGGCCTGTCGCCCAGCAGCGCGCGCGCCGCGGGGATGGAATCAGCCTCCTCGATGCGCCCCTGCGGCAAACCAAGCCGGATCATGCTGCGCAGGGCTTCGCGAAACAGCGGGTGATCGTCGACGAGGATGATGTGCATCGAAACGCCTCACACCGTTGCCGCGGATTTCGGCGGACACGGGATGCGGGCCGTGCGAACCGGCGGCTCGTCGCATCGGCGATCTGCTGTGCAGAAATACTAAATCCCAGGCCTTCAAAGAAATGTCTGCTGCGCCCTACGGGCGTCAAGCGTCAAATTTCAAACATTTTTCTTATGTCATTCAAACAATAGAAGTGTTTCATACAAGCAATATAACATGCCAAATCCTCCCAATTATAAGATTCTAATATGGAATATGTACAAAAGTTAGGATGCGATTGCCTAATCTTCCGTCCATACGTCTCCCGGAGAGCACTCGCATGGGCGTAGCTCTCACAAACTTCAAGGTTGCGGTCCGCGAAGGACAAGGCGACCGTTAGGGAGAGACGCATGGCCGCCAAGACCGTGGGGACTTCGCTGCGCAAGGTATTGCTTGCGACGGCTTCGACACTGATCACTGTTGGCTTGATGACGGTTCCGTCCAGCGCCGAAAAGCTGGATCGGGATCTGAAGCCGGTGACCTGGGAGGACATCCTCAACGATCACAAGACTACCGATGATGTGCTGATGTACGGCCTCGGCATGAATGCCCAGCGCTATTCGACCCTCGACAAGATCAACGCCAAGAACGTCGGCCTCCTGAAACCGAAATGGTCGTTCTCCTTCGGCGACGAGAAGCAGCGCGGCCAGGAAGGCCAGGCGCTCGTCCATGACGGCGTGATCTACATCACCGCATCCTATTCCCGCCTCTTCGCGCTCGACGCGCATACCGGACGGAAGATCTGGTCCTACACGGCCCGCCTGCCCGACGACATCCGCCCCTGCTGCGACGTCGTCAGCCGCGGCGCCGCGCTGTACGGCGACAAGATCTATTTCGGCACGCTCGACGCTTCGATGGTCGCGCTCAATGCCAAGACCGGCAAAGTCGTCTGGAACAAGAAGTTCGACGACCACTCGGCGGGCTACGCCTTCACCGGTGCGCCGGCGATCGTAAAGGACAAGAAGACTGGCAAGGTCATGCTGATCCACGGCAATTCGGGTGACGAATTCGGCGCGCTCGGCAAGCTCTATGCCCGCGATCCGGAGACCGGCGAAGAGATCTGGATGCGTCCCCTGGGCGAAGGCCATGTGGGCCGGCTCAACGGCAAGGATTCAACTCCGACCGGCGACCCGAAGGCGCCGTCCTGGCCGGATAAGGATGGCCAGAAGGTCGATGCCTGGCATCACGGCGGCGGCGCGCCCTGGCAGGCTCCGATCTATGACGAGAAGACCAACACCATCATCATCGGCACCGGCAACCCGGCACCGTGGAACCACCATTACCGTTCCGGCCCCAACGGCGACTGGAAGCCTTACGACAGCCTCTACACCTCGGGCCAAGTCTATATCGATCCCTCGAACGGCGAGCCGGTCGGCTTCTTCCAGCATACTCCGAACGATGCCTGGGACTTCTCCGGCAATAACGAGATCATCCTCTTCGACATGGAGAAGGACGGCAAGAAGATGCGTCTCGGCGCCCATGCCGACCGCAACGGCTTCTTCTTCCTGACCGACACGGACAAGCTCACCGCCCGCGACGGCAAGATCAACAAGCCGACCTCGCTGGTCGCCGCCTATCCTTTCGTGAAGAACATCAATTGGGCCAAGGGCTACGATCTCAAGACCGGCCGCCCGATCGAGCCGGAAGGTGCTGAAAGCCGTCGTCCTCCGGCCCCGGCCGAAGGCGAGACCAAGGGCAAGTCGATCGTGGTGACGCCGAACTTCCTCGGAGGCAAGAACTGGAATCCGATGTCCTACAACCAGGATACGGGCCTGTTCTACATTCCCTCGAACGACTGGTCGGAGGATTACTGGACCGAGCACGTCACCTACAAGGCTGGCTCTGCCTTCCTCGGCCAGGGCTTCCGCATCCACCGCGAGTTCGACACCCATGTCGGCGCGCTGCGGGCGCTCGATCCGAAGACCGGCAAGATCGTCTGGGAGGCGCTCGAGCCGATGCCGCTCTGGGCCGGAACGCTGACCACGAAGGGCAACCTCATCTTCACCGGCACCAGTGACGGCTACTTCAAGGCCTGGGACGCGAAGAACGGCAAGGAGCTCTGGAAGTTCCAGACTGGCTCGGGCGTCGTCTCGGTTCCGATCACCTGGGAAGAGGGTGGCAAGCAGTACATCGGCATTGCCTCGGGCTACGGCGGCGCGGTGCCGCTCTGGGGCGGAGACATGGCCGACCAGACCAAGCAGGTCTCGCAGGGCGGCTCGTTCTGGGTGTTCGAACTGCCGACCGATACCGCCTCGGCCGACTGAGCTCCTGAACACAAGGTCCGGGGATTTCGACAGCCCCGGACCTTCGATCTTCGGAACCTCGTCTGCAGCATCGGACCGAAAACCAGAGTCAGTCCGATGCTGTAAGCTATTCAATCACATCGGCAATTTCCGAAAGCCAGTTCGCATCTTTCGGGCCGATGCTGTGGAGGAGCTGACCCATGTCGGCCCGTCGAGTTCGTGCGCCGCGCGTCATTCTCGCCGCTGGTCTTGCTTCCAGCCTCGTATCGGCGGTCAAGGCGCAGACCATCATCGTCAACACGGAAGAGCGACCTGATCCCTGGGTGGTCAATGGCTGCACCATCGCGCCCAAGACCAAATGCCCTGGTGCGGATCTGCGCCATGCCGATCTCAAGAACGCAGATCTGGGCGGCGCCGACCTCTCCGGTGCCATCCTCGCCCGGGCCGATCTGCGCCACGCCAATCTGCGCGGGGCCAATCTCGACAATGCCAATCTCGGCGGCGCGAAACTGCAGATCGCTTTCATGCAGGGCGTGAAGGCACGCAATGCCTCCTTCATCGGCGCCGATTTCGACCATGCCCGCATTGCGGGCGGCGATTTCAGTGGCGCGGATTTCACGCTCGCTGCGCTCGAAATGACGCAGGCGACGCGCGCCAAGTTCATCGGCGCCAAGTTCATCAACACCGACCTGCAGGAAGCCAAGCTCTACGAGGCCAACCTGAAGGACGCGGTGATGGAGGGCACCAAGATCCGCTTCGCGATCTTTCAGGATGCCTGGATGGAGAACTGCAAGGGCTGTCCGGTCCATTGGCAGACCGGCAAGCCGGTCTGGGAAGTCTATCCGGAACCGATGGTGCAGAAACCGGGCGAGGCCAGCAGCGACCCACAGGGGCAGAAGTGAGGCGGATCGTGGCGGCTCTCGTCATGCCCTTCGGCCTCGCTACGGCCTCCCCCGCCCTCGCCACCGATCATTTGGCTGACGGCAGCATGCGCCAGGCTTTCGCGCGCTGCCGTGCGATGCTGGAGGAGCAAGAGCGGCTGCGCTGCTATGACAAGCTCGCCGGCCAGTTGTCGCCGCCGCGCTTCGAGGGACGCCTGACCCTTCAGACCGAGCCCTTCGAGATCACCGGGCCGACCGTGCTCCGCTACGAGAGCGATGGTCCGATCTTCGTCATGTACCTCAAGGATGCCCAGGGCGGCATCGTCCAGAATCTCCACATCGGGGGCGGAGGCATCGCGACCTACCTGATCGAGAAGCCCGGCACCTATTCTCTTCACATCAACGGCTCGGAAACCTGGCGGATCTGGCTCGATCCAGCCTGAACCGCCGCTCGTCCCCTCGTCGAACAGAGGCCTCGACCATGAAAACCCTTCTCCCTGCACTCGCTCTCGGATTGAGCGTCGCGATCGGCGCCTCGGGCGCCGTGTTCGCCCATGGCGATGCCGCGCCACAGCCGGTCGACACCACCGGTCTCGAACCGCTCGGCGAAGATTTTCGCCCGACCAATCCTTACGTCGGCAACGCAAAGGCGATCGAGATCGGTGCCAACGGCTACAATCAGAATTGCGCTCGGTGCCACGGCCTCGATGCCAAATCCGGCGGCATGGCGCCGGACCTACGTGAATTGGAAGAGGGCGAGGCGGGAGATGGCTGGTTTATCACCCGCGTGCTCAACGGCGCCAAGCGCGAGGATCGCTACAAGATGCCGCCCTTCCAGGGCATCCTGAGCCAGGAGGCGATCTGGGCAATCCGCACCTATGTCGAGACCCGGCCGAAGGATTGAGGGCGGAAAGGCGTGGGGGTGTGGAAACGTGAACGGCGCGGTGCCGGGATGCTTCTCCTCGGCATGGCGCTCGCCCTGGCGGGACCATGCCGTGCCGAAGTCAAGGAGTATCAGATTCGCCGGATGTTGATGCTCAAGACCGAATGTCAGGTCACCGGGCTCGACATCTCGGTGAAGGAAGGGCGCGACCGCTTCCTCGCCAGCTGCGAAAACGTCAGCCACTACCCCGACGGTGTCGAGATCCTCTGCCCCGACACCGATGACGAGCGGGAATGCCACATCGTCACCGCCAAGCGCGACTTCCGGCATCTGCATCTGTTGCGGCCATGAAATCCACCGCGTTCGAGCCTGCGTCTCCCCGGCCGCCCGAGGTTTCGAACACCGGAGCAGATCTGTCGGCGCACGAGCCGCCAGAGCGCCTCAGCACGACGACGCTGCTGCTTCATTGGCTGGTAGGGCTCGCCGTGATCGGGATGCTGGCTTACGGTTTCTGGTTGCAGACCCTGCCGAGCGGACCACCCAGGACCCCCTTCGTACAAATCCACAAATCGTTCGGCCTCGTCGTCTTCCTCGCGGCGCTGGCGCGAATCGCCTGGCGATGGCGCGAAGGTTTTCCCAAAGCGAACAGCGCTCACCGGCTATGGGAGCGGCGGGCGGCACTGAGCCTGCAACTCTTCATGATCACGGCGACGATCGTGATGCCGCTGACCGGAATCGGACGGTCCCTGGCCTATGCGCGCCCGGTCCAGCTCTTTGGCTGGCCGGTGATTCCGAAGTTGTTCGAGACCAAGCAGGAAACTCTGTACACGTGGCTCTCAGGCATCCATGACGCCACCGCGCTGCTGCTCACCGCGGCGCTCGCCATTCATGTCGGCGCGGCGCTCAAGCACCATGTCATCGATCGGGACGACACGTTGCGGCGCATCTTCGGCCTGCAGCCGCGAATGCCTCCAGTTCCGCGGATTTGACCGGGCGATGGAGTACGTTCGGCGACCGGCGCTTATGGCGACCCGGTCGCGAGCCGAATTTCCGGGTCTGCCTGTTCAGACGGCCGCTGCCGCCGGCTTACGGAACAAGGCTGTGCAGGCCGTGTCGCGGTGCATGCTGAGAATCGACGCACGATCGATCTCCGGATGCTCGGCCAGCACGCGTCGGACATCGGCGACGACCTGCTGGTAGCGCTCCGGCTCGAAATCCTTCTCGAGCGGACTCACAGCAATATACGACTCGACGACGAGCACGCGCTCGCAGCGCTCCCGATCGAGTTCGACGGCGATCCATGCCGATTTGATCAAGCGATTTGCAGCCAGCATTGGCGCACCTCCGACTTTTGACCGCGTCTCCGCGCAATCCTTCACGTCGAAGCATGAACCCTGCGGGTCATCCTGCCAATGGGATCGCGGCGGCGATTGCGGCAGTGTCGATCCCGAAACACGAGCCGACGAGCGCCGGCCGGCAGATGCCTGAGCGCAGGGCCGCCATTCGAGCCCTTTCGGTATCTGGGGACAGTCGAGCGCACATTCCGCCCTTCCGGGGCCGCGCAGCGGAACCTGGAACCCACCCTTGAGACGGCGAACCATAATCGAGTCGAGTCCGACCATGGGTTCCCGGTTCGCCTGCGTCGGCCACGCGCGCAGGCGGCGCATCGGCGAGCCCGGTTCGGGTCCCGCGGCGCGGTTGACGGGCGCATGCACGCGCGGCGGCAACCTCAGCCTATGCCGCGCGGATTGCCGACGCGATCAGGAGAGGCCTTGGCGCGAACCTGTGAGCATGACGACGTTCCCATTCAAGGTAGAAACGTCACCCGGAACGATGCCTTCCGACCGGTTCGCATCGGACTGATCCTTCGGTTGTGGCAACGCGATCCAGCGCACCACCATCTCGTTCTGGTGGCGCCCGATACGGCGGTTCCTCTGGCGCTGCGCCCAGGCCGGGATGGTGTCGGTCACGCTCATGGCAGATCTCCCCCACGTGTTCCAAGTCCTTCAAAGCACAGACGATCCTGCGTCGCAGCCCGCAAATGCGGCTTTCTGTTTCAGATCACGCAATTGACTCACGGCGATCCGAAAAAAATTCGTCGGAACCGAAAAGAATACAAAATAGCAAATGCAGTCATCCTGACGTTGTTACAGTCACAGATTGTGAATTGTTGCCAAGCGCCAATTCATGCCTGATCCTATGCGAGCCCGGTCGACCGGCGCGCGGCTGGGACGAAAGGGCGCGCTACGATTCGGTGTCTGGAACCGGAATCCGCGCGACACTCGAACGAGCCGGAAACAATCCAGCATCAATCGACGGGTAAAAATCCGGCACGCTGCGGCTCAAGTTCCCCCATGCAAGTCGCCGCGTCGGCGGCGGACCGTTTCGGATATCGACCCGAGACGATCCGCCGTCAGGCATGACCCGATTGGCCCGGTGGCTTTGTCGGGGTGCCAGCCGGTATCGATCGCGAAATTCGATCGAGTCCCGTCATCATTTCTCCTGGTTGGAGATTGCGTAGACGGCATCGCCCAGGCGCCGGAGCGCTCCGTCGCGCATGGCGCGCTTCCAGAGCCGCGTGTTGAGCGCCGCGACCGGATCGCGTCCGGGGATCGGAATTCCGCGAGCCGTCAGGATCTCCGCAATCTCCCGGGCATGAAGCGGGCGCTTGGCCTCTTCGAGCGCGGTCATCGCCGCCTCGAGAAGCACGCGGCCGCGACGCCGCGCGATTTGACCTTCGGACGGTTCGGCGAACGAAGCCAGGCCAGCTCGATCTCCCCAATCGGCACCATTGGGACCATGATTGAGAGCGGAATCATGGGCTTCTCGACTCGGTTTGCGGGAAACATCGGCAGTTGCGCGATCGGGCGCGATCGTAGCGCGTGAGCGGGCAACGAGGTCGTCGAGAGTGCCGCGCCATCTTCCTTCAGCATCGCCGGCATCGCTCGATGGCTGACCTGCGATACCCGCTCGTGTGACGCCCGATTGCGCTGAAGCGAGATCACGATCGGCTGATGATCCATGAACCACCTCTGATCGAACTCCGCCGTGCTCCGCCGGCGTGGCGGCGAGCCGCCTCCCGAGTTCCAGATAGAGAGTGAGATCCGTGATCGCGCGGTCGATGAGGTCGCGTTCGTGGCGAAGCGCATCGAGGCGCGCTTGCGCGGTCTCCTCGTTCAGCACCATTCTGATCACTCCCAAAATTGGAATTATCGGAATAAATATCGTCCAGACCATTCCTTATCGGAATGGAATTGAGCGCGCAACGCAATTCCATACCACAAAATCGGAATGTAATGGAACATTCTCTCCGCGACCTCGCTGCTTGTACTGGCAGTTCCCTCCGTCGTCGACCGAATTACTAATCGAGATCTTGAAATGGACGACAAACTGTCAAGTCAGGAATATTCCTATCTCCCCAAAACGACGTGAGAAAGGCCGCGAACGAGCCTGCCGAAACCGCCGGATTGAAAGAAGCGGTCGTTGACACTATTCCAAGCAAATTACTCATCTTCCTCTAGAAAATCCGGCTGCCCCTGCCCACCCGTGTGCCGCCGCGTTCCGTATTCGGCCTCATACCTTCGTAATAGATGGAATATTCCATCGATCCGTCGCTTGCTTCGGTCTGATCGACTCGGCATGGCGTTTGCGCGTCGGCCCGGCCGCGCACAGCCTCGCGGCCAAATCGTCCGAATGTCCGCCGGGATTCCCTAGCCCGAGACCAAAGATGGCCTCTGCCCCGATCGATACCTTGCTGCGGCTGATGGCGGATCTGCGCGATCCCGTGCGCGGATGCCCCTGGGACGTGGCGCAAACCTTTGCCAGCATCGTCCCCTATACGATCCAGGAATCCTATGAGGTCGCCGATGCGGTCGAACGCGGCGATGTCGACGACATCCGCGACGAACTCGGCGACTTGCTCTTGCAGGTCGTCTTCCAGGCCCAGATCGCGCGGGAGGCCGGCCTTTTCGATTTCGATGCTGTCGCGACCGGAATCAGCCGCAAGCTGATCCGGCGTCATCCCCATGTCTTCGATCCGCAAGGCGCGCTCCTGCAGGAGCGCGGTCCGACCGACCAGGCGGCGGTCAACAAGATGTGGGAGCGGATCAAGGCCGAGGAGCGCGCGGAGAAGGCGGCGCGTTCCGCATCTCCCCCGTCAGGACCGCTCGACGGCGTGCCCCATGCGCTCCCTGCCCTCTCCCGTGCCGAGAAAATCTCGCGCAAGGCCGCGAGCTTCGGCTTCGATTGGCCGGATGCGGTGTCGGTCATCGCCAAAGTGCGCGAGGAGGTCGACGAGGTCGAACAGGGGCTGGCCGAGGGCGAGACCGAGGCGATCCGGGAAGAAATCGGCGATCTGCTGTTTTCAGTCGCCAACCTCGCCCGGCATGCGGGCATCGATCCCGAAGAGGCCTTGCGGCGCGGCACAAACAAGTTCGAGCGGCGCTTCACCGCAATGGCCTCACGACTCGCCGAAGCCGGGTCGAGCCTCGCCACGGCCGATCTCGCCGCGATGGAAGCGGGCTGGCAGGAGGTGAAGGCCGACGAGCCCAAGGCTGAGGAACCCCGGCCGCAGCCGGCATCTGCTTGATCGTCTCGGGACGTTGGCCCCTGCGATCGGGCGTTCGCGGCTTCAGCGAAGTGGTTGCGAGCCGCCGGCGGCCGAACCGCGCAAGCGTGACTGCCCGCCCTACTTGTTGGAGCGGCCTTTCGGCTTTGGCGGCTTGGGTCGCAGTTTCTCGACGATCGCCTTGATCGCCCGTTCGACATCGGATTGGGCGGGGCGCTCATCGCTGGCACCGCCGGCCTTCGGCATTTCCGGTTCACGGCGCTTGGGCATGGAGGCGACTGTATCCGAATCGTCGTGACGATTCTCCCCTCGATCTCGAACAGGATTAACGGCCCCTGACCCGTTATTCACAAGATCTGGCCTCACCGACGTACGACCGGATACCTGCCGGGTACGTCTCGATTTGGCACCGTTGTTATCGCGGCGCCGGCTGAATCCGAGTAGATCCTGCAATCCGCACAGCGATCGCGTTGGTTAGGCTCGGCGATCCTCGGTGTGAAGTTTGGGGTCTCGCTTTCCGTATTCTGAGCGGTCAGTCCGACGAGCGGCGACTGGCGAGCGGCCAGTCGATCAGGCGGACCGCAAAGAGCGCCCACCATACCATCACAGGTTGGAGTGCAAGCCGCGGAGCATGATACCACCAGCTATCGGGGATCGGTGGCACCGGAACATGCTCGAACGCATGCTTGAGATTGGCCGGAAACACGCAGATCGCATAGAGCGCGAGTGACATCCCCGCCATCCGCCGAAGAGCTGGAACCGTCAGGGCGAAAGCAGCGGCGATCTCGAACAACCCCGTGGCAATCACCACCCTATCGGGCCAGGGCACCCAAACCGGCATGATGGGCAGGAACTGATCGGTCGCGACGAGATGGGCGATACCGACGACGCCATAAGTCACCATCAGGACCCAGCGCATCCAGGCGCGGCCATCGCGCATGGCGAAGTCCCGCCTCAACCGAATGTGTCCTCCGGCGCACCGCAGGAGTCACAGACGAAACGGCGCAGGGCGTCCGCGAGCCGTACGATGATCGGGTGATCCGCGCTCGTATAGGGCGTCGTGCCGATGGCGGTGACGGGGGAAAGCAGGCGCAGGGAATTCGTCGCAAAAACCGCCTCCGCACGCGCCAATTCCTCGGGGAGTAGGGGGCGCTCCTCAGTGGCGATGCCGAGTTCGGCCGCCAGGCGAAGAATCGCGGCCCGCGTCACGCCAGGCAGCACGCCCTCTGCAACGGAGGGCGTCACCAGGACGCTCTTGAAGACCGCAAAGAGATTGGCGGTGCCGGTGCAGGCGACACGCTCGGCCGTATTGAGGAACAGGGTATCGCCATGGCCCGCCTCCGCCGCCTCGCGCGCGGCAAGCACCGCATCGAGATAGCCGAGCGTCTTCATCCGCGAGAGGGGCGAGGAATCGTTCCGGCGGATATCGGTGGGATGTAAGGACAGCGGCGCGAAGGCTAGGCCGCGGGCAGTGGGCGCCGCGCTCGCAAGGACGAAAGGCCGGACTTGCGCGGGAGGCGCGATGCCACGCGGTCCGGGACCGCGCGTCACGGTCGTACGGATCGCGGCGAGCGGGGCGACAGCGGCCACTGCCTGCATCGCCTGCCGGATTCCGTCCAAATCGACGGCGATGTCGAGCAGCTTCAGCGAGCCGGCGAGCCGCGCGAGATGGGCCTCCTCGAATGCAATCCGGCCGCCGATCGCCAGGGCCGTGTCGAACACCCCGTCACCGAGCAGCAATCCACGGTCGGAGAAATCGAACGGAGCGACATTGCCCTCGATGATCTGTCCGTCACACCACAGCATCGATCGGCGCCTTGGCAACGATCCGGCCGCGCGCCTCGCGCCAGGCCCGCGCCATCCGCAGGAAATTGGCGAAGATTGCGTGTCCGCTCTCGGTGAGCACGGATTCCGGATGGAACTGCACGCCGTAGGTCGGGTGCCTCCTGTGCGACAGCCCCATGATCTCACCCTCGGCCGAGCGGGCGGTGACCACGAGGTTGCGTTCCATGCCCGGCTCGGCTTCCACGACCAGCGAATGGTAGCGGCCGACCTGCATCGGCACGGGCAGGCCGGAGAACAGGCCGGTCGCATCGTGCGTCACCGGCGTGGCATGGCCGTGAAGCGGCTTTTGCGCCCGCACGACGCGCCCGCCGAAAGCCGCACCGATCGCCTGATGGCCGAGGCAGACCCCGAGGATCGGCACCTTGCCCGACAATTCCCTGATCGCCGGCAGCGTCACGCCGGCCTCGTTCGGGGTGCAGGGGCCTGGAGACAGCACGAGCGCATCCGGGTTCAGCTTGCGGATATCCGCGACATCGAGCGCGTCGTTTCGGATCGCGGTGATGCTCTCGCCGAGTTCCTCGAAATAGCGGACGACGTTGAAGACGAACGAATCGTAATTGTCGATGACGAGGATCATGGCGTGGCCGGCTCCTCGAAAGCCGCAAAGACCCGGGCCGCCTTGGTCAGCGTCTCTTCGTATTCGGGGCCGGGCGCCGAGAGCAACGTCACGCCGCCGCCCGCCTGGAGCACGGCTGTCCGGTCGTCCATGAACACGGTGCGGATCGCGATCGAGGTGTCGAGCGAGCCGTCGAAACCGAGCGCGCCAATCGCCCCGCAATAGAGCTCGCGCGCATCGCCCTCGATCTCGGTGATGATGTCCATGGCCCTGAGCTTCGGCGCTCCGGTGATCGAGCCGCCCGGGAAGGTGTTGGCGATGAGGTCGAGCGCGTCGGCGCCCTCCTTCAACCGGCCGGTGACCACCGAGACGAGATGGTGGACCGAGGCATAGGATTCCAGCCCGCAAAGGACCGGGACCTTGACGCTCCCAGGCTCGCAGATCCGTGAGAGATCGTTGCGCAGCAGGTCGACGATCATGATGTTCTCGGCGCGCTCCTTCGGATTGACCTGGAGCGCCTCGCCGATCGCTGCGTCCTGCGCGGGATTCTCGACCCGGCGCGCGGTGCCCTTGATCGGCCTCGTCTCGACCTTGCGGCCTTCGAGCTTCAGGAACCGCTCGGGCGAGCTCGAGGCGATGGTCAGATCCTCGAAGGCGAGATAGGCGCCGAATGTCGCCGGATTGGTCGCGCGCAAGTGCAGATAGAAAGCGAAGGCATCGAAATCCGGCGGCAGCTCGGTCGTGAAGCGCTGGGCGATGTTTGCCTGATAGATGTCGCCGGCGCGGATATAGTCACGCACTCTTTCGACAGCAATTTCATAGGATTGCCGCGTAAAATTCGAGTGCCAGATGAAGGTACCGGACGGCGGTAGCGGCGGGATGTCCGGGGCGCGGGCGGCGGCGAGAAGGTCGGCAAAGCGGTCGAGCTGCTCGCGCGCGCGCCGCTCGCGCCCTGCGTGCGTCTGTTCCGGGAACCCGGTCGAGATCAGGCGGCAGGCCCCGTTCCCATGATCGATCGTGAGAACCGTATCGTAGAGATTGAAGGCGATGTCGTCGGTCAGCCCGGCGCGGCGTGGCGGAACCGTGACGCGTTCGAGAGATTGGCCGAGGTCGTAGCCGAAATAGCCAATCGCCCCGCCCGGGAAGGTCGCTAGTTCCGGTTCGGGCTCGATGCGGTAGGGGGCAAGGCAAGCGCGCAGGGCTTCGAGCGGCGTGCCATCCACCGCCTGCCCATCGAGCGTGCTGCGACCCTGCCGCGAGCGGAACCCGGCGAAGGGATCGGCGGCCAGCACGGATTCGCGCCCGAGCGTCTCATGATGCATGGCGCTGTCGAGGAAGGCGAAGCCGGGCAGGCGCGACAGGCCGGCGGCCGCCGCGACCGGGTCGAGGGGTGGAATCTCGCGGGTCCAGACCATGTGTCGGTCGTCTCGGGGCATGGCAAAATGTCGTGTATCTCAGGAACGCTGCCTCGTCCCGTTCGTCAATTTGGTTCGGTGCCAGCACCAATCCACGAGTTCCGAACGGTGATCGGCACCGCCACGGCTCAGATGCGGCTTCGAGATACTTCGCGCAACACCGCAGAATATTCCAATAAATATTTGCTGTGACGATGGAAAACGTATTTTACCCCACGAGCGAGCAATTCAGTGGCCGCTCTCGCAAGCGACCCGAAATCACGCTATAAGCACGCCTTCCATCAACCGTGCCGATCGTTCCTTACCGGCTCCCGCAGGGCCGGGCGGCTCATGACGAACCCGATGACCACAACCACCGAACCGACTAAATCCGTTGCCCCGCGCATCTCCTTCGTCTCGCTAGGCTGCCCGAAGGCTCTGGTCGATTCCGAGCGCATCCTCACGCATCTGCGCGCGGAAGGCTACGAGATGTCGCGCCGGCATGACGGGGCGGATGTCGTCATCGTCAATACCTGCGGCTTCCTCGATTCCGCAAAGGCGGAATCCCTCGAAGCGATCGGCGCAGCCATGGCCGAGAATGGCCGGGTCATCGTTACCGGGTGCATGGGTGCACAGCCGCAGGAGATCCACGACCGCTTCCCCAACCTGCTCGCGATCACCGGCCCGCAGGCCTATGAATCCGTGGTCTCGGCCGTGCATGAGGCGGTTCCCCCGGCGCACGATCCGTTTCTCGATCTGCTTCCGCCGCAGGGCGTGAAGCTGACGCCGCGGCACTACGCCTATTTGAAGATTTCGGAAGGCTGCAACAACCGCTGCAGTTTCTGCATAATCCCGTCGCTCCGCGGCGATCTCGTCAGCCGCCCGGCCGCCGACGTGCTGCGCGAGGCGGAGAAGCTCGTCAAAGCCGGGGTGAAAGAACTGCTCGTCGTCTCGCAGGATACCAGCGCCTATGGAGTCGACACACGCTACGAGACGAGCCGCTGGCGGGACCGCGACGTGCGCGCCCGCTTCTACGACCTTGCGTCGGCGCTCGGCGAGCTCGGGGCCTGGGTCCGGCTACATTACGTCTACCCCTACCCCCATGTCGACGAGGTCATCCCGCTGATGGCCGAGGGCAAGGTGCTCCCCTATCTCGACATGCCTTTGCAGCATGCGAGTCCCTCTGTGCTCAAGCGCATGAAGCGGCCCGGCAAGCAGGATCGCCAGCTCGACCGCATCCGTGCCTGGCGCGAGATTTGTCCCGAGCTTGCCATCCGCTCGACCTTCATCGTCGGCTTTCCCGGCGAGACCGATGCCGAATTCGAGGAGCTGCTCGACTGGATCCGGGAGGCCAAGCTCGAGCGTGTCGGCTGCTTCGAATACGAGCCCGTGAAGGGCGCGGCGGCGAACGATCTCGGGGGGCTGATCCCGCCGGAGGTGAAGGCCGAGCGCAAGCGGCGTTTCATGGAGGCGCAAGCCGGCGTGTCGCTGAAATTACAGCGCGCCAAGCTCGGCAAAAGGCTCCAGGTTATCATCGACGAGGCCGGGCCGACAGTCGCCAAGGGGCGCTCGAAGGCCGATGCGCCGGAGATCGACGGCACGGTCCACGTCGCCTCGCGCCGCCCGGTGCGGCCGGGCGACATCGTGACGGTAAAGATCGAGCGGGCGGACGCCTACGATCTGCACGGGATCGCGGTGTGAGCGTGGATTCTCCTCTCCCCGCACGCGGGGAGTGGGGATGGGCGCACAACAGACCCGCTGAAAAACCTCGGCCCGCCAGCGCCTGATCCATGTAATGCCGGCAGCGCGCGGCATTGCCCGCGATCCATGCACCACGAAAAGTTGCGGTGGTATCGGGCAGATGTTGAGCGCCGGCGGCGCAAAAAAGACGATCTCGCTCCGTGCCTTGCCGAGATCGTCAGACGTCCGTGGATAGCTCGGACAACCGAATTGCCTGTGATCCTGTCATCCTCGGATCAGGTCATTCCGTGACGCTGGTCAGGCCGCGATGCAGGGACACACACTCCCAGGCGGCGACGAGAACGAGGACGAGTGTCGCGGCACTCGCGAGCGCCAGAGGCGTTAGGCCAGGCGCAACGGGTATCAAAGCCGCCAGCAGGCCGACACCGACGAGATGCGAGAGCGGTACGCGCCCGGCGATGACCCATTTGAACAGGAAATTGCCCAGGACGAACAGGGCCGGGCCGCCAAGCATGGCCGCGATGCCCGGCGCCTCGACATGCCCGTTCGGATGGGCGAGCAGCAATTCGTCGGATACCGCGCCGACGACGATGCCGGCGACGATGACGATGTGCATGTAGGTATAGGCAAGACGCGCGAGCCGGCCGGGATCGTCGGAGCTTGCGATGCCGTGGCTGCCGCGTTCGGCGCCCGTGTCGAAATAGATCCACCACATCGCGACGCTGCCGATGAAGGCGACGATGAAGGCGATCAATGTCTCGCCCGCCCAAGGCGCCTCGGCGAGGGTCGCACCCGTGACGAGCACCGATTCACCGAGCGCGATGATGACGAAAAGCCCGCAGCGCTCCGCGAGATGCTCGCCATCGACATCCCAATCGGCCGTGGTGGAAGCGCCGAGGCCCGGTACGAAGAAGCCGGAAGCGGGACCTGCAAAATCGATCGCGAGCGCCGGCGCTCAGACCCAGAAACGGGCTTCGCTCTCGAAAAAGGCGCCGGCGATCCAGAACAGGCCGGACAGGACCGACCAGAGCGTGATCCGCTGGAAGTTGCGCGTGTTGCCGCTTGACGTTCCGCGCAGAGCCCAGAGCATGAACAGCGAGCGGCCGACCTGCATCGCGACATAGGCAGCCGCAAAGGGCAGCGCCTTCTCGCCGAATGCCTCTGGGATCGAGGTCGAAAACACGAGCCCGGCCAGCATCAGCACGAAAAGTGCGAGCCGCACCACGGTTCGATCGGGATCGAGCCAGTTCGTGACCCAGGAGGTGTAGATCCAGACCCACCAGACGGCGAGAAACAGCAGCGTGGTCTGCAGCGCGCCGCTGATATTCAGGTGGTGCAGCAGATTGTGCGAGAGCTGCGTGATCGCGAAGACGAAGACGAGATCGAATAACAGTTCGATGTTGGTGACGCGGGCATGAGCGTGTTCGCCGCACGCCCGCAGCTACCTGTTCGCCTGCCCCGTTTCCTGCATCACCGGAATCCGTCGTCCTGCCGCCCCGCGCATAGGATCGCTCGGACCCGAGCTTGGCAAGAGCCGCCCTCTGCGATCCGGGAGTTGGCACGCTGATGAACGCGGCTTGCTTGTAAAGCCGACGTCAATGGAACCGTCTTTCCGGGGCCGCGTAGCGGAACCCGGAATCCAGAACCGCGATGCAAGCCATTCGCGGCTCATTCGGTGGTTCTGGGTTCCGGGTTCGCCTGCGGCGCCCCGGAATGACGTTCAGGTTGTTATTTGCGTCACGGATATATTTTATAGCTTGTATACCAATGACCTGAATTCCGAGTCCTGGCTCGCCTCACCCAATCTGCGCGCTGACAATCTGCTCGACGCCCGCCGCGCTCATCGCGGTCCAGGCCTTGGCGACCGAGCCGTCGAGATCGATGCCGCGCACGGCATCCTCGATCACGAAGACCGTGAATCCGGCCGCGCGCGCGTCGAGCGCCGACCAGGCCACGCAGAAATCGGTGGCGAGCCCGGCAAGAAACAGGCGGGTCAGGCCCCTCTCGCGCAGATAGCCCGCGAGACCCGTCGGCGTCATGCGATCCGCCTCCAGGAAGGCCGAATAGCTGTCGACCTCACCGTTGAAACCCTTGCGGATGACGAGTTCCGCGCGGCCAAGCTCGAGTCCGGCTGCGAGTTCGGCCCCCTTGCCGGCTTGGACGCAATGGTCCGGCCACAGCACCTGATCGCCATAGGGCATCGCAACCGTCTCGAACGGCGCGCGTGCTGGATAGCTCGAGGCGAAGGAACTGTGCCCGGCCGGATGCCAATCCTGCGTGACGATCACATGAGGGACCCGGCTCGCCAGAGCGTTGACCGGCGCGATCACCGCATCCCCGTCCGGCACGGCAAGCGCGCCGCCCGGCAGGAAATCGTTCTGCACGTCGATCACCAGCAAGGCATCGCTCTCACCGAGCTTCATGGGAGAGCCTTCTCGGTCGGATGGAGGCGCGGGCCTGCCGGCCCCTTTGCGGGCCCAACCCTGATCCCGTCATCCTCCGATCCTGTGATCACCGCATCAAGGGATCCGCCGATCACGGGATCATCACCGTCGCGCCGGTCGTCTGCCGGTCGGCAAGGTCGCGATGCACCTTTGCGGCGTCAGCGAGTTTCTCGCGCGAATGGATCGGGATCTTCACGGCTCCGCTCCCGACGACCTCGAACAAATCCGCAGCCATCTCGTCGAGGCTCTCGCGCTTGGAGGTATGGCTGAACAGGCTCGGGCGCGTTGCATAAAGCGAGCCCTTCTGCGCGAGCAGACTGATGTCGAAGGCAGGGACCGGCCCGGAGGCCGAGCCAAAGCTCGCAAACACGCCGAACGGCCGCAGGCAATCGAGCGAGGCCGGAAAGGTGTCTTTGCCGACGCCGTCATAGACGACCGGCACCCCCTCCCCCTTGGTGATCTCCCTGACGCGGGCGGGGAAATCCTCGTCGCGATACAGGATCACGTGATCACAGCCGAATTCGCGCGCGATCTTGGCCTTGTCCTCCGATCCCACCGTGCCGATCACGGTCGCTCCGAGATGCTTGGCCCATTGCGTCGCGATGAGGCCGACCCCGCCAGCGGCTGCGTGGAACAGGATCGTATCGCCGGGTTTCACCCGGTAGGTCCGGCGCAGCAGGTATTGTGCGGTGAGGCCCTTCAGCATCATCGCCGCGGCCGTCTCGTCCGCGACACCCTCGGGGACGTGCACGACACCCGCCGCATCGACGATGACTTCCTCGGCATAGGTCCCGACCGCGCCCGAATAGGCGACGCGCTCGCCGACTTGGAAATCCGTAACGCCCTCGCCGATCGCGTCGACGATGCCCGCCCCTTCCTTGCCGAGCGTGAAGGGCAGCGAGGCGGACTTGTAGGCGCCGGTCCGGAAATAGATGTCGATGAAGTTGACGCCGATGGCCGTCTGGCGGACGC
This sequence comes from Methylobacterium sp., assembly GCA_044227265.1. Classification (GTDB taxonomy): domain Bacteria; phylum Pseudomonadota; class Alphaproteobacteria; order Rhizobiales; family Beijerinckiaceae; genus Methylobacterium. The sequence continues at coordinate 84,522 of JBGAFL010000004.1, forward strand.
GGAGCTGGCCGGGGCCCGGGGCCGGGACCTCCACCTCCTCGTAGCGCATCACCTCGGGTCCGCCGTATTCGTGAACCCTGATCGCTTTGGGCATCGCTCCGACCCTTCGTCACCGACGTTCATGCGTCGAGAGTGGAGATAGGGCGGTTGTGGAGAGAAATCCCGCGAGCGTTCCGAACTCGGATCGGTTCGGCCAGCGAGATCGCAGCGGGCTTGCGTGATTGTGCTCGAACTCCCTGTGGGCAAAATCTGACGCTTGGTACGGTCTGGTTTCGACCTTCTCTGATCTTCGCTCGTCGAATAAACCCTCGACATGGACGAAGATCTTGATCTGACTTTGATGGGCCTCGCTCTCGAAGAGGCTCGGCAGGCCCTAGCGAAGTCTCACTTGCCCGTTGGCTGCGTGCTAACAGCAGGCGAAAAAGTCGTAGCAACCGGCCACAAGGCTATGGGGTCAAATCACCTCGACCACGCTGAGATGGTCGTGTTTCGCGCTGTATTCCAGGGCGATTACAGCTATTCTCGGCAGGATAACTTAAGCCTATATACAACACTTGAGCCTTGCATCATGTGCTGGGGGACGCTTAGGCACCTTCCGATCGGGCGATTAGTTTTTGCGATGGAGGATGCTTATGGAGGATGCGCGCGCATCTCTGACGATGCCCTTCCCCCCTCGACATCAATTCCGCCCTTTGTCTATCCGCGGTCGAGTTCGGAGAGACGAAGCCTGCCAACTCTTTAATAAATTCTTCGACGTTACTCAGGAGCCCTTTTGGGTGACGGGTGGCGCTGCTGAGTTTGTGGAAGCCGTTCGACGGAACCGGACCAGGGGCTAACCACCCATTGCGTACAGTACCTGGCGTGAGTTTGGCCCACTAGACTTGGCTGAGCTCGCCGTCTCCCGAATCCCCATCGGAGATCGACTCGCTGTCCCCATCGAGAACCGTGTCTTCGACGGGCGGAAACATTCGAGCGAGCCCCTGTGCTACGCCATTCAGCAGAGCATCGAAGGACGAGCCGAAGTTGCGCTCCTCGATCTTGCTGTCCAGCAACTTGACGTTATTCACGGGACGCCTCTCTTCGTCGCTTTTGTCTCAGGAACTCATCGGTAATGCGGCGGGGCCGGATTCGTTGCATCGCCGCCTCGATCGAAAATTGATAAATCGCCTGCGCGCACCGGAAGGAACTTGAGTCTCTCCGTGGTTCGCCCTGAGGACGCCCGGCCGATGGTGGGAGCACCATCCCGGCATGAACCGCGCGGCGGGCGCGTCGTTGAATTTTCGACCGAGGCTTCGGGCTTTTCCTCTGCGTCGGCTATGTCCGAATACCAGTTCGCTCTTTTTCGGCCGATGCTCTGGATCGACCGACCGTCGAAAGGCTCCGCAAGAATGCCGAACACTACTGAAGGCGAGGCATCCTACGATGTCGCTGTGGTCGGGGCCGGGGCTGCCGGTCTTGCAGCGAGCATTGCCCTGGCGCGGGAAGGCATTTCGACCGCGCTGATCGGTCGGCATCAGCCGGTTGGCGATGGGCGCACGGTGGCCTTGCTCGGCGGGTCCGTCCGCCTGCTCGAAGCTCTCGGCATCTGGCCCGAACTTTCGCCGGAGGCCGCGCCGCTCGCCGAGCTTCACATCATCGACGATACCGGCAGCCTGTTCCGACCGCCCCCTGCCCGCTTCGTCGCCTCCGAAATCGGATTGCCGGCCTTCGGATGGAACATCGAGAATGCCCGGCTCGTCGAAGGCTTGCGGGCTGCCGCGCGCGCGACCCCAGGTCTCGACCTGATCGAATGCGATGCCGGCGCGGCGCAGCGGGACGAGGACAGTGCCAGCATCGCGCTGGCCGACGGCTCCAACATCATGGCTCGCCTCGTCGTCGGAGCCGATGGCGCGCGCTCACCCATGCGCGTGGCCTCCGGCCTGAGCGCGCGGGAATGGACCTATCCGCAGGCCGCCATCACCACGCTTCTCGCCCATGAACGTCCGCATCGCGACATCTCGACGGAGTTTCACACGCGGACCGGGCCCTTCACCCTGGTTCCCCTGCCGGGCGGCTACCGGTCGAGCCTCGTCTGGGTCGCTGGGGATCTGGCCGCGCGCCGTCTCGCCGAACTCGATGACGAGGCTCTGGCCGAGGCCATTCGGCTGCAGGCGCAATCGATGCTCGGCGCCATGCGTGTCGATGGTCCGCGCGGCCTCGTCCCGATGCGCGGGCTCTCGGTCGCGACGCCGGTGGCCAACCGGCTCGCGCTGATCGGCGAGGCCGCCCATGTCTTCCCGCCGATCGGCGCGCAGGGTCTCAATCTCGGGCTGCGCGATGCCGCGGCCTTGCGGGATGCGGTGGTCGCGGCCCGCAAATCCGGCCGCGATCCGGGCTCGCGACAGGCGCTTTCGGGATTTGGGCGGGGACGCGTTCTCGACGCGCAGCTGCGCGGCAAAGCGGTTGACCTCCTCAATCGCAGCCTGCTGACGGCGATCCTGCCGGTCGATGCGTTGCGGGGCTTAGGCCTAGTGGCGCTGAGCAATATCGCGCCGCTCAGGCAGATGGTGATGCGCGAGGGCGTTCAACCCCGGCTCGGCGCGCCGAGCCTGATGCGCTGAGCGGTCCGGAAGCGCTTCAGCGCAAGTCCGTGCTGGTCGCGTCGGTTTCCTTGACGTCCTTCGACCGGTTCCCGACGGGCGCGGCGGTCCTGTCGGTCCTGAACGCGGTTCCGGTACGGGCCAGGTTTTCTCCATACGCGAACAGGGCCTTCATGTAGTCCTGGTCGAACGGGCCGGAGGATGCCTTGTTGAAGCGCTGATCGATGATCGCGAGCCGAAGATCGATGCCGGTCCGTTTCGCGAAGGACTGGGTCAGCGCGAGCGCCGCCTGGGTCTGCGCCTTGATCGCGCCCGACATCGTGCGGCCGAGCACGCCGAGGACCGAGCGCGGCGCGAGGCCGAATTCCGGATCGAGCCGGTTGTTGACGATCAGGTAGACGGTCCGCGTCGGCAGGTCGAAACTCTTTCCGTCCTCACCCGCGATCGCTGAGGCGGGCGCGAGGTAGAACGGCGCCATCGCGCCGCCATCGTCATGCATTTCCTGGAAGACCTTGCCGTTCTGGCCGACCGCATCGATCATCACCGGCGGAAACACGCCGGGAATGGCCGTCGAGGCCAGGATGACCTCGCGGAACAGCTTGAGCGCCTTGTCGCCGTAGCGTTTGGCCTCCGGCCCCGAGGCCAGGCTCGCGATCGCGCCCATGTCCCAGACGGTCGCGCGTTCGGAATCGACGAGCGTGGTGGCAACGAGGAGCCGTCGGCCCTTCGCATGCTCCGCTGCGACCGCGCGTAGCAGGTCGGGCGTGACGAATTGGTCGATGCGGGCCTTGAGCGGCCAGCTATCGGTCAACGCGGCTTTGGTCCCGCCAAACTCGAACACGTCGGCGGCGGTAATCTCGGTATAGTTCCGCTTCAGCTCCGCATCGGCGCTCGGGCCGACGAAGGCGAAGGGCGCGATCAACGCGCCGGTGCTGACGCCGGTGATCACGCCGAAATCCGGACGATTGCCGGCCTGCGTCCATCCGCTCAAGATGCCGGCGGCAAAAGCTCCGTTCTCGCCGCCACCGGAGAGAACGAGCCACGGCGCGGAAGCCAACGAGGCGCTATCCACCACGTTCTGAAACGCAGCGCGATCATCGCCATAGAACCGCAATGGGCCCGGCAGCCCCTCGGGCTTCGCGGTCGCGACGTCGGCGGCGGTGAAGTCGGCGCGTTCGTCAGAGCCCGGCTTCGTCTTCTCGACCTTCGCCTGCTTTTCGGAATGCCGCGGCCAGGAAGAAGCGGCGCTTGCGGGAAGCCCTTGCGCAGCGATCAATCCGGCAAGCGCGAAGCAGGTGCAGATCACCCGCGTGACGGATGGTGTCATGGACGGCACGCCTTTAACGATGCCCTCCTCGCCCTGGCAACGCCAGGCCTTGGTACGGGTTCCTCGTTTGACAGGTCCGAGCACGGCACCGCGGTCGATGCGGTGCGCGAGCGCACGGCCCCGAGCATAGTCCCATGACTCACGAACACGACGGCATGCTGACACCCTGGCGGCCGCTCGCAGGCGATTCAGCCAAGTGGTTCGTGAGCCAAGTGGTTCGGAAGGCTTTGCGCTGAGCCGGCCATTGCACTAACCGGGCGATGATTCTTCCATGATTGACGCGATCCGGAGCTCGATTCCCTCATGAAACTGCCGCGCCGATTCTTCCAGCCGCTCGCCACTGGGGCGCCAAACCCGTTCCGCGAGCTTCCGGTCAAGCTCGAGCGCATGATCCATTTCGTGCCTCCGCATATCGAAAAAGTCCGCGCCCGCGTGAAGGACCTCGCGGCAACCGTCGACGTGGTGCTCGGCAACCTCGAGGACGCGGTTCCGGCCGATCAGAAGGAGGCGGCGCGCAAGGGCTTCATCGCCATGGGCAAGGAGGTCGATTTCGCCTCGACCGGCACCGGCCTCTGGACCCGGATCAACGCGCTCAATTCGCCCTGGATTCTCGACGACCTGTTCGAGGTCGTCGCCGCCATCGGCAACAAGCTCGACGTGGTGATGGTCCCGAAGGTCGAAGGGCCTTGGGACATCCACTATATCGACCAGCTCCTTGCCCAGCTCGAAGCGCGGCACGGCGTCACCAAGCCGATCCTCGTCCACGCGATCCTGGAAACGGCCGAGGGCGTCGCCAATGTCGATGCCATCGCCTCGGCTTCGCCCCGCATGCATGGCATGAGCCTCGGGCCGGCCGATCTCGCGGCCTCGCGCGGCATGAAGACCACGCGCGTCGGCGGCGGCCATCCCGAATACCGCGTCATCGCCGACCCCAAGGGCGATGCCGAGCGCATCAGCGCCCAGCAGGACCTCTGGCACTACACCATTGCCCGCATGGTCGATGCCTGTTCGGCCAACGGCATCAAGGCCTTCTATGGACCGTTCGGCGATTTCTCGGATTCGGCGGCCTGCGAGGTCCAGTTCCGCAACGCCTTCCTGATGGGCTGCGCCGGCGCCTGGACGCTGCATCCGAGTCAGGTCGCCCTCGCCAAGACGGTGTTCGCGCCGGACCCGGCCGAAGTCGCCTTCGCGGTCAAGATCGTCCAGGCGATGCCGGACGGGACCGGCGCCGTGATGATCGACGGCAAGATGCAGGACGATGCAACCTGGAAGCAGGCCAAGGTCATCGTCGACCTCGCCAAGCTGGTCTCCGAAAAGGATCCGGACCTGGCGAAGGTCTACAATCTGCCCTGATCCAGGCGCAGAACTCGCCGCAGTGACAGCCCGAACGGGCGGGCGTATTCTGACGCGATGGGCGACGATATGACCGAAACGCCGATCAGACGCGCGAAATTCAACCTCGGTGCCGTGGTCCGGCACCGGATCTATCCGTTCCGCGGCGTCGTTTTCGACGTCGATCCGGAATTCGCGAATACCGAGGATTGGTGGCTGGCCATTCCGGAAGAGATCAGGCCGCGCAAGGACCAGCCCTTCTACCACCTGCTCGCGGAGAATGCGGACAGCGAGTACATCGCCTATGTCTCGGAGCAGAACCTCGTGAGCGACACCTCTGGCGAGGCGCTGCGCCATGCCGGCATCTCAGACGTGTTCGAGCGGGATCCGAACGGCTCGTACAAGATGCGGGCTGTGCACGCGAACTGACGCGCGTCGGCAAAGAATAGTCTCGAATTGAAAAAGGCCGGGCGATTGCCCGGCCTTTTTCGTGTCTCGACGGAAAATGGCGGTCGCGGATGAGATCTGAGGCAGCGACGTCAGCCAGGCCCTTGCCGAGATTTCCGCCGCGTCTGGCGCCGCGCGAAAATCTCGACCTCAGGCGATGCCCGGGCGCGTCGGGGCGCCCGGACCGTGCGTTACTTCGGAGGTGCTGCGCTCGCGGCCGGCGCAGTCGCCCCGGTCGCCCCGGTCGTGCCGCCCTGCTGCTTCTCGAGATTCTTGCGCATCTCGTCGCTGCGCTTCTCGAGTTCGGCCTGGAGCTTCTTCTGCTGCTCCTCGAGCACCTTCGGATCGATCGCCGGACCATCGAAAGCCTTGCCGAAGCCGGCGACCGGCACGGCGAAGATGACTTCCTTCTGGGTCTGGTTCTGCACGGCGATGTTGAGGGTGGTGCCCTTCTTCAGCGCGGCAATGAACTCATTCGTGACGCCGCCCGCCTCGGCAAAGCAGCCGTTGGGGAAGCAGACCGCGAACCGGCCCGCCGTCAGCTGATTGCCGTCGACGTTGAAGCGGATGCCGGGAGCGAGCATCAACCCGAGCGGGAGCAGGTAGCGTACGACCTTCACTTCCTGCTTCTGCGCCGCGTTCTTCATGTCGTAGACGGCGACCGCGAGCACCGGCTGCCCGGTATCGGACACGAAATCGCGCGTCGTGTAGCAAACGTCGGTTCCCGAATTGTTGTCCTTGCCGCAGACCTTGGTCCAATCGGCCTGGCTCGGCTCGGACTTGACGTTGATCGTCTGCGGGCCGGCCGCCGACTGAGCGGCGTTCGGCTGGGCCGGCGCGGGCGCGGGCGCGGCAGGCTGGGCCGGTGCCGGCGCGGCGGCCGCGGGCTTCTTGGCCTCGGCAAAAGCCGGACTCGCGAGGCCGGCCCCAAGACCCGCCAAGGCGAGAAGCGCTGTCATGCGCAGCGCGCGTGCGGGACGGTTGGCATCAAACATCGGCTTCCAGACCCCTTCGAAGAATTCCATGGCGCCTCGCCTGAGACGCGGCTTCAGTTGCTCTGTGCGACTGCCGAAGGCAGCTGAGCCGGCACGATCCAGCATGCGGCCCTGTGCGGAGCGCTAGACCCTTCGCCAGCTCTGCGGACGGCCGTGCGCACTCGAACGATTGCGGCGTCTGCATCCGTGTTGAATGCGGCGAACGCGTGACGGCTGCGCCGTATGCAATACAGCGCGGCAATCGGCAACGGCTTTTCGGGCGCAAACATCCCGATCGGCGCTCCGGCGCGACGTCACGTCTTCGTCACATCGGGAGCGGCCCGGTTCAATACCGAACACTTTGCCGCTGCACGTGGAATTGGCGATTGACAGAGGCGGTCGCAAACGCTTCGAGAGCCCCGACACGGTCTGGCGCCACGCTGGTGCCGAGAGGCGCCGAGAGACGACGCATGGGGCCGAATAGATGAGCGACGCGCGCGGAGCCGATCTGCAGCCGCTTTCGCTGAAACCCTGGACGCAGGTCGCGATCGTCGTCGCATTGGCGGCGGGAGCGGCCTACGCCTTCTGGTACCAGGAATCGGTCACGGTTGGTAAGGAAAACACTCCGCCGCAGCAGAGCTCGGTCGCCCCAGCGAAAGGTAGCTTCGTCCTCACCGCAGACCAGCTCGCGACCCTGACGACGGAGGTCGTCGTAACGCACCAGTTCTCCGAAGAAATCCTGACGGAAGGGAAAATCGGCGTCGACGAATATCGCTCGACGCCAGTGTTCTCACCCTATCCGGGCCGCGTCGTCACGATCTTCGCCCGCACCGGCGACCAAGTGAAGCAGGGTGAAAAGCTGTTCTCCGTCCAGGCCAATGAGATGGTCCAGGCGCAGAACGACTATCTCGCGGCGCTCAACATCCTGAACAAGGCACGCTCGCAGTTCAATTTCGCGCAAGCTGCCGAGAGGCGCCAGCGCGAACTCTACGACAATCGGGTCACGACCTTACGCGAATTGCAGGTCGTCCAGAACGACCTGACCTCGGCGACGAACGATCTGCGAACAGCCGAAGTCGGCCTCGAAGCCGTCCGCAACCGGCTGCGCATTCTCGGCCTGAAAGATGCTGACATGACCGCGCTCGCGCAGAAGGGCGTCATCAACCCGGAAACCACGATCAACGCCCCGCTCGACGGCACGATCATTCAGCGCAAGATCGGCCCCGGCCAATACGTCAACACCGGAGGCGGTGACCCATCCTACGTCATCGGCGATCTCTCCCGGGTCTGGCTGATCGTCCAGTTGCGGGAGCCCGACGTCGCCAAGGTCGAGGTCGGGGAGCGGGTGCGCTTCCGCGTGCTGGCCTATCCAGACAAGACCTTCGAGGGGAAGATCGACTATATCGGCTCCTCGGTCGATCCGGCGACGCGGCGCGTCTACGTCCGCGCGGAGATCGACAATGCCCGCGGCCTCCTGAAGCCGGAGATGTATGCGAGCGTCCGTATCATCAACGATCACGAAACGGTATCGCCCTCGGTCCCTCGAGCGGCCGTGATCTTCGAGGGCGAGAAGGCCACCGTCTGGGTCCTGAAGGACGACAATTCCGTCGAGGGCCGCCGGATCAAGCCCGGCATCCTGAACGGCAACAATCTCGAAGTCCTGGACGGCCTCAGCGCCGGTGAGCGCATCGTCGTCAAAGGCGCGCTCTTCGTCGACCGGCTGGCCTCGCCCGGCTGAGCAACCTTTCCGCGAGCGGCACCATGAATGGAATCGTCGGCCTGGCGCTCAAGCAGCGCGTGCTCGTCGTGCTCGCCTTCGTGCTGCTGCTCGTCGGCGGCTTCGGCGCGTTTCGGCTGCTCAACATCGAGGCCTATCCCGATCCGACCCCGCCGCTCGTCGATGTGGTGACCCTGTCGAACGGCCTCTCGGCGGAGGAGATGGAGCGCTATGTCACCATCCCGATCGAGGTTATCACGTCGGGGCTGCCCAACCTGAAGCAGGTCCGTTCGATCTCGCTGTTCGGCCTCTCCGACGTGAAGCTGCAGTTCGGGTTCGAATTCACCTATCAGGAAGCCGAGCAGCAGGTGCTGAACCGGCTCGCGCAGCTCGATGCGCTGCCGGACGGCATCAAACCGGCCATCTCGCCGGTTTCTCCGATCGGCGAAATCTTCCGCTACAAGCTCAGCGCGCCGCCCGGCTACAGCGTCCTCGATCTGAAGACGCTCCAGGATTGGGTGCTCAAGCGCCGGTTCCGCATGGTGCCGGGCGTCATCGACGTGATCGGCTGGGGCGGCCCGACCAAGACCTACGAAATCTCCGTCGATCTCGACAAGCTGATGGCCTACGGCCTGACCCTGTCGCAGATGGTCAAGACGCTGACGGATTCCAATCTGAATGTCGGCGGTAACCGCGTGAATATCGGCAGCCAGTCCGCCGTCGTGCGCGGCGTCGGCCTGATTCGCTCGATCGACGATATCCGCGGCACCATCCTGACCCAGGTCGGTGGCGCGCCGGTGGTCGTCGGCGATATCGGCACCGTGACGATCGGCTACCAGCCGCGCCTCGGCATCGCCGGGATGAACGAGGACGACGATATCGTCCAGGGTATCGTGCTGATGCGGCGCGGCGAGAAGAGCACGCCCTCGATCGAGGGCGTGAAGGCCGAAGTCGCCCGGATCGAGGCTTCCGGCATCCTGCCGCCCGGCGTGAAGATCGAGCGGATCTACGACCGCGCAGACCTCATCGAGGTGACGACCCATACGGTCCTGCACAACATGGTCTTCGGCATCGCACTGATCTTCGTGATCCAGTGGCTGTTCCTGGGCAACCTGCGCAGCGCCCTGATCGTCGTCGCGACCATCCCCTTCGCCCTGTTCTTCGCCGTGATCATCCTGGTCGCGCGCGGCCAATCGGCCAATCTGCTCTCGGTCGGCGCGCTCGATTTCGGGCTCATCGTCGATGGTACCGTCATCATGGTGGAGAGCATCTTTCGACGATTGTCAGGCCATGGCGCGCCCCTGCCCCATCTGCCCGGAAACGACGCCTATGACGACAAGCTGGCGGCGATCTCGCACGCCTCTCAGGACGTCAGCCGCTCGATCTTCTTCGCGGCCGCGATCATCGTCACCGGTTTCCTGCCGCTGTTCACGTTGACGGGGGTGGAAGGCTACATTTTCGGGCCGATGGCGCAGACCTATGCCTACGCCCTGGCGGGCGGCCTCATCGCAACCTTCACGGTCACGCCGGTCCTCTCGGCGATCCTGCTTCCGAACCGTATCGAAGAAGTCGAGACCTTCCTCGTGCGCGGGCTCGATGCGCTCTACCGCCCGGCGATCCGCGCGGCGGTCGGCAACAAGATCCTGGTGAGCGCCAGCATGGTGCTGCTGCTCGCCGGTATTGGCTTGGCGACGCGACAGCTCGGTTCCGAATTCCTGCCCAAGCTCGAAGAGGGCAATCTCTGGATCCGCGGCACCATGCCGGCGACGATCTCGCTCGAGGAGAGCAACGATTACGTCAACCGGATGCGCAAGATCATTGCCACGACGCCGGAGGTCGAGCGGGTCGTCTCGCAACACGGCCGCCCCGACGACGGCACGGACGCGGCCGGTTTCTTCAACGGCGAGTTCTTCGCGCCCTTCAAGCCCGCCGACCAGTGGCGCAAGGGCATGAGCAAGGATCAGATCTCGGAGGAGCTGCTCGGCAAGCTTCGCGACGCGTTCCCCGGCGTCGAATTCAACCTGTCGCAATACCTTCAGGACAACGTCGCGGAGGCGGTCTCGGGCATCAAAGGAGAGAATTCTTTCAAGGTGTTCGGGCCGAATCTTGAGAAATTGACCGAGCTGGCCACGAATGTGGAAAGCGTGCTCTCGGGCGTCGAGGGCGTCACCGACCTCGCCGTCTTCATCTCCCTCGGCCAGCCGACGATCCAGATCGACATCGACCGTGTGCGGGCCTCGCGCTACGGGCTGACGCCCGGCGACATCAACACCACCGTGCGCACCGCGATCGGCGGCGATTCGGCCGGGGATCTCTACGAGCCATACAGCGATCGGCATTATCCGATCATCGTGCGCCTCGCTTCCCAGTTCCGGCAGAGCATCGAGGCGATCAGCCACCTGCGGGTCGCAGGCCAGAGTCCGAACGGCTCCCTGATGCAGTTGCCGCTCAACGAAGTTGCTTCGGTCAATCTCGTCTCGGGGCCGGCCTACATCTATCGCGAGGGCCAGGAACGCTATCTGCCGGTGAAGTTCAGCGTGCGCGAACGCGACCTCGGCAGCACCATCAACGAGGCGCGCGAGCGGGTCGAGAACGAAGTGAAGCTGCCGCCGGGCTATCGCATCGAACTCGTCGGCGAATTCAACAACATGAAGGGCGCCCTGGCGCGCCTGTCGCTGACTGTGCCGATCGCGGTCGGGCTGATCGCGTTGCTGCTCTACGTGAATTTCTCGTCGGTCACCGACACATTGCTCGCCCTCAGCGTGATCCCGATGGCGACGGCCGGCGGCATCTTCGCGCTCGCTTTGACCGGAACCCCGTTCAGCGTCTCGGCGGCGATCGGCTTCATCGCCCTGCTCGGCATCGCGGTGATGGACGGCATCATCGTTCTCACCCACTACAACGGCTTGCTCGAAGCCGGGATCGACCGGACGCGGGCGATGATGCGGACCTGCCAGACGCAGATGCGGCCGGTCGTCATGACCTGCGTCGTCGCCGGCGTCGGATTGCTTCCGGCAGCCTTTTCCTCCGGCGTCGGCTCGCAGGTTCAGAAACCTCTGGCGCTGGTCGTGGTCGGCGGCATGGCTCTCGCCCCGGTCCTGATCCTGCTGATCCTGCCGGTGCTGATCCTGGTCTTCTCACGCCGCAAGCCGGCTCGATCGGACGCGGAATTCGAACCTCTGTCGCACCAAGCCGCGGTCGTCTGACGGCTTCAGGGGCGGTCGACCGGACCCGGCAAGAATTGCCGAGCATTAAGCCTTGCTTAACCATGAAGGCGCCATCACCGGGCGTGTCCTTGGGGATCTGCGCAGGTGTCGGCGCTCTGGCCTGTCACGACGTTCGAAGCGCCGATCGAGGCGCATCATGAGGCCCCGCTGAGGCGGATCGGCCTCGGCACCCTGCTGAGGGCGACGGCGAGACGCCATCCCGAACGCATCGCCTTCGTCGATCCTGCCGACAAGCCGCAATGGTGCGGACGCCCCGCCATCACCTGGAGCTATGAGGCGGCAGCGCAGATCGTCGCTCGTCTGGCTGCGGGCCTCAGCGCCTGGCGCCTGCCCGCGGGGAGCCGCATCGGCTTGTGCCTGCCCGGGGGCACGGAAGCCGCGCTTTGTCTCCTCGCCGTCGAGGCCTGCGGCCACCTGCCCTGCCTGCTGCCCATGACGTGGGACGAGGATCGGCTCGTCACCGCCGCCCAGAATGTCGGGTTGTCGGCCATCCTGACGCAATCGCGCGTGGGGGCGCTGTCGCCGGCGGAGCGCGCCTGCAACGTTGCCGCTCGCTATTTCGGCCTGCGCTACCTCGCCTCTTTCGGGCCCACGGTTCCCGATGGCGTCATCAATCTCGACGAGATCATGCTGACACCGCGAGGCGCGGATTCGAGCGATCCGGTTTCGCTTCCGGGCATCGGTCTCGTCACTTTCGCCGCCAGCGATCCTGACCGCCCGATCTACCGGACCGGCGAATCGCTTCTGGCCGCAGCGGCGACGTATCTGACCTCGGCGCGGGTAGCGCCGGGCGAGCGCATCCTCACGCTGCTGCCGCCCCATGACCTGCGCGGCATCGTCACCGGTCTCGGCGCAGCCCTCGTATCGGGAGCGACGCTCGAGACGCACGGGGTTTTCGACGGCGCGGCTTTTGCCGTCTCGTTCGGCAATGGGAGCGCCACGCACCTCGTCGCGCCCGGATTTCTCGAACGCAACCTCTCGGGGCGCGATGCGCCGAGCAGCCTGCGTTCGGTCACCTTCGTCCACCGCGCACCGATGCGTCTTCCGAAGCGCGAACGCATGCCGGACGGACGCAGTGCCATTCGCATCGACACGATCGTCGATGCCGTAGCCATCGACGAGACGGCGATCGTCTCAGGCCTGCGCGGCGGCACGCGCGACGTCGCGCTCGCGCTCGGGCGCCCCGATCGCCTGAAGCTGCCGGAAACCTTGATGGCGATTCGGATCGAGCCGGATGGATGCCTCGCCTTTCGCGGCCAGGCCTGCGCCGCCTCCCCGCTGCGACGCGGAATTCCGCTCGTCGAGTCGAGCGATTCGTGGCGCCGATCGCCGTTCGCAGCTGCGACATTCGCCGGGATCGCGACCGCTCTGACCGAAAAGCAAAACGGCGCTGGCGACGATGCCCAGGATTATTTTTCAGCCGTTTGACAGTTCGAGATCCGCGGCCTCACCCGCTCGCCCGTCAGGTACCGGGCGAAGCGTTCGTTAACCAGATCAATGAGTTGAGCCGGCTTTCAGCGCGTTCGGCAGGCGTCGCACGGAATTTCGCGCTTTCCCATTCATCCCCAAGTCATCGTCATGCGAGCACCTTCGCGGCGTGATGTGGCCGGCGAACCAATCGTCGCGCTGCACGTTATTGCACCGCATCCCTTCCCAGGGATGTCGACATGGGATAACGCTGAAGCTTATGGGTGCGTTGCAGCAAGTCCTCGTCGTCGACGATGGCCACCGTGCCGTCGATCACTCCCTCGCCGCCGATCTCGCGGAGCTCGGTTATGCGAGCGTGACAGCCGCGATCGAAGCTGCCGACGACGTGCTCGCCGTCATTGCCCGTCCCGCCGCCATTCTCCTGCAGCGGACCTCCCGCCCGGATCCGACCTATACCCGCCTCGTCGAGCGCCTGCGCGCTCAGATGAAGCAGGGCGGCATCCCGGTCATCGAGGTCGACGAGACCCCCTGCCGGGCCGGCGGCCCGATCGATCTCGCAAGCCGAATCGGACCCTATGTCCTCAATGAGCCGGACCTGTAAGGGCTGCGCGTAACGGGCATATGACGGTCCGGGTGCCCTGGCACCCTTTCGACGCCTGGTTGAGCTCGCGACCGGCCCGTCAAATCCGCATCCACCATCGTTGAGCGGCGCCTGCGAGACGGCGCCACTACGCAAATTTCGGTTGTTTGCGAGCGCCGGTCGTTCGCCTCACGCCGCCTTCTTCGTTCTCCCCGCGATCTTTGCGAGCGCCCGCAAGATCGTCGTCGTCTCCTTGAGCCTTGCCGGCACGGTCGGCAGGTCGCGGATCATGACGATGCTCATGTCGGGCCGGACCTTTGCGAAGGACGCCTGCTCGGTGACGTAAGCCACGAGCCCTTGCGGATTGGCGAAGGCACGATCCCGGAAATTGACGACGACGCCCTTCGGTCCAGCCTCAACCTTCTCGACATTGGTGGCGTGGCACAGGATCTTGATCGTCACGATCTTCAGAAGCTGCTCGACTTCCGGCGGCAGTGGCCCGAACCGGTCGATCAATTCGGCCCCGAAGCTTTCGAGTTCGGCATCCTCGGTCAGGGTCGAGAGGCGGCGATAGAGCCCGAGCCGGACCGTGAGATCCTCGACGTAATCCTCGGGGATCGTCACCGGCGCGCCGAGCGCGATGGTCGGCGACCAGGCCTCTTCCTCAGGCTCTTCGATGCCGGCCTTGAGCGCCGTGACCGCATCCTCCAGCATCTGCTGATAGAGTTCGTAGCCGACCTCCTTCACATGGCCGGATTGCTCGTCGCCGAGCAGGTTGCCGGCGCCGCGGATGTCGAGGTCGTGGCTCGCGAGCTGGAAGCCGGCACCCAACGTGTCGAGGGTTTGCAGAACCTTGAGCCGCTGCTCGGCCTGCGTCGTGAGCTGGCGGTTCGCCGGCACCGTGAAAAGCGCACAGGCCCGTGCCTTCGAGCGGCCGACGCGGCCGCGCAGCTGGTAGAGCTGGGCGAGGCCGAACATGTCGGCGCGGTGCACGATCAGCGTATTGGCGGTCGGGATATCGAGGCCGGATTCGACGATGGTGGTCGAGAGCAGCACGTCGAACTTGCCCTCGTAGAAGGCCGTCATCACGTCTTCGAGCTGGCCGGCCGGCATCTGCCCATGCGCGACGGCAACCGTCAATTCGGGCATTTCCTGATCGAGGAAGCGCTTAACCTCCGCCAGATCCTCGATGCGCGGCACGACGTAGAAGGATTGCCCTCCCCGATAGCGCTCGCGCAGCAGCGCTTCGCGGATCGAGAGCGGATCGAACGGCGTCACGAAGGTGCGCACGGCGAGCCGGTCGACCGGAGGCGTCGCGATGATCGAGAGTTCGCGCACGCCGGTCATGGCAAGCTGCAGGGTGCGCGGAATCGGCGTCGCCGAGAGCGTCAGCACATGGACCTCGGCACGCAGGTTCTTCAGCCGTTCCTTATGCGCGACGCCGAAATGCTGCTCCTCGTCGACGATGATGAGGCCGAGATCCTTGAAGGCGATGTTCTTGGCGAGCAGCGCATGCGTGCCGACCACGATGTCGACGCCGCCCGAGGCGAGACCCGCCCTCACCTCCTTCATCGCGCCTGCCGTGACGAAACGCGAAAGCTGCGCGACATTGACCGGCAGACCCTTGAAGCGGTCGGTAAACGTGCGGAAATGCTGGCGCGCCAGCAAGGTCGTCGGCACGATGACCGCGACCTGCTTGCCCGAGATCGCGGCAGCGAAGGCGGCGCGCAGCGCGACTTCCGTCTTGCCGAAGCCGACATCGCCGCAGACCAGCCGGTCCATCGGCCGGCCGGCATTGAGGTCGTCGAGCACGGCATCGATCGCGTTCGCCTGATCCTCCGTCTCCTCGAAGGGGAAGCGCGCGGCGAACTCTTCGCTCATGCCCTCCGGTGCCTTGAGGCAGGGCGCGGTCTTCACGAAGCGCTGGGCGGCGACCTTGATGAGCGCGCCCGCCATTTCGAGAATGCGCTTCTTCATCCGCGCCTTGCGGGCCTGCCAGGCACCGCCGCCGAGCCTGTCGAGCGCGACTTCGGAATCCTCCGAGCCGTACCGGGTCAGAAGCTCGATATTCTCGACAGGCAGCAGCAGCAGGCCGCCGGCATATTGCAGCTCCAGGCAATCATGCGGCGCGCCGGCGGCGGTGACCGTCTTCAATGTCACGAAGCGGCCGATGCCGTGATCGGCATGCACCACGAGGTCGCCCGGCTGCAGCGCCTGGACTTCGAGGATGACGTCTTGAGGGCGCTTCGCCTTACGCTTCTGGCGAACGAGCCGGTCGCCAAGAATGTCGCCCTCGGAGACCACGGCGAGCCGGTCGATGGTGAAGCCGGATTCGAGCCCCCAGACCGCGACGGCGACATCCGTGCCGCGCTTCAGCGCGTTGACCGCCGCCAAGGTATTGATCTCGATCGGCTTCTTGAGGCCGTGATCGGCCAGCACGCCGCAAAGCCGGTCGCGTGAGCCGTCGGACCAGGATCCGAGGATCACATGATGCCCTGATCCCTGGAGGTCACGGATATGGGCGACCGTCGCATCGAACACGCTCGCCGATTCATCCGCCCGCTCGGGCGCGAAGCTGCGGCCGGCCTTGGCACCGCAATCGATCACCGCCCTCGCCTCGCTCTCCGGCTCGGCGAAGGGCGTGAGCCGGGCGATCGCGCTCGCGTGGACTCGCTCCTTCCACTCGTTCGGGGTCAGGTAGAGGGCGCGCGGCGGCAGCGGCTTGTAGGGCGCCACCCCCGCCTGCGGTGCCGCGAGGGCCTCGTCGCGGGCCTGGAAATAATCCTGGATCAGCGAAAGCCGCTCGTTCGCCGCATCCTCGGCCTGCGCGTCGAAGACGAAGGGCACGCCGGAGACATAGTCGAACAGCGTGTCGAGCTTGTCGTAGAAGAGCGGCATCCAATGCTCGAGGCCCGCATAGCGGCGGCCTTCGCTCACCGTCTCGTAGAGCCGGTCGTCCCGCGTCGCCGCGCCGAAGGCCGAGAGATAGCCCTGGCGGAAGCGCCGGATCGTCTCCGTAGTGAGCTGGACCTCGCTCATCGGCACGAGATCGAGCGAGCGCATCGAGCCGACCGTGCGCTGCGTCTCCGGATCGAAGGCGCGGATCGATTCCAGCGTGTCTCCGAAGAAATCGAGCCGGATCGGGTTGTGCAGGCCCGGCGGCCACAGATCGAGGATGCCGCCGCGAACCGCGTACTCGCCGGTCTCTCGCACCGTGCTGGAGCGCAGGAAGCCGTTGGCCTCGACCCAGGCGGTGACCGCATCCATCGAGACGAGGCTGCCGGCCGAAACCGAGAAGGTCTCGACCGCGATCCGATCGCGCGGCGGCACGCGCTGGACCAGTGCATTGACGGTCGTGCAGAGGATGCGCGGCTTGTCCTCCGAAGAGCGCGAGCGGGTGAGCCGCGAGAGCGCCGTCATGCGCTGCGCCGCGATGCCGGAATTCGGCGAAACGCGGTCGTAGGGCTGGCAATCCCAGGCCGGAAAACTCATCGCCTCGATCTCGGGCGCGACGAATTTCAGGGCGTTGGCGAAGGCATTCGCACGGTTCGAGTCCCGGGAGACATGGACCAGCACCGCCGGCCCCTCGAAGCCCTGCGCCAGAGCGCGGGCGAGATCGGCGACGACGAGCGTGTCGAACCCGTCCGGCACGCTGGCAAGCGTCGGGCTGTCGCCGCGCTTCAACGCATCGAGCGCTTTGGTGAGCGGGGCGGATTTCGGGAGCGCGAAGCGGGCGGTCTGCACCTTCGGTGCGGCGGGTACGGGCTTCGTCGTAGGTTTGGCCATGGGAATGCGATGTCGGTCTTCGCGCAGCGCGCCGGCCCGTGGGGCCGGCCTTGCCGGAACCGGACCTGCCGGAAAAATGGATCGATGTGGTGCTCGTAGCGGCGTTAGACCATCCGGCGGCCGCGATCCAGCGCCGAGACTTGCTACGGCCGCATGATCAGGCCGGCACCGAGCGGATTGCCCCGAGCATCTCGTGGACATTGTAAGCCATCAGCGCGAGCAGGCCTGCAAGGCCGAGATAGAGCGCGGCGTATTCGAGTTTCGTATCCGTCGGCACGCCGTAATAGGTGAGGTTCTCGGGCGCTTGCGGGTCGTAATGCCAGGCTGCGATCAGTTGCGGCACCGCCATGATCGCGATCAGGATGAGGATCGGGCTTGGCTGATAGAGCATCAGCGCGGCCATCATCGGCGCGCCGAGCAGCCAGATCCGCGGGC
Organism: Methylobacterium sp.; assembly: GCA_044227265.1. GTDB lineage: Bacteria > Pseudomonadota > Alphaproteobacteria > Rhizobiales > Beijerinckiaceae > Methylobacterium. The sequence goes on from JBGAFL010000004.1 coordinate 102,354, forward strand.
TGACGATCGCCGTGATGCGCCCGCCATCGAGCGGGGAGACCGGCAACAGGTTGAAGAGATTGAGGAAGAAGCCGGAATAGGCGACCGCGAGTAGCAGCGAGCTGTCATAAGTTCGGGCGGCGAAATAGACCGCGAAGGCCGCCAGGGTGCCGACGAAGGGGCCGGCCACCGCGACATAGGCCTCTGTTTCCGCGTCGATCGGTTGTTCCTTGAGTGCGATCCAGGCGCCGACGAAAGGGATGAAGGCCGGCGCCCCGACGTCGAGCCCGCGTTGCCTCGCAGCCAGGAAATGGCCCATCTCGTGCGCGAAGAGCAGCAGAATGAAGCCGAGCGCATAGCGCCACCCCCAGATCGCCCCATAGGCGATCAGGGAGATCAGCATCGTGCCTCCCGTTGTCGCGAGCTTTCCGAATTTGAGCCCGCTGAAGAGGAGGAGAAGCAGCGCCTTCAAGGCTATTCGGACGCGGGCCCGCTCTCGGCCTCGGCTGTCGCGACCTGCTTGGGCTTTCGCTTGAAGAACTTGCCGATGCTGGCGCCGAGGGCGAGAAGGGCAAGAATTCCGACTTTCGCGAATTTCGCGGCGAAGGCGAGGATCACGGCGAAGAGCCCGAGCTTCTTGGCTGCGACACCGCCGACGAGCGCGGCGAGCCCGTACGCCGCGATCTGGTCGGTCGAGCTGTTGAAATCCTCGTAGCGCTTGCCGGGGACGTAGCTGAGATCCGACAGCAATTCGTGGGCGATCGGCTTGTGCTTCTCGACCGAATGCTCGGACGTCAGCATGTTGAGGCTGAAATAGCCGTCCCGGCCGAGCGCATAGGTGTTGTAGTTGACGCCCCGATCCGCTTCGTCCGCCTCGCCTTCGGTCTTCGAGGCGAGCGACCAGACGAGGCGGTGCGTGCTCGCATCGTAGGCTGGCTTCTCGATCCAGCCGATCAGCTCGAGCTTCGGGAAGCCGCGCTCCGCGCGTTCCTCGTTCGCCTCCTCGTTGCCCTGCTTCAGGTTCGACAGGAGATCGTCGGCGTTCCAATCCTTGGCGTCATCGTCCTTGATGTAGCCTTCCTTGATGAACCGGATCACGGCGAGCCAATTGGCATCGTCGCCGGTTCCCGTCAGCAGCCCGACCGGATTGCTGTTGGACGGGTTGCCGTAGGCGCGCAGGATTCTGGCGGCTTCGGCCGACGGCACGAAGGCCATGCCCGCCGGCACGTTGAGTTCGCCCTCGTCGATCAGCTTCACGGTGGCCGGGCCGTTCGTTGCAACCTTGGCGGCAGCGGCCCAGGCCGCCGACAATTCGGCCTGCTGCCTCTCGGCCGTCGATTGCGCCGGGGCGGCCTGCTGCGAGCCTTCGGCATTCGGGGCAGGCTGGGACTGCGCGAAGGCCGCTCCGCCGCCAAAGGCCGGAACGCCGGAAGCCAAGAGCCCCAGCGAGATCGCATAGGCGCCGAGCTTGCTCCGCCCGCGTAACGATGACGTCATATTTCCCCCGTCCATGCCCGCCGAGCACGAATTCCGCGGACGATCGATCGACCTTAGGCTGCGCAAATGTCACCTGGGCGACAATTGAGCGCAGAATGCGGCGGGATGATCGGGGCGTCGGGGACCTGCGGCCGGTCAGGAATGGATCGGCGCGTCGTGCCGGTGAAACGCGACGAGGCGCCTATAGACGGGGGTATCGTGCTCCTTCGGTACCTCGGCCTCGCCGGTCAGCCAGCGGAACAGGTCCGGATCGGGCGCTTCCATCAGAGCCTCGAGATCGGCGAGCGCCTCTTCGCTGAGATCGGCGATTTCGGCATCCGCGAAACGCCCCAGGATCAGATCGGTCTCGCGCATGCCGCGATGCCAGGCGCGATAGAGAATGCGGCGGCGGCGCGGATCGAGATCGGCGCTGGAGCGGGTGGTGCCGGACATGTGCGGTTCCTGCGATCGACAACGAATAAGGGCCAAGCCCGCCGAGTTGCCATAAATGCAGAATTCGACCCGTTCGGCCTCGTTCCGCAAGCGTAGCCGGAACGAATTCGCGACCGGAATGACTTCGCGCCTTTGACGAAGTGGGGTCTATAGCACCGGACCGAAATTCGGCTTCGGTCCGATGCTATAGGCCATTGGGTTGCATCGGCTCTTTTCCGAAAGCCGGTTCCCACCTTTCGGGCCGATGCTCTAGCGGCATGGCCGCAGGCCTCCGAACTCGGGTTAACGCGTCTCGTTGGCACGGCAGAAAATGAAGCTCCGTCATTCCGGGGCCGCGTAGCGGAACCCGGAACCCAGAGCCTCTGCGCGTTTAGGACATGCAGCGTCGGCGGTTCTAGATCCCGGGTTCGCCTGCGGCGCCCCGGGATGACGGTGGTGGGACGCATGCCCAAAGAACGTATGACTTTGGTATCGCTCATCAACCCAAGTTCGAAGCCTTGGGCACCGCCGTGTTCGGCTTGTGATGGCCAAACGCTCGTGCTAGGCACCGCCCGCCCGCGACAAACACCTTAGGAGAGGTGGCAGAGCGGTTGAATGCACCGCACTCGAAATGCGGCATGCCTGCAAGGGCATCGGGGGTTCGAATCCCCCCCTCTCCGCCAGCTTTCTTTCCCTTTACGCCACAATCACTTAGACCGGAATCAGCGGGAATTTTTGTAGCAAGTTTGTGGTGGCGGGTGTGTACCAGAGGGGCGGATGACTGAGCACCACAAGCACGCATCGGAAAAGGTCGCCCGAGCGATCTTCGATGGGCTCGGTTCGATCGAGAAAGCCGCCGTCCTCAAAGAGGCGCGAGAGAAGGGCGTCGATCCGCTTGAGATCGTGCGCGGCTCCCTGGATATTTTGATCGAGGATGCGGGTCGCGCTCCTGTCCCAGGTGGAAGTGTTAAACCGGCTGCAAAATGAAACCGCCCGGCCGATCATCGGTCGCACCGCCCGATCTTCGGTGAGGAAAATCACGCCCGACCAGACGGTAGCCCATGGCTCGGCTCAGTAACGATTGCTTCGCCTCGAGCGGGCCGCCGATGACGATCGAACAGGCGATCGCGCTCATTACGGAGCGGCTGCCGATCGTCGCCGCGATCGAGACCATACCGCTGGCGCTCGCCGACAACCGGATCGCGGCGTGTGACGTTCTCGCGCGCTGCCCCCTGCCCCCCTTCGACAATTCGGCTGTCGATGGCTACGCCGTCGACTTTTCCGACCTTGCGAGCGAGGGCGAGAGCCGGCTGGCGCTCGTGGGCCGGCTCAAGGCCGGCGCGGCGCCCTCGGAAGCGCGTGCCAGAGCGGGCGCCGTGCGCATCTTCACCGGCGCGCCGATGCCGGAAGATGCGGACACCGTCTTCATGCAGGAGGACGTCCGGCTGGATGGCGACCATGTCGTACTGCCCGCCGGTCTGAAGCGAGGCGCGAACCGGCGGGTCGCCGGCGAGGATGTCGCCATAGGAAGCCTCGTCGTCCCGGCGGGACGGCGGCTCCGTCCGTCGGATCTTGCCATTGCGGCAGCGACCGGAACCGGCACAATCGAAGTTCGTCGCCCCTTGCGCGTCGCCTTGTTCTCGACCGGTGACGAGTTGGTCGAGCCCGGCGCTCCCCTGCCCCCCGGTGCGATCCACGATACCAACCGGCTCATGATCGCGGCCCTGCTGCGCCGGCTCGGCGCCGAGGTTTGCGATCTCGGCATCCTGCGCGACGAGCCCGCCACGATCGCCCGCGCGCTGACCGATGCGGCACAGGACCACGACCTGATCCTCACCTCCGGCGGCGTCTCGATCGGAGAGGAGGACCACGTCAAGGCGTCGATCGAAACGATCGGCCGACTGGTGTTCTGGCGTCTCGCGATCAAGCCGGGCAAGCCGGTCGCGATGGGCCTCATCGGTGACACGCCCTTCGTCGGGCTGCCGGGCAATCCGGTTGCCACCTACGTGACGTTGCTCTTCGTGGTTCGCGCCCTGCTCGCGCGGCTCGGCGGCGCGCAGTTCGACCCCCCGCGCGCCCAGATGGTCCGCGCAGGCTTCACGCACCGGAAGAAGCGCGGCCGGCGGGAATTCCTGCGCGTCCGGCTCGTCCAGGCCGAGGATGGGGCGATCGAGGCGCACAAGCCTGAGCGGGATCGCGCCGGCGCCCTGCGCTCGCTGAGCGACAGTGACGGGCTCGCCGAACTTGCCGACGATACGACGGATATCGCGATCGGCGATCGGGTCGCTTTCCATTCCCACGAGGCGCTCTGGTGAGCGCCTGACGCGAGGCGCCGAGAGCGCGTTTTCCTCCTCGCGGGCAAGCCTTGTTCTGCCGGTCCCGCTGGAGCCGAATGGGCGTCTCTGCGCTGCGAACCGTCGCTCAGTCCGAGAGTTGCTGCGCCCCGAAAGGCGGTCAACCGCCGATTGCAGCTTTGTCGACCCGCCCGGATATGCCAATAGCCCCAGCGCGACTTGGCTGTGATTTGGCTCCCGATCGGAACCCGATGAAGATCATTCGCTCGGCCCGCCTCTGGTTCAGGGAGGGGACATCCGACAAGGTTTACGAGGTCGATCTCCTCGAGAACGACGCCCTGCGCGCGGAGGCGCGCTTCCTCGTCAATATCCGCTACGGCCGTCGCGGCGCCGCCCTGCGCGAAGGCACCAAGACCGCGAGCCCGATCGTCAAGGTCGAGGCCGAGCGCGTCTTCGACAGTGTCGTCGTCTCGAAGATCAACGAGGGCTATCGCCGGTCCGATCAGCCGTCCGCAGTTCCATCCGGATCGATCGTGTCCCTGTCCGCCGAGACAGGCGCCGAGACGCAGGACGGCCGCAAGCGAGAACTCCTGTCCCGGCTCGACGCCTGCCTGCGCAGCCCCTGGCCCGACAAGGCGCGCGATCGGCTGCTCTGGCGCATCGGCGAAGTCCGGTTGAAGGCTGCGTCCGCCCCGCTCAACGCCCTGTTCGACAGAATGGGCGCGGCACAAGCGAGTTATTCGCTCGTCTTCGCGCTCGCCCGCGCGGCCGGGCCGGACGGTGCCCCTGCCCTCCGGGCAATCGCGCAAGGGGCTTCGAGCGTTCTCGTGCGGGAATTCGCACGCTTTGCGCTGGTCTCGCCGCTGATGGGCGGGGCACGCCAACCGGCCGATTTCGATTCCTCCTGCCCCGCCGCGATCAAGGCCGCGGCCGAAACCCGCGATGTCGATCGCCTGACGGGTGCGCTCGCAGAACTTGCCAGAGACGACACGCTGCGGGCTGCGCTCGCCGCCTCCATCCGGCGGATGCCGGTGCGCCCGCCTTACCTCATCGGCCTGCGCAAGCTCTACAAATACGCCGAACTCGCCGACGACACCGTCCTGTTCGCCGCGACGGCCCATTGCTTCGAGACGGCGCAGCCGATGTACCGGCGGCCGGGCTGGCGCGGGAAGACCTTTATCGGCGAATTGCGGACCACAGTTCAGCTCGACGAATCCGGGCGGGATCCGAGCGGGCGCGTCGGCCTGTCGGAAGCGACGCTTCACTATTTCAAGCGGCGAATCTGGCGGACTTTGCGCAAGCGCGCCGAACTCGACGATCCGAGCTTCGGCGAACTGGCGGCCGCCTACCTGCTCAGCCTGCGGCCGGCGGATCTCACGAAGCGCGTGACCTGGACGCAATTCGTCCGGCGATCCGACGGAAGCTGGGGTCGGGAGAGCCGTGCTTTCGGCCCGCTCGGCAAGAACTGGACGGCCAGCCACCTCCTCTACCGAAATGCGCCGCAGGCAAGGGCGCGCTACGGCAGCCTGTCCTTCCTCGAATTGTCCAGCCTCGACGACACGGCGCGGACCGAGGCGTTCCCTGCTCTGTGGAGCCGCCGCCCCGATCTCGCCTTGCGCCTCGCAGCCGAGAGCGGTTGCGAGCCGGTTGCGCTGCTCGGCGTTCGGCTTTTGAAAGCCGATCCCGAATTTCTGGGCCGCGTTACGCCGGCCGAGATCGGCCGGCTGCTCGCCTCGCCGCATGCCGCCGTGACGCAGCTCGCCTTTGCCGAGGCGAAGGACCGCCTCGCGCGCGACCTCGGCGACGATGCGCTGCTGGTCGCCCTGATCGGCGCGAATCTCGCCGAGGCGCGTCGCCTCGCGGCCGATCGCATCGAGCGCGACGGCAGGCTGCCCTGGTCGAGCCCTGCCCTCGCCTTCGCGGCTTTGACGTCCACCCACACGGATCTCTCCGAACTGATCCTGCTCTGGGCGCGCGAGCGTTCGCTCGGCGGCGATGTCGGCGCGCCGCTCGCCGAGGCGATTGTGCCCTGGCTGCTCGCGACACCGGCAAGCCCGGACGAGACCGCCATCGCCGCGATCCGCGCCGTTCGCGCCAGGATGCGCGCACTCTGGTCGAGACGAGACATGCCGCTCAATCAGGACAGCGTGCGGCGCCTCATGGAGCACCCTGCCCCAGCGATCGCCGCCGCGGGTATCGATGCGCTCGGCCTCACCGGTGTCGATCCCGCGAGCCTGTCCGACGAGACCTGGCGCCGCCTGCTCGGTTCGTCCGAGGAGGAGGTGCAGGAGGCCGCCCTCACCTTGTTCGGCGGGCTCAGTGAAGACGACCTCTCGAAACACGCGCCGCTCGTCGTCGCCTTCGCGACGGCTCCATCGAGCCGATTGCGCCAGGCGGCACGGCCGCTCGTCGCTAAGATCGCCAGCCGCGACCCGGCGCTGGCCGAAACACTTGCACGCGATCTCATCGACTCTCTGTTCCTCGCCGCGCCCGACGAGGCCTACCCGGCCGACATCGTCGCGCTGCTGCGTGAGGCGCTTCCGAAGCAGCTCGAAAAGCTCGATGCCAACACGCTCTGGCGCCTCCTGCAGGCAAAAGCGAAAGGCGCCCAGCTTCTGGGCGCGAGCATGCTGCCCGACCGCCCCTACGACACCTATTCCGTTCGGCAGACGGCACGTCTCGGGCACCACCCGCATCTTGCTGCGCGGCAATGGGTGATGGCCGCTTTCGAAGCGGCACCGCAGCGCTTCCAGGCCGAGCCCGCGGACGCCGTTCTGCTCGTCGAAACTCCTTGGGCCGAGACTTACGACTTCGCCCGCAATTATTTCGAAGCGTGGCCGGCGCAAGCCTGGACGCCCGACGCGCTCGCCATCGTCACCGACAGCGTGAAGCCGGAGGTTCTTGCCTTCGCGCGCCAACTCCTGCGCAGCCGCCTCTCCCCGGCCGATGTCGAGGCGCAGCTGACGCGCCTGCTCGAACATCCCGCGCAGTCGATGCACCTCCTCGTCACCGAGTTACTGACCGAGGATGCGACGGCGAGCGCGTCGGCCTTCGAGAAGCTGCTGCCGCTCGCGCGCATCGTCATGCTCCAAGTCCGAAAGGGTCGCGTCGCCAAGGACCGCATGGCCGCCTTCCTCAAGGCGGAGGCTCTTCGCGATGGCGAGCGGGCGAGGAGCGTCGCGCCACTCTTTGCGGATTTGACGCTGAGCGGCGAAGAGCGCGACCGGGCACAGGCGATCCTGGCTCTTCGCGACATCACCGAGCGGCATCCTGACATCGCGACGCCGCTCAACCGTCCGCGCCCCGCCGAGAGGGCCGCCTGATGAATTTCGTGCATCGCTATTTCGGCGAAACGACCGCGGCGACGGATGCGAACGGGACGAAGCTCGGCTTCGCGCCCGACACCCTGCGCGAGCCGACTTTTTTCGTCGGCAGGGTCGCGCGCCATCTTCCGTTCCGCGAGGCGATCTCGGCCCTGCACCATGTCGTGGTCTCGGACCTGCGCTTCCAGCCGANACCGCTCGTCGCTAAGATCGCCAGCCGCGACCCGGCGCTGGCCGAAACACTTGCACGCGATCTCATCGACTCTCTGTTCCTCGCCGCGCCCGACGAGGCCTACCCGGCCGACATCGTCGCGCTGCTGCGTGAGGCGCTTCCCGAGCAGCTCGAAAAGCTCGATGCCAACACGCTCTGGCGGCTTCTGCAAGCGAAGGCGAAAGGCGCCCAGCTCCTGGGCGCGAGCATCCTGCCCGACCGCGCCTACGAGACCTATTCCGTTCGGCAGACGGCACGCCTCGGGCACCACCCGCATCTTGCTGCGCGGCAATGGGTGATGGCCGCTTTCGAAGCGGCACCGCAGCGCTTCCAGGCCGAGCCCGCGGACGCGGTTCTGCTCGTCGAAACTCCTTGGGCCGAGACTTACGACTTCGCCCGCAATTATTTCGAAGCGTGGCCGGCGCAAGCCTGGACGCCCGACGCACTCGCCATCGTCACCGACAGCGTGAAGCCGGAGGTTCTCGCCTTCGCGCGCCAACTCCTGCGCAGCCGCCTCTCTCCGGCCGATGTCGAGGCGCAGCTGACGCGGCTGCTCGAACATCCCGCGCAATCGATGCACCTCCTCGTCACCGAGTTGCTGACCGAGGATGCGACAGCAAGCGCCTCGGCCTTCGAAAAGCTATTGCCGCTCGCACGCATCGTCATGCTGCAAGTCCAAAAGGGGCGCGTCGCCAAGGACCGCATGGCCGCCTTCCTCAAGCAAGAGGCCTTGCGCGACGGCGAGCGCGCGCGGGCCATCGCGCCGCTCTTTTCGGATCTGACGCTGAGCGGGCAGGAGCGTGACCGGGCACAGGCGATCCTGGCCCTTCGCGACATCGCCGAGCGGCATCCTGGCATCGCGACGCCGCTCAATCCTTCGCGACCCGCTGAGAGGGCCGCCTGATGAATTTCGTCCATCGCTATTTCGGCGAAACCTCGGCCGTGACCGATGCGAGCGGGACGAAGCTCGGCTTCGCGCCCGACACCCTGCGCGAGCCGACTTTTTTCGTCGGCAGGGTCGCGCGCCATCTTCCGTTCCGCGAGGCGATCTCGGCCCTGCACCATGTCGTGGTCTCGGACCTGCGCTTCCAGCCGAAGGACCGAACTGCCTATTTTGAATGGCTGAAGGCGCACGAGCAGGAGCTTCTCGCCGAGGCGGCCGCGACGCGCGAGGACCTGCAGGCTCGGATCGAGGGCCTGCGCCAGGAGCTCAACGACATCGCCAAGCAGTCGAATGAGATCATGTCGCCCTTCTACGAGGCGCGAGCAAAATACTTCTCCTGGCTCTACAAGGAGAACCGCGACGCCTGGTTCGTGTTCGATCCGGTGATCACCGTCCACCCGGACGAGGTCTTCTTCGAGTGCTTCAGCCTCGATGAGTCGAGCTACGGGCGCCTGTCCTGCGACCACGACACCTTCGAGCGCATCGAGGACATGGCGTGCGGCACGACGAACATCGATTACAGCCACGCGCTCTACGACGAGTTCCAGAAAATCCGCAGCTATCGCGACACCACCCTGTCGATCGATCCCTCCGGCTTCGAGGTGCAGACTACGGGCGAGGCGCTCTATCGCGAGGACAAGATCGAGCTGCCCGATTCCTGGATGCGCGGCTTCCTGCAGGTCTCGAGCGCGATGGCGCAGCCGGCCCATATCGTCGAGCTGCATCCGGTCGACATGCACGCGATCCTCTCACGCCTCGCCGCCAAAAAGGAAAAGCACGGGCCGCGCTCGCTGCGTTTCCTGCTCGAGCCGGGAAAACCGGTTTCCGTGATCGTCGAGCCCTGGAACGAAAAGCTGACCTTTCGGCGCTCGATCTACCAGGGCGCGACCGGTGCCGAGATTCGGCTCTGGGGCCGGCGCCGCCTTGCGATCCTCGCCCGCGCCCTGCCGCTGGCGAAATCGATCCGGCTCCATCTCCTGGGCACCGGCCTGCCCTCCTTCGCCGTGGTGGATTTCGGCGGCCTGCGCTTCACGCTCGGGCTGTCGGGCTGGACCGCGAATGACTGGTCGCGCGCCGGCCAGTTCGATCTCTTGGCGCCGCGCCGGCAGGTCGACACCGCAACGGCAGAGCGCGTCTTCGCGGCGCTCAAGGCGCGGCTCTTCGCGAGCGCCGAGACCATCGCGACCGATACTGGGCTGGACGGCGGCATCGTCCAGGCCGCGCTCGGCCTCTACGTCCAGAATGGCCGCGCGATGTACGATCTCGACAAGGGCGTCTTTCGCCTGCGCGAATTGACCCGCGAGCCGCTCGCGCCCGGCGCGCTGCGCTTTGCCTCCGAGCAGGAGGAGAAGGCCGACCGCTTCATCGGCGCCCGGCTCGTCACCATCGCCTCGGTCAGCGAGCGCGACGGGCGCCGCATCGTCTGCGGCGAGGTTCTGGACGATGCCAAGACCATGAAGCCGACGATCGGCATCGACGCGGATGACCGCATGGTCGAGGCGCGTTGCGATTGCTGGTTCTACGGCCACAACAAGCTGATGCGCGGCCCCTGCGAGCACATGCTCGCTCTGCGCAGGCTGTTCCATGGACAGGTCGAGGGCAAGCCGACGGGGGCGTTGGCATGATGAGCGCTGTCGTGAGCGGCTTGAGTTTGTCGGACGAAATCCGTAACCCTTCGTCCCAGAGGGGCGCCGGCTGGAGCGGACCTTGCAATCCGGGCGGCGTTTCGCCGTCCTTGCACCCTGCCCGGCAAAGCGTCACTGGCCCGCTCTTCACTGGGGGCGCACTGGCTACCTGTGCGGATCTGCAGTTTGGGTTCCTTGAACCCAAATCCGCACAGGTAGCCGTGCGCCCTTCGAGTGGAGCGCGCCAGTCCTGTGATCCGACGAAGGCATCCCGGTCGGCGCCCCTTCCCTTCTCAGAGCGAGCAATTGCAGCGGAGTGCCGGCCATGACGGCACAGCCCGGCACGCTCACCCGCCAGCAGCTCTATGACCGCATCCGCGAATCTTCGCGGGACGAGGTCATGCTCGAAGATATGATCCGTCTCGGCTTCTGGCCGGACGGCACCCAGCAGCCAAACCTGCCGGGCGAACTGATCCGCCGGCGCGGCGACCTCCAGCGCGAGATCGCAGAGCTTCACAAGAAGTCCGCTCTCTGGCGCGATCCCGAGACCGCGCTCAAGGAGATGCACAAGCGCCGCAAGCGCGAGGCACTGGAGCGCCGCAAGGAGACGAAGCTCCGCAACGCGAAGAAGCGGCACGACCGGGCACTCGCCTGGCATGCGCGCCGTGGCGACGAGGCGCACTATCTCGGAGCCGGTGTGTCCGGCGGATTGCGGGCCGATGGTGCCACGCCCGGCACGCTAGCGGCAGGGCTGCCAGCGATCGCGACGGTCAAGGCGCTCGCCGAGGCGATCGGGATCTCGATGGGTGAGTTGCGCTTTCTCGCCTACGACCGGGCCGTGGCGAAGATCAGCCATTACCAGCGCTTCACGATTCCGAAGAAGACCGGCGGCACGCGCCTGATCTCCGCGCCGATGCCGCGCCTCAAGCGGGCGCAATACTGGGTGCTCGACAATCTCCTGGCAAAAGTCCCGGTCCATCCGGCCGCGCATGGCTTCGTGCCGGATCGCTCGATCGTCACCAATGCGCGTGCACATGTCGGCCGCGACGTGGTGGTCAATCTCGATCTCAAGGACTTCTTCCCGACGCTGACTTTCCGCCGCATCAAGGGCAAGTTCCGCGGTCTCGGCTATGCCGAGCCGGTCGCGACCGTGCTGGCCCTGATCTGCACCGAGCCGGATGTCGACGAACTCGAACTCGACGGCGAGAAGCTGTTCGCTTCGCGTGGCCCTCGCCGCCTGCCGCAGGGTGCGCCGACGAGCCCGAACCTGACCAACCTCGTCTGCAAGCGGCTCGATGCGCGGCTCGACGGCCTCGCCGGCTCGCTCGGCTTCACCTACACGCGCTATGCCGACGACATGACCTTCTCAGCCTCGGGCGAGGCTGCCGGCAAGGTCGGGGCACTCTTGAAACATGTCGGCGAGATCGTCACCGCCGAGGGCTTTTCGGTCCACCCGGACAAGACGCGGGTGATGCGACGGGGCGGCCACCAGGAAGTGACCGGGCTCACCGCCAACGAGCGCGTATCCGTGCCGCGCGATACGTTGCGGCGCTTCCGCGCCCTGCTCCACCAGATCGGCAAGACCGGCCCCTCGGGCAAGGCGTGGGGCAAGTCCGGCGAGGTGCTCGATGCCGCGCTCGGCTTTGCCTTCTTCGTCCGCATGGTCAGCCCGGAGATTGGCGAGGGGCTGATCCGCGAGGTCCGCGACCTTCGTCTCCGCCATGGCAAGACTGCACAGCCGATGCCCGTACCGACGACGTTCCGGGCAAAGGCCGCAGGCGGAGAGGTGCCGTCATCGCGCTGGTGGACGGCAAAGGCACCCGAGGCACCCGCGCCGGAACCGATCCTCCTGCCACCGAAGCCGGACGCTCAAGCAAAGTCGTCGACGACAGCGCCGCCGACGCCGCGCATTCCGCAAGGCGGCGGCAACGCGATCCGGGCACAGATGCGCCAGGAACTCCCGCGATCTGGCGTCTGGGGTCCGGGGCCAGCACAACCGCCCACGAGCCAGGGCGGCTCGCGCTTCACGCATCTGGTCTCTGTGCTGTTCAAGGTCCTCGGCGCGCTGCTGCTCATCAGCATCCTGATGGGCGTTGCGCCACATCTCGCCCCTCTGATTGTCGCCGCCGTGGTGGGCTACCTGGTCGTTCGCCGATGGAAGCGCTGAACCGCGAAGCATTCTTCGCGCTCAGGGCTTCGTCCTGCGGACAAGTTGAGCGAATCAGCGCATAGACGATTGGAAAGCGAGCGACGGCGCCGTGCCACGTCGATGCGATCGGAGTGTCGAGCGGAACGTGGCCGTTTCATCGATCGCCGCTGCGATAGAGCAAGCCGACAGGCTGGCCGCTTCGGTTCCAGACAGCCACGGGACGTTCCCCAGCGAGGCCATTTCCAATCTGCGGAACCTCGGCCTTCTCGCCGCGCCGCTTCCGAAGGCGCTCGGCGGCAGCGGCCTCTGCGCACCCGACCACATTCTGGATTTGCGCGATGCCCTGATCGCGGTCGGCCGGGGCAATCTCGCGCTCGGGCGCATCTACGAGGGGCACGTCAACGCCGTAGCGCTGGTCTTGCGCTACGCGACTCCAGAGATTCGCGACCGTCTTGCCGTCGATGCCCGCGAGGGGCATCTGTTCGGCGTCTGGAACACCGAACCCAATCCCGGAGGCCTCGTTCGCGACGAGACAGCCGATGGCGGGCTCGTCCTGACTGGAGCAAAGAATTTCGCCTCTGGCGCTGGCTTCGTGACCCGGCCGCTCGTCACCGCGCAGGCCGGCCCCCGCCGTCTCATGCTCGTCGTGCCGCTCGACACGGGCGGGCAGGCCGATCTCTCGGCCTGGCGGGCGCAGGGCATGCGCGCCAGCGCGACGGGGAGTGTCGACTTCACCGGCCTCACCCTCAGTCGCGATGCCGTGATCGGCGGCCCGGACGATTATGTCCGCCAGCCCGAATTCTCCTGCGGCGCCTGGCGTTTCCTTGCCGTGCAATGCGGGGGCATCCAGGCCGTGTTCGAGGCGCATCGGGCTCATCTGCGCACGACCGGACGCGGCCGCGATCCGAGCCAGCTGGCAAGGCTCGGTCAGGCGGCCACCGCCGTGGAGACGGCTCGGCTGTTCGTCACGCGCGCGGCCCGCGCCGCCGCCACTGCGGAGGCCGACCCCGAGGGGGCCGTCGCCTATGTCAATCTCGCGCGCGGGGCGGTCGAGAGGGCTGGTCTCGACGTGATCGAGCTTGCGCAGCGCTCGGTCGGGCTCGCCGGCTTTCTCGAAACACACCCTCTGGAGCGCCTCGTGCGCGACCTTGCGACCTACCTGCGGCAGCCCGCGCCGGACTTGGCTCTGGCAAGTGCGGCCGGGTATGTCCTTGATGCCGAGGGACCGATTCACGCCGTCTGGCCGGAGGATTAACCCATGCGCGCCGACGAGTACCTTGCCGCACTCGAAACCCTGCCGATCGCGGAGCTCGCCGCTTTGCCCGGCGGCTTCGTCGTGGTGGCCCCGCATCCCGACGACGAGAGCCTGGGCTGCGGCGGCCTCATCGCGCAGGCGCTGAAGCTCGGCCGCGAAGTCCGGGTCGTCGTGGTGAGCGATGGCTGCGCCTCCCATCCGAATTCCCGACTCTACCCGCATGATCGCCTGAGAGGCGTGCGGGAAGAGGAGACGTTGCGCGCCGTCGCCGAACTCGGCTTGGTCGAAAAGCACGTCCATTTCCTGCGCCTGCCCGACAGCGGCGTGCCGAAGGAGGGCGAGGAGGCCGAGGCCGCCGCTCGGAGGATCGCCGAGATCGCCAAGGAATGCGGGGCTGGCGTCATCTTCGCGACCTGGCGCCACGATCCGCATCGCGACCATGTCGCCTCGGCGGCTATCGTCGAGCTCACCCGGCCGAGCCTGCCGGGCACGCGCATCATCGCCTATCCGATCTGGGGCTGGACCTTGCCGCCCGGCACCGATGTCGGGCCGGCGCCCGTCGGATTCCGGCTCGACGTGACGCCGGAACAGGCCGCAAAGCGCCGGGCGGTGTTCGCCCATGTCTCGCAGATCACCGACCTGATTTCCGACGACCCCGAGGGCTTCCGTCTCGAGCCGCAGATGATCGAGCGGCTCTGCGGCCCCTATGAGCGGTTCGTCGAGGTGCCGGAGTGAGCCGGCGAAAAGCCTCGCTGCCGCCCGACTATTTCGAAGCCGTCTATGCCGGCAATCCCGACCCCTGGCGCTTCGCCACCAGCCCCTACGAACACGAGAAATATTCGGCCACGCTCGCGAGCCTGCCGAAACCGCATTACGCCAGCGCGCTCGAAGTCGGATGCTCGATTGGCGTCTTCACGCGCCGGCTCGCCGAAAGATGCGACCGCCTCGTCGCAATCGATGTCGTGCCGGCTGCGATCGATGCTGCAAGGAGGGCCTGTGCCGATGCACCGCAGGTGCGCCTCGCACTCTGCGCCGTTCCCGCGGAATGGCCCGAGGGCCACTTCGATCTCATCGTGATCGCCGAGGTTGCCTATTTCTTCGATCGCAAGGATCTCGCGCGGCTCGCCAAGCGTGTGGCGGGCGCAATCGAGCCCGATGGCGACGTCGTCCTCGTGCATTGGGTCGGCGAAACCGATTTTCCGCTCTCAGGCGACGAAGCTACGGACAGCCTGATCGCTCTGGCGGGCGATCTCGAGCAACTGCATCGGAGCCGCACCGAGCATTACCGGATCGACGTCTTGCGGGCGCGCCCTGGCGCGACCGTTCCATGAACGGGGCGAGCGTCATCACGCTCAACAAGGGACGGCGCAATCATCTCCTGCGCCTGCTCGAAGGGCTTGCGCGCGGCGCAACGCCTGCCGAGTGCATCGTCGTCGAGATGGGCGGAGACAGCGAGCCCCTGCCGGAGCAGCCCTTTCCGATCCGGCGTGTGGATTTCGCGCATGAGGGGCTGCCGCTGGCAGCGGCGCGCAATGCCGGCCGCCAAGCGGCCTCGCAAGACACGCTGATCTTCCTCGACGTCGATTGCATCCCATCCTCGGGCCTCGTCTCGGGGCTGAGCGCAGCGGTGGCCGAGCATGACGCCCTGGTGTGTTGCGCGATCCGCTATCTGCCGGCCGGCGCGGTTCGCGATGACTGGACCGAGGCCGCGCTCGATTCGCTCGGTCGCTTCCACCCTGCGCGCGAATTTCCGGCATCCGGTGTGAAGCTCATCGACAATTCCGGCCTGTTCTGGTCGCTCGCTTTCGCGGTGCGCGCGGCGACTTTCGATCGGCTCGGGGGCTTCGATGAGGGCTATTCCGGCTACGGCGCCGAAGACACCGATCTCGCCTTCCGTGCAGCAAGAGCCGGCATACCGCTCTGCTTCGCCGGCGGGATGCGGGCCTTCCACCAGCATCATCCCTCCTGCGATCCGCCACTTCAGCATTTCGAGGACATCATCCGGAATGCACGGCGCTTCCACGCACGGCACGGCTTCTGGCCGATGTCGGGCTGGCTCGACGCGTTTGCCGATCGCGGATTGATCGCGCGAAACCGGGAGACGGATATCACGGTGCTACGCGCGCCGACGCCAGCGGAGATCGCCGCCGCGAAGCTGACGCCGGACCGGGAATTCTGATGCAGGTGCCGGGCCGAAGGCCGTTCAGAATACCGACCGCCCCCTCGCCTCGATCTCCTCGGCCACCGCGTCGATCGCGTTCGCGAGCCGTTCTATGCCATCGGGCCGCGTCAAAGCCTTGATGGATTCAGGATCGAGCACGAGCGCCTGCGCGACGAGCGAGGGCCAATCCCCGGCTTCAGGCCATTCCCGATGCACCACGGCTGCGCCGAGACGCGCCATCGCTTCGGCCTTTGCCGTCTGCTCGCCGTAGGGCCTCGGCTCCGGCAGACAGATGAAGCGCTTGCCGGCACGCGCGACCGCGCCGAGGACGCCGTCGCCCGCTCCCCCGACGACGAGAGCTGCCGGAGCAATCCGGGCGGAAACATCTTCGACCCACCCCTCAAGGATCAAATTAGCCGGCAAATCTGATCCCGCTGCGTCGTTCTGGACGGGCCCGAGCACATGCCAGGTCCGCTCCGGCACGGCGCGGGCCGCGTCCGCAAGCCTGGCGAGGCTGCCGCCTTCGCCTCCGCGCCCGAACACGACGACGATGCGGCCATCCGGCGCGATGCTCGCCGAATTCGCCGAGTCCGCGCTTCCGAGCAGGCCGGCAAAATGGGTTTTCGCGCGGACCCAACCGGGCAGGTTCACGCTGTCGAATGCCTCAGGAAACGTCGCGATCAGGCGCTCGGCGCTGCGAAAAGCTTCGAAATGCGCTGGATCGGACCGGTCGCCCGCAAGGCGGACAACGAGCGTCGGCAGCGAGAGCAGGCGTGCGAACAGCGCTACCTCGACGGAGACATCGACGACCATCAGGACCGGATCGGTTTTGGCTGCCCATTCCGCGATCGCCGCCATCCGTGTGCGGATGCCGGGATGCCCCAGCGGCGCGTAATGCAGGCAGAGCGGGCGTGCCGTGGCCCCGTCGCGCCCGTCGAAGCTCGGCGCGATCCGATCATCCGGCAGATCGAGAAAGGCGATGCCGGGATCGGAGATAGGCGCGTCCACGGCACTGAACGTGCCGATCAGCGTGCAGGGCCGCCGCAGGGCCCGTGCGATCCCGATGGCCCGGTCACGATGGCCGGCGCCGTGGTGATGCACGTAGTAGCCGATGCCGCGCTTCACGCTGCGTCCTCGGCCGGGCCGAGCAAGGTCCCGAATTCCGCAAGAGCCTGGTCGAGCTCGACGAGTACGGCCGGAGCCGCTTTGGCCTCCAATCGGCGGCTCGCCCGTTCCACGAAGGCGATGTCGTTGCGGCAGGCCTCCGGCGCGATGGTGCGAAGATCGGCCGAATCGAGACCGAGCGCGCGCAGCCGCGGCTCCAAACCCGATCGATCCGCATGCCAGAGACGGCGCAAGTCGGCTCTGCGCTCGATGAAAGCCTGCCAATGCGCTGCGTTCGGCAGGTCGTAGCTCTGCTCGCCGCGCGTGACGGCGCCGCGGCGGGCCATCTCGCGTGCCATTCCACCCTCGGCACGCCCGACCACGCGGTCGGAGACGTGCACGCAGACGGCAGGGCAGTGGCGCAGGCGCCCGCCATGATCCTGCACGAGGGCCACCAGCGCATTGTCCTCGCCAAGCGGCAGCACCGGCAGCCCGCCGACCGCCCTGTAGAGGCTGGCGGACAGGCTCAGGCTCGCGCCGGTATGGTCGCCATGGCGCGGGGCAGGATCGTGTGGCTGGGGATCGAAGCGCTCCTCCAGGGTCCGTACGCTCGCCCAATAGGATTCGATGCGCGCATTCAACCCGGCGAGACGCGGTTCGGCCGGCGCCTCGGCATCGATCACGAGGCGGCCACCGACGATCTCGGCGTGGCGCAAGGCGGCGAGATTGGCTGCTATCCAATCCGGGGGAACGCGCGCATCGGCATCAGTCGTGAGCAGCACGCCCTGCTCGATGCCGTCGGCATCGAGCCAATCGGCCCCGGCATCGAGAGCGGTGCGGCGCGCCGATCCGGCATGAGCCTCGGCGGCTGAGAATTCCTTCTCGATCAGGCGGATGTCGAGGTCGGAAAACGCGCTGGCTTTCTGCATCGTACGCACGATCTCGGCCGTACCGTCACGGCAATTGTTCGCGACGACCACGACGCGAAGCCGGCATTGAGGTTCCCGAAATTGTTGCTCGGCAAGCGTCTTCAGCAAGCGCGGCAAGCGCTGCGCCTCGTCCCTCGCCGGCACGCAGACGGCGGGCGTACCCGTTAGGCTCAGTGAGGGCACGCGTCAGGCCTCGGCGGTGTCGAGGTCGCGCGCGTGATGGAACGATCGGCGATAGGCGTGGCCCGCCAGAACGTCGGCATAGAAGGCTTCGTAGCGGTCGGTCATGGTGGTGGCGTCGAACAGCGCCTCGGCCCTCCGGCGGCAGGCCTGCCTGTCGAGCTGGGCCGCCTCCCCGATCGCACGGGCGAGATCCGTGGCATCGTCGGCCCGTGCGAGCCGGCCGCTCCCAGCATCGAGAATGTCCGGCAGAGCGCCGCGGCGGAACCCCGCCACCGGCGTGCCGCAGGCCAGGGCCTCGGCCACGACGAGGCCGAACGGCTCCTCCCAGCGCGGTGTCACCAGCGCGACCTGTGCCATGCCGAGGCGCAGAGACAATTCGGATTGGGTCAGATGGCCGAGATAGGTGAGATCCGGGCCAAGCCTTGGTTCGATCCATTCCTGCCAATAGGCCGAATCGTGGCGCGCACCGGCGATCGCAAGCGGCAATCCGGCGATGCGGGCGGCATCGATGGCGAGGTGGAGCCCCTTTTCCGGCACGATCCGGCCGCTCCAGATGGCATGGGCATGCTCGCTCGCGATCGGCTGGAAGGCGAAGGCGTTCAGATCGATGCCATTGCCGATGACCCGCGCATCCGAAACGATATCCCGCCAATCCGCGGCGAGCGTGCGCGAGACCGCGGCAAAGCGTGACGTCGAGACGCCAGCGCCCGCGGCGAGCGGGTCGAAGGGCGGCGTGTGCAGGATCGTGACCATCGGCGCTCGCATGGTTCCGCTCATGCGCAGCGGGAGGTCGTGAAGGCTGTTGTTGTGGATGAGATCGAAGCCGCCCTGCGCCACCAGGTCCAGGATGGCGGCATAGGCGGCGTGCTCGGCCGCGTCGAAGACCGCCTGGCTGCGGATGCCATCCGTCGGCGGGCAGATCTCGATCGGAGCGAGGGCCGGATCCGAACCTCGTGCGCAAAACAGCGTCACCGAATGGCCGCGCTTCCTCAGCGCCCGCGTCAAGAGGTGCGTATGCATCTCGAGACCGCCCGGGAAGGGCTGAGTAATCGGATATCGGAGGTGCGCGAGGACGGCGATCTTCACGAGCGGTCACAGAGCCTTTGCTGAATTCGTATGTCGTCCGGACTGCCAGGCTGGATGCGGCGCTAAAGGAACCCGGCGGGTTCTACAATCTCCAGCGATCGAACGGGGACACTTCCTATCGCCGCGTGGATCGCCGATTATCGCTTGCGATCCTGAATGCCGGAGGAACGCCGCATGGGCATGACGGAGAAGACGAGGGCCCCGCTGCGACATCCGCTCTGGGTGCGCGTGACGCATTGGCTGAACGCAGCGGCATTCCTGACCCTCGCCGTCAGCGGCACCGCGATCCTGATGGCGCTGCCACGGCTGTTCTGGGGGGAGACCGGCGCCAACGAAGCGCCGGCCTGGATCCACCTGCCCCTGCCACTCAACAAGGAGCAGACCGGCTGGGGGCGGAACCTGCATTTCCTTGCCGCCTGGATCTTCGTGATCTCCGGCCTCGTCTATCTCTCGGCAAGTATTCTCGGTGGCCACCTCTACCGGCGCCTCCTGCCGGATGCCGACCAGTTGCACCCAACACACCTCCGGGACGAGTTTCGCCGGCACATGCGGCTCTTCGGCCCAGCCGAACCGGAATCCGGCGCCAGCCGCTACAACGCGCTTCAGAAGCTCGCCTACGTGGCGGTGGTCCTCGTCCTCGCGCCCATCATGCTGCTCTCCGGCCTGACGATGTCGCCGGGCGTGACGGCAGCCTATCCGGAATTGTTCACGCTGTTCGGGGGCCGGCAATCGGCCCGCACCATCCATTTCCTGACGGCGTGTGTGCTCGTCCTGTTCCTGCTGGTCCATCTCTGGCAGGTCTTCGTCAACGATCCGTGGAAATTGCTGCGGGGGATGACCATTGGGCGGTCCGCAGCCGAATCGGAGAAGGCGTGATGCGCGATCTGTCCCGGCGCAAGCTGCTCCTCGGCGCATCCGCCTTCGGCGCGGGCGGCCTTCTCGGAGGTTGCGATCTCATCGCAGGCGGCCCGAGCCGTGGCGGCTTCTACGGCCTCAGCGACACGCTGACCTTCCTCACGCAACGGTTCCTGCTGCGCGACCAGCCGCTGGCGCGGGAATTCGGACCGGAGGCGATCTCCTCGGTCTTCCCGACCATCAACACGACCGATCCGAACGATCCCGGCTATCAGCGCTCGAAGGCGCAGGGCTTTGCTGATTGGCGTCTGCCGGTGCACGGGCTCGTCGAGCGGCCGGCCCTGTTCTCGCTGGCCGAGTTGAAGGCGATGCCCTCGCGCACCCAGATCACCCTGCATAGCTGCGAGCAGGGCTGGTCGGCGATCGGCGGCTGGACCGGAGTGCAGCTCTCGCATGTGCTGGCCCATGTCGGAATGAAGCCGGAAGCGCGCTTCATCGTGATCCGCACCGTCGACGGCTGGTGGGACACCTACGATCTGTTCGACGCGCTGCATCCGCAGACCATCCTGGCCTACGGCATGAATGGCGGTGACCTGCCGGTCGATCACGGCGCGCCCGTGCGTCTGCGCGTCGAGCGCCAGCTCGGCTACAAATCCCTGAAGTATCTCACGAACATCGAAGCGGTCGCGCGCGTCGACGGTCTTGGCCAGGGCCGCGGCAGCATGCTTGGGGAGCTCGGCTTCTCCTGGTACGCGGGGATTTGAAGGCTCAGCGCACGGAACGCGTCCCTGTCGGCTGCTAGGTTCCGGGCCAGGAAAACTAGGCGAAGAGAATCCGCGTCGCCTGGGCGGGCACGTCAGCGCAATGGGAACGATCTCCGCCCGCCTGATTTGAAAGGTCGGCCGAAGCGCCGATTGCCTGGCGCGTCGTGCAAGCGACTCTCGCTCGCGCGGCCCTGTGCGCCATATCCGCCGGCATGCGGAAGGTGCACAATCGGCACTGCCTCCAAAGCATCGGCTCAAAGAAGCGGATGCCGGTTTTTGGAAAAGCCGATGCAACTCAAAAACCTAGGGCATCGTCCTGGATGCGATATCCCGAGCGATGCCCGAGCATTCCAGAAGGGCCTGAGCGGATGAACACGGAGGACGCCAGCGCGCGCTACCTCGACCTCGATGCATGGGGCAGCTTCGACGTTCTGCAGGCGCTCTGGGAGGGCCAGCTCGCCGCCGTCGCCGCCATCGGTCCGGCTTTGCGTTCGATCGCCGCCGCCGCCGAGGCTGCGGAGAAAGGGCTGAGCCGGGAGGGCCGGCTGTTCTATGTCGGCGCCGGCACCTCGGCGCGGATTGGCGTGCAGGACGGCGTCGAATTGCCGCCCACCTTCAACTGGCCGAACGACCGGCTCGGCTTTGCCATCGCGGGCGGCGACGAGGCCATCCTGCAGGCCGTCGAGGATGCGGAGGATTCGAGTGCGGACGGCGCGGCCTGGATCGCCAAGGCGAATGTCGGACCGGACGACGTCGTCATCGGCCTCTCGGCGAGCGGCACCACGCCGTTCACCCTCGCGGCATTGAAAGCGGCGCGCGAACGCGATGCCGTCGCGATCGGGATCGCGAACAATCCCGGCACGCCGATCCTCGAAGCCTGCTCCCATCCGATCCTCGTCGCCACAGGCCAGGAGGCGATTGCCGGCTCGACCCGCATGAAGGCGGGCACCGCGCAGAAGATCGTGCTGAACCTGTTCTCGACCCTGGTGATGATCCGGCTGGGCAGGGTCTATCGCGGCCGGATGATCGCGATGCGCGCGACGAACCGGAAATTGCGGGTGCGGGGCGTCGAGATGGTCGAGCAGTTGGCCGGATGCGATTCCGAGCGCGCCGCCCGAGCCTCGACCGAGGCGGAGGGCGATATCAAGATTGCCGTGCTGATCGCGGGCGGCGCCACCCGGCCGGAGGCCGAACATCTGCTGGTTCGAGCCGAGGGCAATCTGCGCCGCGCGATCGCCTCGCTTGGAGCGGAGGCCGATCAGACCAATCGCGCAGGCAGCGAAAAATGAGTGGCAACGTCCAGGGTGCGCAGCCCAAAACGCGCTTCATGGCGCGGGAGATCGCGGAGGTTCCGCATGTCGCCGCGAACCTCTGCGGCGGCGGCGGCGAGGTCGCGCGGATCGCGTCCGTCCTGGCAGCGCGCCGGTTCTCGTTCGTCGTGGTCTGCGGGCGCGGCAGTTCGGGCCATGCCGGCGTCTTTCTGCGCTACCTGATCGAGACGCGGCTGGGCTTGGCGGTTTCCGCTTCAGCGCCCTCCGTCATCACCGGCTATGCGCGTGTGCCGCATCTGGCCGACGCCTTGTTCGTCGTGATCTCGCAATCGGGCCGTTCCCCCGATCTCGTCGCGGCCACGCAAGGCGCACGCGAGGCGGGCGCCCTCACGCTCGCGATCGTGAACGATCCGGCCTCGCCTGTCGCGGCGGCTTGCGAATTGGTGCTGCCGATGGGCGCGGGGCCGGAGCGGGCGGTCGCCGCGACCAAGACAGTGGTGAACTCGCTCGTCGCAAGTGCCGCGCTGGTCGCGGATTGGGCGGGTGATGCTGCGCTCTCGCAAGGGCTCGCCGATCTCCCGCACCGCCTCGACCAGGCGCTGGCGCTCGATTGGTCCGCCTGGAGCGGCGATCTCGCCAGCGCGCGTGCGGCCTTCGTGGCCGGACGCGGCCTCGGCCTCGGGCCGGTTCGCGAGATCGCGCTGAAGCTCGCCGAAACGTTAGGGCTGCCCGCTCTCGGCTACAGTTCGGCCGAGTTGCGTCACGGGCCGCGTGCCTGCGTCTCGCCGGCAACGCCGGTTCTGACCTTGCGCCAGGCAGACCCAGCCGGTGAGGGAGTCGACCAGCTTGCCGCGGATCTCCGGCAGAGCGGCGTCCGGGTGCATGGAAGCGGCGGCCCCCACGGCACCTTGCCGTGGCTGGCGGACGATCACCCGGCTTGCGATCCGATCGTGATGCTGGTGCCGGCCTACCTCGCCATCGAGCGCGAGGCACAACGCCTCGGCCTCAACCCCGACGCGCCGATCGGCCTCTCAAAGGTCACGGAGACGCTTTGAAACCGTTTGCCATCGATAGTTCGGGTGTAACCCCTCCCCGCAAGGGGGAGGGAAATGCTCCGCAACCAGCCGAACCGATCGACGGGAAATCGAATGACGCCAGCCGAGGCAGAAAGCCCCGACCTCGTCATAGCGGCCGAACGCGTCTTCGATGGCGAGGTGTTCCGTTCCGGCCTTGCCGTGGTGGTGAAAGCCGGCCACGTCGTCGATGTGACCACGGAACCGCCGCCCGCCGAGCGCGTGGTGCGCCTGCCTCCAGGGGCGTTCCTGGCGCCGGGCTTCATCGACATTCAGGTCAATGGCGGGTGCGGCGTTCTCCTCAACGACGATCCGACCCCTGACGGAATCGCGCGCATCGCGGCGGCCCATCGCCGGGTCGGCGGCACGACCAGCCTGCTGCCGACACTGATCAGCGACACCCGCGAGATGATCCGCACCGCCATTGCGGGCGTCTCGGACGCCATTGCCGCGGGCGTGCCCGGCATCCTCGGCATCCATCTTGAAGGGCCGTTCCTCAGCCCGAAACGCCCGGGAATCCACGATCCCGCGCGGCTCGCCCGGATCGAGCCGGGTGATATCGAGCTTCTGACGAGCCTTGGCGAACACGGTGTCACGCTGGTCACCCTGGCGCCGGAAACCGTGCCGCAGGGGACGATCGCGGCGCTGGTCGCCCGCGGCGCGCGCGTCTGCGCCGGCCACACCGCCGATGACGGACGCGCGATCGAAGCCGCGCTCGAGGAGGGGCTGACGGGTTTTACCCATCTCTACAACGCGATGACGCCGCTCGGCTCGCGCGAGCCGGGCGTGGTCGGCATCGCCCTGACCGACGAGCGCTCTTATGCCGGCATCATCGCGGACGGCCACCATGTCGGCCCGGTCGCGCTCCGGATTGCCCGGCGGATGAAGGGCGCGGACCGTCTCATCCTCGTCAGCGATGCGATGCCTCCGGTCGGTTGTGACGAGGCAGAATCGGACTTCACTCTGTTCGGGCGCCGGATTCGCTGCGCCGGCGGCCGCCTCACCGGCGCGGACGGCACGTTGGCCGGCGCGGTTCTGACCATGGCGGGCGCCGTCCGCCACATGACCGCCCAGGGCGGCGCCTCGCTGGAAGAGGCGCTGACCATGGCCTCGCTGACCCCGGCACGTTTCCTCGGCCTCGACCATCGGATCGGACGCATCGCGCCGGGACATCGGGCGGATTTCGTCGTGCTCGATCAGGATTTGCACGTGCTCGGCACCTGCGTGGCCGGGAACGTCTCGCTCCACTACGAATGATGCGGCCCGATAATCGCCCGTTCCGTTCGAAGCGGCAGCCGGTCGATCGTTTTACGAGTGCCGCCGGCACGCGCCCAGGTTCGCGGATTGTCGCCCTCGCCATGCTCGGACGATTTCGGAGAGCGATAGTTTCCTTCGGCGCGGCGCGCGCATGCCGGATCGGCCGATGATGTCGCCGTTGCTCGATTCCGTCGACGAAGCCAGCGAACCCGCCGCAACCAAAATCGGCTCCGAACGCGTTGAAGGCGCCGAATTCGCTACGGATTGACGCTCAAACCTCACGATTGGCTGCAATTCCGAGACGCTTTCATGCCAGAAGCGCCGAGTGTGCCGCCGCGCGGTTGTCCGCGATCGTCGCTGGAATCCGTTGCACCATCGGCGACCATGGGCTACTCAACGCCACGGCCTGCACCCGTAGCTCAGCTGGATAGAGCGTTGCCCTCCGAAGGCTGATGTCAAGCGGAACGATTGTGAGAAGGAGGTCGAAAAACACTGGAAATACAGCACTTTGAGAGCACCGAGGTTGGCGCTTTCAACTCTTAGATTTTTCGCGTAAGCACCGCGTAAGCATAATGCACCCGTAGCTCAGCTGGATAGAGCGCCACCCTCCGAAGGTGGAGGCCACACGTTCGAATCGTGTCGGGTGCGCCACGCCCCTCAGGGCTGGCGCAATGGGTTAGAGCGAAGCTCCCCAGTGTCGGCTAAGACGGAAAGATTTCAGGCAGGTTCGTAAGTTCGCGATCAGCGACTTTTTGCTGTCGTGTCTCGTGCCGGTTGGATCACCTTAACGACGCTCAGCGTGCGTTCGTGTCCGTCGCGATCTGGCCAGAGTATTGAGTCACCTTCGCGCAAGCCGATGAGCCCGGCGCCGACAGGAGTGATTACGGAGATCCGGTTCGCAGCAATATCGGCCTCGGCAGGGTAGACAAGTTCGACGGTACGACGGGTGCTGGTTGCCTGATCGACAAACTCGACCGTCGAACGCATGGTCACGACGTCAGGAGGAATGTCCTCGGCGGTGTGAATCCTGGCGCGTTCGATCTCGGCCATCAACAGGCGGCTAACATCTGACTGGCGGGCGTGGGCACGCATTCCGAGATCGGCCAGGGCATCGGCTTCGGTGTCGATCATATGAATGGGAGGGCGCGCGGCAGCGTTAACGATGGTCATCACGAAGGCTCGTAGTGTGAGGGTTGCGAACGCTGGCGAGGCGTGGCGGATCGGGCTATGCCCTTACCCCGAACCCAGCACGCGAACGTCCGGACCCGGGGCTAACAGCCCGACATGAGCTGGCACCCGCGATTGCAGAATCGGACGTGAGCCTTCGACGCTTGCATAACCAAGCGACCATGGGCTGCGGCCCTAGCCCCGTCAATCGCCCCGCGAGCCGCAGAGCGATGTGTTACGTAACGCGGTGAACCCGATTTGGCTGAGAACGGCGAGCACACGGCCTTAGCTGACCAGCATTCTGAGTGCCGCGGAGCTGATCAGCATCAGGAGCAACATGGCGAAGACGTAATCCCACATGCAGAGGCTGGTACGCGAAACTGGCTGTCGCATGACCAGCGCCACACCAACGAGAACGAGTGCGGATGCAGCAAACATTAAATGCACGAAGAACAGGAAAAGAAAGGGCGGCCGATGATCGAGCGCAAAGGTCGGTGCGCAGAGTAGGAGGATCAATCCGACTTGCCCGCAAAACGCGCGGAGATGTATCCGCGAGCGGCTGTGCTGCTCACGCAACAACCTCATCCACCGGAATTGCGTGACCGCTTCCCACATGGTCGGCGAGTGCCCTATCATTGCTCCAAGGCTCGCCGGTCACGGCCGCGCGAGGCCAATGCAACGAACGGTAGCTCGACCGACATCAGGATGGCGTGTGATCGGGCCAAACCGCGCAAATATTGCGCTAGGGCAGATAGCTTCGTTTAAGGCCTTCGCTTTCAGTCTTTCTCGGCCTGAGATCCTTTAAGTCGACCTCGATCTCCAGCTAGAGGTTCTTTTGGAGCCTCGGTTACCGGCCGATCTTTGGCTTTGTTGATGAGCCGAGACTTCGCGAGCGTGTCGAGCTTCGCCATTATGCCTCGTGTGACTTGGCGTCGCCGTACGAACAACGCCACTAGCGACACGAGCAAAGCGAAGCGCGCGAGCATGAGGATCCAGTCGCCGACATCAGCGTGAAAGCTGTTCACCGCCATGGACGGCGACCAAGGAAGGAGCGCCCGCTTCGTTTCCCCGGGATCAGAACGTAGATGATCCCGAGCGCAAGAAACCAAAGCAAGGCGACCGCGCGCAACGGCGTCGCGGCCGCTGGTATATGATGACCCGCCACGAGCAGGCCGATCAGGCCTGAGACGCCGATGATCTTAACGGCCGCGGAAAGAACGCTGAGGGGCGACATTCTAGAGCACCCTGGGCGGGGTCGGTGCAAAAGCCCTTATGAGCCGAAGGAAGCTCAGGCGGCGGCGCGCAGCATGGGTTGACGGGGCGATCACTCCACCGCTCCCTGACGGCCTTCGGCCTGGGCATAGGCGAGCAGAACTGAGGCCTCTGGCGAGAGGGTCTCCGGCCGCCATATTGCGTAGACCGCAGCGTGAGGCTCCGGAGCGCTGATCGGTCGGTAGATGACGCCGGGATAATAAACGCCTAGTGCGCAAGAGCGTGTCAGCGCGATCCCGAACCCCAATCCTACGAGATGCATGAGAGTGTCGCGATGTACCTGGGTTGGAATGATCAACCGTGGCCGGCCTTCGAGTATTGTCGCTATTTCGTTCGCCGTGCGGATGACGCGTGTTTCATTGATCGCCATCAGAAACGTTTCGCATCTGAGTGCTTCGCGATGAAGGGCGTGGTGACCGGCGAGCCGATGACCCTCCGGCAAGGCCACTACGATCGTCTCGTTCCAGCAGTGCTCGGACACGATGGACGCTTTATCCACCCGCTTTTGTATGAAAGCGACGTCAATCGTTCCGCGCGCAACTTGATCGGCGATATCGTCGTCGTCACCCTCGACAAAACGTACATCTATTGCTGGTTCTGTTTTTTGGAGCCGAGCGAGCACGTTTCGAAGCGGGCCATAGCTCAGGGAGGAGTCCAGTCCGATCCGAAGCGATGCCGATGTGCTGCCGCCGGTGAAATGACTGCAAGCGTCGCGCAGGCTATGTGAGAGCCTCTTTTGAGACCCACTTGAAGGGGCGGACAACTTGAGAAAGCGGCGATTGTTGCTTGGCTCAAACGTTATAGGGCGTGTTCCAACTGGGCTGTCCATACGTGAAAAGCCTTCGGCTTTTTCGCTCGCGGGGACCGGCGGTCGGCGCTCCGGGCGAAGCAGCAGGCGTGCTGCAGTCAAGAGCACTGCCAAGAAGATGATGAAGACGGACGCGCCAGACATTGGTCATTCCGTGCAATCGAGCGGACGGTCAATCGAAGCCGCGACGTTGATCGAAGTTCGCTTGCTCTCAGGTTGATCGCGGCTGCTCCAATCATGTTTGCGATTTTTTCAGGCGGAGCGTTCCTCCGATCCGCGGTCTTTTGTTGCTTTGCGCCTGTCCCGGCGACTCGCCAGAAACAGCTTTACGCGGAGGTAGATGTTCAACCACAGCAACCCGCCGATGATGAGCAGGAGCATCAGGAGGCCTTCTGGATTCATCATTGTGCCTCATCGTGCTCCCCGCAGCAGAACCTGGTTTCTGGCGCGCGGCGGGCGCGGAAACACCGATGATGGATT
>JBGAFL010000083.1:0-16606 GCA_044227265.1 Methylobacterium sp.
CTCGACGTGAAGCTCTGCCAACTCGTTCGGCTGTTGCGGAATGGCGAGCCGGTCAAGATGTCGAAGCGCTCTGGCTCCTTCGTGACCTTGCGCGAAGTGATCGACGAAGTGGGGCGCGACGCGATCCGCTTCATGATGCTCTACCGCAAGAACGACGCGACGCTCGATTTCGACCTCGCCAAGGTCGTCGAGCAGTCCAAGGATAATCCGGTCTTCTATGTCCAATACGGGCATGCCCGTTGCTACTCGGTGCGGCGCCAAGCGCACGAGGCGATGCCGGACGAGGATTTCTCAGCGCCGTCGCTGGTGCGCGACTCGGACCTTTCCGCCCTCACGGATCCTGGCGAAATCGAGATGATGCGCCTGATTGCCCAATATCCCCGCGTGCTCGAATCAGCTGCGGCCGCACACGAACCACACCGAATCGCCTTCCACCTCTATGAGATCGCTAGTGCCCTCCACAGTTTTTGGAACAAGGGCAAAGACTTGCCGCAATTACGGATTGTTAATCCAACCGACCGAAAGTCCACCCGGGCCCGCTTGGCACTCATCCAGGCCCTGGGAGGCGTCCTCGCCTCCGGCCTCGCGGTTCTGGGTGTCTCCGCGCCTGACGAAATGCGGTGAGCTGGCCGGGTTGAAGAGGATGCAGCCATGACGACGAACGCTCCACGCGCGCCGATCGATTTCGACGCCTTCGAGCGTGAGGTGCGCCAGCCTGTGCAATCCCAGCCGGCATCGGCTGCTCCGAACCGGGCCGATCCGCTCGCGGAACTGGCCCGGATCGTTGGACAGGACGATCCGTTCCGCTCGCTCCTGCAGAGCCGTTCGGATCAGACCCCGCAAACTCAACCCGCCGCTGGTCGGAGAACGGAACCGACCTTCATCGATGAGCCGGCCGATCATGCGAATCAGGAGGTTCACAGCCCGATTTCGCCGGCCGACGCGTTCGATCAGTATCTCGCGACGGTCGAGCAGGGCGCCTACGCCCACGAACGCGAGGCCGACATGCAGGAGCCGGCCGCCTACGACGGCGAGGGCGATGATTTTCAGCGCTCGGCTCCCAGGCGTACGCATCGCCGGTATGTGCAGGTCGGCGCCGGGCTCGGCGTTCTCGCCCTGTGCGTGACCGGCGCACTCGGCTGGAAGAGCATGCACGGGCGATCCGGCAATGGTGAGCCGGTGACCGTTCTCGCCGACAGATCGCCCCTCAAGGAGGCGCCTCCCGCCGCCGATGGCGTCGAGATTCCCGACCAGAACAAGCAGATTTACGATCGCAACGCGAAGGACGGTCAGATCAAGATCGTGAACCGCGAGGAGCAGCCGATCGACGTCAGCCAGGCCGTGCGTTCGACTTCGGCGCGCGACACGGCGGAGCAGGGCGGCGCAACGCCCGGAAGCACTGGGATGCTGACCGATTCTCTCGGCGAACCGCGCCGTGTACGCACGGTATCCGTGAAGCCCGACACGCCGCCGGCCTCGGTGCAGCGCGACGCCAGGGCCGAGGCCGCGCCCTCCCGGATCTCGCCCATTCCGACCATGGTCATGCCCGACTCGTCGGACAGCGTCGGTAGCGCCGCTCCGCATCGTCCCTCGCGGACCTTGCCGACCCGGTCGGTCACCGCGGATCCGAGCCCTTCGGGCGCCCAGGTGGACGCTTCCTCGTCCACCGGTGACGATGAGGCGGCTTCTCGGCCGAAGACGCAGCGGGTCGCTTCTGTCGCGCCCGAGACGACCTCTTCGACCGCCGAGCCGTCTGCGGCCACCACGGCTTCCGTCGGCGGCTTCTCGGTCCAGCTCGGCGTCCGCAACAGTGAGAGCGACGCGCGTGCGGCGTTCCGGCAGATGCAGACGAAGTACAGCCAGTTGTCCGGAAAGCCGGAGCTCGTCCAGCATGCCGAGGTCGGCGGCAAGTCGATCTACCGCGTCCGCGTCGGACCTCTCGCCAAGAATGAAGCGAATACGCTTTGCAGCCAGCTGAAGGGCGCCGGCGGCCAGTGCTTCGTCTCCAAGAACTGACCGGGAAAAACTGACCGGAGCGCCGTGGACGCTTCGGTTGCCGGGCCGGCGCTGCGCTCCTCGTGAAATACCTCGGCGAACCTAGCGTCGCGCTCCTATTGTGCTGATTCCCGAATGCAACACTCGTCACCGGCTACGCTTCGGCACGAAGCCCGAGTGACGTTTCACCTTGCGATAAGCGGCAACGAAGACCGATTCTCGGATGCCGACGGTTCGATTCGATCAAGGCCGGCTCCAGGATCCGCAAAAGCCACATGAGTTCTCGTGCTCTCATCCTCGGCTGTTCGGGAATCCGCCTCACGGAACGTGAGACGGCATTCTTCCGCGATGTGCGGCCGTGGGGCTTCATCCTGTTCAAGCGCAATATCGGCACGCCGGATGAGGTGCGGGCTCTGACTGCAGCCCTGCGCGCAACGGTCGGGCGCGCGGACGCGCCGATCCTGATCGACCAGGAGGGCGGCCGCGTTCAGCGCATGGGACCGCCGCATTGGCCGAAATATCCGGCCGGCAACCGCTTCAGCCGCCTCAACGGTTCCGGTCAGGCTTTGGCGCGGCTCGGAGCGCGGCTGATGGCGCATGACCTCGCGAGCGTCGGCATCAACGTCGACTGTGCGCCGATGCTCGACGTTCCCATCGAGGGAACCGACAACATCATCGGGGACCGGGCCTATGCGCGCGATGCGGGCTCCGTCGCCGCGCTGGGCCGGGCCGTTGCAGAAGGGCTCATGGCCGGCGGCGTGCTGCCGGTGATCAAGCACATTCCCGGCCATGGCCGCGCGACTTGCGACAGCCACCTGCACCTTCCGGTGATCGATGCCGATCTGGCAACCCTCGAATCGGCCGATTTCCGGCCGTTCCGGGCGCTGGCCGACATGCCGCTCGCGATGAGCGCGCACGTCGTCCTGAAGGCGATCGATGCGCGGCGGCCTGCCACGCAATCGAAAACGGTGATCAACTCGATTATTCGTGGGACCATCGGCTTCGATGGCCTGCTGATGACGGACGATCTCAGCATGAAGGCGCTCAAGGGCTCCTATCGCCAGCGCGCGGAAAAATCCTTCGCGGCAGGGATCGACGTCGTCCTGCATTGCAATGGCGTGATGCGTCAGATGCGCAGCGTCGTCGAAGCAGCGCCGATCCTGTCGGGAGTGCCATTGCGCCGGGCCGAGGCGGCTCTGGCGCGAATCGCGGATGGTGCGCAGGGATTCGACGTCGCCGAAGCCCGCAGCCGTTTCGAAGCGGGGCTCGCGGTCGCCGCCTGATCGCATCCGACCATGAAAGAGGGTGGCTCGCACTGCGAGGCGGATCGTCTTAGGCCGCTTGTGTTCGCAGGGTGCGCTCCCTAGGTTCCCAAAAAGCATTTATTGGACACGGCACCGCGCGGAAAAACCGGCGGCGCGGGAGGTTGCCATGGGCAGCATGAGTATCTGGCACTGGATCATCGTCGCGGTCATCGTGATGCTGCTCTTCGGCCGCGGTAAGGTCTCGGACCTGATGGGTGACGTCGCCAAGGGCATCAAGGCCTTCAAGAAGGGCATGGCCGATGACGACGAGCCGCAGAAGCAGGAACAGCCGGTCGGCTCGAACGAGCCGATGCGCACGCTGCCGCATCAGTCCGGTGCGGCGACGACGTCGCAATCCGCAGCCGACCGCAAGGCCGTCTAGTCGAGGATTGCCCGGATCGAGCGCTCGCCTTTCGCGACCATCGAGATAGACCGGCAGAGGCTGGATCGACGACGCCATGCTGGACATGAGCTGGGGCGAGCTGATGCTGATCGGCGGCGTCGCCCTCATCGTGATCGGGCCCAAGGAGCTGCCGAAGGCGTTGCGCACGCTCGGGCAGATCACGGGTAAGCTACGCCGCATGGCCGGCGAGTTCCGCATGCAGTTCGACGAGGCGATCCGCGAGGCTGAACTCGACGAGCTCAAGCGAGACCTCGAGGGCGTGAAGCGCAAGGCCGAGAGCTTACGGCCGAGCTTCAATCCGGTCGACACCATCCGCAATGAATTGAAGAGCGTCGTAGAAGGTCGGGACGCCGTGAGAGGTGCGGAATCGAAATCCGGTCTCATGGAGAGCACGGCGCCATCAGCGCTCGATGTCGGTCAGGGCGAGGGGGCAGATTCCCGGGCGGCGGGTTCCTATGACGTGAAGCGGCCGACGGAGCCGAACCTGACGCAACGCGACGAGACGCTCGGGCCAGGCCCGACCCCCGCCGGCGGCCACACACCATGACGAGTGAACGAAACGAGGCCGAGATCGAGGCCTCGCGGGCGCCCCTTCTCGATCACCTGATCGAATTGCGCGCGCGGCTGATCAAATCGCTTGTCGCCTTCGTGGTGATGTTCTTCGGCTGCTTCTTCTTCGCGAAGGACATCTACAACATCCTTGTCCACCCCTATGTCTCGGTGGTCGGGGTCGAGAATGCGAAGCTGATCGCGACGCATTTCCTCGAGCAGATCTTCACCAACATCAAGCTCAGCGTCTTCGGGGCAGGCTTTCTTGCCTTCCCGGTGATCGCGACGCAGATCTACGCTTTTGTCGCGCCGGGCCTCTATCGGAACGAACGTCAGGCGTTTCTGCCCTATCTCATTGCGACGCCGATCTTTTTCATTCTCGGAGCGCTCGTCGTCTATTTCGCGGCGATGCCGTTGCTGATCAAATTCTCGGTCTCGCTGCAACAGGTCGGCGTTGCCGGCGAGCCGACCATCGCGCTTCTGCCGAAGGTCGACGAGTACCTCTCGCTGATCATGACACTGATCTTCGCCTTTGGCCTCGCCTTCCAGCTTCCGGTCATCCTGACTTTGCTGGGGCAGGTCGGTATCATCGATTCGGCCTTCCTGAGGGAGAAGCGCCGCTACGCCATCGTCCTGGTCTTCGTCGCGGCCGCGATCCTGACGCCGCCGGACGTGATCTCGCAGCTGGCGCTCGCGCTGCCGATGCTGCTGCTCTACGAGGCGAGCGTGTTTTCCGTCTCCCGTGTCGAGAAGCGGCGCAAGGCGCAGCGCGTCGCCGAGGGGCTCGATCCCTGATCGGCTGATGGACAGTCGGTATCCGACCTGACAGAACGCAGCCCCGATCCACCCGTCATTCCGGGGCCGCGCGGCGGAATCCGGAATCCAGAAGCACTGGTTAGCCCAATCTTGGCGCGTCAGCGGTTCTGGATTCCGCGGTCTTGGCTGACGGCATGTCCCGGAATGACGTTGCAGGGCCCGCCATGCACGACATCCGCGCCATCCGCGAAAACCCGGAAGCGTTCGATCACGATCTGAAAAGACGGGGATTGGCGCCGCTTGCCGCGTCCCTGTCGGCTCTCGACGATGCGCGAAAGGCCGCGATTTCGGCGGCTCAGGCCAATCAGGAGCGCCGCAACGCGCTCTCGAAGGAGATCGGCGCCGCCAAGAAGGCGAAGAACGAGGTGCGGGCCAACGAATTGATGGCGGAAGTAACCGCGCTCAAGGAGGACGCGCCCAATCTCGAAAATGCGCAGAATGAAGCGGGCAGGGTGCTCGATGCGGTGCTCGCCGCCATCCCGAACCGGCCGAAAACCGAGGTCCCCGAGGGCGTCGACGAGCATGGCAATGTCGAGTACCGCCATTTCGACTCGGAGCGCGCGAAGCTTGCCGAAGGCCGCCAGCATTTCGAGATCGGCGAGGCCGCCGGCCTGATGGATTTCGAAGCGGCGGCGAAGCTTTCGGGCTCGCGCTTCGTCGTCCTCAAGGGCCAGCTCGCCAAGCTCGAGCGGGCGCTCGGCCAGTTCATGCTCGACCTGCATACGAGCGAACACGGCTATACCGAGGTCGCGCCGCCGATCCTTGTGCGCGACGAAGCGATGTTCGGCACGGCGCAATTGCCGAAGTTCCGGGAGGATCAATTCGCGGCGGGCGATGGGTTCTGGCTCATCCCCACCGCCGAAGTCCCGCTCACCAACCTCGTTCGCGAATCCATCCTAACCGAGGCCGAACTCCCGCTCCGCTACACCGCCCTCACGCCCTGTTTCCGTGCGGAAGCCGGCGCAGCCGGCAGGGACACGCGCGGCATGCTGCGCCAGCACCAGTTCAATAAGGTCGAGCTCGTCTCGATCACGAGCCCAGAGCAATCAGCCGAGGAGCACGAGCGCATGCTCGCTTGCGCCGAGACTGTCCTGAAGAAGCTCGACCTCGGCTATCGCGTCATGACGCTATGCACGGGCGACATGGGCTTCGCGAGCCAGAAGACCTATGACATCGAGGTCTGGGTGCCCGGCCAGAAGACGTTTCGCGAGATTTCGTCCTGCTCGGTCTGCGGCGATTTCCAGGCGCGGCGTATGAACGCGCGTTATCGCCAAAAGGACGGCAAGGGCGTTGCTTATGTACACACGCTGAACGGCTCGGGCGTGGCCGTCGGGCGCGCGCTGATCGCGGTGATGGAGAATTACCAGAACGCGGATGGCAGCGTCACGATTCCGTCCGTGCTCCAGCCCTATATGGGCGGCCTCACAAGGATCGAAGGACCCAAGACCTGATGCGCATTCTCGTCACGAACGACGACGGCATTCATGCGCCGGGACTGGAAACGCTGGAAGACATCGCGCGGCAGCTCAGCGACGACGTCTGGGTGGTTGCCCCGGAATACGACCAATCCGGCGTCTCGCATTCGCTCTCGTTGAATGATCCGCTGCGGCTACGGCAGGTCACGGAGAAGCGCTTTGCTGTGAAGGGCACACCCTCCGATTGCGTGATCATGGGCATCGCCCACATCCTCAAGGACGGGCGGCCAGATCTCGTGCTGTCCGGCGTCAATCGCGGCCAGAACGTTGCCGAGGATGTGACCTATTCGGGCACCATCGCCGGCGCGATGGAGGGCACCATTCTCGGCGTGCGCTCGATTGCCCTGAGCCAGGCCTATGGCCATGGCGGCCGCGCTGCCATCAAATGGGCCTGCGCGGCCGAACATGGCGCGCGGACCGTACGAAAGATCCTGGAGGCCGGCATCGAGCCCGGCATCCTGGTCAACGTGAATTTTCCGGATTGCGAGCCCGAGGAGGTGCAGGGTGTCGCCATCGCGGCTCAAGGCCAGCGCAACCAGGCGCTGCTGGCGATCGATGCGCGCCACGACGGCCGCGGCAATCCGTATTTCTGGCTCGCTTTCGCCAAGGCGCGGTTCGAGCCGGGCGACGGCTCGGACTTGCGGGCGATCGCGGAGAACAAGATCTCGATTACGCCGTTGCGGCTCGATCTGACCGATCAGCCGACGCTGACGCGCTTCGCCAAGGCCTTCGTGGCCTGAGCCGGCCCAAGGGATCGTCGACGATGCCGGACGATGATCTCGACCTCGATGGTGCCGTCGGCGACGCAGCCTTCGTGCTGCTGCTTCGCGAACGCGGCGTTCGCGATACGACGGTCTTGCGAGCGATGGAGCGGGTGCCCCGTGAGCGCTTCGCGCCCGCGCCCTTCCGCGAGCATGCTCGGCGCGACATCGCGCTGCCTTTGGCACACGGCCAGACCATGACGGCGCCGACCAAGATCGCGGCCATGCTGATCGCCTTGCATGTGAAGCCGGGCCAGCGTGTTCTCGAAATCGGCACCGGCTCCGGTTACGGCACAGCGCTGCTGCTCGACATGGGGGCAGACCATGTCCGTAGCCTCGAGCGCGACGGGCGCCTCGCACAAGCGGCGGCCGATCGGCTGTCGCCCGAACGGCGCCGGATCTCGGTCGAACATGCCGATGGCCTTGCCCGAAGCGTCGCGGGGGCAGGGGGCTTCGACCGCATCCTTCTCAACGGGCATTGCAGCGAGGTGCCGCTCGGCCTCCGCGCGGCCTTGGCACCCGGCGGCCGGCTCGTGGCCGTAATCGACACCGCGAACGGCCCGTGCCTCGGGATCGTCGATTGCGTTGCCCGATCTGGCTTCGTGTCCTCGATCGGCCAAAGTCTGCGATTGCCGGCCTTGCTCCAGGGGCGTGTCGGCTGAATTTTGGGGCGATCTGAGGTGTGGGAGACGGCCCGACAAAAATAGCCGATACGCGGCAAGACTCTATGTCGGAAAGCTGCGTTTGAAACCCGATTGGATGTTTCGAAAGGTGCCGATTTTCCCGTCCGACATTCGCGAATGCGGCACAATCGCGAAGCTCTGGAACGGATGTTTAACCTGAATCCCGTTTGAATGACGACATCAAGTTGCGTCAGGCAAACGGGTGCGTCGATGCGTAATCGCGGGGCTGGTCGGGGGTGGAGGACTCTGTCGCGTTTTGCTCTGATCGGAGTGATCGGCGGCGGAACGGCGGCCTGTTCGTCGGACGCTTCGCGGTTGGGTGATCCTTTCACCAACCCGTTCACGTCGCTCACGGGCGAGCCTTCGGCGACGGGCAGCCTTGCCGATGAGACCGACACGGCACCCCCGCCCGCGATCCGCACGCCTCGCGTCCAGACGGGCGATCTCGGTGCTCCCTCCGCCGTGATGTCGCCCAGACCGGCCCCGAGCCGCCTGGCCGAATCCGCGCCGATTGCCAGTGCTGTCGCAGGCATGAACCCGGATGCTGGCCGCATGGCGAGCCCGCGGATCGCGCCGGTCGCTCCCGCGCCGAAGCTTCAATTCGGTGCTGCGCCCAAGCTGATCGACAAGAAGGCCGCGGAAGCCGAGGCGCGCAAACTCGCCGAAGCCAAGAAGCTCGCCGAAGCGGAAGCTCGTAAGCAGGCCGAGATCGAAGCCAGGAAGGAAGTCGAAGCCAGGAAGCTGGCCGAGGTCAAGAAGGCTGCCGATCTGAAGGCTGCGGAAGCCAAGAAGCTCGCCGAAGCTGCCGAGGCGAGAAAGCTCGCGGACGCCAAGAAGGCGTCGGAAGCCCTCGAGGCGAAGAAGCTCGCGGAGGCGAAGGCCGTGGAAGCCAAGAAGGCTGCCGAGGCCGCCGAAGCCAAGAGGCTCGCCGAAACCAAGAAGGCTGCCGAGGCCAAGAAGCTGGCCGACGCCGAGGCCAAGAAGGCTCAGGTCAAGACGGCTTCCAAGGACGCGGCAAAGCCCGATCCGGCCGCCGAGCGCAAGGCCGAAGCCGCTCGGAAGGCAGAGGCCGAGGCCAAGCTCGCCAAGGCTGAAGCCGCCAAGGAAGCCACCAAGAAGGTCGCCGAAGCAAAGGCTGCCGAAGCTGCTGCCAAGGATGCCGCGAAGAAGGCAGCCGACGCCAAGGCCGCGGAGGGCGCAGCGGCGAAGCTCGCCGCCAAGTCGGCTCCCAAGGATACCGCGAAGGAGACGAAGGTTGCCGAACGCGAGCCGGAGCCCGCACCGGCTCCGACCCCAGTGAAGGTCGCCAGCGCCGACCCAGTCGGCTCGGTCACCGCCTCGGATGCCAATGAATCGTTCCGCTGGCCGGCCAAGGGCCGCGTCATCAACGGCTACGGCTCGAGCGGCAACGAGGGCATCAACATCGCCGTTCCGGAAGGAACGCCGGTCAAGGCCGCCGAGGATGGTACAGTCGCCTATGCCGGCTCAGACGTGAAGGGCTACGGCAAGCTGGTGCTGGTGCGGCACAACAACGGCTACGTCTCCGCCTACGCCCATAATGGCGAACTCGACGTCCGCCCCGGAGACAAGGTGAAGCGCGGCCAGACCATCGCGAAATCTGGCGCCACAGGTAACGTCACCTCGCCCCAGCTGCATTTCGAGATCCGCAAGGGCGCGACCCCGGTCGACCCGATCCCGCATCTCGCCAGCAACTGAGCCTATATTGGTATGAGCGCGAAGGCGGCCCGAAACCCGGGCCGCCTTTTGCATTGTCAGGGGGCGACGGGTGTCTGCAAGGTGCCGTTCGGGCTTTGCCGATTGACCGCTTCCGGCAGCAGCTTGGCGAGGAGCGCCAGCGCCTGGTCCTTCGGAATGCCGAGCTTCTCGGCAATGATCATGGCCTGGTTGCTCTGCAGCACGACGCGCAGATCGTCGGTCGAGATCGGCTGGTTCTCGCCGCGCCCGAGCCAGGAATTGACCTGCTTGCCGAAGCCGGATTGCGCGAGCTGGTCGAGCAGACCCTGAACGCCGCCGGGGAAGACGCGTTGCAGGATGCCGGGCAAAGCAGCGACGGCTGCGTCGGTGATCAAATCGCCGATCGCGGAGGAAGTCGTGTTGCCGCCGGTCTGATCCATCGCGGGATGCTCCTCGTGATATCGGCGTGCCGTCGAACTGCAGCGCCTTTAATTCCAGCACCTTAGATGGCCGCTTTGTCTGTTCGGACAAGTGACCGGCACCGTAACATCGTATCACCCGGCCAGCCGCTGCCCCAGCCGCCCCGCCAGATCCTGGATGAACTGGAACGCCGTGCGTCCCGAGCGTGAGCCCCGCGTCGTCGCCCATTCGAG
Organism: Methylobacterium sp.; assembly: GCA_044227265.1. Taxonomy (GTDB): domain Bacteria; phylum Pseudomonadota; class Alphaproteobacteria; order Rhizobiales; family Beijerinckiaceae; genus Methylobacterium. The sequence goes on from JBGAFL010000083.1 coordinate 10,335, forward strand.
CGCCTCGGCGCGCAGGCGCTCCGGTTCGACCTTCAAGCCGTAGCGATCCGCATAGGCGCGGATCATCGCGAGATACTCGTCCTGGCTGCATTTGTGGAAGCCGAGCCAGAGGCCGAAGCGGTCGGACAGCGAGACCTTTTCCTCTACCGCCTCGCCGGGATTGATCGCGGTCGAGCGCTCGTTCTCGACCATCTCGCGCGCGAGCAGATGGCGCCGGTTCGAGGTGGCGTAGAACAGGACGTTCTCGGGCCGGCCCTCGATGCCGCCATCGAGCGCGGTCTTGAGCGACTTGTAGGAGGTGTCGTCGGCATCGAACGAGAGGTCGTCGCAGAAGACCAGCCAGCGATGCGGATCGGGGCGGAGCAAGCTCATCAGCTCAGGGAGCGCCTCGATATCCTCGCGATGAATCTCGACGAGCTTCATCGGCAGGGTGCCTGGCGCGCGGCGCGCATTGATCTCGGCCTGGGCGGCCTTGACCAGCGAGGATTTGCCCATGCCCCGCGCGCCCCAGAGCAGGGCGTTGTTCGCCGGCAGGCCCTTCGCGAAGCGCTCGGTATTCTCGACGAGCATGTCGCGCACACGGTCGATGCCGGTGAGCAGCCCGATCTCGACGCGATTGACGCGGGCAACCGGGATCAGCCGCCGTTCCGGGCCCCAGAGGAAGGCATCGGCGCTCGCCGTATCGGTCGGGGGAGGCGGGTTCGGCGCTGTGCGTTCGAGCGCTACGGCGATGCGTTCGAGCAGGGGCAGCAGGGTGCGCGCGAGTGTGTCGTCGGTCATGGGCCGCGGTGATAGGGGATGAGCGCGCTGTGAGCACGCGGTTTTCGATGAGCCGCGGCCGTCATTCCGGGGCCGCGCAGCGGAACCCGGAACCCAGAACCTCGACGTGTAAGACATGAATCGCTTGAAGCAACTTTCGAGTTGAGTGCCGTCAACCCGAATACAGTCCTTCGCCAACAGCCCAATCGGCCGTGCGATCGAGCGCGCGTGTCAGGCGCTCGAACAGCGTGTCGATTTCGTCCGGCGCGATGATGAGGGGCGGGCAGAGGGCGATTCTGTCGCCTACCAACGAGCGTACGATCAGCCCTTCGCTCTGCGCGAAGGAGACGCAGCGGGCCGCCACACCGGCTTTCGGATCGAATTGGCGTTTCGAGACCTTGTCGGCGACGATCTCGATGCCTCCGATCAGGCCCAGCCCGCGCGCCTCGCCGACGAGCGGGTGGTCCGCGAGCGCAGTCAATCGCCGCTGGAAATGCGGCGCCTTCTCCGCAACCCCTTCCACGATCCGCTCGCGGCGAAAAATCTCCAGCGTCTTGTTCGCCACCGCGCAGGCGACGGGGTGCCCCGAATAGGTGGTGCCGTGGCCGAACATGCCGAATTTGCCGCTTTCGTCGAGCATGGCCTGATACAGCGGCTCATCGATGCTGACGCCGCCGAGCGGCAGGTAGCCGGAGGTCACCGCCTTGGCGAAGGACAGGGTGTTCGGCCGCATCCCGAGCGCTTCGCTTCCGAACCAGGTGCCGAGCCGGCCGAAGCCGCAGATGATCTCGTCAGCGACGAGCCGGATGTCGTAGCGATCGAGCACTACCTGGATCTTTGAAAAGTATCCGGCAGGCGGAACCAGCGCGCCGCCGGCGCCCATCACCGGCTCGGCGAAGAAGGCGGCGATCGTCTCTGGATCCTCGCGCTGGATCAGCGCGTCGAGATCGTCGGCGAGCCTCTGCGAGAAATCCTCTTCGCTCTCGCCGGCGGAAGCGCCCCGGTAATGATGCGGACAGGCAGCGTGCAGGAAGCCGGGCAGCGGCAGGTCCCAATCTGCGTGGTTCGCCTGCATGCCGGTGAGCGAGGCGCTCGCGATGGTGACGCCGTGATAGCCCTTCACCTGAGCGATGATCTTTTTCTTGCGTGGGCGGCGGAGCGCATTGTTCATGTACCAGAGGAACTTGACCTGTGCGTCATTCGCCTCCGAGCCCGAGGAGGTGAAATAGACTTTGGAGGTCGGGACCGGCATCAATCCTTTCAAAGTTTCGGCGAGTTCGATCGCCGGGTCATGGCTGCGGCCCGAGAAGAGATGCGTGAAGGGTAGGCGGGCCATCTGCTCGGCCGCGGCCTCGACCAGTTCCGCGTTCGAATAGCCGAGCGCCGTGCACCAGAGGCCGGACATACCCTCGAGATAGGGGCGGCCATGGTCGTCATAGACCCACACGCCCTCGCCGCGTTCCAGCACGAGCGGCCCCGCCTCTCGATGGGTCACGAGGTTCGTGTAGGGATGCAGAAGCGCCTCGATGTCCCTGGCGGCTGAATTCGACAGCATACTGGCTCGTCTCAAAGGGCGGGTGGGCCAAGACTGGGCGCCATACTAACGGCCCGAAGCATCCTCAATAACCAGGAACGAGCCGCCGTCCATTGTAAGAGGCCAGCCGTGATCGTCGATCCCAGCGGCATCGTCGCCGAGCCGGCGCCGGGCCGCACCTGCGGCAGCTGCACCTTGTGCTGCAAAGTCTACGATGTTCCCGCAGTCGAGAGCGTTGCGGGGCAGTGGTGCCGCCACACGAAGGCGGGCCGCGGATGCGGAATCCACGAGACTAGGCCGCAGCACTGCCGCAACTTTCACTGCCTCTGGATGACTGAAAGCTGGCTTGGGCCGGAATGGAAGCCCGACCGGGCAAAGATGGTGCTGAGCCTCGACCCGGTCAGCCGCTCGATGAATGTCCAGGTCGATCCCGGACAACCCAACATCTGGCGTCGCGAGCCGTATTACACTCAGCTCCGGCGCTGGGCTGCAGCGTCATTGCCGCTCAAGCGGCACGTCCTGGTGCATGTCAACAAAGCCACCACGGTCGTGCTGCCTGACCGTGATGTTCCGCTCGGCGTGTTCAATCCGGGTGACCGGCTGGTTTCTAGCGAGCGCTCAACCCCAGGAGGGTTGACGGCAGACGTCAGGAAGGTCTCGGCTTCCGCCTGAAGGATCGAAGCGGATTTCGTCCAGCGCTCACTCGGCTGAAATCTCGCCAGGTATGGCTTCGCATTTAGTCGATGAATGCGAATGCGCGCGTCAGGCCATGCAGCGGCCGGGCACCATCCGGCGAGCCTCTGGTCCGACGAGAGAGCTGAGAGGAGCCTCGCAGCCTTCGCGCGTGATGCGCCGCGGCTTCAAGGCCTCTTTCTCGCTGGCGGATGGGCCGACATTCGCTGGTACGGCCGGTGCAGCCGTCGGCTCGGGACGCGGCATCGTGGCAAGATGCAACGACTGCGAACGGACCGGGCTGACCCAGACTGGCGAAGACTTGGAAAGCGGCGCCTGCACCGATTTGACTGGGACGCTCATCGAGACGTTGGGCCCGGTCCAGCGGTCGGCATGCGCACGGACGACTGGGAGGGTCACGAGCGTCAGGAAAGCTGCCGCTCCACTCAGGCCAAGAAGGAAACCAGACCGAAGCATCGACGCCATCTCCGAAGGAGCTTGACAGGTGTTCGGACAACGCGGATTCGCCCGCTCGGTTCCTTGACTGTTTCGAGATCGTTAAGGGAAGTATTCTATGCTTGGAGCAGGCGCTCCCGCAGGTGGCAGCTGGCCGTGCCGCTCCGAGGATCCCGGTGCGCAAAGGCCACATTTTCAAATTTTCGGCAAAGCCGCAGATCGGCGGAACCCGGGCATTCACCAACCGTTAGTAGATCACCCGGCCACCTGGTCCTCCCCGCATTCCCCTTGTGCATCGGCCGGAACCTCATAGACGGGTCGGATTTTGTCCGGCCCGTTTTTTCTGCGCGCTTGGGACAGATTTTTGCCGAGCGAGCGTCGCTAGCCCGAGGCGTTTTTCGCCTTTTCGGTACTCGGTGTACTGAACGCGACGACACAAGCCGGCCCGATCGTTCGGGCCGGCTTGTGCGGATTTGTCTTCGAGGGAGGAAAAGGTCTACGCGGTCTTGGCTTCGCGTCGGCGCGCGCTCTGCTGGAAGAACAGGGCCTGGCTGATGACAGCCGAGACATTGGCGGGCTGGAACGGCTTGGCGATGAGAAAGGCCGGTTCAGGCCTCTCGCCGGTCAGGAACCGCTCGGGATAGGCGGTGATAAAAATCACCGGCACCTCGAAGGTCTTCAGGAGATCGTTGACGGCATCGAGCCCCGAAGAACCGTCCGCAAGCTGAATGTCGGCGAGGATCAGCCCCGGGCGGTTGCGTTCCGAAGCGAGCTTTGTGGCCTCCGACCGCGTGCGCGCGACGCCGGTGACGTTGTGCCCGAGTCCCTCGACGAGGGCTTCGAGATCCATGGCGATCAGCGGCTCATCCTCGATGATGAGGATGTCCGTTGCCATGTCCGCGGCGAGTTCGCGCCCTGCCTCGTCGACGAGTTCTCGGACTTCTTCGACGCCGACGTCGAGAATGACGCCGGCATCTTCTTCGGAGAAGCCTTCGAGGCAGGACAACAGGAAGGCCTGGCGCGGCAGCGGCGTGATCTGGCCGAGACGGATCTCGGCCGGCAGATCATGCTGAACCTGCTCGCTGTGGCCATTGACCAGGAGCGAGTTCCAGATCCGCGTGAAGACCCGGAACAGATCGGCCTTGACGTTGGTGCTGCGGCCAAGCGTTTCCGGCTCGTTCACCAGCGTTTCGAGCGTCGCGGCGACGTAGGCATCGCCGGCAACCTGGCTCCCCGTCAGCGCGCGCGCATAGCGGCGCAGATACGGCAGATGCTGCACGACGAGTTGTGCTGTCGACATGAGGTCCCCTGCGCCTTCGCGGTCTCGCAGTCGCTTCCGCCCTAACGCTAGGCTGAGCCAGAGCGTTCCGCATTGCAGCGGAACCAGGCGGCACGACCAGCGTTGCTGGGCAAGCCATGACTCATGTCTGGCCGCAAGACAATCGCGGCAGTGTCGCGCTCTTGCGACCGAGGGGAAGATCGGAGAGCTCGTGACGGAGAAGGCGGGAGCGGATGGCGGCACATCGCTCGAGATCGCGGCAGAACCGATCGCCCAAGAGGGCAATGGTCGAGAGACGAAGAGACGGCCTCTCGATCCGCAGACACGAAAACGGCTCGGCGCTCAGTTGCGCGCCAGCTATGAAACCGTCCTGAACCAGCCCGTCCCGTCGCGCTTTGCCGAACTCATAGCGAAACTGGACGACGAGACGAAGCCGCTCGTTCAGGACTAGCGAGTGAGCGTGCTCTCGCGTTGTGAGCCGGCCCTGGCACGCGGCCAGGGCCAGTGTCGATGATGCACGTCTAGAGTGTCGACCGGCCGCGCATCAGGCCGATGACGGCCGAAATCGCGAAGAGCACGATCGCAACGAAAAAGACGAGCTTGGCAGCTTCCATCGCGGTGCCCGCTATTCCACCAAATCCCAGCAGAGCGGCGACCAAGGCGACGACGAGAAATGTGACGGCCCAACCAAGCATTTGGCGGTTCCTTCCACCGACTTGCCGCGGCACGACCCGCGACTCTTCAAATTCAATAACGTCAAGGTTCTATTCCGGTTCCTCATCGGCTGTGCCCTGTCGCACCACTTCAAGAAGCGCCGGTCCACTGCCTTGCCCACGGCTGCAGCCACATTCGTCGCGCAAGGCGGGCATGGACCGACCGACTTATGTGAATTGGCCGCAATCAAGCAGCGGCGATTTCAGCAAAGGGCCAGCGGGAGTTGCGCGGTGCGAAGGATTCGTGCCGGAAATCGCCAAGTTGCACGGAGTGCATCGAATGTGAGGCTGCTGGCCATGTTGCCTTTGGCAGATGGGAACCAAATGGTTCCTCTGCGCAGACGTCCGGGTCATCTTGTCGGAAGATGACACAGAGCGATCGAACGAACGCTAAGGGCAAGCCCGAACGTCCGCTTCGCGTTCTACCTGGAGGCCATCGCTTTCACATCCGCGGCTTCCAGGACATTGCCGCCGACGGCCCACTCGCCGCTGGCCATCTCCTGAACACGGACCCAGGTGAGGCTGCGCATAGCTTCACCCTCGACCGCAACCATCGCATCGGAGACCTTGCGGATCATCTCCTGCTTCTGGTTCTCGTCGAAGACACCTTCGATAAGTTGGATATCAACGACCGGCATGATGGGTTCCTTTGTAACGAGTGCGTCTCACGCGCCGCTCGAAGACATCGCCACCTGATACGGTCCATCGCCCGTTCAGAATCTGAGAGTCTGTCCGACGTCATCTCGTTTTCTGACAGAGCTTTCGGGTCATAAGGCGAATGGATGCTAGGAGGAGGAAGGCGCGGCCTTTTCGGCTCTTGCATTCCCAATCCTTGGCGAGGCGCCGGCATCGGTTCAGC